>JAFRBI010000006.1 GCA_017404935.1 Candidatus Saccharimonadota bacterium
CCATTATCTTTTCCCCTGTTAAGTACTTAATTCCAATCGAAAAAGCGGTCAAAAATCTCAACGCTGATAACGATTTGGTTAGAACCTGTCCACAACAGAGAAAAAATGACCCCGAAGGGTCGATTTCAAAACAATGGTGCTGGAAGTAGGACTCGAACCTACGAAGGCCGAAGCCGAGAGATTTACAGTCTCTTGTCATTGCCACTAGACGATTCCAGCATTTTAATGGAGCCGCCAACCAGGTTTGAACTGGTGACCTCATCCTTACCATGGATGCGCTCTACCAACTGAGCTATAGCGGCATTTTATTTATTATATCATAGCCAGGAAAAAAGCGCCAGAGTTTGGCGCTTTTTTGTGGTTAGGAGATTGCCCGATATTGAGCAGCTTTGTTGGTGATGATTTCAATGGCTGTCTGAGTGGCAGTTTTGATATCTTCTTCTGACATAATCACCAGCGGGGCGCCTTTTTTCGAAAGTTCTTTCATAGCCCCACCGTATGAATTGGGTATTTGGCCATCTTCACTCTCAAGCAGAACAGCGATAACCGGCCTGTTGGTGTAGGCAGCAACACAACACGAAAGAGTAGTCGCCTGATTTGCTCCAACAATGAATATATCTGCCAGAGAACTCAGCACCGTTTCCCGCAGATCGCTGGTTGAGCACTTCGATGAGAGAATCTTTGCCTCTATGTCGATACCAGCACTCAGGATATCATCTACGGTGGCCATCAATCTTCTTTCAGCTTCTGCCGAATCTGAAATATACGTAATCTGTCCCATATTCCCACAAACTCCTTTCAAGGTGCAAAACTACAAAAAATAGCTACTCTTACCATTATATCACATTTATGCTTAAAAATCAAGACTCCAAGCGCCAGATTATGTAGTATAATTAAAAAAAGTAAAAGAGGAGTGTAATATGTTTGACCTTAAAGGAAAAGTAGCAGCTGTATCTGGGGCCTCTTCTGGCTTGGGGCAGCAGATGGCTTTGGCTCTTGCTCGCCAGGGCGCTAGCTTAGTAATTATGGCGCGCAGAATGGAGCGACTAGAGGAATTTAAGCCAAAACTTTTGAAAGAAGGCGCAAAGGAAGTGCTCGCGATTAAGTGCGATGTGACTTCCTCCGAAGATATTAATAACGCCGCCAAAGAGGCTGAAAAGAAATTCGGCCACGTAGATATTCTTTTGAACTGTGCTGGTTCCTCTAAGGACAAGGGCGTTTTAGATATGAACGACGAGGAGTGGGACTTTACCATTGCTACAGATGAGACTTCTGTGTTTAAGATGACACGCGCGTTTGGTAAAATTATGAAGAAAAACCACTACGGGCGCATTATTAATATCGCTTCGATGTATGGTTTAGTAGGGAACACTGAGATTCCTACCGTAGCTTATCATACTTCCAAAGGCGCAGTGGTCAACTTTACTCGTGCAGTAGCAGCGGAGCTCGCAACTGAGGGGATTACTTGTAACGCAATTTGCCCAGGGTATTTTTATACCGAGCTAACTACCGCAGTACTCGATACCGAAAGATTCCAGAATTTTGCCAAAACCATGGTGCCAATGCAAAGATATGGCAAGCCAGGTGAGCTAGATGCTGCGGTTGTCTTCTTGGCATCTGAAGAAGCTTCGTATGTTAACGGTGTGATTTTGCCAGTAGACGGTGGCTATACTTGTATTTAAGGAGGCTAAATGAAAACTATTTATAGTGGGACTAAAACTGAGGAAAATCTCAAAAAAGCTTTGGCAGGGGAATCTGAAGCTAGAAATAAATACACTTTTTATGCTTCCAAGGCCAAAAAAGATGGCTACGAGCAAATTGCAGCGATTTTTACCGAGACGGCCGACAACGAAAAAGAACACGCTAAAATGTGGTATAAAGAGCTTCATGGTGGCGAAGTAGAAGATACTGAAACCAACCTTGAGGCAGCAGCCGAGGGCGAAAATTACGAATGGACTGATATGTATAAAGGTTTTGCTGAAACTGCTCGCGAGGAAGGTTTTGAAGATCTTGCCAAGAAATTTGAAGAAGTGGCATTGATTGAAAAATCTCATGAGGAGAGATATCGTCGCTTACTTTCAAATGTGCGCGAGAAAAAAGTCTTTTCTAAAGATGGCGAAGCGATTTGGGTATGTAGAAATTGTGGCCATGTGGTAATTGGTAAATCTGCGCCAGAAGTTTGCCCGGTGTGTAACCACCCACAAGCCTACTTTGAATTAAAAGCTTCGAACTATTAAAAAATAGCCCCTTTTCTGGGGCTATTTTTTGTTGGCCTAATTATTTTTCTAGATTTTTGGCGCTGTATTTAGCTTTGCCGAAACCAAGAATCAAGGTAAAGATGTTTGGCAAGAAGATGATGCCAAGGGTGTAGCCGACGCCTTTGCCGAAGGCTTTGGCAAGTCTAATTGCAACGGTAATCGTGGTGGCAAGCCCCACTACGCAAGAAATAGCTGTACCGATGATATAAGCGGTGTGACCGGTAAGATCAGCAACACTGTAAGTCCAGACGCCATCGCTAGTAACGGTGGTGGCGGTTGGCATATCTGCACCCATCAAGATAGATGCGAAAATGGTAGCGCCAAGCATTGCCCAGAACCATTTTTCAATACCACAGATTCTAAAGAGAATGAAGGTATTATAGATTGGAATTAAGATTTTCCAGCCTTTTTCGCCGGCTTTTGCAAAAATTCTCCAGCCAGCGATGATTAATAGTACGCCAATAATTAAACCGACAGTTAAAATAGTGCCAAGAGTTGCACCTACGACTGCGGCTTGACCGGTGGTCAAAGTATTAGCGCTGTCTAAATTGTAAGTTAAAGTATTCATATACTCCTTTCTACTTTATACTTATGTCTATTATATCATGTTTATGGTAAAAACAATAATTTTCAAATCAAAAATTATATGATATAATGAGCATATTGCCGTCTTAGCTCAGTTGGTAGAGCAACGGTTTTGTAAACCGTAGGTCATCAGTTCGAGCCTGATAGACGGCTCCATTTTTTTTGTGATATAATGGTCTTATGGATATAATTTTAGGTGTGATGGGGGTAATAATAATTGTTCTTTTGGTGGCAGTTTTGATTGTAAATCTTAGAAAAAAGCCAGAGATGAGTTCTGATTACAAAAAGATGGAAGAGCGCTTGATTCGGATGGAGGGTGAAATTTCCAAATTAAACCCTGAGATTGACCGTAATTTTCGTGAAAATCGTAAAGAAATTGCCGAAAATTTAGAGAGGCTCCAAACCGGCAATGAGAAAAAACTCGAAGAAATGCGCGAAACCGTAGATGAAAAGCTTAAAGCCTCGGTAGAAAAACGGTTTGATGAGAGTTTCAAGACAATTTCTAAGCAACTTTCGGATGTTTATCAAGGCTTAGGCGAAATGAAGGGGCTGGCTAATGGCGTGGGCGATCTTAAAAAGGTGATGGAGGGGGTGAAAACTCGGGGTATTTATGGCGAAGTGCAGCTGGGTGCGATTATTGAGGATGTTTTATCTAAAAACCAATACGAAGAGAATATCATTACTAAGCAGGGCTCCAATGACAGAGTGGAATTCGCGGTAAAAATGCCGGGTAAAGAGACCGATGTGTTTCTTCCGATCGACTCTAAGTTCCCGGTAGAGAACTATTCGCGGTTGATTGCGGCTTATGATAGCGGTAACAAAACAGAGGTGGCGGAATATCAGAAGGCGCTGGCTTCAGACGTTAAAGAGCAGGCGAAAAAGATTTCTTCCAAATATCTCGACCCGCCAAAAACAACTGATTTTGGCATGATGTTTGTGCCAACAGAGTCACTTTATGCTGAGATTCTAAGAATTCCGGGCCTTTCTGATGAGATTCGCCAAAAATATAATATTGCAATTGCTTCGCCTTCGACGCTTCCGGTGATGCTTTCTGGCCTTTTGATGGGCTTTAGGACGGTGGCAATAGAAAAACGCTCGGCAGAAGTCTGGCAAACTCTCGGTGCGGTAAAGACTCAGTTTGGTAAATTTGGTGATTTGCTCGATGGCGTACAAAAGAAGCTGCAGGAGTCGGCCAACAAAATCGAATCCGCTAAAACTACTTCTCGCCAAATTGAGAGAAAATTGAAAAACGTAGAAGAACTCCCCGAAGCCGATTCGGTGAAATTGATTGGGGAAGTCTAGAACGTTCGCATTGAATCGAATGGGAATAAACGGAAGATTACAGGGCCGATGATACGGCAGTATGGAATGGTGCCGAGGCCGTTTCTAGAGTCCCAAGAGTTAGAACCTTCACGGTTGTCGCCAGATACAAAGAGTTCGCCTTCTGGGACGATAGTATCTACTTCGCCCGAAGTATAATCTTTTGGTCCATCAGTAGAAGATTTGCGCCATTCGGCATCATAAACAAAGCCTTCTGGGTGTTCGTCATTATAAATTGTCATAATACCGTCTTTTACTACCACACGTTCACCAGGGAAGGCGATGGCGCGCTTGATGATGTATTGATCTGATACGTTGTTTGGAACAGAGCAGGTCATAGGGTTTTCTATGCCTTGGCTTTTATATTCACGAACTTTTTGTTCATCTTCATTCATAAATACTACGATTTGCCCACGTTCTGGAATATAATCTTGCCCTAAAAAGTGCGCCCAGGATACAGCAGCACGATTTACTACTACGCGATCATCATTTTTAAGAGTATTTTCCATACTAGAACCGACTACGTTGTAAGAACGATAGACGTAGGTATTTAAAAACATCGTGCAAAGAACGATTGCAATTACAAACCCAGCTAAGCTCAAAATATCTTTAGCTACTGGGTGTTTCTCAAAAAACTTCGGGTTCTTTAAGTTGATGTTCATATTTATATATTATAGCACGATATTTTTGATTTTTCTGTTATAATAGAAAAGTATGGCAGATTATGTACTGGCTAGAAAATCTAGAAATATCGCTTCTTCAGCGGTGCACGTGCTTCTGAATATCTTACTCGGGATGGGCGCGGTGCTTATTACTGTGTTTTCGGAAAACCCAGCGCTAGGGATTCTGCTAGTTTTGGTTTCTAAATGGCGAATGTTTGCAGTAAGAAGTCGCTACCTCTGGACTAACATTAAATCCAATTTAGTAGATTTGATTGTGGGGCTATCTATCGTGATGCTCTCTTATTATTCTTCTACGGCGAGGAGTTTTGATGAACCGCTAGATTTTGTTTATATTGGGATTTATATGGCGATTTACATTGTGTGGCTCCTCTTCATCAAGCCGATGTCATCAGAAAAAGCTACGATGGCGCAGGCTCTAATTGCGGTATTCTTGGGTATTTCGGCATCTACGATTATGTCTGCAACGCTTGATGCTACGGTGGCAGTTCTTTTAGCTTTTGTGATAGGTTATGCAGCTTGCCGGCACGTTTTAGTGCAAGCTCAAGGTGGCGTAGCAGGGCTGACCACTCTTTCTTGTGGTTTGGTTTTTGCGGAAATTGCTTGGCTCTCACACTCTTGGGAAATTGTGTATAGTTTTGGTGATTCTGGCATCAGAATACCGCAATGTGCGATTATTCTGACGATTTTTGCGTTTGCCTATAACTATGCGCGCCAGGCAATTTTGAGGCATCGTGAAGATTTTCGGTTTAAGGATATTATGGGTCCAATTATTTTTGCAGTACTTCTAATTGCCGTGATTGTGATTTTCTTCTCAAACCCAGCGTTCAACATTTACTAAAAACTAATATAAAACCATTAGTTTTTTCGTGTTTGTAGCTTTTTTTAGCGTAATTTATAATTTCTTGATGCTGGGACGGGTCGGCCTCGAGAATGAGATATTTAGAGTTTGCAGTGTCTATCAGCTCTTTGATGAGCTTTAGGCCACCATCTTCGGCGTAAAGAGCAATATTCGGATCGCTTTTTAGGAATTCTTGATCTAGCCAATCCCAATTTTTATCTACATAGGGGAGATTTGCTACGATAATATCAGGGGTTATATTGACATTTTGGCATAAGTGTGATATAATAGTATGTATAGACGCCTTTAGATTTTGGGCGTTTTTTTGTGCGATTTTTAGAGCTTTTTTTGATATATCTGAGGCGTAGACATCGGCTTCGGGGAGTTCTATTTTTAGGGTGATAGCGATACATCCTGAGCCGGTGCCAACATCTAGAATGGTGAGGTTTTTAGGGTCTAATATGGGTTCTTCGGGTTTTACGCCAGGGAGAATTGCTTTGCCGCAGAGTCTTAAAACCTCATCTATAATTGCCTCAGTTTCTGGGCGTGGAGTGAGAACATTTTCGTCTACGTAAAAATCGCGACCATAAAAATTAGTTTGCAAGGGAACGTTCCTGTTTTATAAGCTCGGTAATAATATCGTCAATATCGCCGTCCATCGCAGCGTTGATGTTGCTGCGATTGTAATGAATACGATGGTCGGTAATGCGATCTTGAGGGAAGTTATAAGTGCGAATTTTCTCGGAGCGATCGCCAGTGCCAATGAGAGATTTACGTGCTTCAGAGGCGTTTTTCATTTCTTCTTCTTTTTTCTTTTCGAGAAGTCTGGAACGGAGAATATTCATAGCCTTAACGCGGTTTTGCTGCTGAGAGCGCTCATCTTGCATCGCCACGACAATGCCAGAAGGTATATGAGTAATACGCACGGCTGAATCGGTGGTATTAACGCCTTGGCCACCGTGCCCGCCAGAACGGTAAATATCAATACGTAAATCTTCTTGTTTGATTTCGAGGTCTTCTTCTGACGCTTCTGGAAGCACGGCTACGGTAGCAGTAGAGGTGTGAATACGACCTTGAGACTCGGTAACTGGGACACGCTGAACTCGATGGACGCCACCTTCGAATTTGAGTTGGCCATAGGCGTTGTCGCCAGATACCTTGAAAATCACTTCTTTCATACCACCGGTGTCGTTTTCGTTTTTGGAAATAAGCTCTACTTTTAATCCGTGTTTTTCGGCATAATGTTGGTACATTCTGAATAGTTCGCCAGCAAAGAGCGAAGCTTCGTCGCCGCCAGCGCCAGCTCTGATTTCGATAATGGCTGGTTTGTCGTCGGTAGGGTCGCGTGGAATCAGTAATTCTTCTAACCTGGCTTGGTCTTGTTCTAGGGAAGTTTCGTAATTTTTGATGTCATCTCTTGCCATTTCGCCAAGTTCCGGGTCATTTACAAGAGATTTGGCTTCTTTTAAATTTTCGGCGTCTTTTTGGATTTTTTCGTCTAGTTCTAAAATTTCCTTCAAAATGTTAGCCCGTTTGGCCTTGGCAGCAAAATCAGGGCTCGTATAGGCATCAGGAGTAGCTAAGAAAGTCTCAATCTCTTCGGCTTCAGCTTTAATTTTAGATAAATCCATGATATAATAATTATACCACAAAAGTGGGCTTTTAGCTCAGTTGGCTAGAGCGCAGCATTCACATTGCTGAGGTCACAGGTTCAAGCCCTGTAAAGCCCACCATTTTTGATTCTCAAAAACTCAAAAAGCAGGGCTGTGAATCTCGCTAAAGCTCGATGCAAGCCCTGTAAAGCCCACCATTTTTATGCTCTTATCTTGACTTTTTATTCCGTTTGTGCTATAATTATATATAGGTACATTAATAATCTTTTTCCTAGAAGGGGGGAATGAACATGGAAGTAGCTGCTGTAGATAGAATCAGGTATTATACGGCTTTTTTAGATTTTTTGAAGGCTGTAGGCGAGCACCAGGCGATTGTAAAAATGGGCGTTAATGTGGAAGACGGTGTTTATCCGGTCCAAAAAGTAGCCTATGAGTACAATCTCAGGGGTGCGAGGCTGGACCAATTGATCTATGATCGGAACTTAATCCGGTGGTCGGCACTAGATATGCTGGACCATTGGTCGCAGGTGGCAGGATTTAAACAGATAAATCCGGAGCATAAGTATAAGATCATCAAATTCTATGAGGACTACGACCGGCGGCGGTATACCCGCGATAACATCAGGCGGGCAATGAAAAAATCCGAACTCTTATCGATCGCAGATTTCATGGAAAAAAGACTTAAGCTCGAGAGAGCAAAAAAGGAAAAGGAGGAAGCACAGGCTGGGGAGTAATCCCCAGCCCTTTTTGTTGTAATTTTTACTTTTTTAGCATAAAAGCCTTGAAAATACTAGATTTAGTGTGTTAGAATATTAATTAGACACTAAATATGGGGGCAAGGTCATACATTAAACAAATCGGAGGAGGTATATGTTTAAAAAAATCAAAAAGCGGGATGGGAAAATAGTAAATTTTAATGCTGAGAAAATTTCTGATGCAATTGCCAAAGCTGGGCTTGCTACAGAGGAGTTTAAGGCGGAAAAGGCTAAAAAATTAGCCGAGAAGGTGCTAAAAAGAGCCGAGGGAACGATCAAGACTCGTACCCCTTCGGTAGAGCAGATTCAAGATATTGTAGAAGAAATTTTGATGGAATCTTCTTATAAGAAGACGGCAAGAGAATACATTAGATTTCGCCAGGAACGTTCGCGTATTCGCGAGGCTAAATCTGATCTGATGAATATCTACAAGACTATTTCGCACGCTGATGCCTCCGAAGATTCTGACGTGAAACGGTCTAATGCCAACGTAGATGGCAACTCGGCAATGGGTAAAATGCTTCAATTTGGCGCGGAAGGTTCTAAAGTATTTGCAAAATCGGTGCTACTTCGCCCAGATATTGCGGCAGCCCACGATAATGGTGATATTCATATTCACGACCTTGATTTTTATGCTACAGGCACACTCACTTGCTGCCAGTCTGATCCATTTGTGCTGTTTGAAAATGGCGGTTTTAACACCGGTCATGGTCATCTTAGAACGCCTAATTCGATTGGCTCTTATGCGGCGCTTGCGGCAATTTTGCTCCAGGCTAACCAAAATGAGCAGCACGGTGGCCAATCTATTCCGAACTTTGACTATGCGATGGCGCCAGGGGTAGATAAATCTTTTAGAAAAGCCTTAAAGCGCAATCTTGAAAAATACAATAAATTTGCTGGTAAAAAACTTGAACTCAAAGTTAAAGACACCATTAAATATGGCGATGACGATAAATTAAAGAAAGACAAATGGCCAAAAGAGGTAGTTGAGGCTTCAAACGAAGACGTTGAAAAAGAGACTCTTCAGGCGATGGAAGGTTTTGTGCATAATCTCAACACGATGCACTCGCGTGCTGGTGCTCAGGTGCCATTTACTTCTATTAACTTTGGTACTGACACCACGCCATCTGGACGTTTGGTGTCTTTGGACCTTCTTCAAGCCACTGAAAATGGTCTTGGCAAGGGTGAAACGCCAATTTTCCCAATTTCGATTTTCAAGGTAAAATCCGGGGTCAACTACGAAGAGGGCGATCCAAATTACGATTTGTTCAAGAAGTCGATGGAAGTATCAGCTAAGAGGCTGTTCCCGAATTTCTGCTTCATTGATGCGCCGTATAATCTTAAATATTACAAAAAGGGTGATTACCGCACCGAAATCGCTACGATGGGCTGTAGAACCAGAGTGTTTGCTTCGGTTTTCCCAGAGTCTGACGGTATCGTGACGGGTAGAGGCAACTGCTCCTTTACTACCGTAAATTTGGTTAGAATCGGTATTAAACACGGAATTTGTCTCAAAGAACGCAAAGAGGCCGATTGGGATGGTTTTTATAAAGAACTAGACGAGAAGATGGATCTTGTAAAAGATGAGCTTCTCGAACGCTTTGAATTCCAGGCTAATCAGCACGTGAGAAACTTCCCATTCTTGATGGGCCAGGGCAACTGGTTTGGCTCTGAAAAACTCGGCTGGAACGATACTCTAAGAGATGTAATCAAACATGGCACGCTTTCGATTGGCTTTATTGGTCTTGCTGAGACTTTGGTAGCAATGGTTGGCAAGCACCACGGCGAAGACGAAGACGCAAGAGAACTTGGCCTTGATATTATCACCCATATGAGAGAAAGATGCGATGATTATTGTAAAAAATATCATCTCAATTTCTCGCTTCTAGCCACCCCGGCCGAAGGCATTGCTGGGCGCTTTACCAAGATTGATAGAAAAGAATTTGGCAAGATTAAGGGAGTAACAGATAGAGATTTCTATACCAACTCTTTCCACGTGCCGGTATATTACCCAATTTCAGCATTTGATAAGATTGATATCGAAGCGCCGTATCATAATCTCTGTAACGCTGGGCATATTACATACATCGAGCTTGATGGTGATCCATCTCAGAATCTTCCGGCCTTTGAAGCTGTAATTCGCAAAATGCACGATGCTGGTATTGGCTACGGCTCGGTAAATCACCCGGTAGATCGGGATCCAGTTTGTGGCTTTTCTGGTATAATTAAAGGAGAAAGATGCCCGCATTGTGGTCGTCTAGAAGGAGATGTCAGCTTTGAAAGATTGGGAGTAAAATCATGCTAGGGCGCTCTGCTTCGTCAGAAGATGCGTTGCTCGCTCGCCGTACCAAAAGTACGGCTCGCTCCGCTACTCCTTCTTCCTCGCATAGCATCCCTATCAATGATTTTACTAATGTTGTACCCGAGGGGATGATTCGCCTCTCTGGGCCGCTTGAACACGATAACATCGTGAATGGTGATGGGCTTCGCGCGGTTTTATGGACTCAGGGGTGCCCAAACCATTGCCCAGGCTGTCAAAACCCAGAGACTTGGGACTACGAGGAAGGCTTTTTAATCTCTATTGATGAAGTAATGGAGCGCCTTTCCAAATTCCGCGGACAGACTGGCATTACCTTTTGCGGTGGTGAGCCATTTGTGCAACCAAAAGCTTGTAAAGAGATTGCTGACAGAGTGAGAAAAGAATTTGGCTGGAATGTATGGAGTTTTTCAGGTTTTACTTATGAACAAATCAAAAAAGCCGGTGGCGACGCATGGGAGTTTTTGAAATCTCTAGATGCTTTAATTGACGGGCCGTTTATTTTATCGCAAAAAGATTTAAGTTTAAGATACCGAGGCTCAAAAAACCAGAGACTTTTATATCTAGAACATAAAACAGGTAAAATTTTAAAGGTAGAATAGAATGGCTAATAATTTTATAGTTTCACCGATGTTAGAAAAAATTAGCTTGAAAGCGGGTGAGACTTATACTGGGTCAATTCTGATAGCTAATCCTAAAGATGCCACAGAAGATTTTTATTACAAAATTTCTACCTCTCCTTATTCTGTAATTGGGGAAAATTACATAGCAGATTTTGAAACGATATCGGACTGGTCTAGAATTTTGGAATGGACAACTCTTGAAGATACTGAGGGGACTTTGAAGCCAAATGAGACCAAGAGGATTTTTTATACGATTGAGGTGCCTAAAAATGCTCCGGCAGGCGGGCAGTATCTTAAAATTGGCGTTACCTCTAACGCGGCTGCCTCTGGTAGCGGTGGAGCGGTGCAAGATGTTTTTGAGATTGCTAGTTTGGTATTTGCGGAGATTGATGGTGAAACTACCCGCGGCGGGAGGATTTTGGAGGGGAAAATTCCTGATTTTGTGACTAGTTCTAATCCGGCGGTAACGGCTAAATTTACCAATACTGGCAACGTTCATGAAACGGCTACTACAGCACTTTATGTGAAGAATCTCTTAGGTGGTGGCGAAATCTACCCTCAAAATGGAGAAAATCCAGAGATGGAATCGATAATTATGCCACTTTCTACTAGGGTGGTTTCTAGACAAATTCCAAATTTGCCAGTAGTAGGGATTTTTGAAGTGAAAGAGACGATTTCTTACAGGGGCGACACGATGGATGTAACTTCTGTAATGGTAGTTTGTCCGGCTTGGTTTATACTTTTGATTCTTGCTACGATCGCCTCAATTTTAGGAATGGTATTTTATGGGCGCCATTTAAAGCGCAAAAAATTCAAAAAACAGTTGCATTCTGAAAAAACTAATGCTAAAATAGAACCATAACAAGGTCTACATTATGAAAATAAAATCAATATCTATACTTACTCTTGGGTTAACTTTAATGTTTGCTGCTGCTTTTGTGGTAAATTCTAGGGCCGTTTCTGCGGCTACTGGGAGTGCTGATGCGGTGGTCAATGTTGTGGCAGCCTGCGGCTTTGATGATGCTACTGCTACTACCACTATTCCTACTGCTTCAGGGGTAGTTTCTAATTCTGAAACTATTACTAGAGACCCAATTGAAATTATTTGCAATGGCTTAAATGGTTGGAATATCCAGGCTTTGGGTTATTCTCCAGATTCTTCTAATCCTACTGGCGCAGATGGTAACACTAGTATGTATAGCCCGGTTTCTGGTGGTACGGGCAATTTTATCCCTACTGGCACGAGCGGCACTAACTCCTACTGGTCTTTCAAAATTACTAGCGTCACTGCTTCGGCAGGGACTGCTTCAATTGCTACTGGTTATAATGCTTATTCCAATATTCCATCTTCTGCAGTGACGGTGGCTAGCTTTACTGGTGATGGTACCGGAAGCTCCATTACTGGTTATTTGAGACCAGATTATCAGATTTTCGTAGATGGCGGCCAGGCTCCAGGTACTTACACTGGCAAGGTCAAATACACAATCGTAGTAAACCCTTAATTCTCGTGATATAATAGAGATATGAAGATTGCAATTTTAGGTGCGGGAGCTTTTGGTACAGCGCTCGGAGGTATACTGGCTGACAAAGGCTATGATATAGATTATTATGATTCTAAGGTAGAAAAAGAGAATTTATCCAAAGTTCTTTCTGATAGCAAATATATTGTTCTTGCTATTCCGTCTATGGCGGCGCCGTATCTTTTGCCGCATTTGCCGACCGACAAACCTCTGATTATTGCCACCAAAGGCTTTCTTGACAACCATAATTTTAGAGATTTTAAAGATTATATGGTTTTGTCTGGTCCGGGTTTTGCGGCTGATATTAAAGATAAAAAAGAAACTCATCTTACGGCTACGGATCAGCGTGTGGTAGAGCTATTTTCTACCGATTATCTAACTTTTGATTTTACTGATGATAAAAATGGGGTTTTGATGTGTGGCGCGCTTAAAAACATCTATGCAATTTATGCTGGGTATCTTAATTTAAAGCCTGGCTCTTTGGAACATGAAAAATATTTAACAGAGGTGGCGGAAGAAATGCAGGCGCTGCTTTTAGCTAATGATGCTGATCCTGCCACGGTAAAACTTGCTTGTGGCATTGGCGATCTTCGGCTAACTTGTGACTACCCGTCTAGAAATTACGAGTTTGGTCAAATTTTAAGAGATAATCCTCGGGCTTTACCGGAAAAAACTGTGGAAGGCCTAACGGCGCTTTCTAAGGTTAAAAGAGGCGATATTGAGGTGCCTGACACTGCCCTTAAACTCAGAGAATTGATGCTACTTTCTAATGATTGGAGAATTTGATGGGGTTAAACCAGAAGCAAAAAGAGGCGGTAGAATATCTAGAAGGGCCACTTTTGGTATTGGCTGGCCCTGGCACGGGTAAGACCCAACTTCTATCTTCTAAAGTAGAATATATTTTAAAAAATACCGATACCGACCCATCTAATATCCTGTGCCTTACTTTTACTGAATCTGGGGCTTCAAATATGCGCGAGCGTTTGAAATCTATGATTGGAAACGCTGCTTTAAAGGTGAATATTGGCACTTACCACGCTTTTGGACAAAGTATTTTGGCGCTTTATAAGCAATTTTCGTCGGAATATCAAAGGGCGCTAGATTCAGCGATTGATGAGGTTGCTCAGTACAAAATTATCAAAAAAATACAGGGGAAATTGCCGGCTTCGGATATTTTGGCGGGCGATAAAGTTAAGGATATTATTAGTGTAATATCAGAGGCAAAATCGGCTGGGCTCTCTTCTTCTGATTTAGAGAAAATTGCGAGTCAAAATATCGAAGATAATGAAGTTTTGTCTAAAGCGATTTCGCCGCTACTTTTTAACATAGTACCAAGGGTATTTAAAGAGTCTTATGAGAATGCATACCTTCCTATTTCGGAGCTGCTTTCAAAATACGAAGATTTACCACCGATTCTTGGCAATATCGAGCGCTCAATTGCGGGGATGGCGAGAGATTTAAGACTGGCCTTAATCGAGGCGGAAGGTGCTCAAAAAATCACTCCGCTAACCTCTTGGAAAGATAATTATTTCGAAAAAGATGGCCGGGGCAACTATCGCTTAAAAGACCGTATCGCCAATAAAAAATTGCGTTCTGTGGCGGTGGTGATGGCAAAATACCAAGATTATTTGGCGGAAAACGGGCTTTATGATTTTGATGATATGATTATTGAGGCCTTGAAAGTTCTTTCTTCTGATAAAGCATTTAAAGAGACTTTGCAAGAAAAATACCAGTTTATTATGCTGGATGAGTTTCAAGATACCAACCCGATGCAGTTTGCGATTATTAAGGAGCTGACAGACTACGAAAAACCGTTGATTATGGCGGTAGGCGATGACGACCAAGCTATTTATGAATTTCAGGGGGCGACAGCCACGAATTTGTCGGATTTTCAGGAATATTACGATGCGAAAGTTTGCACATTGGTAGAAAATTATCGTTCTACGCAGGAAATTTTGGATTTTTCAAGAGAGATTATTAACCAAGCGCCAAATCGGTTTTCTAATGAAAAGATTTTGACAGCGACTAAGCAGGGCTTTAAAACTTCTCAAATTCAGAGGTTAGAGTTTTTGTCTTCGGACCAAGAATATAGCTTTATCGCGGACAAAGTGGCTGAGCTAATCAAAAACGGCACTAAACAGAGTGAAATTGCGATAATTTCTAGCAAACACAAATATTTTACGCCGCTTTTGCCATATCTTAAAGAGCATCCAGAGATTAATATTGCATATGAGAGGCGTGATAATCTTTTGGAAGATGCAAGAATTCATGAGATTATCACTATCTGTAAATTGGCGCAGGAAATTGCCGATGAAAAGAAACCAACAGTCTCGATGTTGGAGGTTTTGGCATATCCGTGGCTGGGCGTTCCAGCGCTTGAGGCGGTTAAAATGGTGGCGGAAGCTAGAGAAGCCCACAAGGGCGTGCTCGATTATCTACTTTCTGCTGAGGTTAGCCAGAACGTTAAAGAGGCGGTGGAGTTTATTTCGGAATTATCTTCGGCGGCGTTTAACGAGCCATTGGAGCTAGTTTTTAATAAAATTACCGCTAAGATGAAAATAGAGGCTTTGACCCCTGCGGAAATGTTCAGATTTTATGAAAATTTGGCGTCACTTCGTTCTAGATTGATTAAGTATGTAGGTGAAAAGCCGCTCAGAATTAAAGATTTGGTGGAGATGGCGGATGACTATACGGATGCCGAGATACAGATGACTTCTTCTAGCCCTTATCGCGATGCGGAGGAGGCGGTTCAGGTGCTTTCGGCACACAAAGCTAAAGGGTTGGAGTTTGAATATGTATTTGTGATTTCGGCTGACCACATGGCCTGGGGCAAAGGTAAAGGAAACAATAATTTACTTAGTTTGCCGAAGAATCTTCAGCAGATTCGCCACACCGGTATGACCGATGGCGAGCAAATTAGGCTTTTGTACGTTGCTCTTACGCGAGCCAAAAACGCACTATTTATCACTAATTCTTTGCACGATTTTGCTGGTAAGGCTCCAGATCGGCTAGAATATTTTGATGAGCGCGTAGAAAAACTAGAAGATGGTAAGGAGTGCGTGGCTTCACCATTTTTACCATCAAAAACCGTTTTACTGGGGTATGATACTGATTCTAGCGCCTTTTCATCTTCCGACAATCTGAGAAAAATCCAATCTATTAAAGATTATTTGAAGCCGTTTACCGAGTATTTTCCAGATATGCGGAGCATTTATAAAGAACGGGTAAAAAATTACAGAATGTCGGCGTCGGCTCTGACTTCGTTCATTGATATTGTAAATGCTGGGCCAGAGGAATTCTTTAAACGGGTAATTTTAAGGTCTGAGATGGAGCCAGAAGATGAATCTCTAGCGATCGGGAATTTGATTCACGCTACCTTTGAAAAAGTTACTAACACGGGGATTTCTGATGAGGCGGCGGTAGAGTTTTATCTCTCTGAGCTAGAAAAGCGCGATCTTACTTTAGAAATTAAAGATCGCATTAGAGAAAGAGGGCCAGCAGAACTCTCTATAGCATTGAAAGAGTTTTCTAGAATTTTAAGAGATGGTAAAGCTGAGGTAGATTTTTCCTTTGAACATTTAGTGGTGGATGGGGTACCAATTACCGGCAAAATTGACCATATCTTAATAGATGATGAGGCCAAAACCATTGAAATTTATGATTTTAAGACCGGAAAGTATCATAAAGAGCGCTGGGAATCGCACGCGACACTCTATAAATACAAATTACAACTGCTATTTTATAAATTACTTTTGAATAATTCACCGACTTATAGTAAATATAAGATTAAAAAGGATCATATTCTGTTTGTGCGGCCAGATAATGACGGCGAAGTATATGATAAGGTTTATGAATTTAATGATACGGACGAAAAAGAGCTAAAAACCTTAATAAAGGCCGTTTATTCTCAAATTTTGGGTCTTAAGTTCTTAGATGATCCAGAGGTATTTACACCTTCTAATAAAAATTATGGACTTAAAGACATCAAAAACTTCATTACGCTACTGCTTGCAAAACTCGACACAAAGTAGTAAAATATGCTCACAGTACTTTAAGTATTAGATAGAAAGGGAGTGATGCCTTTGTGCTATTTTTGTAAGTAGCCGCCTTTAACCGACAAAATTTGGGGAGGTGATGCGATTGGGCTATGTAAGCCATTTGTCGCTGTTGACCGGTTTCTAAGGAGGTGATCCATTGTTATCTAGGTTATTCAGAAGGAGAGTTCGGGGTATTACATGGACCTGTAAAAGATGTGGAGCTGTCTTCACGACTGAAGCACAATACGCTATACATGTACTTTCCTGTGGCCCCGGCTACATAATAAGATATCCACTCTAAGAAATACTATCTAACATATTTTAAGATGAGGGCCTAGCAATTTTAGGCCCTTTTTTCACTTTACTCTTGAAAAAATATTAATTTTGTGGTAAGATTATATATAATTATGGCAAAGAAGAATAATACTAAGAGAAAACTAGTTGGGCTCGTATCTGAAGAGTCTGGTGTTCGTGCTTACTATACTAAGAAGAACACTATGAATACTCCAGACAAGCTTTCACTTAAAAAATACGACCCCGTGCTTAGAAAACACGTTGTCTTTACTGAAACCAAGAAAAATCTTGGCCGCAACGAAGTAAAAGAAAAGAAACGTTAAAAAAGTGTGGCTTGGGCGCCCCACGGCGTCAGTGGCTCTGCTACTCCTTCGCTGTACCATTAGTACAGCTCAGTCCGTTGCTCGTCACTTCCTTGTGGGGCATCCCAATTCACGCTTTTTTTTATTCGGAACTCGATGTCTCGAAGAACATTCATAAAATACATATATGATTCGTATGGTGAGGCATAGGCTGAGAAGTAGGCGTGAACGTCGCCATCGTTCCAATATTTAGTACACATAGAATATGGGTGATCTGACGTAGTAAGATGACGCCAATCTGAAATAAGCCGAGAGTCGCCGGTATTTAAAATCTTATTGCGCAAATCATAGACATCTTCCATAGCACTTTTTTGCATATCATTTGATACCCAAGCGGACAGGTCGCGTTCTGTATCGGCCCAAGTGACAGTTTCTGGCATAGAGATTTCGCCATCTGGCTCCATTAGATTGCAAGCTTCAGATACGGTAACGAATTTATTTTCATATTCAGATAACCAAGAGTCAATAAAATTATCCATAAATTCAAAGATGCCAGTATCTTTCCACTGGTGTTCGCCAAAAGTCTCAAAATCCATAAATAGATTGACCAAATTGCCTTTGATACAGTCCATGTCAATCCAATTTTGATATTTTTTGACGGTTAGAGGCCACTGCCCCCAGTCGCGATTAGAAAATCTAAAGGCAATATCGTCGGAGAGGCGGTAATTTTTAAGTAACAATCTTAAATTTTCGCAATTAGTAGGGCGATAAACGAAATTTGGGGATTTACCCTTTAAGATTTTGTCCCAGCCTTCAGCCAAAATGCCAAGATAACCTTTTTCTTCGGCCCAATGAGCGAGATTATCATTATAGGCAAGCTCGGTATTTCTGAAAACGCGAGGCTTGACGCCAAAGACTTTTTCGATAGCGGTAGCATGTAAATCTACCTGGTCTTCAAATTCCTCTTGGTCATAGAAAAACGCTAGGGAATGATAGTAAGTTTCGCCGAGAATCTCTGCCTGACCTTTTGAAACCATTCTTCTAATTGTAGTAATTAAATCTGGCGCCCATTTGGCAGCCTGTTCTAGCCAAGTGCCGGTGATACTAAATGATACCTTGAAATCTTTATGCTCGCTCATATTCTTTTCAAGAAGCTTTAGCATCGGGCGATAAGACTTTTCAGTGACTTTTTCGAAGATGCGTTTGTTGGACTGACGGCCATTATAGCTATCGTCATAGTAGTTAGACACGTTACCGACATCAAAAATTGGATACTCGCGATAGCGAAGCGGCTGATGAATATGCAAATATAAACAGATTGCGCGCATCCTAATTATTCCCCTTATGTTTTACGTTATTATATATCTTCTGGCACTTTTTCGCAACTTTATCCCAAGAGATTTTGTTGTATTCGTGACTGACATTTTCCTGGAGAGTTTTTTTAAGCGCGGGGCTTTCGGCAATGGCGATAATTTCGTCGGCAAGTTTGTCTTCATCCCAAAAATCATATTTCATGCAAGACCAAATAATTTCGGATACGCCAGATTGGTTGGTAAGAATTAGTGCATCCTTATGATAGGCAGCCTCGAGCGCAGTAAGACCAAACGGCTCTGATACTGAGCTCATCACAAAAATATCAGAAAGGGAATAAATATCACGGAGTTTTTTGCCGCGAACGAAGCCCGTGAATATAACATTTTTTGAAATACCAAGTGTAGCGGCATCGGCAATCAAACGATTTCTTTCTTCACCGTCACCGGCGAAGATAAACATTAATTTAGGGTTTCTATCAATTGCTTTTCTGGCGGCGTTCATCATAAATTCTAGACCCTTTTGAATCGTAAAACGTCCGACCGTGGAAACAATGGTGTAGCCGTCTTTTTTGAGACTAGTGGCATATTGATGTAAACTATCATCATATTCGTAGCCTTTGTAATAATCTTCATCCAGAGAATTATAAATTACGTCAATCTTATTCAAAGGAATGTGATATTTTTCGTGAATAATGCGTTTGGTGGTCTCGGATACGGCGATGATTTTGTCTGCCATCATAAGACCTTGTTGCTCGATTTCGTGAATTAGCGGGTTTCCGGTGTGCATACCGGCGCGATCATACTCGGTAGCGTGGACGTGGGCAATCATTGGAATGCCATAGTTCTTTTTGGCGAGCATGCCAGCCTCGTAAGTTAGCCAGTCGTGTGCGTGAATTAAATCTGGCTTAAATTCCATTAAATATTCGTTGACAAAATCTTGGTAACTTTTTTGAATATCACGAATTGATACCATATCTGGATGGTCGATTGATGGGATGTTTTTCTTGTGGATATCGAGCGAGCTATAAGCACCACCGCCATAGCGATGAATTGGGTCTAGCTCGGTGGCGTGAAGAATGTTCATAAATTCGGTATGTGGATGCTCGGCCTCGTAAGGAACCACAAAGTCAATATCTATGCCTTGGTTTGAAAGAGCGTGCGCCATGTTTAAACAAGCAACACCAAGCCCACCACTATTGTGGGGTGGAAGCTCCCAACCTAACATAAGTATTTTCATCTATACTATTATATCACACTTATGGTAATTTGGGCATAAAAAAATGGCAGGGGCGGCAGGACTTGAACCCACGACACGTGGTTTTGGAGACCACTGCTCTACCAACTGAGCTACACCCCTAAAGAGCCTAGTTATATTTTAGCATAGTCCGTGATATAATGAAAGTATGGAAATGAGGCGTCGCACACAAATTAGATTACATATTGCTGCGCTTGCCACTCTTTCAACGCTACTTGGTGTGGCGCTATTTTTCTTGATTTCTATGTTGATGGCCTCAGACATTATTGCTGCCGATGCAAAAAAACCAAAAGAAAATTTAGAATGTAGTTTTTGTGAAGAAAATATTAAGATTATTTTGGAGGAAGAAGAAGCTGAGAGAGCGGCTGAGCATGCCAAGAAACTTGCCGAAGCAGTAGGGATTGTCTATCTTACTTTTGATGATGGACCAGGAGATTATACCAACGCGCTTCTTGACGTTTTAGATAAACACGAAGTCAAAGCTACCTTCTTTGTAACTGGGCGCGGTGATGACGCCGTAATTAAGCGCGAATTTGACGAAGGCCATACAGTGGCGCTTCATACCTTCTCGCATAACTATGCTTACGTTTATTCTAGTATTGATAACTTTTTCGCAGATCTTAATCAAGTGGGCGAACGAGTCAAAAATATTACCGGGCAAGATGCTAAATTGATTAGATTTCCGGGGGGTAGTTCTAACTTAGTTTCCAGGCGTTATGATGGGCGAACTAGAATCATGTCCACGCTTACGCGCGAGGTAGAAGCTAGAGGTTATCAATATTTTGACTGGAATGTAGATTCTGATGACGCGGGCAGGGCCAAAGATTCTGACACGGTTTTTTCTAATGTAGCTTCCCATTTAAAACCTGGAGCAAACGTAGTTTTGCAACACGATATTCATCCTTATTCAGTAGAGGCAGTGGAAAGAATTATCGAATACGGTGAAGCCAACGGTTATGTATTTGAACCCCTATCTTTTGATAGTCCCACGGTGCATCATGGCGTAAATAATTAACTTGCACTTAAATAAATCTTTGTGCTATAATGGAATCAATATGGAAGGTAATAAGTCAAAACCAAGAGCTCTTCTCGTTTTCGGAGCGCCATGCAGTGGGAAATCTACTTTTAGCGAGAAATTCGCAGATAAATTTGATTTGGCTCTCTATGACTTTGATGAGTTAAAAGTCAAATATCGTTTGACTAGAAAAAATATTTTATTAATTATCAAATTAATCGCACATACCGGAAAAACTATAATTATTGAAGGTGGTCTTTCTACTGAGAAAGAGCGCGAGGAAATCCGCAACATTCTTCGGAATGCTGGGTATAATCCATCGCTCGTGTGGATTCAAACAGACGTTACTACTATTAGAAATCGTCTCAAAACCCGCTACAAATCTGTAGAAAAGGCTAAGGAAGTCTACGAAAAGGAAGTAGCATCAATGGAAGCTCCTTCTGAGCTAGAAGACCCAATTATTCTTTCTGGTAAGCATACGTTTGATACTCAGACCAAACACGTTTTGGCTGGTCTTGCTGATGTTGGTAGATAAAGAATTTGGTGAGATTATAGTTCGCAGGAACGCGTGGAGCCGTAATGTAAAATTTACGGTTTCTACGTCTGGGCGACTTTCGATGAGTGTGCCAAAACATACTCCAGATTTTTTAGTAAAAAGATATTTAAATTCTAACCGCGAGGCAATTAGAAATAAATTGCCTTTAAATGACCCAGCTACCCAAAGAACGCGTGATTACCAGAAAAAAGTTTTAATGAAAAAAGCCAAAGAATACCTACCATATCGTTTAGAATATTATGCTAAGTTATATGGTTATAAATACGAGAAATGTCGTTTAACTCACGCTAATACTAGATGGGGCTCTTGTTCTTCCAATAAAACTATTTCTCTTAATATTGGCTTGATGAAATTACCGGAACCTTTGCGCGATTATGTGATTCTGCATGAGCTCGCACATCTTAATCATATGGACCATTCTAAAGCCTTTTGGGAAGAAGTAGGTCGCCACGATAAAAATTATAAAATTCACAATAAAAAGATTAAATTATTTAATCCCGGGGTCTAGACAAATCGATTTTGCTTGTGCTATAATATAAGCATAAGTGGAGGTTTGAAATGGAGTTAAAGCGAGGTATCTCCTTTCGTAAAATATTTACTATAATATATATAGTGTCGTTTTTGGCATATGCGGCATTTAGTTTTGTGCCGGCCGATGGTACGGCCTATACTATCGATGGTGGGTTAATTATACCTAGCATCGGGCTGACTTCTGGGGTCACTAAGCTAGAGCTACACGATCACAAGTTAGACACTCCTGATTCAATTGTGGGTTCATATTCCCAAAACACCAACAAGACTTTCTTAATTGGCCATTCTAGCACTATTTTCAAGAATCTTTATCAAGTGAAGATTGGCGAAACTATTACATACAATAATACTGACTATACTATTACTAGTATGGAAATTTTCAAGAAGTCTGATATTGATATGAAGGATGTTTTGAAAGCCGAAGAAAAAGACACTTTGGTTATTATGACCTGTGCCGGTGAGGTTATGAACGAAACCGACGCTACACATAGATTAATTGTTACAGCTATAAGGAATTAACTTTTTCTAGTTCAATTGCAAAGCCGCCACCTGGCGCCATATAGATTTCTAGTGTGTCTGAGTTTTTGACGCGTTTTTGAGATATTTTTATACCGTATGGGTTGTCGCGAAAGTGCGCGTCTTTTGAATCTAAATATAAATGAGCTTTGTATATTCCGTCATCTAGAAAATCTAAATTAAATTTAACAGTTCTTCCATCTTGGTCGGTAACACCACCAATATACCAATTTTCAGAATTTCGGTCTTTTCTCGCTACTACATAAAAATCGCCGATTTCACCTAAAAGCGGCACGGTTTTTTCAAAATTAGTTGGGACTTTTTTGATAAATTCAAATAGCTCTGGGAATTTTTCTTCATACATAAATGGACGATCGGCCGCCATTGCCATTCCAGAATAAATCGTAACAAAATAAGCCGCTTGACGAGCCAGGGTAGTAGAAATTCTTTTAACACTATTTGTGATGTCAAAGATGCCGTTGGTATAATCCATTCCACCGGCAAGTAATCTAGTATACGGAATATAACAAGCGTGAGACGGACGTAGCGCGCCACCTTCGTATTCTTGCCCACGAGCGCCTTCGCGAGTGAGTAAATTTGGCCAAGTGCGTTCAATGCCAGTACCTTTAATTGGTTCGTGAATGTCAAGCATAATTTTTTTCTTGGCGGCAAGTTCTACGGTTTTTTGATAGTGATTTACGCCAGCTTGTGAGTGGTGATATTCTTTTTTGCCGTTAATTACTATTTGACTGCCAGCATAACCAGTTTTGATATAATGAATACCATTTGCTGCATAATAATTATAGGCAGCTTCTAGTTGAGCTTCGTAATTATCGACAAAACCCACAGTTTCGTGATGCCCGACTAGCTCAATATTTTTGGCCCGAGCATAGCTTGCAACTTCTTCCAAATTAAAATCTGGCGTAGCAACGGTAAATTTATTATTAACACCGTTTTCGAGCCAATTGCCTTCCCAACCTTCGTTCCAGCCTTCGATTAAAAGTCCTTTAATGCCCAAGCGCACCGCGGCATCAATATATTCTTTAGCATGAGCCGTTGTAGCACCGTGACGTTCGCCAGGCGCCCAAGTCCATTCACCTACATACATCGCCCACCAAATACCAATAAATTTAAGTGTCTCTACCCAAGAAAAATCGCCTTTTGGTGGCTCGTTTAAACAATACATCACGCGATTTTTAGTTAAATCGATGGCAGAATTTGCAATCATAATTAAACGCCAAGGTGTATTAAATGGTAATTTTACGTGCGCCTTGGTATCGTCCGAAAGCGGCGTAATATTAGAAGACAAAATATTTTCTCCGTTTAATTTAATCGTCATTGAACCATAATCATAGAGCGCGGCTTCGTGAATAGAAAGATAAAGATTTTCCGGGGTCTTAATAGTGAGTGGAGTATGAACCGAACCTTCTATGTCGTAAAGTTTGATAGCTTCGTAATTATATTCATAGCGATCTGGCATAAAAGCCGGAATTTGCCAACAAGTAGAATCTAAATTTATATTAAATTCAGTAAGCTCGTCTTCAATTGTGGCAGTTTCTTGATTTTTAGGAATTTCATAACGAAACGCCACGGCATCATTAAACACGCGAACTTTTAAAATAAATTTTTCAAATTTAAATTCGGCTTCGGTATAAAAATTTCTGACAAATTGGTCCTCTCCCCAGGGGAGTTCAAAAGTTTCGTTAAAACGCAAAGTTTTAAAAGATTTTAAGTCGAACTTGGGAGATTTTAAATTCGCGATTTCAATATCTAAGTTTGAGTTTTTGATGATTTCTTTATTGTTATAAAAAACGCGATAAAAAATCTGGCGAGGGGTAATTTCTAATTCGAATTTGATTTGCCCATCTGGAGAGAAAACAGATTTTAACCGTTTCATATTTATTATTATAGCATATGTGGTAAAATAGAATTATGAGCAGGAGAAAAGAAAACAAATTGGGCAGATTTTTAGTATGCCTTTTAATTTTTATTATTTTGGGCGTCGGGACATTCTTTGGCGTGCAGTTCTTTACTAAAACCGGTATTTTTAGAATTCCGGGCGTAGTTTATTATGGCGAAGGCTTGAATGAGGCCGAAACCGCTAAATTAAAAGAGATTTTTACTGAGAAAGTAGATCTTGATAAAGACGTAACAATTGATGCTAGATATGTTTTGGAACTGCCAGAACTTAGTGCAGGAGAATACCTTTATGATATTTTGATGCCGGTAACTGATTTTTATAGTTCGGAAACGAATGTTGATGTAGAAAATGTAGAGCAACTATTTGACGCTGAGTTTCTTGCTGCAAATGGTATTAAATTGATTCCGGTTTCGGAGTTAGATTTTTCGGAAAAATTATTATCTTTAAATGGCAAATATTATCTTGATGAATTTACTTCTGGCGCAGTATATAGAATTATTGATTTTAAGTCGGAAAAGTTTAGGGAGGAAATCTGGCCGCTAGTTTCTGATATGTTTGATAAAACTTTCCCGGGCTCTGATACAGTTTTGACTTTTGCGCAAACCGGCGTAACGGCGCTTTCTCGGGGTATGCACACCAAATTAAAATCGGTAAAAGACGGTAGGTATTTTGCAGAGCAAATTGGGCCGTATCTTTCTTCCTTTGATATTACTCATACTTCAAATGAATCTTCATTTACTGACCTTGCAGCCGATAGGAATATTTGCTCGGACAAAGAATTCTTTAATACGCTGCTTGCAATTGGGCTTGATGTGGTAGAGCTTACGGGCAATCACAACCAAGACTGTGGTAATCAAGCGGCGTTAGATTCGATTGACATGTATGAAGAAAATAACATTAAGATTGTGGGCGGTGGTAGAAACGCTACCGAAGCTAAGGTGCCTTTGGAGCTTTCACAAAAGGGCACTAACATTACGATGCTTGGGTTTAATCAATCTACCGGTGGGGCTACCCTTGGTTCTACACCTGGCGCTAACCAATATTATGAAAATGTAGCAGCAGAGCAAATCAAAGAGGCAAAAGCTCGTGGCGATTTTGTAATCGTTGATGTGCAATATTATGAATGTGCTGCGTATGCGTCTGAATACGAAGATCCAATTTGCGACAAGGCTAATTCTTCGGCAGGGGACCAAATTGGCTTCTTCCGCCATTTGATTGACCTTGGGGCTGATGTAGTGGTAGGAACTTCTGCTCACCAAGCTCAGACTTTTGAACTCTACAAAGACGGGGTAATTTATTATGGTCTTGGCAATCTCTTCTTTGATCAAGTTTGGTGGCCTGGTACCACAAGGAGTTTAATTCTTTCACATTATTTCTATAATGGTAAATTGCTCCAGACCAAAATGGTCGGGACTGTTTATGACAAAAATATGCAAACTAGACTTCTTGATGAAGATACCATGAAATGGTGGATAGAACGTCTAGTAAAAGTTCGTCCTTAGTGGTATAATCATAAACATAATAAGGAGGTCATGTGCATTTTGTATATATTCTAGTTATAGCTGTGGCAGTTTTAACAATTCTGGCGGCTTTAGCTTTAGTTTTTGGTAGTTCTAAGTCCGAAAAGCCACATACGTTGTGGTTTTTGCTTGCCGCTATCGGTGAGGTAATCTGGGCGGTTTCGATTGTCTGGTTTTTGTCGCTCGGAACCGGCAGCTTTGATGAGGCGGCTGCCCCGTGGCTAGTAAAAGGTATTTATATCGGTGCGCTTGTGATGGACGCGGCACTTCTTGCCTATATTTCTTGGCGTTATAAAGCCGGTAAATGTTTCAGTGTGTTATTTATTATTGCTGGTATCGTCCTAGTGGCGCTACTTTCATATGATCCTTCTATTTTATATAGCAAAATTATTCTAGAAGGGGCGGGGAATTCTATTGATATCGTGATGGGGAGAGGTTTCTATATTGCCTACGCGGTTTACTTCTGTAGCCTTAACTTCGTGCTTTGTCTCTTTATGATTTACCGCATTCGCCACACCGCCAACAAAAAATCTAAAAAAGGATTCATGTTCTTCTTGATTGGCCTAATGATGACCGGGCTTTTGTCTGGTGTATTTGACTTGGTCTTGCCACCGTTTAGATATGATTTGATTTGGGTAGGGCCACTTACAATTGGGCTGACTATTTTAGGTTTTTATTTCTCGATCTTAAAATACAAAATGGTATCGCTCAATTCATCGTGGCTTCGTGTTTTGTCATCAATGGTGATTATCCTAAGCGCCTTTATTGTATATCTTTTGATTTTCCAATTAGTATTCTCAGCGCTATTTAAAGTACCAAATCCGTCGGTTCAGGTGCTACTTCTAAACTTTATTATGATTGCGATTGTAATTACCTTGGTCCCGGCGTTTATAGAAATTAGAGATATTACCAAGTCTTTGATTATGACCAAGCAAATTGACCTTGCTTACATCGTAAAGAAACTTTCGGTAATTAGCCGCAAAAAGATTGATTATAAAGAAATTTCGGGCTTTCTGTCTGAACATGCGCATTTTTCTTATGTAGCTTTCTTTGTGAAAGATAAATTATATGCAGCAGATGATTGCAAAATTTCTACAGAGCTTCTAACTAAAATTTCGAAACTTCCGGCACCTACTCACGGAGTTTGGCAAAATATTACCCATCTTGATGTAGGGCAACTTAAAGATTCGGAAATTTCTAGAGTCGCAGTGATGACTTCTGCATCTGGCGAAGTTCTCGGGCAAATGATTTTTGGAAAACCTGTTTCTAAATCTGCACTCGACCATAAAGATTTGGTTGAAATCGCGATGATTGTAAGCCTAATGGGGACGATGATAGAAGATGGTAGCCGCAAGTCTTAAACAGACTAAGATGACAATTCTTTTGTCGATTAATGCAGCAGCTATTTTGATTGCCGGGGTTTTGATTGCGAGTGCGATTTGGCTTAATGGCGGCCTAGATTTTAAGGTAGTAGATGAGCGTTCTGATGAGGTAAACGAAAGTCTTTCGGAGACTGCGATGCTTGATGCGGAGAGCAATAATGATAATGAGCTTACCGAAGAACAGAAAAAATATATTACTTCTGTGCATACTAATACTGGTATGAATTCGGACCCGGTGCCAGATGGCGAACTCTGGGCGGGCGATTCTATCTTTATTTACCAGACGGGTAACGTGGATATTTGTGTAGGTGGAGATCTTAAAGATCTTGGCTCGATGTATTGGCAGACTTCTAACACTGATGTGATTTCGGGTTTTTATAATTCGGCTAGGACTTGGCTTGGCTATTCGCCGGATACTTGTAGAACGCCAATTATTAAGGGTGTAGGCAAAACCACTATTACGGCGGGTACTTATGATGGTGCTCGGCGTGATACTATTGATGTGGTGGTTCTTGAGGCACCAAAAGATAAATGGAAATACGAGGTTTTGTCGCTAGTAAACCAAGAAAGGGTCCGAAATGGCCTAGAAAAGTTGACCTGGGGCGATACCTGCGCAGATGCGGCTGAGGTTAGAGCCGAAGAAATCGTTACAGTTTATTCACACACTCGCCCAGATGGTTCTTCTTGGGATACGGCTTGTATCGAGCCTTCTGGTGGCTATAATACCTATCTAGAAGGCGAAAACTTGGTGGTGGGGAGTTCTGCAGTATCGCCAGAAACAGCAGTAGCTGCCTGGATGAATTCCGAAAAGCACCGTGAAAATATTTTAAATCCTAACTATACCAAGCTTGCTGTGGGGTTCTACTTTGATCAAGACACACAGTATAAGACTCACTGGTCGCAATACTTTTCTAACTTTTAAAAAGACCCACCGAAGTGGGCCTTAAATAGGGGGTGATTATAGCTTCTGCATCGTGATCATTACAGCGGAAGGAATCTTGTTGAATGTGTCGATTTTATACTCGGCACTAAACTTGATTCCGTGATCCCAAAGATGTTTTCTAGCCTTTTCTACCGAGTCAATTACCACTACCGGGTCCTCAGGCAAGTTGATATTCTGCCAATCCAGAATGTCCATTGAGTGGCGATAGCACGGTGTGCTAGTCTGAAGGTCAAAGAAGAATATTCCGTCTTCATTAAGCAAACCATAGATTGCCGGCACGATCTTGCCATAGAATACGTCTGAAGGGATATAGCATGCTACTCCGCCAAGGATAATCAAATCTGCATCTCTGCAGTCGGGGTTAGTTAGCTGGCTGGTAAAATCGCCATATTTATACTTAATCCCCAGGTCCTGTAAACTACGAGGGATAAACAGATCCTCCGGCTTGATTGTCTGATCTTTGTCGAACGCGTAAATATCGGAAGTGCCAAGATACATGTAATGATAGCACATCTCGAGCAAGCCGTGACGGCGCATCCAGGCCATTCTACCCGCTCCATAGTCTACAATTTTGGGGCGAATTGAACGGTCCCTCTCGGCGCGTTCTTCCATTACGCTGATAGCAAGATCGGCAATGTAGAGCTGACGCTCGCGATTATAAACAAACGCAGGGTCGTCATAGACAAACGGAACAATGGGGTCGTCGGTGTCTAAAATACCTTCGTCCCATTCACCGTTAAGATCTGGGCCAGCACCGTAAGAAATCTCAAGGGCAGTGGCAGGAGAGCGAAATACGTTGATAAGCCAAGGGAAGAAATATTGCGACTCAGCCCCTCGGTAATCTCTGATAAACTCTGCCAAACCATTGTTCTCCTCGACCTTAGGGCTAACGAAGCCCCATATCTTATCGAGATTTTCGACACTTGCGTGTGCGCCCGCCTCATAAAACTGGCGTTTGATGCTTTCTACGGCATCTGCGCTGGTAGGTCCTGTCTGGTTCTTATGGATCTCTACGTATCTGTCAAACTCTATGTCTTTGGTAATTTCCGGTCTTTTGACCGGATCAAACAGCAAATTATGTCTCAACATAAAAATCAACCTCCTTTTTAAGCTACACCACACCCTATTTGTTAAAATTATATCATACTTTGTGCTATAATATAATATATGAATGAGAGGAAAAGTGGGAAAAAATATTCTCTAATTGCTCTAATTGTGGTATTTTTGCTAGGCGGTCTAGTTGGTTTTGGGGTTACTTTAGGAGTAACTCAATTAATTAACGCCAATAATGAAAAGACCTCTACCGAGCCAGAACCAGAGTCTACTCCAGAGCCAGAACCTGAAAAAGAACCAGAAATAAGAGAAATCGATTTTCAACCGATAGTTGATGCTTGGGTCAAAACTGTTGGTGGAAATAAAAGTATTTTAATTTATGATCTTGATCTTGATAAAGCCGTAGGTTCATATAACGTAGATGAAGATTATAATACTGCATCTTTATATAAATTATTTGTGGTTTATGAGGGCTATAAGCGTGTAGAAAATGGCACTTGGGACGGAAATGCCAAAGCCGGTTCTACTGGCAAAACCATTTCAAAATGTCTTGATCTTGCCGTAAGAGAATCCCACTCGCCTTGTGCAGAAACTTTGTGGAGCATGATTGGCCATGCCGAACTGGACGCTATTATTAAAAATGAATGGGGAATTACAAATTCCGATATTTCGCACCTCACTTCTAACGTAGGCGATATTATGAAAATCTTAAAGAGATTTTATGAACACCCAGATTTTAATAATGCAGAGCTTCTTAGCGCAATGTGGGATTCGTTCCTAAACCAGCCAGACACTACATATGAATGGCGCCAGGGGCTTCCACGTGGCTTTACTAAGGCTTCTGTATATAATAAGGTGGGTTGGGCATATAATGCGGCCGGTAAGTATTGGAATATTTATCACGATGCTGCTATTGTAAAATTTCCAATGGAAGACGGTACTACGCGAGATTTTATTGTAGTTGTAATGACTAATAAAATTGATTTTACTGATATCAGAAGATTCGGCACGGAGCTTGAGAGTGGGTTTTATCAGCAGGTTGAATAAATGTTAGAGCTAAAAGGAATCTCAAAAATTTATACCGTTGGCGGTGTCCGTCAAAAAGTTTTGAGGGGTATTAATCTTAATTTTCGTCAGTCGGAATTTGCGGCGATTTTAGGGCCTTCTGGTTCGGGTAAAACTACTCTTCTTAATATTATTGGTGGGTTAGACGAATACGATGGTGGTGAGCTTAAAATCAACGAAGTTTCTACCAAAAAATTTAAAGATAAAGATTGGGATGCTTATAGAAATCACCGGATTGGCTTTGTATTCCAAAGTTATAATTTGATTCCGCATCAAACTATTTTGAATAACGTAAAGTTGGCTTTGACACTTTCGGGTATTTCCAAAAGGGAAGCGGTGCGGCGAGCTCGTCACGCCCTAGAAGAAGTAGGTTTAAAAGACCATATTAATAAAAAGCCAGCACAGCTTTCTGGTGGGCAGATGCAACGCGTGGCAATCGCTCGCGCGCTCGTAAATAACCCAGATATTTTACTCGCGGATGAACCAACGGGTGCGCTTGATTCTGACACGTCTGTTCAAGTTATGAATATTTTGAAAAAGGTTGCCAAAGACCGTTTGGTGATTATGGTGACACATAACCCAGAACTCGCCAGAAAATATGCTACTAGAATTATTACTTTAAAAGATGGCGAAATTACTTCTGATTCTAATATTTATGATGGCAAAAAGAAGACCCTTCTAGATGAGGAAGCGGCCGCGAGAAAACAGCACAAGACTAGGATGTCGTTTTTTACGGCTTTGGGGCTTTCTCTTAATAATTTGCTAACCAAAAAGGGACGCACAATTTTGGTGGCGTTTGCAGGCTCGATTGGTATTATCGGTATTGCTCTAATCATGTCCGTGTCTACTGGTTTTCAAAGTTATATTGATAAAATCGAAAGGGACACTTTAACGTCTTATCCTTTGGCACTAATGAAAGAATCTTCTAATATTGCTGGGGTGCTTCTTAGTCTTACTGGCAGCGAAGGTTCGGCTCCAGATGATGGCAAACTTCACGAGGATCCAATTATGTCGTCGGCACTTGGGAATGTCACTAAGAATGATTTAAAAAGTTTTAGAACTTATCTTGACAATCATTATTCAGAAGTAAAAGATGATATTCGGCTAATTGAGGATGAATATAATATTGATCCGATTATTTATACAATTGATGCCACCAATGAACTTGCTAAATTAAACCCAAATAGTTTGTTTGAGACGGTGCTAGGAAGTAATTCTTTGATGAATTCTTATTCTAGCCTCACTTCAGCATTTGTGCAATATGCGCCAGAGAATATCAAAGCTGATATGAAATTAGTTGCTGGACGTTACCCAGAAAATTACAATGAAATGGTGGTATTTATTTCTAATCCAAATAAAATTTCAGATTTTCTAACTTATTCGCTGGGTTTTCATGATACCGATAAAATTAGCAGTAATATCACTAAAATTATGGGCGGGGAAGATGTCGATCTTTCTGAAGAACCTTTGACACTTGAGTATGATGATATTTTAAATGCTAAACTTCGTTTAATTTTGCCAGCTGATATATATAAATATAGTGAAAAATATGAAGTTTATGAAGACATGTCGGAAGATGCATCTTATATGATGAATGTATACAATAATAAGTCCGAGGAGCTTAAAATTGTTGGTATTGTGACGCCGGATTCTTCGTTCTCGCTAGGCAGTGGTATTTTGTATTTGCCGTCACTCATCACGCATATTATTGAAAAATCTGAAAATACCGAGATTGTTAAAAAACAATTGGAAAATCCAACTCTTGATGTCTTTTCTAATACTGAGTTCGGTGAGGAAAAAAATGATTTTAACTTTGAGTTTTCGGACTTGGTCTCGGTAGATTCGGCAGCGCTTTCAAAAGCCTTTGGTGTAAATATAAATCAAAATGCCATCGCTGCAAAATCCCAAGAATATATAAGTGAAATTTCAAACGACATTACGGCCGATATCGCGCCAGTGGACGAGGCTTTGTCTAATAAACTTGATGCGCTAGTAAATGGTTTTAATGTAAGAATGCCTGGTTTGATTGCTGAAGGTAAATGTGTGGCAACTGACATTCCTGCTTGTGTAGATGTATTTATGGAAGAACAAAATTTTGATGATTTTGAAGACCAATATTTAATTCCGGCAGAGGCATTCAAGCAGACTTACGACAATCTTATAAAACTAAAATTGGCAGCACAAGACGAAACTGCAGCGCAAATTATCAAGGCTCTTTCTATTAAGATTACTGAGGCCGTTATGAAAAAAGAAATTTTAACCAAAGTAGGCTCGCTCACATCTTATCTCACCAATACTTTTGCTTCCGCTTTTCATGTAGATGAATCGGCGATTGTGGGTGCGTTTAAATTGAACTTTACAGAAGAAGAGCTTTCACGCGTAGTCCAAGCGATGTTTACTAAAAAACAATCGACACTTTCTACTAATTTGGCTTTGATGGGGTATCAGCCGCTAGACGATCCAAGGCAAATTTCGTTTTATTTTAGTTCTTTTGATGGAAAAACTAACTTTATAAAGTTTCTAGATGATTATAATGAAAAAATGAAAACTTTAAAACAGGATGACAAAGTAATCGATTATACTGATACGACTGGGGTTTTAATGTCTTCGGTTAAGGCAATTGTAGATGCGGTTTCATATGTTTTGATTGCGTTTGTGTCGATTTCACTCATTGTCAGCTCAATCATGATTGGAATTATTACTTATATTTCGGTATATGAGAGAACTAAGGAAATTGGAATTCTACGTGCTATTGGTGCATCTAAACGAAATATTTCTAATATCTTTAATGCGGAGACATTTATCGTGGGGCTTTTATCTGGTCTTTTTGGAATTGGTATTACTTATCTACTTATTCCGATTATTAACGCGATTTTACATTCATTCATCGGCGACATTCCTTTGTATGCCGAGCTTCAGCCGATTTCGGCAGTAATTTTGATTATACTTTCAGTGATTTTGACGTTGATTGGTGGGTTAATTCCAGCTAAAGCCGCATCTAAAAAAGACCCAGTAGAAGCTTTGAGAAGCGAGTAGTCTGTGTTATAATTTTGATAGAGTTTTGAGTTTTTGAGTTGGTGGATCTTAAACCTGCTGGCAATTTAAGAAAGGAGAGTGTTTTTTATGACGCTTCGTACCGAACTTGAAAATTGGGAAGTTGAGGAGATACGCGACATCAAAGGTTTGGAGTTTTCGGTAGCTTTGAAATTTGCAACCGAGAATTATCGGCACAGAAAAGATGTCTATATCTTTCCACTGGCTTCTGAAACTAAGGAAAATGAAATCTGGCAGGTCGGTAATAATGAGTTCGTAATTTTCAATAATCCCGAGCTTTGCCATATTTTGATTTCTGATAATGGCATTCAGACGCTTTTTAGAACACCCGCTATAAGGCCTGGAAGTATTTTTGGCAATAATGGCAAGAAGTTTTTTCTTTTTGAGGACAGTTCCTACACTACCCATATTTATTCTGTATCTGATAGGGATGAACTCCTTAATCTTGTCCGTGAAATCATTGATCCGGCTGCAAATGTGTCAATTGAGGATGCTCCGCATTCTTTAATAATTCTAGTCGAATTGCATGGGCTTAGCCATCGTTTCCCATTAGATTTATTACTGGAAAATGAAAGCAACTTGGAATGTGGTCTCGGTGCAGACTTCATCTATAAAGCACAGACGAGATGTAGAGAATTTAAAATCGCAGAATACTATGAGAAATGTGGCGGGTATTATATAGGTAATAGCTCTGTGGCAGTACAAGGAATCTTTACGGAAAATGATGGCCAGTACGAATTCCATCCGGATGACTTTTTCAAAAATGTCGCTATTGGAAAGTTACTGGCAGCTAACAATTTAGTGCCGGGACTGCCTGCTGATGCTTGCCCCTTCTTTAGAAAAGGAGTTGATGACGAAGATTATTTTATCGATCTATCAAACGAGGTTCTAATCATAGAGGATAAGAAAAATGCCAAGACTTGCGGGCTGGAGATGTACGGCGAACGCTGTGTTGGGGTTATGCGCACGGGAGAAAACGAATTTTTAGCCCTAACTGAGCCGCCCTCGAGTGGGCGTTTTGTGGACTCCCCGACTAGGCTTAGGCGATTCGTACGCAATACAGCCGGAAAGTTTCTTTGGGATGTGGATTCTTATGGTTTAAACTCTCGCGCTGTAGTTAGGCCCGATCGTTGTCAGCTAGATGACGACACCATTGTTTTTACTACGGAGCAAGACTACAATGTCTATTCTTCATTTGAAATGTGGTCAATCTCTAAGAATCGCCTGGCTGGGCCAATCGACGGCTTTGACGCTATCAAAAAGGCTACTAAAGAACCCTACGTTTCTCACACAGAGCGGCAGATTATGGTGAAATATCGTAATCACCCACAATGGAAAGCTTTGCCGATGATTGTGGTGAGGATTTATGCGCCTAGGGAATACTGCGATATTTTCGCGCTAATTGATCCACGCAAGAAATACCGAGTATATGGCAAAGTTTATAACATGTTGGCTGATAGCATGGTAGAAGGTCCAAAAACTGCACACGGTTTGGTTAAAATGTTTGAAAACAACCGTGGGCTAAAACTCAAATACTCTCTGTAGTACCTTAAAAACGGTCGCTTAACGCGGCCGTTTTTTATTGCTAACTCGATGTGGCTGGGGATGAGGGATTCGAACCCCCGAATGCTGGGACCAGAACCCAGTGCCTTACCACTTGGCGAATCCCCAACATTACGTTAGCTCCCCTATATTTTACCATAAATTTTAAAAAAATGCTATAATGAAGCTATGGCTAAAAAAACCTTTACCAAAAAAGAACTAGAGACGCTTTCGGCTGGCGAGATTAACCGCAAAATTATTTATGAGAATTATTCGCTTCTAAAAACTCTCGGGGCAGAAGATTTAAGAAAAGAAATGGTGCCGGTAGGCAAAGTTTGCAAAACCGCTGTTGGATATTTTATTAATTCTACCGGGCCTAAAAATAATTACGAAAAGCACTGCAAAAATGCTCGCAAAAAGCTCGTAAAGGTTTTGTCTAAAATTGCGCCTGGTGAATATGAAGGTTTTCCTAAAGATACCAAAAATGGCTTGGTAGTCGGCTTTAATCACCCTTCACTTGGCGAAATCGGTCGTATTATGATGATGAAAGTAGATGTAATGGGCGAATCGACGATGCTTTTCCCGGTAAATTTGCCTTGGTATGAGGCCTTAGCGCCTTTTTATGACAAGATCAAGATGCTTGGAATTATCATCACCCCTACCATCACGCCTTCTACTTGGAACAAAATGAAACTTAAAAAAGGCACATTCTTGTATGATGCAGGCGATCGCATTAAACATGAATTTAAAGATATGTACACTAATCTTTCCCACGAAACTATCAAAAATGGTGGCGTAATCTTTGTGGCGCCTTCTGCTACAAGGCAACAAACCGTATTTAAGTCTAAAGCGGTCTACGACAAGGAAGAACCAATTATTCCAACAATGTCGGTTTTAGCGCTTAGGCTTTACCAAGACCCAGAAATGAATTGTGATTTTCTGCCAATGGCAGTTTTGCCGCCAAATGGCTATAAAAAAGGTCTTAATATGCGCAAAAAATACAAATTAATTCCTGGTAAACCGATGACTGCTGATTATATCAAAGAAAAATATTTTAAAGATGGCAAGATGCCAGAAAAAATTCCGGAATTTGACTGGGAATTCCACCAAAGAATCGCTGATGAACTTCCTAAATCTTTCTGGTACTAATAATCTGTGATATAATCATAAGCATGAATGATGAAAATGATGGGTTTTTTTATCATCCGTTAGACAACATCGAGGATGCTGAAGTTTTTGAGACCGCAATAGACCGGAAAGTTTTTAATCGTAAACTATCAGAAGAGCGTCCTTATACTTATTGGACTTTGGAGCTTTATGATCAAGATAATGGTATTCGCGGTGGTGGTGGTTTGGGCGTTCTGGCTGCCGATACTCGCCGTGTAGCAGAGCAGGTGAAAGTGCCTTTTGTTTTAGTAACGCCGTTTTATCCATACGAGGCGCACCAAAAATGGCAAGATGGGAGGATTATCGACGAACATATACCGGTAGATTATTATAATTATGGTTTCTCTAAAGTTGGTGATGCTTCGGTGAAGTGTTGTGGTAATGACTGTAAACTAGAAGTAATAGAAAAAAGTTTTGAGTACACCAAAATTGTAGCAGTAACCGAACCGAACTTTGGTGAACTTTACTCTGGACTTTCTGGCTCTGATCACCGCCTTTATCAAGAAGTTTGTCTTGGGTTTGGTGGTTACCAAGCGTTAAAAATGTTGGGTTTAAAGCCTGCAATTATGCAGCTAAATGAAGTCGCGACATTTTTTGCAGCGTTGGTGCGCTTAGATGAGCTAGCTTCAAATGGCATGGACTTTTACGAAGCGGTGGTTTATACCAGAAAACATACTTTATATACCAATCATACTTTAGTGCAAGCAGCAGAAGCCGAATTTTCTCTAGAGCAATTTGAGAATTTCGTTTTTCCAAATCTTAAATCTCGTCCGGTCAAAAAATGGCTTCACGATAAATTTGTAGATGGAAAAATCAAACTATCTTCTGTAACGATTGAAATTGCCGAGCTTAGGTCTGGTGTTTCTAAACTTCACGCAAGAGTGGCTAATTACCGTGATATCGCTGGCGAACGCGTTAAATTCAAAGCCATCACTAACGGTATCGATATGAAAAAATGGGTAATGCCAGACATTATGAAATTTTATCATAATGAAAATATTTTGGATGAGTTTGATATGCCAACGCCAAATTTTGTAGATAATTTGCCGGCTCTTACATCTGATATGATTTTAAGTTTTAAAGAAATTGGACGAGGAATCTTAAATCAAGAACTTTCAAAAAGACCGGACCAAAATGGCACTATTTTGAAGTTTGAAGAGGGTGAGACAATTTTCGTATTTAAGCGCAGGTTTGTAGATTATAAGCGACCGCAACTGCCATTTACAGACCCGGTGAGACTTCGGAATATTCTGGAGCCGAATGATGCGCATTATATTATCGCTGGGAGAGTTCACGCTGGTGATGAGAGGATGAGCAAGATACTTTCGGAAATTCTGGAAAAAGTAAACTCAGATGATTATCTAAAAACTCATGTGCATTATATCCCTGATTATGATGAAAAGCTAGCTTATGCGCTATCTGTAGGTTGCAATATTGCAATTAATGTGCCGATTGTGGGCTTGGAGGCTTGTGGCACTTCTTGGGAAAAAGATGTCGCAAATTTAAATCTCTTAATTTCTACTCATGATGGTGGTGTGGCAGATGGCTCAACAGAAAGTTATCTTAATGTGCACGGAATGGGCGAAGATGAAGAAGTGCTAGAATTATATTCTAGAATGGAAGAAGCTGCCAACGCTTGGGAAAATAAATTCGATCTTGATATGATAATCAGAAAACAGCTCGCAGAATTTTTGCCGATAATTTCTGGGACAAGAATGCTTTATGATTATTTAGATTATCTGCTTCCAGAATAATTTTGGTGTATAATATATAATATATGGACAAGAATTTTAAAGTTCGCGTGATTATTGGGCTTTCGATGTTTGTGGTAGCCTTAATTGGGCTTTATACTTTTGACTCAATTCCGTTCAAAGTTATCTTTACCTTCTTTTCGGTGATGTCTTTGATTGAGCTTTTGTCATTTTTCAAAAACAAGCATGCCCCGTTTAATGTGTTTCTGGCTTTATTTGAAATTTTACTTATCATTGGCGGCACGGCTTTTGTAATAAAAGTAGATTTAAATCATTTTTGGTATATTATTCTTGGGGTTCCGGGTTACGATATTTTTGCATATCTTTTTGGTAAGATGTGCGGTGGTAAAATTTTTAAAAAATCGCGTCCATTTCCATATATTTCTAAAAACAAAACTTGGGAGGGGACCTTCCTTGGGCTGCTCACGGCCACCACTTTCGTAATTATTAGAATATCTACTCAAAATGCTTTTGAAACCGACTGGATGTATCTTTTATGTGGTCCACTAGCTCTTACTGGTGATTTGATTGAAAGCTATCTCAAACGCAAGTTTGAAGTCAAAGATTCTAACGAAATCATTATTAAAAATAAATTCTTTAAATTTGTAGAGATGCTCGTAGGCGGCAGTGAAGGCCACGGCGGGTTTTTGGACCGCGTAGATTCTACTGTATTCACTGGTTCTGTGCTTTTGATTATTTTATTAATTTGCGGCCTTTAAATAAGTAAACTACACCGGAGAGAACTGTCAAGATCACCACTATATATAATAGTATGGCGTTTATAATAGCTAGCGGTTCTAGATTTAAAATGCGGTTTAAAAGAATTAAAATTACCGTAATCATTTGAACCGTGGTTTTTACTTTACCAAAAATGTTGGCTGGAATAATGGTATTTTTGCTGGCAGCCATCATGCGCATACCATCCACAGCAAAATCACGAATTAGAATTACCCCAAACATCCAAACCGGCATTAAATTAAGTACCACTAGAGCAAGAAATGTGAGGTTTATAAGCATTTTGTCGGCTAATGGGTCTAAAAAACTCCCTAAGTCCGTGACTTGCTTATTTTTACGGGCAAGATGACCGTCTAATTTATCAGTGATCGACGCCAATGTAAAACATGTGATAACCGCAATTTGAGCCGGCAAATTATCTATAAAAATCAAAATCATTACCGGGGCTACTAGGATAATTCTAATTATCGTTAAAATAGTGGGGAAATTCATACAATATCTCTTCTGTGTTCTACTTTCCACGCACGGACTTTAGCGAATTTGGCAGCCAAGACATCGGTAGACCATTTGTCGCCAAGCATTACGGTTTCTGATGGTTTAATATTTAATTCTTCCATTTTGGCGGTAAGCTTAGTAGAAACAGGTTTTTTCGCCCACCATACACAATCAATACCTAGAGGTTCACAGAATTTTTGCATCATCTTTTTGCGACCATTGTTTGAGATAATTACAATTTTGACGCCAGCGTCTTTTAGATCTGATACCCAGTCAGCGAGTTCGTCAGCTGGCTCTTTTTCGGAATGAAGCCTCAGGGTATTATCTAAGTCGCACAAAATGAGTTTAACATTTTCTTTTTTTAGAAGCTCCGGGGTAACGTCCTCAAAGCGTTCGAATTTTTTGTCTGCGTGAAAAACGGTCATGTATCTATTTTATCACATTATGATATAATTATCTTATATGTACGATAAATTTACAGAGTTTTTGAAAGATAAAAAATCTATTTGTATAATTCAGGCAGAGAATCCAGATGGCGACTCTCTAGGCTCGGCAATTGCACTGGATTATATTTTGAAGGACACTGAAAATTCTTTATATTGCCCGATTGACATACCTAAATACCTACATTATTTTCCAGATTGGTCGAGGGTATCGTCTGATTTTGATTTCAAGGCAGATGGATATATTATTGTGGATACTGCGGCAGAAGTATTACTTTCTAAATTGCTTGACGATACAGCAATCAAAAACCGTCTATACTCGGCCCCAGTGCTAGTAATAGATCATCACGAAACCGAAGACGATATCACCTTCCCACACGAAAGCATTATAGAGGTCCGCCCAGCTGCAGCAGAAGTAGTATTTGAAATCGCCAAATCTTGTAATCTTGAGGTTGATAAGCCTGCCGCTGAAGCTTTGATGCAAGCCATTATGTCTGACACATTGGGCCTTACTAGCGTGGCAGTAAATGCGCGGACTTTTGAAATTATGGCAGAGCTGTCTAAGCTTGGCGCAAATATTGGCGAACTAGAAGAAAACCGCCGCGAATATATGAAAAAATCGCAGAGAATTTTTGAATATAAGGCTGAGCTTATCAAACGTTCGGAATTCTATCTTGATGGGGTACTTGCTACGGTTTTGATTCCTTGGGAAGATATTGAAGAATATTCGGATGAATACAACCCGAATGTTTTAATTTTGGAAGAACTGAGAATGGTGGAAGGCGTAAAAGTCGCGGTGGCTGTCAAAACTTACCCAGATGGCAAAGTTACTGGCAAAATTCGCTGTTCTGGCGATGCCTCTATTGCGGATAAAATTGCTGGTTATTTTGGCGGCGGCGGACATCCGTATGCGGCTGGATTTAGAACCTATGATACTAGCTACGAAGAAGTAATAAAAGATTTAATAAAAATAGTGCCACAACTTTTGGCAGAGGAGGAACATGCTTAAACTTACCAAAACTTACGACCATTGCCAGTCAAAAAAACCAGAGCTGACCGTGGTATGCGTGCATGGGATTGCAGATGATTCTTCACGGTTTGTTAAACCTCTTACATATCTTGAAGGGGCCACTTCACTCAAAAATGTCCGGTTTGTCTGTTTTGATCTGCTAGGATCTGGCAAATCTACTTGTTCTGATAAGTTAAATTACGATTTCAAAGAACAGCTTGAGGCGCTAGAAAATTCTATCAACGCCTTAAAAACCAAAACTCCGTTGGTTTTAATGGGACATTCAATGGGTTGTTTGATTTCGGCACGGTTTGCCGATACTCACAAAAGAATGGTAAAAGAACTGATTTTGGTTTCGCCACCAGTATTTAGGCCAGAGGAATTCGATAGTCCAAAAATGGCTGCCGGAAAAGAAGGTTTTAGGCAACTAATGATTCTGAAAGATTCTAAATACAAAAAAGATAAGGCTTTTAATAATGAGCTCGAAAAAATCGTCTTTAATAAACACAATTACAATGTCTATACTAGGCTAACTCGGCCAACCACTATAATATATGGTGCCACCGATCAGATTATTGCAGGATACAACATCCCTGGCCTTGTTAAGTTAAATCCAAAAATTACCGCCATCAAAACTCCTGGCACACATGGGATTGGACATGATAAATATCCAAAAATAGTGCCGATTTTAGAGAGGATTTTGAATGAAGTTGTATAATACTCTCACCCGCAAAGTAGAAAATTTTAAACCAGCTGGTGATACAGTAAAAATTTATACTTGTGGCCCAACAGTTTATAATTTTCCGCATATTGGTAACTATGCAGCGTATGCTTACTGGGACCTTTTGGTGCGCTGCCTTAAATTAAACGGCTACAACGTAAAACGTGTGCTTAATCTTACCGACGTGGGGCACCTTACTTCTGATGCAGATGATGGGGAAGATAAGCTAGAAAAAGGCGCGAGGTTAGAGGGTAAAACGCCGTTTGAAATTGCTGATTTTTATGCTAAGGTCTATCTCGATAATTACAAGAAGATGGAATTTTTGCCAGCAGATGTGATCGCTAGAGCTACCGACTATATCCCCGAAGATATGGAAGCGGTAGATTTGATGACTAAAAACGGCTACACTTATGAAACTCGTGACGGTGTGTATTTTGACACCGCTAAATTCCCAGAATATGCCGATTTTGCTAGGTTAGATTTGGAAGGACTTAAAGCCGGTGCTAGAGTTGGGTTTTCTTCCGAAAAACGTAATGTGTCAGACTTCGCCGTATGGAAGTTTATTCAGCCAGGTGAAAACCACGCGATGCGTTGGGACTATCTTGGCCGGCCAGGTTATCCAGGCTGGCATCTAGAATGTGCCACGATTATTCATAAAGAGCTGGGTGAGTCGATTGATATTCATACTGGCGGGATTGATCATATTCCAATTCATCATACTAATGAAATCGCCGAAACTTACGCTGCTTACGGCACTAAGTTGTCTAGATTTTGGCTACACTGTGATTTTATTACGATAGATGGTCAAAAAATCTCTAAATCGCTAGGAAACACCTACACTTTGGAAGATTTAGAATCTCGTGGGTTTTCGCCGATGGATTATAAGATGTGGCTTTTATCTGGGCATTACCAGGGGACGCGAAATTTTACTTTTGAAAGTCTGGAGGCTGCTAAAAATCGGAGGGCTAACTGGCGCGAGAGAATTGCTCTTTGCTATCAAAAGCCGGTTGAAAGCGATGAAGGGAATTTTGCTAAAGTGTTAGAGGCCGTTAATAATAATCTTAATTCGGCTGAAGCGTGCGCGATTATTGATAACTGTGCCTTGTCACTTGATGATTGGCGGAAGATAGATGAGCTATTTGGACTGCGGTTAATTTCTGACACCCCTGATGTGTCTGACGAGGTTTATAATTTGATCCACGAAAGAGATGTGGCGAGAGCTAGCAAAGATTTTGCTATGTCTGACAAAATTCGTGATGAACTCTTAAAGCAGGGAATCGCGCTATCAGACACGCCGGATGGGGCGATGTGGTATTATAATTAAACCTCAAGAAAACAACGGATAACTGTCCCCTTTGAACGATACAAATAATTTGAAAAATTCGTAAAATTAATTCCTCTGGTATCCAGTATTGTTACTTCCTGCTGAGCATGAGAAGAGCGAGTGGAAGAAAATATATATGCGCCAGTCCCAGTTGGGCTATCGGCATAGGCATAGTTTCCAAGGGATAATTTTTGCTGAAAAGTAGGACCGCTATTGCTATACGAGGCGTATAAATGATAATATTCTGTACTAGCATTATTTGCTAGAGTCGGTATTCTCCATCCAATTGGGCAAATATCATATGGCGAATCTAGATATGTGTCTGGGGTATCAACAGCGGCACCAGAAGGATAACAATATGAGCCCGCGGAGGCCGCGCAATAATTATAGAAAACCCCAATCAACCCACTGCCGGCACCGTAATTGGCGCTACTTAGAACATTCTTATAACCCGTCCTGATTCTGGGTTCAGTATATTGCTCCGACCAAGTATTATTGACGGCAGAAGTAGCGTATGGACTCGAACACCCACCATTAATCAAGCATTCCAGTGCTTCGGCGGTAGAATTAGTGTTTGACGGAGAAAGGCTAGCCTGGACATCTGAATCCGTTAAATCCAATCTCATGTTGTCTAGCATCCAGCAATTTCCATCAGCCAATCTAGCAACCTTATAGACTTCATCATCCCGTATATCTGGCAACTCTACTATATCCTCTATATTCATAGCAGAGCAGTCGGAGGCAGTAAAAGTTTGCATGTATTTTATCAGTGGGTTAGCCGTAGTAGTAAACACCAGCGTAGTCTTATAAGTTCCAGAAGCTTGTAGATAGTCTATTTTGGAGGCAAAGGATAGTGTAGTAGTATCATCATTGGCATAGGTATCACTTTCTAGAATGGTAGTATTAGTAGCAAATGGTATATAGCTTCCTGAATCCTTCTTGTAACCCCAATGGTTAGCTGGGAAGTCTGATGGTGAAGAATAGCTTCCAGAAGCTAGGGTTGGAATAGTTAGAGTATTGTCTGTAGTTTCTACTAAGTCTGTATCTCCACTCTGACTAGTTATAATAGTTTTATAGCCAGTAGCGTTATTAGTTCCTACTGTAATAGTAAGGTTATTACTTCCAGAGTCAGTGGATGATGGATCTAGATTAAGTACTAATGGAGTTGATGGGATAGTGACAGTAAGGCTTGGTTCTATACTGACGTCTGTGGTGATATTCTCAGATGCGGTTGCGGAATTACTAAAAAACATTAGAAAAATACCTAAAATTGCTACTATATATAATATATAGTGCGATTTTGTTCGGTTTTTTATGGCTTGTATGACGTTCATTTGGTACCTCACTTTATTAACCTTCGGCACCAAGTAAAAATCGACACCGTAGGCTTCGACAACCAAACACACTTAGTAGCATAACGCTCAAAGGCATTCAGTACCTAACGGTGCCGATTTTTGCCTTCGAGAATTATATTCCTAAACAAAAATGTGCGTTTGATTGTCGAATTTATATAGTTCTATTATACCATACTTTTTATGTTTCAAGTATTTTTTTGATATTGTATTGTATTTTTCTATCATCTGTGATATAATAAAAGTATATCGGGATTTTCCCGCCCTACTCCGGCTAAACACCGGAGGAATTTTTTTCTCTCAAATCAAAATACTCGGCAAAAGCATTTTTGATTTTTGACACGTCCATATCATCGGCTTCGCCCTTCTTACGTAGTAGCCTAAAAACACTTGTGGCTCTAATCTGCGACAAGACTGCATATATTTCTTTATCCTTAAAATTAAACTTCACATATCCATGACCTTCGTGCGCTTGTGTTGTAAGGGGAATTCCGGTAAAATTCAATCTTCCATCTTTCTTGAAAATATATACTGGCCTTAAAAACAATTCTCCTTTTCCGTTAATTTCCGTGCCCACGTTTTCGCCCCAAATACACCACCAAATTTGTCCTTCACTAAAAGTCCTATACCTCCCAGCGTTATGAGTGTCCGCTTTTATCGGCATCCATTCCTTGTAATCTCGTTTTTCTAAAAAATCATCTTTTCCCACAAAATTCTCCTTTTTATTAAGTGCTGCACTCCACCCTAGCATACTGGGGTAGAAAAATCAACCCTCCACCTGGAATTTTGTTGACATAAGAGAAATGACCTCTGAAAAATTTAGATCAATGGTATTGCTTAATTTTCTATTTTTTGTAATATCTAGACAAAAATTGTTTTTTATACTCGGCGAAAGTGCCACCCAGAATTGATTCACGAATTTTGTCGGTGGTTTTTACTACAAAATGTTCGTTGTGAATGGAAGCGAGGACTTTGGCGGTAATTTCGTCGGTTTTGAAAAGATGATGTAGGTAGGCTCTGTTGTAATTTTTACAACACTCACAATCACATTCTGGCATCAGGGGAGTAAAGTCATTTCTGAATTTGGCATTTTTGATATTAATACGGCCATCCAGAGTGTAAAGTGAGCCGTTTCTGGCCATGCGGGTAGGGGCAACGCAGTCAAAAGTATCACAACCGTATTCGGCACCGATGAATAAGTCAATTGGCTCTTGTCCCATGCCAAGCAAATGTCTTGGCTTTTCTTCTGGCAAAATACTATTGACCGTCTTTAGCATTTCATCCATGCCGTCAGCCACAAAAACACCACCGATGCCAAAGCCATCCACATCCTTACTTGCGCAATACTTGGCAGATTCGGCGCGAAGGTCGTTGAAAGTGCCGCCTTGCACAACAGCATACAAATACTGTTCCATATGATGATGACAACATTCCTTTCTCGGGCCGCGTCCGTCCGGCCCATCGCCATGGGCGGACGGCGCTTCTCCTCGCGCTGCCGCGCTCCGGAATCCCTCGAAAGAAACGTCACCATCATCTCTCAAGCGTTGGTGTTCTGCTACGCAGCGGTCTAGCCAACGGTGGGTGCGGTGCATGGCGTCCTCCATATCTTGGCGGTTTTCAGATTTTGCAAGCTGGTCAAACGCCATGTGAATATCAGCACCAATAGCCCATTGGGCTCTCATGGATGATTCGGGCGTCATTTCTAGTTTGTCACCATTGATATGAGATTTGAATTTGGCGCCATTCTCATCTATTTTAACATCTGGCAGAGAAAAAATCTGAAAACCGCCAGAATCGGTGAAGGTCGGGCCATGCCAAGAAGAAAACTCGGCCAAGCCGCCAGCCTCTTTGATTAAATCTGCGCCTGGCGCCAAGATTAGGTGATAGGTATTAGCAAGAATAGCTTGGGAGCCTAAATCTCGCATCTGCCTCATAGTGAGAGCTTTGACGGTAGCTCTGGTAGCAGCCCCAACAAAGCACGGAGTTTTGATGTCGCCGTGCGGTGTATGAATTACGCCGGCGCGCATGAGACCATTTTTCTTTTCTAGATCAAATTTCAACATATTAGCATTGAATCTCCATAACTTAGAAAATTATATTCTGCTTTTATTGCATGGTCGTAGGCATTTTTTAGATTATCCCATCCGGCGAAGGCAGAAGCAAGCATGAGGACGGTAGATTTTGGCGCATGAAAATTAGTTAAAAGAGCATCGACGATTTTGAATTCGAAACCTGGATAAATAAAAATGTCGTCTTCGCCTTCGGGTTTGCCAGTCCTGGCGTAATATTCGAGTGTTCTAGCCACCGTGGTGCCAAGAGCTACCACCCGTTTGGCATTATTGATGGCCTCTATGGTGTCCTCTGGGATGTGATACCACTCGGAATGCATTTTGTGATCTTCGATATTGTCAGTTCTGATTGGCAAGAATGTACCGAGCCCGACGTGGAGGGTGAGATATTTAATAATCACGCCTTTATTTTTTAATTTTTCCAATAATTCTTCGGTCATATTGAGGGAAGCAGTAGGAGCGGCGGCGGAGCCCATTTCACGAGCCCATACAGTTTGGTAACGCTTTTTGTCGTCTTCGGTAGCGTCGCGATGAAGATATGGTGGGAGTGGTACAGTGCCATATTTTTCGGCAAGTTCGGGAAGGGGAGTATCGGACTCTACTTCTGCGATGCCATTGCCTAGTAGGTGCTTAACAGTAATGCTTCTTCGACGCGCTTGCGCCGGCCCATCGTTATGGGCGGCGCTGCGCTCTTCTTGCTCCCGTTGTCGCAAGACGGTCTCAGAAGCATCACTATTAAGCACTTCCAATATATCCCCCTCATGGAGTTTGCCGCGATACATCACGTGCTGAGGCTCATCGCCGTGGCGCTCCAACACTACCAATTCGCGTTTGCGACCGTCTGGGAGTGAACAAAAAATTCTAGATTGCATCACGCGAGTGTCGTTCAAAATCAAAACATCTCCGGGGTTTAGAAAATCTGCTAAGTCCCGATAATAACTATCTTTAATTTCGCCATTTTTGCGGTTCAAAACCAAAAGCCTAGTGGTGCCACGAACTTTTGGTGGAAACTTGGCAATTCTATCTTCTGGAAGATCATATGAAAAATCAGAAACTAGCATTTTTTAAATCTTTCTCAATTTGTTTTTGGTAGCGTTCTTCTTCGGAAAATATACAGCCACAATATTTTTGCATATAAAGTCCCATCTCACGTGCCTTATTTTGGCCTTCGCGAAACCCAACACGAAAATCGCGATACAAAAATTCCACACCCGAAAGTTTTGATAGTTCTTCACATACTTCTTTGAGTTCTTCGTGTTTTTGATATGGTGAAACTAAAAGGGTAGTAGTAAAAGCATCATAGCCGTGTTTGGCGGCATATTTTACAGTTTCGCCAAGGCGTTTTTTGTAACAATAATTCACGCAGCGATTAGAAATATCCGAAACTACATTTTTGCAAAATTCGTCCAAACCATAATCTTCAATAAAGACCGACTCGGCGCCAACTTTTTTGCAATAATCTTTGAGGCAGTCACGGCGAGTCTTATATTCTATATATGGATGGATGTTTGGGTTGTACCAAAAAATTGTTGGCTCAATGCCTTCAGAGCGTAATGAGTCAATACAATAAACGCTGCAGGGAGCGCAGCAGGTATGCATGAGAACTTTTTTTGCCATAAATTCTTAACATAATTATACCAAATATGGTAAAATAAGTCTATAAAGGAGGCGAATGTCTAAGATTATTGAAACGGACACTAGGACTTTTGTAAAGTTTTGGTCTATTCCGGTGATAATTTTATTGGTATTATTTATTTTAGGGAAGGCCGTAACTGGGCTGGTAATAATTGGTATTTCGATTTTCCTAGCGCTCGCTTTAAAGCCACTGGTTAGGAAGGTAAATAACTTTTTCACTAAACATTTTGGCACCGAGAAAAAACACCAAACCGTGTCAGCAGTTTTGGCCTATGTTATTGTGGTAGTAGTAATTGGTGGCATTTTGGCGGTAGTAGGCCCAGTAGTAGTAAATGAGACTTCCAAATTTATTCAGCAAGTGCCAGAGATGTTTGAGAAAAATCTCGGTGGCTGGGAAGGAATTAATGATTTCGGTAAAACCTTTGGGATTGATAACCTGCACGGTGAAATTGTTAATGCCTTAGATGGCTTGTCCAAAAATCTGCTTGGCGACATTGGCAATAATTTTGTCGCAAGTGTGAGTGGTATTGCCGATATTGGCATGAAAGTGGTGTTAGTATTGGTGCTCACATTACTATTCCTACTAGAAGGACCGTCGCTGGTTTCAACATTTTGGAAGAGTATGAGTAGCGCCGAAACCAATAAAAAACCAGTCTTGGTGGCGCAGAGAGTATTTTCAAAAATGGCAAACGTAATTTCTACTTACGTTTCAAGGCAAATGATTGTGGCAGTTTTAGATGGCTGTGCTTCGGCCTTGATTGTATTTATTATTTCACTATTTACTAATGTTTCTTCGTCGCTTGCAATTCCAATGGGGATGATTACAATGGTGTTTTATATGATTCCAATGTTTGGGCAGTTTATCGGTGGTACGTTAGTTACATTAGTGCTTGCTACTACTAACCCTCTCGCTGGTGTGGTCTTTGCCATAGTATATATAATATATGCTCAGGTTGAGAACAATTTAATCGCACCAAAAATTCAGGGAAATGCTTTGAATCTTCCGGCTGTTTTTATCTTGTGCGCTATCGTAATCGGTATGTATATGTTTGGGCTACTTGGCGCAATTATTGCTATTCCAATCGCTGGTTGTATTAGAGTTCTGATTGATGAATACCCAAATATAAGGGCGGCAAACAGGCAGTAAAATGGCAAAAAAGAAAAATGTTAAAAAAATACTTTTGACAGTATTTTTTGTACTTTTTTCAGCAGGTGTAATTATTGCAACAGCTGTAAATGAGTTTGCAAATAGTGAAAACGCTGCAGAGCTCGCCGAGGTGCATTTAAACGGTTGGCTGGTAATTCCGGCAGCGCTATGTTTTATTGCAATGATAACTTTAGAATATGGTAAATATGTTTTGATGATTACAAAATCTACTGAACCAGGGGCATTTTCTAGAAAAGAAGTTTGGGAATTAGCGTTTAAGACGGTGATGCTCGGAAGATATTATGACAAAATCACCCCAGCAGCCGTAGGCGGTCAGCCAGCCCAAATTTTCCAACTCAGAAAAACCGGCAAAATTCCTACCGGTATGACTACGGCAATTCCAATTTTTAGTATGATTTCTGGACAAATAGCTTTTCTCTTGGTAGCAATACCGTGTTTTTTGTTTTCGGGAATTGCTTTTAGGTCGCCTGTATTAATTGCTACGGCATGGATTGGGCTACTCTTTTATGCTTTTTGGCCGGTGATGGTAGTTGGCACAATGTTTTTCCCAAAACCTACTGCTAAGTTAATTAATTTTATTGTGCGATTTCTTGCCAAGATTAAAATCGTTAAAAATCGCGACAAGGCCGTAAAAAAGGTGGAGGAAGAAGTAAGCGAATACGCTAAAGACGTTAAACATCTCACTAAAAAACCGCTTGTGTCTGGTGGGGTAATTTTGATGTCACTTATTTCTAACACATTAATGTCATCAATTCCGTATTTTGTACTAAAAGCTTTTGGTGGCGATATAGATTTTGGCGAATGTTTTCTTCTTACTATCGGCGTAGAAGCCGCAGTTTATTTTGCGCCGACTCCTGGCAACTCTGGTGTGGCTGAAGGTACATTTTACGTAATCTTTTCTAGGCTTTCTACGGGTTACGTATTTTGGGCAATGATGTTGTGGCGGCTATTTGCATACTATATATATATTATAGTAGGGCCGCTCATTTATCTTTCGTCGTATTTATCTAGAAAAAGAAAGGAGGCTTTAAATGATCACCAAAAATAAACTTCCAGAAAAACCTAAAAAAATCACCAAAAAATTTACGCCGATTGATATGACGGTTGATTATGATAATGACAAGGCGCGCAAGAAAAAGAAAACTAGCAAAGTTAAAAAAGTTTTTCTTTTGATACTTTTGATGATTTTGGTGGCTGGCTCTACTTTTGGAATTATTTGGCTGGTTTATAGTAATGGAAATAAAAATGCTAGTAACGATATTGCCCCAGATATCGACGAGCCGAGCGAGCCTACTGAACCAACTGAACCAACCGGGCCAGAAGAGTCAAATGAGCCGATGAGCGATGATGAAGCCTCGATTCAACCAATTACTAACGCTCCGTCTTCTAACCCTACCATTTCTCTTGGTCGTTTGATGCTAATCAACCCTAACTTTAAGGTAGATGGCGATTTTATTTCTGCTAGAAAGAAAGAATTGATTAGTTTGCAAGGGACTTATGGTATAGAAGAAAACAAATCTTCGAATGGTGATAATTTGCTAGACCGGGAAGCTGCCGAGTGGCTGCACAAAATGGCAGCCGAATATACCATTGCCAACCCTGGCCATACTTTGCAAACTAGGTCTTGCTTTAGAGAGGTAGGCACTAACTGTGGCAGAATGTGCGCAGCTACGGGCACTTCTGACCATCACACTGGTTTGACCTGTGATTTAATCGACCCGGCCTACGGAACCTCACTCGACACTGGTGAATACAATAAACACGTAGAGTGGCAATGGCTTAAACAAAACTCTTACAAATATGGCTTTATCGACAGGTTTCCAGAAGCTTGGGCTGGTGGCCCAATGAGCGAGCCAGCAAACGTAGACGAAAACGGTACTACTGGGCTCTTTGAAACTTGGCATTATCGCTATGTGGGAGTGTATGCTGCTACCCAAATCGCTACTGGTGTATATAATAATGGGGAATATGATTCTCTAGAACATTACCTGAAGGCGCGTGGACTGGTGCCAAATTTATTAAATAATTAATGTGCTATAATAATATATATGTTTAAACTAATGAGGTATCTTAAGCCATATTGGTGGCAGGTTTTGATACTGGTTTTTGCTATCGTCATACAAGTTTATGCTACTTTAAGACTTCCGGCTTTGATGGCCGATATCATTAATAATGGTATCGTGCCTGGCAATATGGACAAAATCTGGCAAGATGGTGGGTGGATGCTTCTTCTTGTGATAGTTTCGGCAATTACTTCTTTTGTGTCTAGTTATTTTTCGGCGAGAATTGGTGCGTATTTTTCGAGAGACCTTCGGGCTGCAGTTTTTGCTAAGGTTTTAGCATTCAATATGTCGGATCTTAAAGATTACAGTACGGCAAGTTTAATTACCAGAACCACCAACGATGTTTCGCAAATTCAAATGATTATTACGATGATTTTGTCGCTGATGCTAAGAGCGCCACTATTTTGTATTTTGGGCCTCGTGATGGCAATTCAAACTGCGCCAGAAATGAGCTGGATTATCGTGGTTGGTATTACGGCAGTGGTGGTTTCGGCGGCGATAATTCTTGGTATTGTTGGGCCGAAATTTAGAATTTTCCAAACTTTAATCGATAAAATTACTTTGGTGACTCGCGAAAATCTTACCGGTATCAAAGTAGTGCGAGCATTTAATAATGAGAATGTTGAAACTAAAAAATTTGCTAAAACTAATAAAGAGCTAACTAGATTATTGATTTTTATTGATAGAATTTTGGAACTGCAAAACCCGTTGATTAATATTATTTTCAATGGGCTTTCGCTTCTTTGTTCGTGGGTAGGGATTTCGCTTTTAAATCAAGATTTTTCTTATCTTGGTAATATGACTGCGTTTGCCGAATATGTGGCGTTTGTGATGATGTCATTTCTTATGCTTTCGATTATGTTTGTGATGCTGCCTAGAGCTAATGTGTCGGCAAATAGAATTAATGAAGTCTTAAAAACTAAAGAAAAAATTCATTGGCCTTCAAAAACCAAAGGCGTGCCAGACAAAAAATCTTCTGTGGAATTTAAAAATGTAGATTTTTCTTACCCAGATGCAGCCGAAAAAGTTTTGGATGATATTTCGTTTGTGGCGGAAGCTGGTAAAACCACGGCGTTTATTGGTTCTACTGGCTCGGGTAAATCTACTTTAATCAATCTGGTGCCACGTTTTTATGAGGCGACGTCGGGTGAGATTTTGATTGATGGAATTAGCATCAAAGATTATGCTAAAGATGATTTGATGAAAAGAATTGGTTTGGTGCCACAGCACGGAGTTTTGTTTGCGGGCACAGTTAATTCTAATATTAAATTTGGTGCGCCTAATGCTACTTCAGACCAGGTAAGAAAAGCTGCCGACATTGCGCAGGCTACTAAATTTATCGAGAAACTGCCGGGTGGATTTTCGGCACACATTTCGCAAGGTGGTACAAATGTTTCTGGTGGGCAAAAACAAAGGCTCTCCATTGCAAGGGCAATTTGTAAGAACCCAGACATTTTTGTGTTTGATGATGCGTTTTCGGCACTCGATATGAAGACTGACAAAAAACTTCGCGAAGCATTAAGACCGATTACGGCTGATGCTGTGGTCTTGATTGTAGCGCAACGCGTTAGCACTATTAAGGATGCCGACCAAATTATTGTGCTCGATAAAGGCAAAATGGTGGGGAAGGGAACACATAAAGAGCTTCTTAAAACCTGCAAAGTTTACCAGTCGATCGTAAAATCACAGCTTTCTGATGCAGAATGGCGAAAGGAGACAAATGGGGCCTAATACTAATACTGCCGGAAATGCCAAGAATAAAAAATTCGCGTGGAAAGAATTTAAGCATTCGATTAAGCCGTATGCTTTCCCGATTATAATTTCTATTTTGCTGGCAGTGGGCTCGGCAATGCTCGCGCTATTTATTCCAAAAATTTTGGGCGATATGACCAACATTGCAGTTAGCTCATATCCTGATATTGATTGGGGGCAAATTTCTGGTAAAGCCATTTTGGTGATTGGTTTATTTGTGGGGGCGGCAATTTTAAATTACGCCCAAGCGTTTATCCTGGCGGTAGTTTCTGCAAATTACACTAAAGATCTTAGGAACGCAGTGATTGAAAAGATTCAAAGAATGCCAATTTCATATTTTGATAAACATAAATACGGTGATACTTTGTCCAGAATGACTAACGATATTGACGTTCTTACTACTTCAATGTCACAGGAAATTGCGGATGTGTCTTTGAGCGTTACTACGTTAATTGGTGTGATGGTAATGATGATTTTAATTAGCGTGCCACTATCTCTAGTGTCGTTTGTGGTGGTGCCGATTTCGGTTTTAGTGGTGGGGAAGATTACTAATTTTGCCCAAAAATATTTTAGAGAACAACAAGCCACACTTGGTGTTTTGAATGGTAAAATCGAAGAAGATTACGCTGGGCATATTATTATCAAATCTAACTCTTACGAAAAAGAGGCTACTTTTAGCTTTGATGAAACTAATAATAAACTCGCCAAGGCCGCCACAAAAGCGCAGGTGTTTTCGTCTTTGTCTTTCCCGGCTACGCACGTATTTACTAATTTAGGTTACATCGCAGTTTGCGTGCTTGGTGGTATGTTTGTGATTGAAGGAAAAGTAACGATTGGTAGCATTCAGGCATTTATTCAATACGTGTCTAGGTTTAATCGCCCGATTACCGAAATTGCTTCAACCACTGCTACTATTCAAGCTTTGCTTGCGGCATCGGAAAGAATTTTTGAGTTTTTGTCTGAAGCGGAAGAAGAACCAGACCCAGAACCGTCTATTACACTTGGTGGAGTAAAAGGCGAAGTAGAGTTTCACGACGTATGTTTTGAATATTTGCCAAATGTGCCAATCATTCGCGACTTTTCGGTGAAAGTTACGCCTGGTACCAAAGTTGCAATTGTGGGCCCTACCGGGGCAGGGAAGACGACAATTATTAATCTCTTAATGCGTTTTTATGAGCCAACTTCTGGTTATATTACGGTAGATGGTGAGCCAATTAAAGCCATGAAACGTAGTGACGTTCGCGCAATGTTTGGTATGGTGCTTCAGGACACCTGGCTATTTTCGGGTACGGTAGAAGAAAACTTAAAATACGGCAAAAAAGATGCTACACTTGATGAGATCAAAGCCGCAGCTAAAGCTTCTAATGTAGAGCATATCATTGAGGCGCTTCCTCACGGTTATAAAACTATGATTTCAGAAGATTCTGATAATATTTCGGCTGGCGAAAAACAGCTCCTAACTATTGCTCGTGCTATGACGGCAAACCCACCAATGATGATTTTGGATGAGGCCACCTCTAACGTAGATACTAGGACCGAGCAGCTAATTCAAGATTCTCTCGAAAAATTAACTAATGGCAGAACCTCATTTGTAATCGCGCATAGATTATCTACTATACGTAATTCCGATTTGATTCTAGTGATGCGAGACGGCAAAATCGTAGAAAGTGGTACGCATAATGAGCTTTTGAAACTAAATGGGTTTTACGCAGAATTATATAATTCACAATTCGCGGAGAATTAATTCAAACACTTCTTCAATGGTGCCGGAGGCGTCAATAATCTTGACGTCAAAATCTTTGGCGATTTTTGGGTAGGCGCTGTTTACTTTTTGTTGAAATTCGTCTGGTTTTGCTTCAAAAGTCTCGACAGCTTTGCCGCGATCCTTCTGACGTTCTTCTCGAACTTTGTCTGAGACCGTTAAGATAAAGCCTTTGTCTGGTTTTACGTATCTTTCGGGAAGTGATTCGTGAGTGATTTTGATAATTTTGCTTCTAGACACACCCTCACCATAACCTTGGTAAGCTAGAGTAGACCACCAGTTGCGTGCAGAAATCACTACACCACCTTCTTTTAAAGTTGGCTCAGCAATTTTTCGCCAAAGTTCGGAACGAGAAGCCGTAAAAAGTAGTACGTTAGTCATCGGCTCCATATTATAATCTTTGCCCTTGATTAAAATCAAATCGTGAAGGTCGTGAGCTTGGGGAAGATCGCCGTCTGGCTCGTCCATCACTACCACCTTTTTGCCTTGCTTTTCAAAATATTCTTGGAGTAATCTAACCTGAGTAGACTTGCCGGTGCCGTCTTGGCCTTCAATCACGATATACATTATTTTTCTCCTTTTAAATATTTTTCATAACAAGCAGGGCAGATAGCGCGATATTCAATAGTGGTTTTGCCGTCGTCAATCAAAATATCTGGGCCGTCTGATACTAACTTGCCATCTATAAATCTAGCATTCAAAGTAGCCTTTTTGCCGCATTCGCAAATGGTTTTGATTTCTTCAATTTCGTGAGCGATTTGAAGAAGCCTAGTAGCGCCTTCAAAGCCACCGTCTTCACGGCGGAAGTTAAGCCGAAGTCCATAGCACATCACTGGAATATTTAAATCTATTGCGACTTTCATTAGCTCATCAACTTGCTTTTTAGTTAAAAACTGTGCTTCATCTACTAACACGCACTGCACGTTTTTATAATCTTTGGTGATTTTTTCGTATAAATCGGTAGTCTTATCAAAACAAAAATCGGTCTCTCGTTCTGGGCCAATGCGAGTATAAATTTTAGTGCCGTGCTTGGTATCGGTGGCAGGTTTAATCACGCAAACTTTGTGGCCGCGTTCTTCGTAGTTAAACGCAACCTGAAGAAGTTGCATAGTCTTACCACTCCCCATCGCACCGTAACGAAAATACAATTTTCCCATATGCTATAATTATACCATATGCATGAGAGTTGGCAGGAGTTTCTAAAAGCTGAGTTTAATAAGCCTTATTTTAAGGAATTGTCTGAGTTTTTGCATCAAGAATACGAAAATAAAACAATTTTTCCACCAAAAAAGTTGGTATTTTCGGCTTTTACGACAGATTTAAATGACGTAAAAGTGGTGATTTTAGGCCAAGACCCATATCATACGCCGGGCGCGGCGGAAGGCTTGGCGTTTTCGGTGCCTTCATCGCAGCCTGTGCCACCTAGCCTTATTAATATATATAAAGAAATTGATTCGGATATTGGCTCACATAAAAATCCCACTGGCAGCCTCAGAAATTGGCAAAGCCAAGGCGTGCTACTTTTAAACACAGTTTTGACGGTAGAAGCGCACCGAGCCGGCTCGCACCGCGGCAAAGGTTGGGAAACTTTTACTACTGCAGTAATTTCATATTTAAATATTCACAAAGATAATTTAGTTTTTATATTGTGGGGAAGAGATGCGAGAAATAAAAAATCTTTAATCGATTCGTCGCGTCATTTGATTTTGGAGGCAGCGCACCCGTCGCCTCTTTCTGCTTATAATGGATTTTTCGGCTGCAAACATTTTTCAAAATGTAATAAATATTTAGAAGAGCACGGGGAAACACCGATTGAGTGGTAATTTAAACCCAACTTTTTAGTCTTTTGTATTCCTCGGAATCTTGGTCGTAAGAATCTAAAATGTCTTCTGTATAAGTTTTGCCATTTTCAATGTTTAGAGTTTCTACTTCTGGCATTGAAGCAAGGAGTCTAATAATGGCTTCGTCGGTCTCTAAATTGGTCATGGATTTTGATGGGTCGGTAGAAAAAGATTTTACCCGGAGGTTTTTATAAACAAACCTTTTAATGCCGGCTTGAAGACAATGCTTGAGGCAATTGTCGCAAGTAGCGGTCATATTATATATAGTGCAACCAGTAAGGTCTTTGTGTGCATATAAAAGCGCATTCATTTCGGAATGAATCACAAAATGATATTTCATTGGGCGCTCGCTTAAAGTCATTTTGGACTCGTCGGCGCCTTGTATCATGCCGTTATAACCAACTGACACTACTCGCTTATTCTTATCAACAATTACGCAGCCCATTTGTGATGATGGGTCTTTTGATTTTAGCGCAACCGTTTCGGCGATTTTTAGGAAATATTCGTCCCATTCTTTTTGTGATGTTGCCATTTGTCCTCCAATTTACCCCTATTATACCACGAAAAAGGGGTGGGGGGTTGAAATTTTTAATAAGTTGTGATTGAATATTCGCACTTAAAAGAAAGGAGAATTATGGTCAAAAAATTATTACTCGCAGTATTAATTGTTGGCGCCTACTTTTTAGCACCAGCGGGATATATTTCTAACGCGGTTGCGGTAAGTTGCCCGGACTTAAAAATAATTTTTGCGCGGGGCTCGGGCGAGGAAAGGTGGGTTGATAAAAATTATTTAACTTTTAAGTCTGAAATTGAGTCAAAATTAAAACTTACAAATTTAAAATACGAGTTTGAAGATTTAGATTACCCAGCAATTGGCGTAGGAGACCCGCTGACGCTACTTACAACTTTTGTAAGTGGCGGTGAGGCTTATGAATTTGGTGAGAGCGTAAGCGTGGGTGTCAAAAATTTAATTTCTGGAACTAGTGGCGCTTGTTCTAACACTAAATATATTTTGGCTGGCTATTCGCAAGGCGCGATGGTAGTTTCAAAAGCGATTAATTATATTAACCCCAACAAAATTATCTACGCAGCGACTTTTGGCGATCCAAAAATATATCTGCCGGAAGGTTTTGGTTTGGTGCCTTCTGCTTGCTCTGGCAAAAATCTTTCTAATTATAGAATTTACGTGCCAGATTGTAGGGTTTATGAGGGTATGCTTGGTGGCTATAAACCTTACCAACCGGAAGGTTATGTTGATAAACTCGGCACTTGGTGTAATAAAAATGATATTTTTTGTTCGACACATTTTAGTGTTAATGCGCACACTTCTTATGTGTCGGACGGGCTTTATACTGATGCGTCTAAACTAATTTTTGATAAAATCTGCAAAAGTTTTGGAATTTTGAATACTTTTGTGTCGCTTCACGATACGGCGATTTTGATTGATTCGACAGGTTCGATGGAAAATTATTTGCATGACTACAAAAGGGAAGCTTTGAATTTAGCTGAAAAAACTTTAAATTCTGGCGGGCGAGTGGCGCTTTATGATTATCGCGACCTTGGCGACCCGTACAATGTAAATGAACATTGTAGTTTTGATACCTGCACTATGGATAGTTTTAAAGCTGGGCTTGACGCGATTACTTTGGGTGGTGGCGGCGAGAGTATTGAAGAATCTTTACTTTCGGCAAGTTTTAATGTAATGAAAAAACTAAGTTGGAAGTTTGGCTCGACTAAATCGGTGGTGGTATTTACAGATGCTGGGTATCACAATCCAGATATTGATGGTGTAACTTTTGCCGACGTAGTGAATTTGAGTAAAAAAATCGACCCCGTGAATTTTTATGTGGTGACGACTAAACTTAATAAAAATTTTTATAAAACTTTGGCAGAGGCTACGGATGGTGCGGTAACAACTTTGGTTGATGGCGTGTCTGGCATGACTGATAATATTATGGCGAGATATGATAGTTTGCCAAGAGTGGAAGAAGATTTTGATAGGGCGGTTTTACCAGAAATTCCGGAATCTGAATTTGAGTGGATAGGTACTGACTCCGCTAGAATTAGCTGGAAGACTACTGGAAAAGGAGTAGTAGTGGCATTGAACGATTTAGTTTTGGGGATGTGTGAGTCTGATAGTATCACAATAGATAAATTAGATTTATCGGTTGATAATGTGGTAACCCTAACCCCCATCGGTGAAAATGTGCGAGGTAGGAGCATTCACATAAATTTGAACGCAGGAAGGGGTGAAATTACGGTCGAAATTCCAAAAGTCCCTAATGCCGGAAAGAAATAACTATATGAATATTGACAATATTTATTCAAAATTAATAAATCGAAAAGCAGTTGATAGACTTGCAAATGGCATGAAAAATGGCTCTAATAAGGATGTAAAATTCGCCAGAGTTTCCAAAGAATGGATTGATTTTATTAATCTAAATCGTGAAATAGTGGGGCAAAAACCGTTAACCGATAGACAAATTAAGGCGTACATTGGAGCCCTTAATAAGCTAGGTAGCCACGTAGGAAAAAATAAATATTTCAAATCTTACCACGAGGCTGCTCAAGCAGCTTATGATCTTGTAATGAATTTTGATATTGAAGTTTTTGCTGGGAATCTAAAAGAAAAGCGAAAGAATTCTAAAAATACTATTGTAGCCGGGAGAACATCGCAAGGAAATACTATAAAATCAATAGCGATTGCAGATGCCCCTGATGGGGGAACTTCATTAAAAGATATTACCCCTCGTCGCAATGCGGAAATAAAAAATCTCCGTAAATATACGGAAGATTTAGTTAATAACAGTTTGGTGGGTGGCCGAAAGAGTCCCACATCTGCTTCCAACGATAAATCGTTGCCTGGCATGCGGTCATTTGATGCTCGTCAACCTGTTAATACTTCTATTGTACCACAAAAACCTAAAAAAGTCTAGGGATGCTGGGAGGCGGTAAGATGCCAGTGATTGCCGTATTCGCATTTATAGACGCCTAATTTGGTGTCTAAGTGGTGGTCATACTCAGCAACTCTGGCAGCAGCCTCAGTATCTTCTTTGGTGGGGTAACAAATTTTATGCTGATCGCCAACCCAACAACGTTCCGGTTCGTAAATCTTGTTCATTTTTGTATTTTTTGCCATATATCTTTATTATATCACATATTGAATAAAAAGTCAATGTATGGTATAATAACTCCTATGGTTTTAGAGAAAGACAAAATTCGGAATGTGGCGATTATCGCACACGTAGACCACGGTAAAACTACCCTTGTAGATGGGCTTTTAAAGCAGTCTCATACTTTTCGCGATAACCAAGCCGAAATGTCTCAGACTCTAATTATGGACTCTGGCGACCAAGAACATGAGCGGGGAATTACTATCACCGCCAAACAAACTTGCGTACATTATAATGGCTATAAAATTAATATAATTGATACTCCGGGACACGCTGATTTTTCTGGCGAAGTGGAAAGAACTCTTAATATGGCAGACGGAGTTTTACTCATTGTAGATGCTCAAGAAGGTCCGATGCCACAGACTAAATTTGTTTTACAAAAAGCTCTCGATCTAAAATTGAAACCGGTGGTGGTAATTAACAAAATTGACAAACCGGCAGCTAGAATTGACGAAGTATTGTCAGAAGTAGAAAGCCTATTTTTGGAACTTGCTACTGATGAATCACAGCTATTTTACCCGGTTTATTATGCAATTGCTAGGGAAGGCAAAGCTGGCAAAACCACTGATCTTGATGATGACCTCCATGTAATTTTTGAATCGATTATTAATGATATTCCGGCGCCATCGGTAGACGAAAACGCCGAATCAGCGCAGCTTCTCGTGGCTGCACTCGCCGCCGATAATTATCTTGGCAAGTACTGTATTGGCAAAATTTTTAGAGGCAAACTCAAAAAAGGCCAGAGCGTAAAAGTGCTTCATAATGGCGAGTCCAAAAACGGCAAAATTGATAATTTGTTTATTTATAAAGGGCTTGGTAAAGAAGAAGTGCCAGAGGCGATTGCAGGTGATATTGTGGCGATTACTGGGGTATCTGAGGCCAATATTGGCGATACTATCGCTACCGGTGAAAATCCGGAGGCTTTGCCTACTATCGAGCTAGAAGCACCAACCCTTTCGATTTATATTGGTCCAAACACCTCACCTCTTAAGGGGCGTGAAGGCGAATTTACGACTTCACGGCAAATTGCCGAAAGGCTTGAAAAAGAGCTAGAAACCAACATCGCGCTTAAAATTAAGCCAGATGGTTTGGGGTATAAAGTGTCTGGGCGTGGGGAATTGCATTTGTCAGTCTTGATTGAAACGATGCGTCGCGAGGGTTATGAGCTAGAAGCTGGCCGCCCGGAAGTGGTTTATCGCGAAATTGACGGCGTAAAATCCGAGCCAATTGAATCTCTTACCATTGAAGTTGACCCAGAATTTGTAGGCGCTGTATCTCAAGAACTTGGTATCAGAAAAGCCGAACTCAAATCTCAAGAAATCACTACATCTGGCTCAACACGGTTTGTTTATGAAATCTCTACCGCGGCTTTGATTGGCCTTAGAAATAATCTACTTACCGCTACTAAAGGTACTGTGATTATGTCTTCGATTCCGTCTGGGTATCGTCCGGTGGATACTAAATACCGCCCAGAAAGAAATGGAGCTCTGATTGCCTCTGAAGATGGTGTTTCTACCGCTTATGCCCTGGATGCCGCCCAGGCTCGTGGTATCTTATATATCCCACCGCAGGTGCCGGTGTATCAAGGTATGATTGTGGGGCTTTCTAATAAAAAAGAAGATCTAGATTTTAATGTTTGTCGCGAAAAACAACTTACCAATATGCGCACCCACGCATCGGATGGGGCGATTCAGCTTACACCTTATACTCAACTCTCTTTGGAACAATGTTTGGATTTTCTACTCGATGATGAACTTCTCGAAGTCACACCAAAATCTTTGAGACTCAGAAAACGCCAGCTCGACCCAATCAAGAGAAAGCGAGAAAATCGTGCTAATTGACACTCACTGCCACTTACACGATAGAGAATTCTTCTCGGAAGAACAAGCTGAAGAAATGCTAAAACGCGCCCGTAAAAAGGGTATAGAAAAAATAATTTGTATCGGGACATCACCAGAAGATTCAGTTGCTGCCCGTGATTTTGCCAACAAACACGACAATGTTTATTGGACCTATGGCATCCACCCCGAAGGAGCAACAGAAGGGATTGAATCGGTTCTTTCTTCAGCTGGACTTGAATTTTTAAGCACGTCATACACTGGGACGCCGAGAGAACCGTCTCCTAAAGGAGACGAACCTCTCGGGTCCGGCAGGAATATACGTGTTAAAAATTCAAATCAGACTTTTATGCTTCAGAAAGAACCCATTCGATCCCCCATTGCCATTGGTGAAGTAGGGCTGGATTATCATTATGATGGTTATGATCGCGAGGCGCAGATTAAACTATTCGAAGAAATGTTGCAGCTAGCCAAGGATAATAACCTTCCAGTGTCTTTCCATGTGCGTGAAGCGTTTGATGATTTCTTTGCAGTGATTGCAAATTTCCCAGAAATTAGGGGCGTTGTCCATTCTTTTTCGGACAACAAAAAGAACTTGAAGCGCATACTTGACAAAACTGATTTTTATGTTGGTGTAAACGGTATGGCAACTTATTCCACTTTGCCAACTCCGCCGCTTGAGAGAATTTTGTTAGAGACAGATGCGCCATTTTTGACACCGGTGCCATTTCGTGGTAAAATAAATGAATCTGGCTATATTTATGAGATCGCCGAGTGGCTATCAAATAAATTAGCTATAGATTTCGACAGGGTGGAGAGAGAGACAACTAAAAATGCAAGAGAATTATTCAAATTTTGATTTTGCTACAGAAGATGCTGTGATTTTTGATGAGCTCGACGCGATTTCAAAGGAGATTGACAGATGCAGAGAAAGAAACCTTATCGATATTCTAACCGCCTAAATTACAACGATTTGATTAGCTTGGAATCTAGCTATGCAAGAAGTCTTTTTGGGCCGGTGCCAAATGGACATAGACGTGAATTTTTTAAAGATAAAGATAACGTGTGGGTTTGGTATGAAGGTTGGACTAATTCGGTGGGGAATTTGGAAGAAATGACTGTGCGCTACGAAGTGCGTCCTTCTGGAGTGTTTAAGTTGGTTTCTGGTGGGAAATATAAAAAATTAAAGGGCCCAGAGCTCGATAATTTTAGAAATGTAGCCAAGGGCTATCTTAAATTGATGAAAACCAAGCTCTATTATTGAGATTTTTGCTACTTATGCTAAAATAGAAGTATGAGTGGAGATAAATCTGTAAGCGAAGAAGAACTAAAAAAGGCCTTTTCAAAGGTTGATAAAGAAGACGGTAAGGCTAAAAAACCGAAAAAATCCGGTAAAAAAGCACCAATTGTATTTTTTGTAATTGGTATGGTTGCGCTGGTTGCTGGGCTTTCGTTTTTGATTTATAGATTAGTGGTGGGGCCGTCTGCTGCAGATGCAGAGTTTTTGATTAACTCTGGCGAATGGGTAGAAGAAGATGAGCCAAGCGTAATTTGGAAATTTACTGAGGTAGGAAAAGGCACACTTACTACTGATGGGCACCAAACAAATTACGATTTTATTTGGGCGCTAGAAAACGGTCAGCTCAAAATTGAAACAAACTGGCTTTATACGATTAGCGATGAATTCACTTACTCTTTGGACCAAGGTGGCAAAACTTTGACGCTTAAAAATGAAGATAAGGGCGTGGAAGTTAAATTTAAGGCTAGCGAAAAATCAGAATAGGCCTTGAGCATTTTTAATTTTGGCATTTTTATGTTATAATTATAGATATGATTTATCTAGATCATGCGGCGGCGACGCCGGTTTCTAAAAAAGTTTTTGAGGCGATGAAGCCGTATTTTTCTGATGATTTCTTTAACCCAAGTGCTGCGTATCTTCCAGCCAAAAAAGTTTCTTCAGATTATGAGGCTGCCAAAGGCGTAATCGCCCACGCGATTGGGGCTAAGGCTAATGATATTGTGATTACTGCTGGCGCGACCGAAGCAAACAACCTTGCATTTAGTATTCTTGATGGTAAAGTTTTATATCTTGCTACCGAGCACGATTCGGTTCGCAAAGTGGCCGAAAAACACGGTGGAACCCCAATTGATGTAGATAAAAATGGGCGAATTGTTCTAGATGATTTGAGAGCCAAAATCAACGACGATGTGGTTTTGATTTCGGTGGCACTAGCCAACAATGAGCTCGGCACAATTCAGCCTTTATCTGAAGTCGCTGCGATTATTCGTGAGGTAAGGCTAGATAGATTGTCTCGTGGAGTAAAAACCCCTCTTTATCTTCATTCTGACGCCTCACAGGCTTTGAATCTTCTTAACGTCAATGTAGCAAGGCTTGGTGTAGATCTTTTAACTCTTAATTCTGCCAAGGTTTATGGACCAAAGGGTGTAGGTTGCTTATATGTTTCTCACGATGTGAAATTAAAACCTATCAGTTTAGGTGGTGGGCAAGAAAATGGGCTTCGTTCTGGTACCGAAAACGTGCCTGGTGTGATTGGTTTTGCTAAGGCAGTAGAAGAAGCCTCTGCGCATATGAACGGTAATCGCAAAAAATATGCTGAATTTCGCAAAATTTTGCTAGCCGAATTACAGGGGTATGAACTGGTCAATAAAAAGCACTCTCTTGACAATTTTGTAGTTTTATGCTATAATGGAATTGATGCAGAAAGATTAGTCTTTCTTCTTGAAGAAAAGGGGGTGTATGTATCTACGGGAGCAGCTTGCGCTGCTAATAAAGGTACTAAATCACACGTTCTAGCTGCAATTGGGCTTTCTGACTCTGAAATAAACGGGTCGCTACGCCTAACCCTTGGAGAAACCAACGACGAAAAACAAATCCACGAAGCTGCCAGACTTATCAACGAGGCAGTAGAGGTGGAGAGGGGGAGAAATGGATAAGACTGTCTTCGTTGGGATGTCTGGTGGGGTAGATTCTAGTGTTTCGGCGCTTTTATTGAAGCAGCAAGGCTATAAGGTGGTGGGAGTTTATATGAAGAACTGGTCCAAAGACCTCCCAGGAATGAAATGCCCTTGGGCAGAAGATCTAGCCGATGCTAAGCGTGTGGCCGTAAAGCTCGGCATTGATTTTGAGGTTTGGGATTTTGAAAAAGAGTATTTTGAGCGCGTGGTAGAGTATATGCTTTCTGAATTTAAGGCTGGCAATACCCCAAATCCAGATATTATGTGTAACCAAGAAATCAAATTTAAGTTGTTTTACGAAAAAGCGATGGAATGTGGCGCAGATTTTATCGCTACGGGACATTATGCCAGAATTATTGATGGTAAATTAGCTAGAGCGGTAGATGAGAAAAAGGACCAAACGTATTTTTTGTATCGCGTCTCTGAAGAGGCTTTGAAACATACGATTTTCCCGATTGGCGGGATGCTTAAAAAAGATGTTAAAAAATTGGCCGAAGAAAATGGACTTCATAACGCCTATAAAAAAGAATCGATGGGGGTATGTTTTGTGGGTGAAGTAGGGATGAAGGACTTTTTGAAAGAATATATCGATATTAAACCTGGCGAGATTCGCGAAGTAGAAACCGAAAAAGTGGTGGGGCATCACGAAGGTGCGGTGTTTTATACGATTGGGCAACGGCATGGGCTGTATATTTCGGGGAATGTGGGCGAGGTGAATACTGGCCTTCCGTATTATGTCGTTGAAAAAGATCTCAAAAAGAACATTGTATATGTATCTAGGAATATTAATAGTGATTTGGTTTGGACCGATAAGCTCGAGCTTAAAGATGTTTTAGTGCGAACCAAACAATTCATTTCTCGGGCCGCGTCCGGCCGGCCCGTCGCCACGGGCGGCCGGCGCTCGTCCTCGCGCTGCCGCGCTCCGGATCCCCTCGAAACGAACTGTTTGGTTCGCCTACGGCATCTTGGTGAGCTAATTCCGGCCAAGTTAGAAAACAATGTGTTGGTTTTTGAAAACAAAATTAAAAGACCGGCTGCTGGACAATCTGCAGTCTTTTACGACGGTGAAATTTGCCTTGGTGGCGGAATTATTATATAACTAATGAACAATCATCATTGCTGCATCTGCACAGAGCAAAATCCCAGCAGTGATACTTAATACTGCGACAAAACAAACGTGCGCACGTTCGCGAGAGCTGATAGTTTTGCAAGCGCATTTTTTGCTAGTGCACTTCTTTGCAGTAGTCTTTTTCGCAGTTTTGGTTGCTTTTTTCTTTTTTGCTGTAGCCATAAAGCTCCTTATTACTTATGTTTAACCTATTATACCATATACTGTCAAATTATGGTATAATATAATCTATGGACGCTAATGAGATTAGACAAAAATTTTTGGAATTTCAGGTAAAAAAGGGCCACAAAATCATTCAGCCGGCACCACTAGTGCTTGAAGGCGACCCGACCACGCTTTTTACTGGTTCGGGGATGCAGCCACTTCTGCCTTATCTTCTTGGCAAGGAACATCCAGAGGGCAAAAGACTTACTGATGCACAACCATCGATGAGACTTCAAGACATTGAAGACGTGGGGGATCCTCGCCATACTACTGTTTTTGAAATGCTTGGCAACTGGTCGCTTGGCGATTATTTCAAACGTGAACAAATTGAAAACTTTTTTGAATTTTTGACTAAAGTTGTAGGGCTTGACCCATCTAAGATTTATGTAACCTGTTTTATTGGTGATGAAAAATACGGTATTCCAAAAGATACCGAAGCGGCTGAAATTTGGCAAGAAGTATTTAAAAAAGCTGGCATAGACGCTAAGATTGCCGAAATTGGATCTAGCGAAAACGGTGACAAACGGGGAATTAAAGAAGGCGAAAGAATCTTCTTCTATGATGATAAAGAGAACTGGTGGAGTAGAGGTGGCGGGATTGATTCTACGCCTTTAGGAGATCCATGTGGACCAGATTCGGAGGTGTTTTATGATTTTGGTGAAGATAAGCAAGACGTAGAAAAATATGGGCTAGCACACCCAGCCTCTGACGGTGCTAGATTTATGGAAATCGGTAACCAAGTATTTATGCAATATCGCCGTAAAGAAGATGGCAGTTTTGAAGAGCTCGCTCACAAAAACGTAGATTTTGGTGGTGGTTTGGAACGTATCGCTGCTGCTGCTATTGGTTCGTTTGATGTATTTAAGATTTCTTTGATGAAACCGATAATTGATAAACTCGAGGAAATTTCGGGTAAATCTTACGACAATAACACCGATGAAATGCGGGTGATTGCTGATCATATTCGTGGTGCGTATCTTTTGGCGGCGCAAGGTTTGGCGCCTTCTAATAAAACTCAGGGTTATGCAATGAGAAGATTGGTACGTCGCGCGATTCTTCGCGCTCTAGACCTTGGTATTTCTTCTAACTTTTTGTCCGAAATTGTGCCAATTGTAGCCGAAAATTATAAAGATTTGCCAGATTCCATTTTGACACATAGAGAAATGGCTTTAAATGTACTATTAAAAGAAGAAAACGCTTTCCGTTCTACTCTAAATCGTGGGCTTAAAGAGCTTAAGAAAGCTGTTAAACAACAAACCAAGTCCACCTCGGGACTCGGGTCGCTCGCTCCCGTCGTCACGGGGCTCGCGCCCTCTTCCTCGGCCGTAGCCTCCGGACGGTCCCGAGAAGGACTTGTTTTGTTGTCTGGATATGACTTGTTTAAGCTTCAAGATACCTACGGTTTTCCTTTGGAGCTATCGGTAGAAGAATGTTACCGCCAAAATATTGAACTAACCAAAGAATACAAAAAGGAATTTGATGAAGCTTTGAAAGAGCAAAGGGAACGTTCGCAAACTGCATCAAAGGGTATGTTTAAGGGTGGTCTAGAAGACCATGGTGAGCAAACTGTTAAATATCATACTGCTACGCATTTACTACTTGCGGCACTCCAAAAAATCATTAACCCAGATATTATCCAAAAAGGTTCTAATACCACTTCGGAAAGAACTCGGTTTGATTTTAATTGCGATCACAAACTCACACCAGAAGAAATTAAAGCAGTGGAAGACCAAGTAAATGAGTGGATTGTAGCAGATCTTCCGGTAGTGTTTGACGAATATGATAAAGCCTATGCGAAAGACGTTTTAAAAGCACATGGGCAATTTTGGGATAAATACCCAGAAAAACTCAAAGTCTATACGATTGGCGATTTTGAAAATCCAATCTCCCGCGAAGTCTGCGGTGGCCCTCACGTAGAGCATACTGGCGTAATTGGCCATTTTAAAATCAAAAAAGAAGAATCTTCGGCAGCTGGGATTCGTAGAATCAAGGCTATTTTAGAATAATTTTGACTGGGTTTAATTTCTGTGTTATAATAACGGGAGTTGCAATCTGTTTTATTAGTGTTTTTCGTAAGAAAGGGGTGGATTATGAAAAAGAAGAAAATAACACTAGATCGCGAGATTGTGAAGTATATTTTTCCAGCTACTGAGCCAGCGATTTTGCAGGGAGAAGACGGGTATATCGTCTATAATTTTATTAGGCTTTATCCCAATAAGTTGGCGGTGTTTGTGCCGATGGAAGTAACCCAGAGTAATTACAGTTCGGCGTTCCCGAAGTCGTTTGAGAGCTATTTTGCGGATATTTACGAGGAAACGGAATATCTCTCGCGACTGCTTGAGGTTAAGTTGGTGCCAAATATTCGGAATATCGGTGTGGAATGTGTATCTGGTAAGGTGCTTCGGCGCGATGAGAATAATTACACAGTCTTTCGGTTTGACGAGCTGTTAGACCCCAGAGATAAGACCGATTTGCTCTGCCGGGTAAAGATCGGGAGCCTCACCACGGACGACCGGATCGACATTCTTTCCACCAACCCTGAGTTTAGGGAAGATGCGATGGCCGCTGACGGAATCCAGTATATGTATTGGACGATGCCGCTGAGCCGTTTGTTTAGAGTCGACGACGAAGTCCTTGCGGCAATCTTTGCCTTTGCCAACTCAGTACGTTTTAGAAATGGTCCTTTTTAGGGCCATTTTTCTATTTGGCGATGCAACGGATTTGACAGCCGTCATAACTTTGGGCGCTGCCGTATCTCAAACTAGTGCCACTTGGATTATACAGAACTCCTCTATAACTAGTGCTCAAAGTTGAGGCCCACCAATATGCCCCATCGTTAATTAGCGCTCCTCCGCGATAGTATCCATTGCCACCGTTCTGGATGAAGTTACTGCCATAGGAGGTTACTTGGTTTATCTCTGTCTGGCTCGCAAGGCGCCAACCAGATGGACAGATATCGCTTACTGATACAGTCGTGTTGTCGCCGATAGTGCCTGCAGAAGTTGCTCGGAAATTATACCACGCACCATAAGTAGATGAACATTCTATCCTCGGATCATCTGTACTATTTCCAAGCGTAAGATTATTAGTTGGAGTAGACCAGCTGGCGGTAGAGATGTTGGAATCGGAACTGGTGAGAGTTTTGCTGGTAATAGTAGAGCCGTAGGCGGAGCCGGTACCGTTACAACCAATGGCGAGGTTTCTGGTCATCCAGACGTTGCCGTTAATTTTGGCAATGGTGTAGTCTTGGCCGTCGCGAGAATCTTTCAATGTGGCGGTGTCACCATCGTTCATTTTGGCGGCAATCTGCGGACTTATTTCCTGCATGGTGGTGATGTCGGAAATGGTGCGAGGGTCATTAAGGATGCAGCGAATAGAGGTGCCGGATCCCCTACCAATATAATTATCAGGATAGACAGTCCCATTGGGAGATAAATATAACCCGCCCCAAACGGTGGTAGCAGCCGTGTTTTCAGAGCTCCAATAAAAACCGTATGTCCCTGAATTAGTTATTGATGTCCCGCTTGGAGAATAGCCTGGTCTAGCAAAGGCTGCGCCACCATTCGCAATAGGCTTTGTCATATTAGTGTATGAATTATATTGATTATAAAGTCTAGTATACTCACTGGAAGTGCCTACACTCGTAGGTAATCTCCACCCAGCTGGGCAAATATCATCTGTAGCTTTTGCGGTAGTAGAACCACATCTTGTGCTACCTGATGCCGCACAAAAATTATAGAGAACACCGTTCGGCGTCTGTGAAACTGAATCTATGCCAGAAACTACCACATATCTTTCTTCGCCTGATCCACTACCGTTTTTCCAGCTATTAAAACTGGAGGCGGAGATAGGGGTGGAAAGATTGGTATTATTAGATGTAAGATCTGTGGCAAGTTCTACTGCGCCGAGATTGAGATTCGTCATCATCCAACAGTTACCATCGGCAAGGCGTTGGATGATATATTCTTGGTTGTCCCTTTTATCTATTACTGTCATTGGTGTAGTGGTGCAAAGAGCTGGGTCTAGGTCTTGCATGTAGTTTACTAGCGGATTCGCCACAATATTAAACTGAAGAGTAGTATTATAGGCTCCAGCTGGTTGGAGATAGTCTATTTTGGAAGCAAAGCTAAGTTCTGCTTGGTCTTGGTTTACGGCAGTATCTCTTTCCATCAAAGTGTTACCAGAATCAAATGGAACAAAGCCAGTTGTAACGGTTGATGGTATTGCTGTATTTGAATTAATACTATACCCCCATTTATTAGCAGTAAAGGTAGATTCTGTATAAGTGCCAGTATCAAGAGTTGGAATGGTAGCAGAAATAGCAGTAGTATCACTAGTAGTATCTCTTTCTAGGTCTGTATTATCATTTGGAGTAGACAGAGTTAGTTTGTAGCCAGTCTTATTATTAGTACCTACACTTACATTTAGGTTTTTAGAATCAAAAATTTTAGATGATGGGTCTAGATTTAAAACTAGGGAGCTAGTAGGAATAGTGAGAGTAAGGCTTGGTTCTATGGTGACAGAATAATCTACATCAACTGCGGTTGCACCCCCCCCCCATTAATAGGGCGAAGGGTACGTAAAAGAATAAGTTTTTCCAAGAATTATTACGCACAACCTTAAACATAACCTTATTATAACACAAAAAATAAAAATGCAAGACTTTTTTAAAAAGTCTTGTAATTTTTAAAAATCTGCGCTATAATATTGACAAGTCTGGTATCAGACTTTTTTTAAGCAATATTATTAGTAAAGGAGTTTATGGCGAACATCACCAGAATCAAAGCCTCTGATGAGGCCAAGAAGGTTGAAAAACCTGCAAAGGTTGAAAAACCGAAGAAACAGCCAAAAGCTGAAAAACCTGCCAAAAAACCAGAAAAAGAAGGCAAAAAAGTTTTTATACTTTTTCGTCCATTCGTGGCTCTTGGTAGATATTTAAGAGATTCTTGGCGAGAGATTCGCCAAGTCCGGTGGCCTAATCGCAAAGCTACCTGGAAAATGGTTTTAGCAGTTTTAATCTATACAGCGCTTTTTGTATTGATTATTTCACTACTTGATATATTCTTTACTTGGTTATTTAGTTTAATTATAATATAAGGAGAAAAAATGGCAGTAAACAGATATGATGACACCCGCGCTTGGTACGCAATTTCTACCTACAGCGGTTACGAAGACAAGGTGGCTGACTCTATCAACCAACGTGTAGATAGCGTAGAAATGAAAGGCAAAATCTTCGAAGCAATTGTGCCAAAAGAGAAGCAAATCGAGATTAAAAATGGTCAAAGAAAAGTAGTTGATCGTAAAATTTTGCAAGGTTATGTACTTGTAAATATGAAACTTTCTGATGGTACTTGGTATATTATTAGAAATACCCCTGGTGTTACCGGTTTTATTGGTACTGGTACTCAGCCAACTCCAGTTTCTGAAAAGGAAATCACCAAGATTAAAAAGCGCATGGGCGTAGAAGATCCAAAGTTCTCCGTAAAATACGAAATTGGGGAGGTAGTATCTATCACCGATGGGCCATTCAAAGGTTTCGATGGCACAGTTTCAGAAATTGATGCCGTAAAAGGCAAGCTCAAAGTAATGGTTTCTATGTTTGGGCGCGAAACACCAGTAGAACTTGATGCGCTTCAAGTTAAACAGCTAAATAACTAAGCACAAAAAATCACCCGAAAGGGTGATTTTTTGATATTGATTAACCTTCAACTTCTACGCCCATTGAGCGAGCAGTACCAGCGACGATTTTAACAGCGCCGTCTAGGTCGTTTGCGTTCAATTGGCCCATCTTCTTGTTGGCGATTTCTTCGAGCTGTGCGCGAGTGATTTTACCAACTTTGTCTACGTTTGGCTTACCAGAACCCTTTTGAATTTTGATAGCTTCACGAATAAGATCATCTACTGGTTGACCAAGGCAAACCCAGTCAAACGAGCGATCATCATAAACTTTAATATGAACGATTACGTTTTTGCCCATAAAATCTTTGGTGGCTTCGTTAAATGGATTGATAAAATCCATCATATTGAGACCCCATTGACCAAGGGTAGAACCTACCGGAGGGCCAGCAGTGGCCTTACCACCAGGGATACGTAATTTTAGATTTCCAATAACTTTTTTGGCTTCTGCCATAACAAAATATCCTTGTTTAATAAATTATTTTAGAAGCATTTTGCGTAACACTTTTATTATACTCTAAGATTTCTAATCTGTCAACTATTGATTTTTTATCTTAAGTGTGATATAATTGAAGTAATATATATTTAATATGTGGGAGGATTTATCCGTTTGCACCACAGAAAGGATAATTATGGCTGAAAAAGAGGCCGAAAAACTTGAAAATGCCACAGCAGAAGCTGCTGAGGTAAAAGAAGAGGTTGTAGAAACTCCAGAAGAGGAGACTTTTGCAAAATCTGGTAAAAAATCTAAAAAACACCAAGAAGAAGTAAAGGCAGAAGAAGAACGCCAGGAGCGCAAAAAAGAGCGCGCCAAAGAAGACGCTGCAGAGGCTGCTAAGCCAAAAGGTGCAAAGCCTGTTACTCGTCCAAAAATTGAACGTCGTGGCAAAAAATACCAAGAAGCTCACAAACTAATTGAAAAAGGCAAAGTTTATAGTCTTAAAGATGGTGTAGCCCTTGCTATTAAAACTAGCCCAGTTAAATTTGACGCTAGCTTAGAAGCTCACGTCAGACTCGGTGTAGATCCTAGACAGGCCGACCAAAATATTCGCACCACTTTGGTGCTCCCAAATGGCAACGGTAAAACTGTGCGCGTGGCTGTGTTTGCTCCACTAGATGTAGCAAAAGCTGCTAAAGCTGCTGGTGCTGACATTGCTGAAGATGAAGAATTTCTAAAGAGACTAGATAAGGGTGAAATTGAATTTGACGTTCTTATTTCTACCCCACAGTATATGCCAAAACTTGGTAAATACGCTAGACTACTTGGCCCTAAAGGTTTGATGCCAAATCCAAAGGCTGGTACCGTAACTACTGATGTAGAAAAAGCTGTTAAAGAAGCCAAAGCGGGTAAGGTAGAATATCGTGTAGATAAGCAAGCTATTGTTCATATTGGTCTTGGTAAAGTTTCCTTTGGCGCAGATAAGCTTCTTGCTAACGCCGAAGCATTCTTCGATTCTTTGAAGGCACAAAAACCAGCATCTCTTAAAGGTAGTTATGTAAAATCTGTTTACATCACCACCACGATGGGCCCTTCAATTGAGATCGAGAACCTCTATAACTAGGTGAAAAGAAAAAAAATACTCCTTCGGGCCGCGTCCGGCCGGCCCATCGCCATGGGCGGCCGGCGCTTATCCTCGCGCTGCCGCGCTCCGGAATCCCTCAGGAGTACTTTTTTCTTTTTTCGTGCTATAATAAGCTTATGGAAAATCTGACTCAGGTAAATAAAACTATTGAAGAATTTAAGCATATGGACCTAGATCTTACCCACTACGAAACATGGCAGATGTGGGCTGTAGGTGGTGCTGGACTCGCCTTGATGTTGATAGGCTATAAAATTAAAAAAATCGCGTTTTTCATCATCTGGTTTTTGCTTGGCTATATCGCTAGCGGCTATTTACTGCCGATTATTAACAGCGCCCTATCAGAGGTAGCCGAAAGTAATTTTTGGCAAGGTTTGATTCCGATTTTAGGTGGGCTGCTTCTGGGCCTAATGGGCTTTATGATTGAAAAAATCTGTCTCGGTGGGGCAGTATTTGGTTTGACACTTCTAATGACCGCACAATATTTTGGGACTGAGATTCAAACTATGGTAATAGGGGGAATTATCGGTGCAGTTTTAGGTGGTGTGGCTGTAATGATGATGAAGCCGGCTACGATTATTGCCACTTCTATCGCTGGTGGCTACGCTTTAACTCTTGCGATTTTAGCTTTGGCACCAGAACTAGATGCCGAAACTTGGTTTTGGCCGATGATTGTAGGCTTTGGCGCGCTTGGCTCACTAATTCAATTTATCTCTTGCAAACACGACTAAACTGTGCTATAATTAGGGAAGTTACCAAAGACAGTGGCGGCGAAAGCTTAATCATGCCACCGAGGAATTATTCTTATAATAGAGTTTTGGTGACGATGTTTAACAACTAGCTAACTTTATTATTACAAATTATTAACCAAAGGAACTTTTTATGGCAATTTCGAAAGATAAAAAGAACGAATTGGTTGCTGATTTAACTGAGCTTCTTACAAACGCTAAAACTACCGTTTATGCCAAATATCAGGGTTTGACCGTAGCTGAAATTCAAGAGCTACGCAAAGCCGCTAGAGAAGCTGGCGTAAAAATCAAGGTAGTTAAAAACCGTTTAGTAAAAGTTGCAATGGGGCAAATTGCTGTCTATAAAGATACCGATACTACTGGTCTTACCGGCCAGCTTTTGTACGCTATCTCTGATTCAGACGAAGTAGCTCCTGCCAAAGTTTTGGCTGAATTTGCCAAAAAACATGATGCTTTAACTCTTGCTGGTGGTTTTTCTGACGCTGGTAACAGCCTTTCGGAAGACGAAATCAAAGCTCTAGCTAGCTTGCCATCCAAAAACGAGCTTATCGCTCAGGTGGTGGCACAACTTCTTTCACCAGTTACAGATTCTGTGTCTGGCCTTTCTGGCGGACTTTCCGGAATTGTTTCTGGACTTGAAGCACACGCAAAATAAGCAACCATATATTATATATATTATAGAAAGGAAATACTATGGCTACTGATATTAAAAAATTAGCTGAAGAATTGGTAAATCTTACCGTTCTCGAAGTAAATGAACTTAAGAATACTCTTAAAGACGAATATGGCATCGAGCCAGCTGCTGCCGCTGTTGCAGTTGCTGCTGGTCCTGCTGCCGGCGCTGATGGTGCCGCTGCTGACGAAGGCAAGTCTGAATTTGACGTTGTGTTGAAAGACGCAGGCGCACAAAAGATTGCAGTTATCAAAGCTGTAAAAGAAGCTACTGGTCTTGGTCTTGGTGAAGCAAAAGCTATCGTAGATGGCGCACCTGCAACCGTTAAAGAAAAAGTTGCAAAAGACGAAGCAGAAGCTATGAAGAAAGCTCTCGAAGAAGCTGGTGCTACTGTAGAATTAGCATAATCAAATCAAAGTTAGCTAGATTGTTATAACACAAGAAATACCCTTCCGAGGACATTTCGGAGCGCGGCAGCGCGAGAATTAGTGCCGGCCGCCCGTGGCGACGGGCCGGCCGGACACGTGTCCGAGGATGGGTATTTTTGTGTTATAATTATTCTATGAATGACTTTGATTATCTTAAATCGGGAGATGTGTATTTAGATTGTGCTTGCCAGAGTTTGAGACCTTCGCCTGTGGTAGAAGCCTTAGAAAGATATTACTGTAAACATAATTCTTGTGGCGAACGCGTGAAATACGAATGGGGCAAAATTACCGATAATTTAGTAGAAGAAACTCGCGAAAAAGTTTTGAAATTTTTAAAACTCCCGCAAAGAAAATATACCACGTCTTTTACGCTTAACACCACTTATGGAATTAATTTAATTTTGTCACAAATCGATCACAGCAAATTTAAAAAAATTATGACTTCTGAAATTGAGCATAATTCACCATTTTTGGCGTCGATGGCATTTTCTAAAAGAACTGGACTCCCTCGCGAAGTAATGAAAAGAAATGACGATGGTTCGATTCCGATTTTTGATTATGATTTTGAAAAAGCTATCGTCGTAGTAAACTGCGCTTCAAACTTTGATGGCAGAAAACTTTTAAATCTCAAAGAACTGACTAAGGCCGTGCACAAAGCTGGCGGAATTATCATCATTGATGCAGCGCAAGCTATGGCACATTCGTCTGACATTTTAAAAGGCGTGGAAGTAGATGCAATTTGTTTTTCAGCACACAAAATGTATGCACCTTCGCTTGGTGTAATTGTTTGGCGAGATGATTTAGATAAAGTTTTGCTTCCTTTGTGGCTTGGTGGGGGAATGGTAGATGATGTAGAAAAAGAAAAATTTAAATTATCTGCCGAAAATAAAGAGCATCGCTACACTAGATTTGAATCGGGGCTTCAAGCTTGGGGTGAAATTATCGCACTTGGAAAAGCCATTGAATGGCAAGAAAAATTACCAAAATCGGCTTGGCAAAATCTAGAAAAAAATACTCAGGAATTATTTGATTTTCTTAATGGGTCTTCTAAAGTTCATTTAATTAACAAAGAACCAAACCCTACTATGTCATTTTATGTGGAAGGCGTAGATTCGCATCTCCTTGGTGAAGCGCTCTCGCGCGAGGGAATTATGGCAAGAACTGGTTATTTCTGCGTGCATTATTATTTGGACCACGTGCTTCATTTGCCACCTTTGGTTCGCTTTTCTTTAGGGCTTCACACTCGTCCAGAAGATATTGAAAAAGTTAAAAAGCTTATGGAAAAAGTGATATAATATATATATTATGGTGTGTATAGCTGCATTTATTATCTTGGCCTTAATTGGGCTTTTTGTGGGGATTGTTTCTATTTTTAAACCAAAAGTAGGAAAAAGTTATCTTAAAATGTTTAAAAAAGCGTGGGGGTGTTTATGGAAAAAAGTGCGCCTTCAAAAATGCGAAACCGGTTTTAAGGAAGACGTCAAAAACACTTTGCTTTCTCGCGTAATTATTAAACATCCAAAATGGACCAAGCCTTTGTCTATTTTGATTGAAGTTTTGTCGGTGATTATTGTGATTGTTGCAGTATGGGCGCTTCTTACTGCTATAAAATCTTTGCTTGCACTTTGGGCGCTGGACTCTTGTAATGTCACTACGCCTTCGGCTTGTTCGCTGGGCTCAGAAGTTTGCTCAATTGACGAATCTGAGCCAAAAACTCCAATTGAAGCGTTTGGTCGCTGGTTTACTGAATGGGGCGAAATCTTTGAAGCAATTCCTGAAAAATTCAAAACTTATAATGCTGCAGATTACGGATTTAATTACATTAATGCCAACCCAGGGATTGGTGCAGACAAACCTGCTGCAGTAGATATTTTGGACCCAGGTTGCTCAGTATGTATGATTTCTTATCGCGAGCAAAAAGAATCTGGTTTCTTTGACAATTATGACGTCCATATTGTTCCTTATGCCATTCCAAATGCAGACGGTGGTTTTAAATTTAAAAACTCCGAAATAGTTGTTAAATATATGTTTGCAGCTGAGCAAATTCGTTCTGGGCTTGCAGTGTCGATTCTAGATCATATTTTCACAAAAAAGAGTGAAGATGGCAGATACTATCAAGATTTATTTAATGATGATTATTCTAAAGAAGATGCCATTAAACAAATTGAAAAGTGCTTGTCCGAGGAAAATATTAATGAGAGTGGAATTTCTGAGATTCGCAAAATTGTAGATTACCCAGAGACTACTAAAAAGATAGCTGAGAACCAAGAAATTGTCGAAAACCAGCTCAAAGTTAAAGGTATTCCGACAATGATTTACGACGGCAAAAAACATACCGGCCTTTATAAAAAGTAATTTTTACAACGTTTTTTAAGATACTCCTGTTAAATTGGTGGAAAACTTTTGTCTAAAATTTACTTGACTTTGGGGCGAAATAGATATAAGATTATATTAAATAGTATATAGACAGGATGCGAGGTGATGTCTGAAATACCAGAAAAACAAATAAAAAGATTGCGAAGCTTAATTTCTGAAGCCGAGACAAATTTGGCGGCCGCAAAAGAATTGTTGGTGTCTGTACTTGGCGATGGCGAGACTATCACTGCGCCAAGAGATTCTATCGTGTCTGGTCCTGATGGCAAAATTATTGAAGGTATCTTTGATGGTCAAATCATGATTGGGCCTGATGGTAAGAATTACCCAGTTCCAGCTAACTACGCTTCTAAATCCAAGCTTGTTGAAGGCGACATTTTGAAACTTACTATTACTGATGATGGCAAATTCCTTTACAAGCAAATTGGTCCAGTAGAAAGAAAGACCGTAATTGGCACTTTGATTTCTCACGATGATAAATATTATGTAGAAGTTGCTGGCAAAGAATATCAAATTCTTTATGCATCAGTTACATATTTCCACCTAAAGAATGGTTCGCAGGTTTCTGTGGTAATTCCAGCCAAAAATGAAGATGCAGCGTGGGCAGCAGTAGAGGCTGCATTGTAAGTGAAGTCACTATATAGAAAATATCGTCCACTCGGGCTAGATGCTGTGGTGGGGCAAAATCAAGTAACTGAGCCTCTTTCTAATGCGTTAAAACTTAAAAAAATCTCGCACGCGTATTTATTTACCGGCCCGCGGGGGACGGGGAAGACGTCAGTTGCTCGGATTTTCGCGCACGAAGTGAATGGTTTTTCATATGAGCTTGAAGACGATTACACTGACATTGTAGAAATTGATGGCGCGTCTAATCGTGGTATCGACGACATTCGCGAAATTCGCGAAAAGGCAATGATTAAACCAACGCTTGGCAAATATAAAATCTACATTATTGACGAAGTTCATATGTTGACGCGCGAGGCTTTTAACGCGCTTCTTAAAACTTTGGAAGAACCACCAGAACACGTAATTTTTATAATGGCGACAACCGACCTTCACAAAGTTCCAGCCACGATTTTGTCTAGGGCGCAGGTTTATCATTTTAAATTGGTGTCTTCTGATGTGATTTTTGAACATCTTAAAAATATTTGCGAAAAGGAAAAAATTAGAATTGAAGACGAGGCACTTAAAATTATCGTCCGGCGTGGTGGAGGTTCGTTTAGAGATTCTTTGTCACTGCTTGATCAGATTTCTACTTTATCTTCTGATTTAATTACTGCCAAAATGGTAGAAGATGCGATTGGGCTTCCAGAAGATGCCAAAATCGACGATTTGTTAGCAGCGTATGCTTCAGTAGATGTTGTAAAAATTACAACAATATTAAAAGAAATGTTTGAGTATGGCGTGAGGGTAGAACTCGTGGCTTCGGAAATAATTGAAAGAATCATCGAAAACCCTGAGCCATCATATTTGCCACTTCTTACAAAACTGCCAGACGTTAAAGAACCGTTTGCTGACGCAAAACTACTTAGCGCAATGATTAGCGTAAATGCAGCTGTGGAAAAAGTTGTTGAAAAACCTGTTAAAAAGCCTGTGGAAACTCCGATTTTGAAGCCAGAGCCGCCAAAAAAGGCGGTGGCGGCACCTAGCATTTCTGATATAATGGGAGGTGAGGTAAAGAATTATGACGGAGGTAACCCATTCTAAAACTGACGGTCGTGTGCCGCCACAAGACATCGTAGCAGAGAAGTCGCTGCTTGGCGCGATTATGCTTGATGAAAATGTGCTTCCGGAAGTTATTACAGCAGTCCGCCCAAATGATTTTTATGAAGAAAACCACCAGGTGATTTTTGAGGCAATGCAGAATCTTTATGATGAGCATAAACCGATTGATCTTTTGACATTAACTAATGAACTAAAAAGCCTTAAAAAATTAAAGCAAATTGGTGGCGCAGCCTATCTTACTGAACTTTCTAATTTTGTGCCGGCAGCTTCACACGCTAAGGCTTATGCTGATATTGTAAATAAAGCTTCGACACAAAGAAGGCTGATTAAGGCTGGGACCGAAATTATCAACAAAGCTTATGAAGATGGTGCCGAAATTAACGAGCTCGTGGGTAAAGCCGAGCAAGAACTTTTTGAAGTTTCTGATAATGTAGTAAGAAGCGATTACCAACCGATTAACGAACTGCTTGCCGATACATTTGAAAGAATTGAAACTTTGCAAAAAAATAAAGGTGCACTTAGAGGGCTTAAGACTGGCTTTCGTGATATTGATAAAAAGACTGCTGGGCTTCAGAAGGGTGATCTTATTATCGTAGGCGCAAGACCTGCAATGGGTAAAACTACTTTTGCGCAAAACTTAACTTATAATATTGCTAGCATCAACAAAAAAGGCGTGTTGTTCTTCTCAATGGAAATGGCGGCGAATGAAATTATTGAGAGAATGATTTCGGACGTTTCGGGTGTAAACAACTGGAACATCCGGACAGGGAATGTGTCGGAAGATGAATTTGCTAAAATTGGCGATGCGATGGCCGAATTAAACGAACTACCGATTTATATTGACGATACTAGCTCGATGACAATTATGGAGCTCAGAAATAAGGCTCGTCGCGCAATGCACGATCACGACATTGGCATTGTGATTGTAGATTATTTGCAGCTGATTTCTGGTTCGGACCGTTATGCTGGCAACCGTGTGCAAGAAGTCACCGAGATTTCGCGTGGGCTTAAAATTCTCGCGCGTGAACTAAATATTCCAGTAGTAGCGCTTGCACAGCTTTCTCGTAATGTGACTGGTCGCGATAACCCACGTCCAGTTTTGTCTGACCTTAGGGAATCTGGTTCTATCGAGCAGGACGCCGACCTTGTATTGTTTCTCCATCGTCCAGATTATTATAAACAAAATGATGACAATTACGAGCCAACCCACATTACCGAAATGATAATTGCCAAGCATCGTCACGGCGAAGTAGGGAAGATTGAACTTTACTTCCACCCAGAGCTACTACGTTTTATGTCGCTTGATAAAACTCGTCAGGAATAGTATAATAAAATAGTGAAGAAAATAACTATTTCTAAGCTTTTTCTATACCGACACAGATTTGTAATTGGGTATATAGTTTTGATGGCAGCGTTTGTAGCGTTACTCTTTACTTTGCCTCTAATTGCACAAGATGGGCTTTCTGATGCCGAGATGGAATCGGCCACTTCTTCTTACCATTTGTCGATTTCCGAGGCTTTTGATGGAAGCTTAGTAGATCTTCCGTATCATTTTTTGCAAAAAGTTTCGATTAAATTTCTGGGGCTAACGCCATATTCTATTAAACTTCCTAGTATAATCATCGGGCTTTTGCTTGGTATTCTTTTGATTTTGCTTTTGAACCGCTGGTTTAAAAATAATGTGTCGCTACTTTCTTCGTGTCTGGTGGTTCTTTCGACGCCGTTTTTGTTTTTGGCGGGGTCTGGCACACCTCTTATTATGTTAGTATTTTGGCCAACACTACTTCTTTGGCTCGGCTCGAAAATTCAGGGCGAAAAAAGACCAAAACCGATGTACTCATTTTTGTTTTCAATTGCGATGGTGATGGCGCTATTTACACCGTATATGATATATTTTGCGGTGTTTTGCATGTTCTTTGTATTAATTCAGCCACATCTTCGGTTTGTACTCCGAAGTTTACCGAAACTTCCATTGATGTTGACTGGAATAATTATTTTGGCCGGCTTTGCAGCGCTCGCTATTAATATCATCAACCAGCCTTCGGTAATTATGGAACTTATTGCCGTAAAAGATTTTGATATTCATAACTTTATTCCTAATATTGTAAGTGGCTTTACGCCGGTATTTCAATGGTTTGGTGAGTCCAACACAATATTCTTGGCACCTCTTATTGGACTTCCGGTTTTGGCATTGGCTCTTACTGGGCTATTTTCTACCACCAAAGGTTTCTTTGCATCCAGAAATTCCATTGCTTCGCTTTTGATTGTATTTTGTATTGCTATTACCGGCTTAAATCCAAATGCTGTAGTATTTCTAATTTTGCCACTTTCTATTTTGGTGGCACATGGACTCAAATATCTGCTAGAAAAATGGTATGGGCTATTTCCAGAAAACCCGTATGCTCGATTGTCAGCATTGGTGCCACTTACGATTTTGTTTGGCATTGTAATTTTGCCAGGACTACTTCAATATATTTATGGGTATCATTATAATTCTAAGGTAGCTTCAAAATTTGATTATGGGCTTAACATTATTCATCAAAATCTAGCTGATGAAACTATCGTGGCAGAAAAGAATTACGATTTTTATAAAATTTTGGAAGATTCTACCAAATTAAAAGTAGTGCCCACAGTGGAAGAAACTGATGCAGATGGTGTGGCAGTGCTTCACGGGCGCACAAATAAAGAAAATTATCATTTATCACGCATAATTACCTCGCCGATGAGCGAAAACTCTGATATAATATATCTATATACGAAAAAAGGAGAGCAGAATGGGACAGACATTTGATCAAATGAAAATGATTAACCAACTAAGAAAAGCTCAAAAAGAGCTTAAAAACGAAATTGTAGAAGTAGAAGCTGGCGATGGCGCTGTGGTAGTACAAATCACTGGTGAGCTTAAAGTCAAAAAAGTGACAATTGATCCAGAAAAAGTAGATCTTGATGATATCCACGAACTTGAACGTTGGATTGAAAACTGTATGAGAGATGGCTTTGCCAAAGCTCAAGAAATTGCTACTGATAAAATGAAGCCTTTAATGGGCGGTCTTTCTGGTTTAGGACTCTAAGGTTTTTATGCTTCCAAAGGCACTTTCTGACGCGATTGAGGCTTTAGGTATGCTTCCTGGTGTTGGCCCAAAAACGGCTGAACGCTACGCATACTATCTTTTTAAATCTAGCGATAAAGTGTCTTCTGCTATTTCGGAAGCTCTTTCTAATTTACACAAGGGCGTAAAATCTTGCCCGGTGACTTTTGCTTTGATTGATGCTAATGACAAAGTTTCGCCACTTTACAGCGACCCTACGCGTGATAAAACTACTGTAATGGTGGTAGAAGAACCGTTGGATATCTTTGCGATTGAGCAAACCAAGTCTTATAAAGGCACTTATCATGTGCTAGGTGGGGCGATTTCGCCGATTGATGGTATTACGCCAGAACAACTACATATTGGCGAGCTAATCAAACGTGTAAATGACGACAATGTAAAAGAGGTAATTATCGCCACCAACCCTTCGGTAGAGGGCGAATCTACAGCGCTTCTGCTGGAAAAAATGCTGCACGAACAAAATCCAAACCTCAAGTTGACTCGCCTTGCGCGCGGGTTGCCACTAGGTGTAGATTTGTCTTATGCGGACCAAATTACACTTAGCGCAGCATTAGAGAACCGACAGGCACTCTGAGGGGCCGCGTCCGGCCGGCCCGTCGCCACGGGCGGCCGGCGCTTCGCCTCGCGCTGCCGCGCTCCGGAATCCCCTCAGAGCGCCTGTCGGTTCTCTTTTAACGCCATAAAGTCTACTTTGCCAAGTTTGGTTTTTGGAAGCTCTTTTACGAATTCTAGTTCGCGTGGCATCTCGTATTTGGCGAGATATTTTTTATAAAGTTTATTTAGATCTTTTTTAGCGGCGTGGGCGCTTTCTTCTGGTTTTAAGACAATAAATACTTTGACAATTTCGCCACGAAGTTTGTCTGGAATGCCTACACAAATACAGGTATCAACATACTTAGATTTTAATGTAGCTTCTTCTACGTTTGAAGGGTAAATATTATAACCATTTGAAATAATCATTCTTTTTAGTCTAGCCTTAAAGTAAACTACGCCGTTTTCATCTACATAGCCAATATCGCCGGTTCTTAGATATTTTTTGCCGCCAACTTTAACAAAAGTTTTTTCGGTTTCTTTAGGGTTGTTTAAGTATTCTTTCATAATGGTGAGGCCACGCACTAAGATTTCACCACTTTCACCGGTTTTTACAGGCTTTTTGGTTTTTGGGTCTACAATTAAAGCTTCGCTGTCTGGAAGAGGGAAGCCAATCGCGTTATCTAGGCCCGCTACTTTTTTGGCCGAGAAAATCATACCACCAGCAGCTTCGGTGAGGCCGTAGCCGTTTTGAATGACTGCCTTTGAGCCGTGATCTTTCAAGAATTTATTAATATCGTCTTTTAGGGACTGGCTGACAATATCGCCACCTGATACTACACCTTTAATGCGTCTGAGCTCTCTCGGGCCAAACTTAACTTTCATCATATATTCAAATACTGTAGGCACCCCCACAAGTACGTTGATACGATAATTCTTAATATATTTTTTGAGTTTTTTGGCGTTGAACTGTGGAATTAGGACCATACGCATGCCGCAGTAAAGTGGAATATGCATACAAACCCCCATACCAAAAGCGTGGAAATTTGGGAGAAAACAAAGCATAGAATAACGAGGCTTCAAAAGCTCAGAAACTAGATACTTAGCACCGAGAGCCTGGGCGTTAAAATTCATACTAGTCAATACTACGCCTTTTGGTTTGCCGGTAGTACCACCAGAATAGAGAATGATGGCTGGATCATCTGGTTTCATATGAACGTGCGGATCTTCGGTGTATTTGAGAGATTTTAGCATAAATCTATCCCAAGTCATCACGTTTTGAGAACGTTTAATGTGATTTTTTCTGCCTTTGGTAAGTTTAAATAAAAGCCTTACCAAAAAGTCCATCGAACGAGTAGGGGAGACTACAATTAAGTGCTCTACATCGGTATTTTTGATGATGTTTTCTACTCTAGGATAGGTAACATCAATACAAAGCATCATTTTGGACTTTGACTGAATTAAATAATCTTCGATTTCTTTTTCGGAAGAAAGTGGGTGCACCATATTAGCCACGGCACCAATCTCGTTTACGGCATAAAACATATAAACTGCTTCTGGGGTGTTTGGCATACAGATGGTAACGAAATCACCCTTTTTAATACCGAGAGCCTTCATCGCGGCGGCAGCCTTATTAATCTTTTTGATCATTTCTTTGTAGGAAATTTCCATTTTGAAGTATTCAAGAGCAGTGCGATTTGGATAACGCTCAGCAGAGCGTAAAATTGCCTCGTACATACTGCCTTCAAAATATTTTAATTCTTTAGGGAGTTTTTCAATATAACCATATTTGTTGCGTTCGATATAAACGTCTAGCTTACGCATGCCGCTTCGGACTTTGTTGTACAGGAATTCTAACATATATATATTATATCATATACGGATATTTATTCAGGTAGGGCCAACTGTATTTTTGAGAGTGCCGAAAGTTGCTTACTCACCATTTCACGAAGTAATAATAAACGTTCGGGCTGAGATTTATTCTGACTAATTAAAATTGCGTTGTAGCTTTCTAGATTTGCCAAAACCAATAATTGATCTATGGTAGCTTCGTCACGGATATTACCTTTTTTCCTTTTATTTTCGGTGCGCCACTCGCTAGCAGTTTTGCCAAATAGAGCTACATTTAGTAAATCTGCTTCTTCTGCATATGTAAAATGAATTTGTCTTGGGGTTAGCTCTGGTGGAATTAAATTATTTTTAATCGCATCGGTATGAATTCTATAATTGATTTTGCTAAGTTCGCGATTAAGGTTCCAGTTTAGAGATAATTTTGAGTTTTCGTCTGATTTGATACGTTGGTAGTCTTTTATGATATATAATTTAAACTCTGCCGAAATCCAAGATGCAAATTCAAAGGCGATATCGGAATGGGCGTAGGTGCCACCATAGCGACCAGATTTGGCTACAATACCAACAGCATTAACCGTATTTATCCATTTTTGCGGAGACATCGAAAATGCATTGTATCCAGCTTCATTTCTAAACCCTTCAAATTCGACGGGTTTAAAATTTGGGTTATGCAATTCTTCCCATAAGCCAAGAAAAGTGATGGTTTCTTTTGACTTCATCCAAGTGCGAATAGCGTCATTCGGGTCGTCGCTTTTATATTTCGCAATATCCGTGAGCGAAATAAATTCGTTCTCAAAATCGTTGGTATAGATGCCAATTTTTAGTCCTTTGGCGTGAATAGTTTCTTGAACCTTTATCATAGTAACTCCTTTATTTTAGATGGAGTTCTTCTATCATATCTGGTACAAAAATTCAACCCCCTACTCATCTACCTCTGTTAGAGTTTTAGCCTAGGCGGAATGATATGGTGAAAAAGTTGTGAAATTTGAGATTGCGGTTATGGTAATTATCTGGCGATACAGCGAACCACAAAACCATTTCTCCTAGCAAAATCACCGCGCTTGGGGTCTATAGTATTTCCGTCAGAACCTTGTATAATCAACCCGCGCATATTTGCACCAGTCGAATAAGTAGACCCCCAGTATGTTCCATCGACATTCTGATAGACAAAACCGTTATTCCGAATAGACCCAGAGAATATACCAGAAAATGCGGTCTTAAAATCTACTTTAGTAGCATACGCTTCATAAAGAGTTTCGTATTCGCCCGATGAACCACTAGTAGGCATTCTCCAACCAGATGGACAAACATCATATAATGCATTACCGACGCCGGACCCTTCCGGCATGCAATACGTGCCAGCAGAAGCAGCACAATAATTAAAATAAGTTCCCATTTTATTACTGCCGATGCCCCAAGTAGTGTCAACAACAGTATTAGCATAAGTAGTATTAATTAATGGTGTAGTGAATGTCGTGAAACCAGTATTTGTCGAGGCTGGGAGTACAAAAGTGGTTGATGGTGACATATTAGTATTCGTGGTAGATAAACTTTGGGTTAAAGCTATAGCGCCAAGACGAAGATTGTCTAGCATCCATATTTTGCCATCTGCAAGTTTTGCCACCTTGTAGGTTTGCCCATCGCGAACATCCACTAGATCAGCAGTGGCACCAATTGCGGTATTTCTGGTCATAGCTGGCGTGACATCTTGTAAATTGGTGGCGTCGGCAATAGTCTGAGTATCTAGAATACAGCGAATATAAAAACCATGACCTGGAACATCTTCTTGGACTCTTAATGTATTTGAATCAATATTATATATTAAACGATACCTCCAGCCTATGTGTTCTGTGCTTGAGGTTAATGTAGAAGACCAGAAATAACCATTGCTAGAATATGATAATGCGCCACCAAAATATCCTCCACCTGCATTTGGCGAATATTGATCCACATAGCTGAGTACGCCCATTTGTTCTGAATAAGTTGGTAGTCGCCAACCTGAAGGGCAAATACTATATTTAGCTTCACTTGTGACCCCACTAGTAATGGTACCGGCAGAAGCTGCAACATAGTTATACCACGCCGTAGGGTTATTATTGTTGTCTACGCCAATATGCATTTGTCCTTTTACGTATGACGCAGTATTTCCATCTAATTCTTCCCATTCTCCAGTACCATTGATTAAGTACGGATTAGCATCAGTATATTGCGCAGCTACGTTGGAAGTAGCGGAAGATAGTTCTGTGCCTGTAAATCTAAGGTTTTCTATCATCCAGCAATTGCCATCAGCGAGCCTTCTTACTTTGTATGGTATTCCATCTCTTTGGTCTGCAATTACCATCGGGGTTTCGGTACATTCTGATGGGTTCATAGTTTGCATATAATTGGTAGAAACTACCGGCACAATAGAAAAGTTTAATGCTATCTCATATGTCCCAGCAGATTGTAAATAATCTATTTTGGCAGCTAATGTCATATTAGTGGTCTTTTCAGTTGGGCCAGTAGAAGAAGATACTACATTGCCAGAAGCAAATGGTAAGTAATTACCACTATCTAGTTTATAGCCCCAATAGTTTGCCGGGAAATTAGCATCTGTGTAGCCAGAGCTAGTAAGAGTAGGAATGGTATAGGTAGAATCATCTGTATTAACAAGTTCTGTCCCGGTAGCATTTACAAACACTTGATAACCAGACTCATTATTGGTGCCCACGGTAATAGGAATAGTTTTAGTGTCAAAAGGTTTAGAAGCCGGGTTTAGGCTCATAGAAATACTGGAAATTGGAATTGTAAAAGTGAGTGATGGACGGACACGAACATTAGTTTGCATATTATCTGCAAAAGCAGAGTCGCCAGAAAATGACAGAAAAATACCTAGAACTAATACTATATATAATATATAGTGACTTTTCGTTCGGTTTTTTAGAGCTTGTATGGTCCTGTGCATTTTTACCTCGCTTCTATTAACCCTATGGGGCTGAAATAAAAATCAGCACCGTAGGCTGCTACCGTCCTATCTGAACGCACTCCAGAGAGTTTAAACGCCAAATCAGACTACCTGCGGTGCTGATTTTTACGTTCAAACTCAATTGGTTTATTTAAGGCACAATATGTTTTTTGACATATTACAAATAGAACGGTAGCATTTGTTCTGATACCATTATAACATAAACAAAATTAAAAATACAAGCTAATTTTGCAAAAGTTTCGCGAATTTGGCGCGAAGGCCTTTTTCTTCTGGATTTCCTTCCAAAGTATCGGTACCAACACGAAGAAGCCCTAGCGCTGTAGCAAAGGAATGATCTAAGTCTTTAGCAAAGTCGCCCAAAATCAAATTTGGCAAACCATTTACGTCCAAAAGATTAATCACCGGGCGGCGAGAAAATGGCAAATTTGCGTACCAGTCGGACATAGCGAGTTCTTCTTGAAGGAGAGAAAGACCAGCGCCACCACCGCAAAGCATGATATTTCGAGGAAGTGTGCCGATAGAATCAAAATCTTCGAGCGCCACTTCTACACCAGTAAACCATACAGAAAGGTTGCGAGAAAGAGCAGTTTCCACTTTGGCTTTTACTTTGTCGTCTAGTTTGCCAGTATCATAGTCTAATTTATATTTTTCGGCAGTTTCGTAATCTACACCAAGACCTTCTTCGATTTGGCGAGTAAAGCTTTTGCCGCCAATAGAAAACATTTTGGTGCCTTCTACGCCGCCGTCATCAATAATGGCGATATCGGTAGTGCCGCCACCAATATCCATCACTACGCCTGAAAAACTAGAATCTAAATCATCGCCAAGACAAGCGCGACAAACTGCGAATGGCTCTACTGCCACAGTAAGTAAATCTAGATTAAGTTCGGCGCAAACTTTTTCGATAGCCGAAACGTGAATCATTGGCGCAAAGGCTGTATAAAATTGAATCACTACGTCTGAGCCATTAAAACCAATTGGATTAGAAATCTTGTAGCCGTCAATCATTAAAGACACAATTGCAGAATTAATGAGGCGAACTTCTACGTTTTTGTTGCCAGTCTCTAGTGCTACGGTTTTTTTGGCGACTTCACCAGATTTTTGCTGAACGCGTTCAATAATATTTTGCATTTCGGTATCGGTGATAGGTTTTTTTGGATCTTTTCTAGCGTAATGCACCGTGGTAGTGTTGCCTTTAATCAGCTCGCCGGCGATACCCACTACCGTAAGTTCGGCGCGTTCGCCAGATTGGTCTTCTACTTTAACAAGTGCCTCTTCACAAGTGGCCACTACGGCTGGAATATCGGCAATAGCGCCATTATACATATTGCCTTCTTTTTGGCGAACTTTTGCTACACCCAAAATTTCGATGTCGCCCTTTTTGGCTGGTTTTGCCAGGACGGCTTTAACAAATTCGGTGCCAATATCTAGCCCTAATATAGTGCTCATGGTTCTAGTATAACATATTTACCGGGTTTTAGTCCAGAAAGTTGATAGATACCAAAATTAGTCCGGTGCAACTTTTTTACTTTGTAGCCAAGCGCAGCAAAAGTCCTTCTGATTTGGCGATTTCTGCCTTCGGAAAGTTTAACTATATATACATTATTGTCATGAATAACAGTAAATTTGGATGGGCCATCGTCTAGCATCACGCCGTAGTCGGAAATCATTTGCTGATGCAGTGGCTCCAGTGGTTTATCTAATTCTACTTCGTAGATTTTTTCTTTTTTGAATTTTGGGTGAGTGTGCTGAAAGGCAAAATCGCCGTCGTTAGTTAAGAGAATTAATCCGGAACTATCTTTGTCGAGCCGGCCGACGGTTTTTAATTTTTGATATTCTTTGGGCAAAAGTTCATAAATAGTAGGGGCGTCACCTTGGGCGCGGCGCGAACAAACGTAGCCCACCGGCTTGTTCATCGCAATATACAAGTAGTCCGTTTCAAACGGAACTATATTTCCATTATACCATACTTTGTCTGATTTGTCAAGTCTAGCGCCGAGCTCGGCTGGTTTATCATTGATTTTAACTTTACCAGCCTTGATTAAATCGTCGGCTTCGCGACGGGAAACGCCAATGCGCTCGGCAAGAAACTTGTTCAAGCGTAAGCATGCCTTCGGACACGCGTCGGCTCGGCCCGTCGTCACGGGCGAGCCGCGCTCTTCCTCGGTCGTGACCTCCGGACGGTCCTCAGGCATTACTTACGCTTTCAACAGGTTGCTTGTCGCCCAACACTTCGTGAATGGCATTGACCACATCTTCGATGCCAACTTGCGATTTGACTAAATATCTATCACAGCCAAGTCTTTCGCCACGGGCACGCTGATCGTCGGCTGATAGTGCAGTCATCATAATTACGTGAATGTTGGCAGTTTCTGGCGTATTTCTCAAAATGTCTAGCATATCAAAACCAGAAATTTTTGGCATCATCACGTCTGATAAAATCAAATCTGGTTTTTCGCGAACTGCCACGGCAAGCGCCTCCTCGCCATCGCCAGCTGATACGACCTCGTAGCCTTCTGCTGTGATGCGAATGCTGTAAATCTCGCGAAGTGCAGCATCGTCTTCTACTACCATTACTTTACTCATTATTGTCCTCCTTGGTTATTTACCATTTTAGCATTTTCTACAGCAATCATACGTTTATTATATTCCTCAGCGGAAATTCTAGGAAGCGAAACATAAAATGTGGTGCCTTCATTAAACACCGACTCTGCCCAAACGCGGCCACCCATAGCTTCAACACGTTGTTTAACAAGATAAAGCCCGAGACCGTTGCCACCAATTTCGCGCGTGTCGGAATTGTCGGCGCGATAGAACTTTTGAAAAATATGGGCGAGATCTTCACCAGAAATACCGATGCCAGTATCAGTGACGTTAATTAATACACGGTCGCCATCACCCATAACATTAATATATACAGAGCCACCTTCTTTGGTGTATTTAATAGCGTTATCGATGAGATTGTCCATTATTTCGCGCATAAAATCGACGTCAATAGAGCCATAAATCATTTGTTCTAAACGATGGTCGTCGGCAGCTGCTGGGTTGGTAGCGCCAAATGAAAGAGTGATGTTTTTTGCTTTGGCTTTTTCTAAATGGTCGGCAGCGACCTGTTTAACGAAACTAACCATTTCGGCTGGGACAAATTGTGGGCGAATGCGGCCATCATCTAGCTTGGTGACGTCTAGTAAATCTTGGAAAAGTTTGCCCAAATGCTCGGAAGCTTTTTTGGCAGATTCGAGGTAGCCACGGGCGTGCTCATCAACAGTGGCAGTTTGTGGGTTAAGACATAAAGCGAGATAACCGTCAATAGTGGCAACAGGGGTGCGCATCTCGTGAGAAGCAGTAGAAATAAACTCGGTTTGCTCGCCTTCTTCGGCGAGTTCTTTTTCGATATTTCTAAAAGTAATAATGTGCCCACCACTAACTGGTAAAACTGTGATGGAAATTGGAATGCGTTTCATTGAAGCGCCAGAAATCAAGGCGCAGTCATAACCTTCTAGTGGCTGATTGGACTGAATTGCTCTAATTAAAGGGTTTTCTTCTGGGGTTAGCTCGCGACCTTCTTTGGTTTCAATTTTAAGAAGTAATGCGTAGTCTAAGCCCACGGCGTTTGATGGAGTTTTGCAATCGGTCATTGTGACGGCAGCTGGGTTAATAAACTGAATTACACCGTTTTGATCGGTCATCACTACGCCATCATTGATATTGTTTAGGGCGACTTCGGCAAGCTGATTTTGATTTTGGCTTTGGTTTTGAGCTGGCACAGGAGTAGCAGCCGGAGCTGGTACTTCGGTAGTTTCTGAAGTTTTTTTCTTATTAAAAATATTTAACATCTCTTTTTATTTTAGCATAAGCCTCAAAAAAATGGTAGCGGTTAGAATGAAAGTGTGATATATTAGAAATATGAATAAAGACGTCGTTTATATCGAGCCTGAAGAGGACATTACTGATATTATCGGTAAGATTGAAGGTTCTAAATCTAAAATTGTGGCTCTGGTACCGCCAAAGAAAGCTGGGGTATTTAGGAGTATTGTAAATATCAAATTAATTTCTAAAACAGCTGCGAATGCTGACAAAACTGTAGTTTTGGTTACTACCGACCCATCTATTATCAAACTTGCAGCAGCCACTAAAATGCCAGTAACTAAAGATCTTAAATCTGCACCAAAAGTTCCAGAACCAGATGAGGAAATTGCCGAAGAAGACGAAAACGCCGAAGTGGTAGATGTAGATGAAGAAGCCGAGGAAGAGGAAGAAGAGAAAAAAGAGGAAGAAAAAAAGGAAGAACCTGAAGAAGATAAAGAAGAGTCCGAGGACGAACCTAAAGATAAAGAAGAAGATAAAGAAAAAGAGGAAGAGAAAGACGACGATTCTGATAAAAAGGAAGATAAAAAGGAAGATGAAAAAGCCGACAGGCCAAAAAAGAAGAATAAACTTGCAGAAAGCAAAAATCCGGTACTAAAATGGATTGGCACACATCAGAAACTGTCAATTGGTATTGGCGTAGGCTTTGTGCTATTTGTCTTGGTTTTGATTTGGATGTTTGCAATTGCACCTGCTGTAACGATCACTTTGAAACTTGAAACTCTCACTGGTAATTTTTCCGAAAATATCTCCTTCACTGATAAGCTCGCCGAAGAAAATGTAACCGAAGGCAAATTCTACATTGAAGAAAAGAAAATTGAAGAAAAAACTGAAGTAGAATTTGAAGCCACCGGCAAGAAAAATATCGGGGAAAAAGCTACGGGTAATTTGGTAATTTATGCTTATCTCAAAGAAGCTGGTACTGTCGCCGTAAAAGCTGGCACTGTATTTACTTATAATAGCAAACTCAAATTTACTTCTTCTGAAGATGTCAACCTTAGCTGGGACGGCAAAGACGCCAGTAAATGTGACAACAAAAATAACGCTACTAGCCTGATTAAATCTGGTTGCCAAGTTTCTGGTAGAGTGAAGGTTGCGGCAACTGAACCTGGTGCTGGTTATAATGTAGCTGCTGCTAGTAGTGGCTGGAGTACTTCGGCGCAAGTAGGCGTTTATTCTGATACTGCAATGGCTGGTGGTACCGACAAGGAAGTAACTGTAGTGCAACAGTCTGATGTTGAAAAAGCTGTTAAAGAACTTAACAATGCTTCTACTGCCACTTCTGATACTGACAGCAAAGATAGTTCCAAAGCAAAAACTTACAAAGAAAAGCTTTACGAAACTGTGCCAGATGGGCAATTTGCAATTGATTCTAGCTACAAACAAACTACCGGCGATCCTACCTCTTCTCCTGCAGTAGGTGAGCAAGTAGAAGATGGCAAAAAAGCTAAACTCACCGTTACTATTACAGCTACCGTATTTACTATTGACGAAACCAAGCTCAAAGAGTTTATCACCGAAAAAGCTAAGCTCGAGAAGGGCTATAAGATCTACGAAATGAATGACCCATTTGTAGAAAACTTCTCTCAAACTGAAGCGGGCTATGTAGGCAAGCTCAAGACTTCTTACGTTGCTGGTTCTACCGTCACCGAAAACGATGTAGTAGAAACTGTTAAAGGTAAGGGTATTGGCACGGCTAAGCGCGATATTTCTGATAACTTTGACGGAATTAAGTCTATTGATATTACTACTTCTGTGCCTTGGGTGACTTCCGTTCCTGGCAACCCAGATAAAATCACTGTGATTATTAAGACTGAAGCCGATAAGAAAGAGGAATAAATTGAAGATCATTGGTCTAGACATAGGCACCAAACGTATTGGTGTAGCACGTGCTGATTCTACCACTAGAATCGCAGTTCCATCAGGTTTTATTAATGTTGATGGCACCGAATGGACAGAAATCGAAAAACTAGCCAAATTATATAGCACTAATTGGTTCGTGCTGGGGCTGCCGCGTAGTAACGAAGGCAATGAAACTCAACAATCACAATATGTGCGAAGTTTTGCCAAAGAGTTACTAAAAAGAATTCCTGATGCAAAAATTAGATTTCAAGATGAATCTTTAACTTCGGTAGAAGCCGAAGAAAGATTAAAAGCTCGCAAAAGCAATTATGAAAAAGGCGAAATTGATTCGGAAGCCGCCACCATCATTCTGCAAGATTTTCTAGAATCTTTTAGAGGGGGTTCTGGGACACCGTCTTCTTCAGAGGCACTGTCCTCGCGCCCGTCGTTACGGGGCTCGGACGCTCTTCTTGCTCCCGTTGTCGCAAGACGCTCCTCAGAAGAGGTGTCTCAGAACCCATTGCAAGAAATTCAAGAGAATGTTAAAGTAGTAGCAAAGAAAGAAGGTGACAAAATTAAGATGAGTGCGAGGAAGACAAAGCATAAAATGAAGAAGTGGCCGATTTTTCTGGTGCTTCTTTTGATTGTCGCAGGGTGCGTGGGGGGATTTTTCCTGGTTCAAAAAATTCGCGAGCATAATGCCGAAGAACGTCGCAAAGAATACGCTAGAATTGAAGCCGAGATGAAAGCCGAAGTTTTTACCTTTACAATCAAGCCGGGTGAAACGATTTTTGATATTAAAAAACATCTAGTTGAGGTTGGGTACACAGCAGAAGAAGTAGATAAAGCTTTTGCAGCAGAATATAATTTTCCGTTTCTCTCTGGTCGCCCAGCAGGAGCAACCCTTGAAGGCTACCTTTATGGAGAAACTTACGAATTTTATAAAGGCGTGCCAGTAGAAGATATTATTACTAAATATCTCGAGAAAATGGGGGAAGTAATTACTGAAAATAATTTAGAAGCAAGATATGCGGCGCACGGTTTGTCGCTTTATGAAGGAATTACGCTGGCTTCGGTGGTACAAAAAGAGTCCCCAGCTGGTGAACATTCAAGGGTGGCTCAAGTATTTTTGACAAGACTCGCATACGGAATACCGATGGGAAGCGACGTAACTGTAACTTACGCTCTTGATGTAGAAGACCCAGATCGCACCATTTACAGAGATAACCAAGCAGCACTTAAAATTAATTCTTGCTATAATACTCGCCTTCACGCTGGGCTTCCTTGTGGACCAATTTCAAACCCTTCGCTAGCCTCGCTTCTGGCTGTAGCTGATCCAGCCGACACTTCTTATCTGTATTTCTTGACAGGGGACGATGGTTTGATGTATTATAGTTATACAGAAGCTGAGCATAACCAGAACGCTTACTTACATTGCCAGAACCTCTGTAACATTTCATTATGATAGATAAAAAACCTACAAAATGGGAACGTTTTAAGCAGATTCTGCCATATATTTTGACGGCTGGTTTTACGATTGGGCTTGTGGCGGTAGGTTCGATGAATAAGGGCGCCTCTGGGACAACTCTATCGCTAGACTCATTCGCAAAGAGTGATTATGATATTTCGGTGGATCAGCTAACAGAGATGTATGTAGTGGCAGATCTTTCTGACGCTTTGAATTTGGCTTCGGCATCTGACGTGGCCTCAAACTACGTGGTAACTACCTCTATGTATGACGCTGGTCAAACTGCCACTGGCAAACTAGAAAAACCTTCAATTACTAATATTGAGGTATCTCGTGGCGTAATTGAACATGTAGTCCAAGGTGGCGAAAACGCCGAAACTATCGCAGCAAAATATGGTATTTCGGCCGACCAACTGCGTTGGTCTAATAATCTCAAGAATAATGAGATTCCAGTGGGGACCGTTTTACATCTTCCTAGCGTCCCAGGTATTGTTTATACAGTAAAAGCTGGTGATACTGTAGAATCTATCGCTGCCAAATATGGCTCTTCGGCAGTAGAAATTACTGCTTTAAATGACCTTGAGGAATCTGGCGTAGCTGAAGGTGCGATGATTATCATTAAAAATGGTTCGCTCCCAGAGAATGAGCGTCCAGAGTATGTAGCACCAAGGCGTTCTTCAACTACTTATAGCACCACTACTTATCGTTATTCTTACCTTGGTAGCGCTTCGGACCGTCAAAATATTCAGGTGATTTACCCACGCTTTACCGGTGCTGGTGGTGGCCAATGTGTAAACTGGGCTTCTTATATGCGCCCTGATCTTGGCGCACTTAGACTTGGCAACGCTCGCGACTGGGCTAGAGGAGCAGCGGCTCACGGCTACTCAGTGAACCGCACCCCATCAGCTGGTGCAATCTTCCAGACCTCTTCTGGTTGGTATGGTCACGTAGGTTATGTAGAAGCAGTAAATGCTGATGGTTCTATCACCGTTACAGAGATGAACTATGGTTATGTGCCTTATCGTGTAATTCGCGCGACAATTCCTGCTGGGTCTGTGGGAAACTTTAACTATATTCACTAAATTTTGTCAAAAAAATGCTTGACAGCATACTGCTTATGCTTTATTATTAAATTAAGCTGGTACGCTTCACAAGGGGTTCCACTGATAATTAGTGGAGTGTGGAGACTTACATTAATAAAACAAACAGCGGATTAAAACAAACCAATGTGCCCCACGGGTGGGCGCGCATCAGCGCGGGAAGGCGACCTTCGGGTCGCTTTTTCATTCATAAGTTTTATGGTATAATATAACTATGTTTGTAGATAAGGCGAAAGTGAGTTTGAAGGCAGGAAAAGGTGGCAATGGCGCCGTATCTTTTCGCCACGAGATTTATATCCCAAAAGGTGGCCCAGATGGTGGCGATGGTGGCAAAGGCGGCGACATTGTTTTTGTAGCCGATAAAGACACCGATACCTTGGTAGATTTTCGCTTTGCACCAATTTTGACCGCAGAAGATGGTAAAAATGGCTCGGGTCAACGTGTTGCTGGGCGCTCAGGCGATGATTTGATTGTAGAAGTGCCAATCGGCACCGTAGTTTATAAAGATGGTGAGAAAATAGCTGACCTCACGCGTGACAAGCAGACTGCAATCATCGCAAAAGGTGGTGATGGTGGGTTTGGCAATGCGCATTTTAAGAGCTCTACTCGCCAAGCACCTTTGGTAGCTGAGGTTGGCGAGCCGGGTGAAGAATTTGAGGCTGAGCTCGAGCTTAAATCTATCGCTGATGTAGGCTTGGTGGGTCTTCCGAATGCTGGCAAATCTACTTTCCTATCTGTTATTTCTAATGCCAAACCAGAAATTGCCGATTACCCATTCACTACGATTACGCCACAACTTGGTGTAGCCACAATTGACAATCACGATCTTTTGGTTGCTGATATTCCAGGTTTAATTGAGGGCGCCGCCGAAGGCAAGGGCCTCGGGCACGATTTTCTTCGTCACGTAGAAAGAACTGCCGTCCTTTTACATCTTGTAGATGTTTATAATGATGATGCTGGCGAAGCTTACCAAACAATCAGAAATGAGCTTTCAAAATACGAAGATCTCGCTTCTCGCCCAGAGATTGTAGCGCTCACCAAGTGCGAAGGCGTAGACGAAGAAATTATTAAGATGCAAATGAGCTCAATTCTTGCCAAAAACCCAGATGCAAAAATTTTTGCGATTTCGGCTCAGGCTCATACCGGTTTAACGGAACTTTTGAGAGAACTTCAGGAGCTATGTTCTGCTCGCGGTTCGCTTCGCGCCGGGCAAATCTCTCGAGTTCTCGCCGGGCCTGCGCCCGGTACTGTCCGGTACTCGGCTCGGGAGAGCTCTCGAGATTCGCTCGGGCTTACTCAATGCTCGCAGACCACAGCTCCTGAAGTTCCAACAATTGAGCTAAGCCCAAATGCACTCAAAGACACTTGGAATGTTGAGAAAATCGATGACAAGTTTGTAGTGACGGGAGAGAAAATCGAAAAATTCGCCAGAAGGACCGATCTTAATAACTACGAATCTTTGAATCGCCTTCGCGATATTATGAAAAAGATGGGAATTAGAGCTGAGCTTACCACCATGGGCGCCGAGCCAGATTCAATTATTTCTATCGCCGGCAAAGAATTCACTCTGGTGGAGGACTACTAATGATTAAATTTACGATTGTCACATTATTTGCTGAGGCCCTAGAGCCATATCTTAAAACTTCGATGATGTGGAAGGCTACCGAAAAGGGGTTGGCTGAGTTTGAATTTGTAAATCTTCGTGATTTTGGGCTTGGACCACACAAAAGTGTAGATGATACACCATATGGGGGTGGCGACGGAATGCTGCTTCGGTGCGAGCCAATATTTGATGCGATTGAGTCGGTAAAAGCCAACGACCCAGACGCAAAAGTGATTCTTCCTACCCCAGTAGGGGAAGTTTGGAACCAAGAAAAAGCAAGGGAATTTGCTACAAGTGATGCGCATTACATCATTTTGTGTCCTCACTACGAGGGGTATGATGAGAGAATTTTGTCGATTGTAGATTATAAGATTTCGCTAGGGAAGTTCGTTTTGACCGGTGGAGAACTACCGGCGCTTGTGATTATTGACTCTGTTGTGCGCCTAATTCCAGGGGTTCTCGGTGGTGAGACTTCCGCTTTGATTGAGTCTTTTTCGGACGGCGATAATCTTGAATACCCTCAATACACTAAGCCTTATGATTTTCGCGGAATGACCGTGCCAGACGTGCTTTTATCTGGTAATCACGGTGAAGTAGATAAGTGGCGCGAGGAACATTCTAAATGATTTTGGAAGGTCCGGTAGAGAGTTTAAAAGGGATTGGGCCAAAAACAGCAGAAACTCTAAAAAAAGCTGGTATCAAAACTGTAAGAGACTTTTTTTATAATTTGCCAAGAGATTACGAAAATTTCCAGGCTGCCACCTCCATTTCTGACTTGAGACCTGGCAAAGTGGTGGTAAAGGGGAGAATTGAGAAATTAACCTCTAGAAGAGCGAGAAAACGCAACCTCTCTATCGTAGAAGGTTTTATAAAAGATAATTCTGGCTCTGTCAAGGTGGTGTGGTTTAACCAGAGTTATCGGATGCGCCAATTCGCCGAAGATAAGGAATACGTGTTTTCAGGGCTTTATGAGCTCAAAAATGGGCGCTTTCAGATAACTTCGCCGTCTGCGGCTCTTCTCACCGATATTGACGAAAAAAGCGGTCTTACCCCTATCTACGTGGCTCACGGAGGGTTAAAATCGGGTGATTTTAGGCGGCTTTTGAATGATTCTCGTGATAGATTTGCTGAAATTCCAGACCTTTTACCATCTGTAAAATCAGGGGTAAGAAAAGAGGCGCTATTTTCTTCACATTTTCCCACCTCTGAAAAAGCGATTAAGGCAGCCCACGATTATCTGGCGTATGAAGAGCTATTCGAACTGATTTTGGCCTCAAAATTAAACCGTAGAGAAAACGAAAAACTCAAGGCTACCCCTGTTAAATTTGAGGCCGAAAAGATTCGCGAATTTGTTTCGAAACTTCCTTTTAAGCTCACCAATGCTCAGAGAAGGGCTGCCTGGGAGATTTTCCAAGATATGGAGAAAAATCAGCCGATGAACCGGCTTTTACAGGGGGATGTGGGCTCTGGTAAAACGATGGTGGCAGCACTTTCGGCTTTTGAGGCCGTAAATCAGGGCTTTCAGGTGGCAATTCTCGCGCCTACGGCTATCTTGGCTCTTCAGCACTACGAGGGTATAGGGCCGCTTCTAGGCCTTTTTGGCGTAAAAACTGCGCTTCTTACCGGTGCTACCAAGCAAAAACTCGCGCTTAAAAAGCAGATTCTCTCTGGGGAAATAAATGTCGTAATCGGCACCCACGCGCTTCTCACCGATGATACCGAGTTTAATAATCTTGCACTAGTGATTATTGATGAGCAGCACCGTTTCGGGGTTCAGCAAAGGCAAAAATTGGCTCTAAAATCACCTTCAGGCCTGGCGCCACATCTTCTCACGATGACTGCTACCCCTATTCCACGCTCACTTCAACTGACGATTTTTGGTGATCTTGATGTTTCGATTTTGGACGAAATGCCAAAAGGTCGGCAACCGATTGAAACCAAAATTTTAAGGGAAATTGAGATTTCTGATAATCTTTACCCAAAGATTTTAAAAACTGTTAAAGAGGGGCAGCAAATATATTGGGTGTGCAAAGCAATCGAAGATAAGTCTGACGTCACCTCTGTAAAATCGCGCACGCGTAAGTTGCAAGAGTTATTTCCTAAGCTTAAAATTGAGTTTTTGCACGGCAAAATGAAACCTCTGGAAAAAGATGAGGTGATGGGGCGTTTTTCGGATGGGAAAATTGATATTTTGGTATCTACTACGGTGATAGAGGTAGGGGTAGATGTGCCAAACGCCTCTCTTATGATTATCGAAAACGCCGAAGGGTATGGCTTGGCGCAATTACACCAGTTAAGGGGTAGAGTAGGGCGTGGCTCGGTGAAGTCGTATTGTTACCTTTTGACCTCTGGGGATTCTACCCCATCTAAAAGATTAAGGGAACTCGAAAAATCTACCGACGGTTTTTATCTAGCCGAAGTAGACCTTAAAATGAGAGGCCCTGGCGAAATCTATGGTGCTTTGCAGCACGGAGTTTTAGACCTTAGAATTGCCTCTTTATCAGATACAAAACTAATTGCAAGAGCCAGAAAAGATGCTGATGAATTTTTGAAATTAGGCGAAAATATGTTAAAATATAAAGAATTAATGGACGGTATTTCTAAATATCAACAGATTACCACACTAAATTAATATGGACACAATTTTAATCACAGCCGGAAAATATAAGGGGAGAAAAATCGCTACCCCTGGTGGCGGAACTCACCCAATGGGCTCGCGCGAAAAATTGGCGCTTTTTAATATACTAACAGGGAAGATTGAAGGTGCCAGCGTATTAGATGCCTTTGCTGGCTCGGGGGCGCTAGGAATCGAAGCTTTATCTCGGGGCGCATCAGAGGTGGTTTTTGTAGAAAAATCGTCTAAAGCCTGCGAAATTATTCGCCAAAATCTCAAATCTTTAGGGGTGGAAGGCGCAAAGGTAATAAAAAATAGCGTTTCGGGTGTCGCTGATGAACTAGGGCAATTTGACATAGTTTTGGCTGACCCACCTTATGATGATTTTGATATAACAGAGGTAAGTTCATTGACAAAATTAGTAAAAAATGGTGGCATTTTGGTTTTGTCTCACCCTGATGAAGCACCTAAGTTAGAAGGACTCACTCTATCTAAAACCCACCGGTATGCGAAAGCTCGCATTTCTGTTTATTTTAGGTGATAATACTTGCGTTTTTTGTAAAAGTGTGGTATAATGGGGTTATAAGGAGTTATTTATAATGTATTATCAGGGAGAAGTTGAAAAAAACGATCGCCGCAAAATCATCACAGTTGCTACAGCAATTATCGTGGTTGTTTTGATTTTGGTAGTATCTATCATCGTGGTAGCTACCAGAAAATCTGGTGACAACGTAGCCACTACAGAAACTGGTTCTTCTTCTATCGTTGAGGAGCCAAAGGCAGAGGAGCCAGCAAAACCAGCTCCTGTGGAAACTGTAACTGTGTCTACTGCACCTGCTACCACCACCGCCAAAGCTGTGGTTGATACCGGTCCAGAAGACGGCCTCATGATGGCAACTGCATTTGGTAGTTTAACTACCGCCGGAACGGCATACTTAATGTCTCTTAAGCGCAGAGCTTAACTTAAAAACCGAGAACTATACGTTCTCGGTTTTTTGTGTTATAATTGTGATGCGCCCGTGTGGTGGAATTGGTAGACACGCTAGCCTTAGGAGCTAGTGCCGATAAAGCATGCTGGTTCGAGTCCAGTCGCGGGCACCACATATTGACAAAAGGAGAAAACATGGCAGAAATACTAAAAATTGATGGTAATAAGGTTAAAATTGGCGATGACGGCAAGGTTATCACCGTAGATATTAAAGATGTTAATTACGCCAACCCTCAGGAGGGCGACAAAGTCAAACTTTATAAGGATGGCAAAAACTATATTGTATCGAAAGCTACTTCATCTGCCTCGATGGACGGAATCTTTGAGATTAATTCTAAGGGCTACAGAAAAATCAATAAGCACTTGTTTGTGTGGGTTGGCACATTCGTAGCTGGTGGCTTTGGCGTAGACAGATTCCTTCGTGGCCAAATTGGTCTTGGTATTGTGAAGCTTCTCTTTGGCTGGGTCACACTTGGTATTTGGCCGCTAGTAGATTTTATCGTTGCAGTATCTAAAGCTTATGGTGGGCCATATAGCAATACTGAGATTATCACTTTTGATGATATGGGCAATTATGTAGAATAGTTTTAATTCCACAGAATAGTGTTGTAAATTCTACAACACTATTTTTGTTGTGGCTTATGTTTTTGTGATATAATGAAAGTGCAACAATTAAATATATTTATAAGATGACTTCGGATATTTTTATCCTACCGTCTATAGACTATAAAAATGGCATCATGAGGAAATCATGTATAGTTTATAGACGAAGTCTGTAAATATATTTGGTTGTTGCACCTCGTGGTGCCGTTTTTAGTTCACGGCCTCACGTAATTAATAAAGTGAGGTAAGATGCGAAAAATCAAGTATATATTATATATAGTAGCAATTTTAGGTATTTTTCTAGCATTTTCTGGTGATTCAGTAGTTGCTTCTGAAAACATCACCACAGACGTCAATATAGAACCAAGTCTTACTGTCACTATACCATCAGCTCCATTAGTACTTAATCTAGATCCATCATCTACTACTTCTGGTTCTAATAATCTTACTATTACAGTAGGGACTAATAATGCTACTGGCTATAAAACTATTATGACAAGCAGTAGTGGAAATACTGATCTAGTAGAAACTACAGACAATACTCTAACCATCCCA
>JAFRBI010000001.1 GCA_017404935.1 Candidatus Saccharimonadota bacterium
ATAATGAAAGGTTGAGGCAAAAATGCTACGTAAAATATTCTCTACGCTGCTAATTATAGCCATTGTCGGTGGTGCGGCAGTGTGGGGATATTTTGCTGTAACGAATAAACAGATAAATATCAATAATTTCTTTACTGGCGGATATACGATGGGAGTGGACGTGTCTTCGTATCAAGATGAAGTGGATTTTAACAAACTTCGCGAGCAGGGGGTAGAATTTGCGTATATTAAAGCGACCGAGGGAGATACGCATATTGATAAAAGTTTTGTGGATAAATGGGCGGCGACGCGTGAGGCTGGTGTGCCGGCGGGCGCGTACCATTATTTTAGTTACGGAGTTAGCGGAACGGCACAGGCGCAGAATTTTATCGAAACGGTGGGGGAATTGGAGACCGGGCGCCTAATTCCGGCAGTGGATATGGAACTGACCGTGGAGGAAGTTCATAATCCTCCAGAAAAGTCGGCGGTGGTGGCGGGGCTTAAGGTATTTTTGGCTGTTTTGGAAGAAAGATATGGGGTGAAGCCGCTAATTTACGCTCAAAGAGATTATTATGAGAAATATCTAAAAGATGATTTTGGCGATTATCCGCGTTGGGCGAGGAATGTGTTTTATCCGGTATGGGTGGACGCCGGTGATGATTGGGCGGTATGGCAGTATAGCGATCGTGGTCAACTGGAGGGTTACAGTGGTGAAAAATACATTGATCTTAATGTGGTGAATAGTAAAAAGGGGCTCAGTTCGCTCATGATAACAAAAAAGTAGTATTTTAGGACAGCAGCTCCCAAGCCGCTCTGGCCAAGTCTTTATGGTCCTAAAATACTACTTTTTGTTATCAATGTCCTGGTGGAGCACACGAGATTGGTCATCTCTGAAGTGCACCACAGTATAAAAAATACAGAGTAAACTCTGATTTTTTATCCTGGTGGACAATACGACTAAAAGTTCTACACTTCTAGATGTATCGCCACACGACACTATTATATCAGAAAAATCTAATGCGGTAAATACAGGAGATACACTAAATAAGGAAGAAATATCAAAAATTAAAAAAGAATTACAGAGGTGGTACTCTATTCTCACGCCAGAATATAATCGTTGGCAAGTTGGGGAGTATATGGATTCTTTTCTTTTAACAACAGAGTGGGTTAAAACTAAGGAAGAGGGTGAGTTAGAAGAGGAGTAGGCAGTGGTAGTATTGATTTAGGCGTAGAGTAGTTTTGTGATTTGATAAGGACTAGTGTTTGGTCTGAGACAGTTAGGAGCGTTAAGGGATTAAAGGGAGAAGGTATGTTTCTCGTTGTCTAGCGGTTTTATGCTTTTCGTGGTATAATTTTGCTAGATGTCTTTTTATTTGGAAAACACCACTAAAGAAGAACGAGATTATTATGAAAAACTGCTCGTTTTAATAGGGTCACTTTCAAATCTCTTCTCTAATAGCAAAAATCCGTATTTAGCTTCTAGGATTACGGAAAACTTATTTTGTCGCTGTTTGAGGGCGGAAAATTTGTCTCGTTCCGATATAACGGCAGACGCTAGGAAGGATGGGATTGGTATAGGTATTAAGACTTGGACTGGTTCTAGCTTGCAAAAGATTGCCGAATTTAATTCTCAAAAGCCTACATATGAACATCTCGATGACGAACAAATGATTCTTAGAATTGCCGAATTGCGTAATGAACGAATCAGCTTCACTATGAGAGCATATGGTCTTTCTAGCATGATTTATCATTGTACGATTCGTGAAAAAGGCATTATCAAGATTGTAGAATGTCCTCTCGTTCCTATCGATTTAGAGCATATCTCAAACATAAATCGCAAGAAAAATGTGATTACCTTTAGTGACGGAATCAATAAATATTCTTTCAATACCTCAAAAAGTACGCTTTATAAAGATTTTTCTTCAGTTGAAGCATTGATGATTTTAAGTGTAAAAATTTATGATGACCCGTTTAGTCTGCTTGAGGAAAAATTATTGGGCGTAGTCGAAGGCATTACAAGTGAGCCTGAAAAAGATTCAGTTTATCTTCCACTTTATTCATTTACAAAAGCTAAGGGTAAATATGTGCCAGATAAAAATGGCTTAAATCTGAGATTTGCGGGCGGGAGAGAGCGCAATCCTTACGAGGTTTCTATTCGTATCTCTAGCGAGTTTAATAAGCTTCATAGAAGTTTCTTCCCGGCAAGAGATACGGCTTTTGAATTAGCTATGCCAAATGGCGCAGTTATTTCTGCTAAAGTTTGTCAGGATAATGATAAGGCTTTAATGTCAAATCCTAACAAAGTTTTAGGCCATTGGCTCATAGATGATGTGCTGAAGATTTCACCAGATACCCACATAACTTACGATATGCTTGAAAATTTTGGCGTCGATTCAGTAAAGATTGCTAAACAAAGCGACAATAAGTATTCCATCACCTTCGCTAAGATAGGAAGTTATGATGAGTTTATGGGCACAAATTCAGACGCTGGCGAAGATATCGATGAAGATGACGATTCGGAAGACTAGTCTTTTGTAGCTTCAATAGCCTCAACTATTTTTTCAGCAATACGTTTTATAACGGAAACGCATACAGAATTTCCGGCTTGTTTGTAGAGTCTGGACTCGGATTGTTTGGTCGGTAATTTAAAATCTTTGTCGAAGCCTTGCGTATTAAAACATTCATGTGGTGTCATTTTTCTGATGCCGTACTTTGTCTTCACTAAGCAAACATTATGTCCACCCTCACCTTGATTTGCCGTAAGTGTTGGGACGACGCCACTTTTATTTTTCCTAACATAGTGCCTACGCCATTGATATACCGCCCTGTCGTCATCCATTGCTTCTACGAGTTTTTCGTAAATGTCGCCTTTGTATTTGCCTTCAGTGTAATAGTATTTGTCATCCAACTTTGAATCAAAATCTATAATATCTTCTAGATTTTTTGTAAGTTGTAGAGGGTGTGGGAATTCAAAGTTTTTATAAACTTCTTTATCTTTAAAACCTACAATATAAATGCGTTCTCGGTTTTGCGGAATGTTGCCATACTCCATAGCGTTGAGCACCTGATATTTTACGCTGTAGCCTTCTTTTTCCAATTCTTCAAGAATAACGCGGAAAGTATTGCCGTTATCGTGGCTGACCAGGTTTTTGACATTTTCAAGAAATACAATACTCGGTTTTTTTATTTTAATAATTCTAATTAGTTCAAAGAATAAAGTTCCGCGTCCTTTTTCGTCTTCGAAACCTTTACGATAGCCAGCAATTGAGAATGCCTGACAAGGAAAGCCGGCTAATAGGACATCAAAATCCGGTATTTCGTCAGCTTCAATTATATGGATATCGCGACAATCAGACTTGATATCAAAATTTAAGTCAAAGGTTTCGCAGGGATATGGGTCGAATTCGTTTGCATAAATAGTCTTAAAATGATTTGTCTTCTCAAAGCCCTTATCAATCCCACCGACGCCGGCAAAGAAAGAAGCGCAACTTAGTTTTTTCATGGATTACCTCGCTTTATATTATCAACATAACCATTATAACAAAAATCGCGGCGCGCCGCAATATATAGCTTACGTTTTTGTGGAAAAATCAGAACAAAATCGTTTCCTTCGTCCATAAATGCTTCTTCATCTCACCAGATTCAATCATTTTTTCTTTTAAAAAATTCATATAATCTAAGCGTTCTACTTCGTCTTCAATATCAAATTTATCTAAAACTCTAAAATGATAAGAATTATCAGAGCCTAAATACTTCATAATAGTCACGGATTTAGCCGAATTGGTGAACTCGGTCGGCTTTTTGGTGAAGAACTGCTGGATTAGCCGTTCTGCTTTTGGGTCGCTCATATCAAAATTATATGAACTTCTAAAGAGTAAATCCAGTTATTGACTTCTTCCTTTTAGGAATAATTTTTTTATTAAAATTATCGCACTGCTAACTATAAACATAATTAGTGGTAAAATTACTTGAATTAAAAGATAACTTAGCAAAAGTAGGCTTCCGATTGCGATTATTACTATAATCACTTTTAGTCTAAACCTTGGATTTTAGCCGAGCCATTTTCATATATACACTTATAGCTGAGGATTTTTTGCCCATTTTTGGTTTTGTGGTAACCGTTCATAAATCCTTCAACTAGAGTTCCATCACCTTTCAAAGTGACACTGTAATAAATAGTGTATCCGTCATAGCTTCCGAGTGGCAAGGTTCCAGGATAATGATGGTCTAATCTATCTAGACAGGCGTCAGTGATTTTTGCATATCTTCCAGCAGAATCATTTTCATCGTGGTCGGTTCCGGTATATGTTGTTGTTTTGTTCGCTTCAGCGCGTTTAGCTTCCTCCTCGGCTTTCTTTTGATTTGCAACTTGCTGCTCAGAATCTGTATTACATCGTTTTTCACTAGAGTTCCAGTCGTAATTTTTAGCGGAACAACTGCTTTTTGCTTCCTTTTCCGAGTTTTCTTTCCTCTGCTCTTCTTCAGTGTTGCAACGATTTGCGCTAGAATTCCAGCTGTAGTTCTTTGCCGAACACTCATCTTTAGCTTTAGCGATAGCCTCTTTTTTCGCATTCTCTTCATCTTGTTTCTGTTTTTCTAATTCTACTACTCTATCTTTGCAGAGCGAAGAATCACTAATTTTCATCTCTTCAACGCTATTATATGCGGAGCATTTTAAGTTCACGGCAATTGGGTCGGCTATAACGGCGATAAGACAGCCCAATGCTACAACACCAGCTAAACCAAGTGCTATTATCGGTTTAATGAGTTTTTCGCCTTGCTTTTTTGCCTGAAGAAGCAACCAAATTGAAAGTGCAACTGCAACTAAACCCACGAAAATACCAAAACCGCCTACTCCCTTAGCGTTACCATTTCCTATAGCGGTAAAACTTGACGGTATAAAAATAAGTAAGCCAATAACGCCAATTATAATGCTTACCTTAAATAAATCAATTTGGCTTTTCTTCTTGGTTTTTGTTTTGCTTTCAGTCGCTTTTACACTTTCGACTTTCTTTGCCTTCAGTTCTTCTTTAGCGTCGTTATATTCGTTTTTTAATTTTTCAAGTTCCTTCTTAGCTTCAGCGAGTTCTTCGCGCTTCTTTTTCTTCAACGCGGACAGCTCATTAGAAACTGCTTTCATCTCATCTAACTTTTGGTCGGCTTTTCTACCTGCACCGGGAATAAACTTTAAGCCAGACGCTTTGAGCTCTAGAGCCTGTTTCTTATTGTCTAGCTTATCAATTTTTTCCTCGTAATTGTTTTCGAGGGCTTCAATTTTCTCCTTTTGTTCAGAGATTTTTTCTTTAAGCTCTTGCACTTTAGCTCTACCAGCACTAGCCATATTTACTCCTTATTTTTTAAAATTAGCTTCCATAAACAAAGTGGAACACTCGCTATGGAGTGTTCTGAACTTCATTTTCTACAGCAAGCGGTTAGGCTGACTGGAGCGAGTGCTCCACTTGGAGTCTAACTCTTTGCCTATCTCGTCGGGGATAGACTTGCTATAGAGTTGAAATTCAGAACAATTTAATTATATCATATTTGGGCTAAGAAAACTATTGTTTATGTTTTTCTTCTCTTGCGAATTCTGACTGAGTTAACACTTTTTATAAGGTTTTACCGGAGAAAGCGGGAGAGCTATGGGAGACTAAGGGAGAACAGCTATTTTATCAGGGGTAGTCCGTGGTATAATGTATATATGTCCATAGCGTCAATGCGAGCATATATTGAGGATTTTTTGAAAGAAGTTAAAAAATCAAATAAGTCGGATGAGGAAAAATTTCGTGAAATTGCCAATCGACTTGATTTTGGTGCCAAAATTTACTTCGAGGAGTCTCGTAAACGAAGTATTGGTGATTGGAAAACCTCAGATTTGAAAAGCATCGTTAAAGACGATGACTTCAAAATGCTTATTTCTAAGATTCGTGGTAAGGACTGCCTTGATGTGCCGATTTATGAAGATTGCCCCATAATGAATTTTAGCGATTACGACGAGGCAGAAGATTTTTTGGTTGCCTATGTCATAAATTGTTGGTCTGGAAAACATAATGGTCATAGTAGCCGGGAAGTGGCGGAAGATGTAGTAAGAAATTCAGTATATGTCGAGGTTTCAGATTTAATTGAAAAATATAATTTGCCTGATGGTTGGCGCACATTTATAATTGCGTATATTTTGAACCCTAAGAGAATTGGCAAAAATTTAAAGATTGTCGATGATTTAAATAAACGTATCAGCGTCGAAGGCGTCAATAATAAATCAATTTTTTTGCGCATTGATAAAGGGGTGTCAAAAAAAGACCTTGAAGTCATTGGCGACGTTTTTCAGGTATTTCTGAATTTTGATATTCCGACCGAACTTTTATCAAAAAATACTGAATCAAATCTTTTAGTTCATCAATTCGATAATTCTGGCGAAAATAAAAAATCTTATCGAGAACTGGCAAAACAGGAATATAGCAATGAATATGAAGCCGAGACTATGAATGACCCGTTGATGACAAAAACTATGGCTCATATGAAGACGACGGACAGGATTGCCAAGAAGGTAAGGCGGGCAAAAAATCGTAATCCTGAGTACAGGTCTGACATAAATAATGGACAGAAAATTGGCAAAATTCTGTCTAATGAGCAAAAATAATCTCTCATATAAAATGGTGCTAACTACCGGGATGCAGCGGTAGCCGAGAGTAACAGCGCTGTTTTCTCCAATATTAACAATCTAAATTGGAGGAAAAATGAGCGAAGATAAGAAGGTGCTCAGATTGCCGACGGACAGTTTTGTCGGCGAAATTGCCAAAAGCAATAAACTCTTTCACGACCAATTCGGCGAAGCGTATATCGCAGTCAACGGAAATGGGTCAAAAGTATTAAATATCAATTCGCGAGATTTTGTTGGGTGGCTAAACAATTACGCATATTATAACTATCGCGTAATTTTGAAAAACAATCAGGCCACTGATATTAGACGCGCGCTTGAAGGGTTCGCGCTTTACGGAAAAGACTGCGAACTTAGTTTAGAACCACGACTTCGCAAGATTGGCGATAAAATATGGTACGACTTAGGGGAGAAGGCGGTTCGTATCTCGTCAAAAGGTTGGGAAGTAGTAGAAAATCCACCAATTATATTTAGGCGATTCAGTCATCAAAAGGCGCAGGTCGAGCCCGTAAAGGGTGGTAATATTCAGTCGTTTCGCAAATTTACTAATATTGTTGACGAAAAGGATTGGAATCTGTTTTTAGCTTTCGTCGTCGCTTGTTTTATACCTGATATCCCGAAGCCAGTTTTAGTAATAAATGGTTCGCAGGGTGCAGGCAAGAGCACGCCAATGAGAATGTTGAAAGATTTAGCAGACCCATCACAACTTGTCAGCGCAGGCAAAATTACGAACGAAGCGGAACTTGCTCGTTTGGCGAATCGCCACATATTATTGTTTTTCGATAACCTGTCGTTTCTTGAAAAGGATAACTCTGATGTCCTATGTCGGCTGATTACGGGCGACGGATTCTCGAAGCGCCGTTTATATAGTGACGATGACGAAGTAATATATAACTTTAAGCGCCCGCTAATGTTGAATGGGATTAACAATTTCATCACACAAGCTGACTTGCTTGATAGAGCGTTAATCTTAAATGTTGAGCGCATTCCTGAAGAAAAGCGCCTAACGGAGCTGGAACTTTGGGGTAAGTTCAATGAGGAAAAACCTCAAATATTAGGCGCAATTTTTACCGTTTTGTCTCAAGCCATGAAGATTTTTCCGGAAACACCAACTAGCGGTCTTCCAAGAATGGCTGACTTTGGGAGGTGGGGGTGCGCAATCTATTCTGCCATTAACAACCAGTCTTTTTCGGAATTCCAGAAGTTGCTTATTGGGAATAAGGAACGGCAGATTGAAGAAAGTATCGAAGCGGACTCCATCGCCAAACTTGTCAAGTATATGACGAATAATCTTGTCCGTTGGAAAGGTAGTGCTAGGGACATTGAACTGTCTCCTTATCTGATTCATCAAGATTCAAGACTTGAGGAGATTCACTTGTTGTCAAGCCACCCAAATTGGCCTAAAGATTCGAGCCAGATTGGCAAAAGGCTTCGCCGGGCAGAAGGTATGCTTAAAGAAGCCAATATCGAAATGACTTTCGGGGTGGAAAATAATGTCCGTACAACTTACTTTGTTGATAGGAACTACCCTTTCCCAGAAAATGTACCGTTTATGTGCTTTAGTAAAGATGGACACCCTCTAACTGAGGACGAAATGGACGAGCGCAAGCGTGTCGCTAGTATTCAGCCTGAGCAATATAAAACAGAATCTAACCTCAGTCTAACTGCAAATTAAGGAGGGGCTATGTTTCACGAGCAACAAGAGCCTATGCTAGGGTATTCAGACGATAAGAATGAAGGATTGAGAAAAACTTTTGAGGATAAAATTGACTATATTCCTCTAAAATGGAAGCCGGACAATGGGGTAAGAAGTAAATATTACGGTCGTAAAGCTACGAGAATGTCTTTTGAGGACGAACGCAATCCTATTGGATGGGCTGAGGATGATGAAGAAGGAAGAAGGGGAGCTTTTAGCGATGCCATCACGCTCCTCTAATTCCGAATCCAAAGTTGATTCTATCTATGATTTTTTCTCATTTATATATGATGTTTGGAAACACGAGCAATATCACTAAATGGATAGTGCTAAAAATAAGGTTAAGTGGAACTTACCTAAAAAAGTTCATATAATAATTAGGAGTATAAAAAATGAATTTGAACTCTTTTACAACCAATATTAAACCCATCGATTGCGTTAATTTTAGTAAAAAAAATGAGCAACCTATTAAAAGCGTGCATGGAATATAAGACAGACATTAAACGCGTCTTTCTAAGCAATGAGGATTTACGTTTCGCACGTAGCCTATATGAGTTGCAATATTTTGAAGCAAAATTTAATGACTTGGGAATTACACTAGTTTTTCCTGAAAGCCAAGAAAGGCTTCAGTAAATGTCCACCCGGAGTGATGTCTGGGCTTTAGCAAACTGTCGCGTGTCTTCTTGGGCTCAGGAAGACAGCGATAGCCTAGAGCACCAGAGGCAAAATATAGAAAAGATTGCCGAACAATATAACGCTCATATCCCTAACGAGTTAGAAGTTGGAAGAAAAGGCGGTGGTTGGTGGATTGGGGTACAGTCAAGTCGGCAGGGTAAAAATGTATCGCGTAAGGATTTACGAGAAATGCTGGATGTTTGTAAGAAATACAGGCGAATTAGATATATTTTTATAAACGAACCCGATAGGTTTATGCGCTCCATGAAAGAAGCGAATTATTATGAAGTAGAGTTTGCGAAGCTCGGTGTAGTTGTCTTATTTGCAAAGAATCCGGAGCTGAATTATAGCGACGATTCTACAGAGCAAGAGCGTAATTTTATAGATTTTCAACGTTCAATGCAGTATTATTTTGCGCAAAATAGCAACATGGAGCGATTTAATAAGGCGGTAAGTGGACAAACTGCCGCAATAAAAGACGGTCGTTATCCATTTATGCCAAAATTTGGGTATATGAAAGGTACTGAGCCTGGAGTACATGTGCCTATTCCAGAATTAAAGCCCTATCTAAAGAATATTTTGACGAGATTAGGAAATGGGCTTATATCTCTTCACAAATCTATGGAAGAATACAACAATACTCCGTATGTTAAAAGCGGAAAACAGAAAGGCTATACTTTCGACAGATGGAAAAAAGTAGTTTCTGACCCATATTATGCAGGAATCGTTGAGAAGAATGGTAAGTATATAAAAGCTCGGTGCGAGCATGGGAAACATGAAGCCCTGATTACAAAGGAGCAACATCTATACATTTTAGATTTGGTTAATCATAAATCTAAACATTGCGAAGGTCCGAAGCGCAAAAATGGTAACCCAGATTTTTTGCTAAACATTATTACTCGCCATAAAGAATGCCACGAAGAGGAAGAAAAGGCGGGGAGGATTGGTAAGAGCGACAGAAGCAAATTAGTGGGTTATGCTAGCACAAATGGGGTAAGTACGAAGAAATATAGTCGATACAAATGTCGCAGAAGTAAGTGTAAGTTCTCAATCACCAAGGATGAGCTTCACGAAAAAGTTGAAAGTATCCTCAATTCTTTAGAATTTACGGAGGAGCACTCGGCAGAGGTAGAAAAAACTTTGAAACGTATTTGGAGCATAGAAGAAGCTGGAGATGAGGCGGAAGTCAAAAGCCTTCGCAGTAAAATCGCTATTGCCGAAAAAGACCTTAATAAAATGGTCGATAAGTGGACGAATAGCGAGAATATGAGCTCAATTGTGGAGCAGAAACTACAAGAACGAATTGAAGCGAAGAGCAAGGAAATCGAAGATTATAAAGCTCAAATTGCCGAGATTTCTACTCATGAGGGAGCTAGATTGCAGGAGTTTATAGATTTCGCAATGCATTTCGTCAATCATCTCGGCACGCATTTCTTTAGGCTTACACCTGAGTACGCTAAAAAGTGTAAACTTTTGGTTTTTCCAAGCGGGATTTTCGTGGACGACAATAAAAAAGTTCAAATACCGGAAATTAGCTGGTTTTACAGAGGTCAGAACATTAAAAAAGAGCCTCTCGACTCTGATTTGTCTAGTATGGTGGAGCACACGAGATTCGAACTCGTCACCTCTTCAATGCCATTGAAGCGCTCTACCAAATGAGCTAGTGCCCCGTAGTTTTATTTTAGCATAAAGTGTGCTAAAATGGAAGTATGAAAACGATTTTAACTGGACTAAGGTCCAATAGTATGTTTACGATTGGTAATTACCTGGGGGCACTGTTACCGATGGTACGGCTCGCGGAGAAGCATTCAAAAGATAGCCATTTTAATTTGTTTGTGCCGGATTTGCATTCGATTATTTCTGAGGTGGACGGTGGGGACTTGCAGGCGAATATTATGCGAAATATCAAGTTTTATCTCGCTGCTGGATTACCGCTGAATGAAAATGTGCATGTATATCGCCAGAGCCATGTGTCAGCGCATAGTGAAATTTGTTGGATTTTGAATTGCACTGCGACGATGGGTGAGCTTAACCGTATGACGCAGTATAAAGATAAGTCGGATGGGAAATCTTCGGTGAATGTGGGGATTTTTGACTATCCCGTGTTGATGGCGGGCGACATTTTGCTTTACGATGCGGAATATGTACCAGTGGGCGAGGATCAGTTTCAGCATATTGAGCTAACGCGTAATATTGCGATGAGGTTTAATAATAAATATGGTGAAGTGTTTAAATTGCCAGCGACTACTGCAGATCAGGTGAAGTTTATGGGTTTGACTGAAGGCGTAAGGATTCGTGATTTGCAAAATCCAGAGAAAAAGATGAGCAAATCGACTGCGGCAGAGAATTCTAAAATTATGCTTGATGATGATCCGGCTAAGGCTGCAAAGAAAATCATGAGTGCCACAACTGATTCGCTGGGCAAAATTAAGTTTGATATGTGGGGACAACCAGGGATTTCTAACTTGCTACAAATTGAAGCAATGGTGACGGATACACCGCTACAAGATGTGATATCTACCTGGGCGGGCGAGACGCGCTATGGTGATCTGAAGAAAAAAGTCGCGTCGAGCGTACAACAAATGTTGGAGGAGTTCCAGGGGAAGTTGGCCGAGATTAGCGACGATGAAGTGTATAGTATTCTAGAAACAGGCGAGAAGTATGCTAATGAGGTGGCAAATAAGAAGCTATACGAGGTGCAGAAAGCGGTAGGGCTGAGATAGCGCCAAGGCTTTGGCCTTTTCTTTAGGAAAAGAAAAGGCCAGCAAAAGAAACCAGGATGAAAAATGAAACGAAAGTGAATTCCGTTTCATTTTTTGATTATAATATTAAGGTGAATTTTTTGATTTTCATATCAGTCGTCTTGCTTGCGTGGTGGCTTGATTTATAGTATAATTTATTTATGATTAGAACTGGCAAGAAATTCAGCAAACCGGAAATGTCGCGTGTGATTAACGGCGACGTAATTCTTGATGCTGGGCCAGATGTGGAAGAGAAATTTCGTCTTGATCATTTGATGATGCAAAAATACAAAAGTTATAATCGGTCGAGTTTGCAGAAGTTTATCACGCTTGGTTTTGTGACCGTGGACGGAGTATTGGCAAAAAAGGCTAATCAAAAATTTGCCGCTGACGCAAAAATTGAATTATCAGTACCAGAAGAGATGAAAAATGCCGATATCGAGCCGACGGTGATTTATGAGGACGAGAATGTGCTGGTGCTTGATAAACCGGCTGGGCTGCTAAGTATGGCGAAGGGGGAATACTGTCCAGACAAAACTTTGGAAGATTTTGGTTTGCTAGTACACAGACTTG
>JAFRBI010000007.1 GCA_017404935.1 Candidatus Saccharimonadota bacterium
TACAGTAGGGACTAATAATGCTACTGGCTATAAAACTATTATGACAAGCAGTAGTGGAAATACTGATCTAGTAGAAACTACAGACAATACTCTAACCATCCCAACCCTAGCTTCTGGAAGTTATTCTTCACCATCAGACTTCCCAGCTAACCATTGGGGTTATAAGAAAGATTCAGGAAGCTATATACCATTTGCTATTAATACTACCATTCTAGAAAGTGATACCTATGCTAATGATGATACTACTACACTTTCCTTTGGCACTAAAATAGATTATCTACAAGCTTCTGGAACTTATAAGACTACATTAGTGTTTACTACTACGGTGAACCCGTTGGTAACTTATATCCAAGATTTTACTACAACTATGTGTCAAGAAAAAGCTTCAAGTGCTGATTATGCTGTAGTAGACAAAAGAGACGGGCAAGAATATACGGTAAGATATATCAATGGTAATTGCTGGATGACACAAAATCTTCGCTATGTTGGCGATACTGGTAGCACCTCTGGCTCTATGATAATGAAAGCTACCACCTCTAATATTAGTGTAGATGCAACTATAGCTTACGCAGATTTCACAGCAGGAGATTCTTATACGACTGCCGAACTCACTACTGGCGTAGATAATAATAGCGACCCAACTGTTTGGTATAACTATGTTGCAGCTAGTGCTGCGACAATCACTGGGGCATCTAACACAGCCACTCAAGTCTATGATATTTGTCCAACTGGATGGAGGTTACCGAACAATAATGAACAGTCTGCAACTATTAGTTACAAGGCACAGTTTAATCCCGTTTCTGGTGGGGTGTATAATAACGGTAATTTCAACAGACTTAATAATGGATTTTGGTGGGCCTCTACTATATACACCACATATGGCGCTGGACGCTATGGCCTTTTCTATGATAGTAATAATTTGTCTTCCACCTACTGTAGCCCTTACTATGTTTGTGGTGGGTACGTCCGCTGCATCGCCAAATATTGATTTCTATTCCGCCTAGGCTTACTTTTACCAGAAGCACCAATCTAAAAATTACAGAGACAAAAACACTTATGCCAAATTCAGAGAGGGCAGGGGGTTGCTTTTTGAAACAGAGTGTAATAGAAGATAAGTCGGGTTGGCTTTGGGATTTAGCGGGCGGGGGTGCACAAGCTCTAACTGCGAGGGCTCACTAAACGGTCTTCCTAGCGGATTAAAGATGCCCTGGAAGGGACAACATGGCAGTACAGATAGCACTGATTGTTGTAAACCTACACAAGAAAAAAGGCGACAAACCAAAGAAAAAAGATTAGGCTATAAAGCCTAATCACCAATCCATAGAACATTTGCTTGCTAGGAGCAATGTTCATTTTTATTATACCGCAAGCGCAATAGGCTGTCAAGATAAGCCTAGCTTTTACCCTTCGTAATTCGCAATACCTTCAAGAATCTTGTCCATCTCAATGCCCATTGCTACGCCAATGGCAACAGCACAGGCCATGTAAGATACAGCAGTTTCGCCTGGAATAAAGGTGGCAGCAGTCACAATTTCAGAATGGATAGAAAGTGTAGCTTCGGTGCCTTTGGCATAAAGCTTGGAATTGAGGATTTTTACCCCAGTGCCAGTCATACCAAAGTCCATAGTCTTTTTTACGCCCTTATAATCAGAAAATGCATCGTAATTTAAATCGTCGTGGTTTAAAACCACAATTGAAGGCTTCATATCAAAGAGAGTTTTTTCGGTTTCTACGTATTCTTCTGGTGTCATATCTTCAAGCCCAGCAGTAACGAAGTTAGTCATAGCAGCCACTTCTACTGGCAGCCCATAAAACACATTATCACGAAGCCCTTCAGCCGGAACTGTAACGATCACATAATTTGCCCCAGCTTTCCACGCATCAGAGAGAAACTTGTGTAGCATTCCCATTTTGAACGGCTGATCAGATGCCAAAACTGCCACTTGCTCACCAGTAGCTTTCAAAATCTCATGCACATAGTGCGCCACGGTAGTTTTACCAGTAGTCCCCGTGATGGCAATCAATTTCATATCTTTGATTGGGTTACCATAGTAAGACTTAAGAAGCCTTGCTTTAATCTTTTGTTTTCTTAAGCCCACGCCACCTTTTTTATTTTTAGCCTTGGTTACACTCTCTTTATTCATACTTTTATTCTATCACCAAACCTTAAAAAAACAAAACATAAGGGGAAAAATATGATAAAATGAATCTACAATGGAACATCACGATCATCACGACCACCACAATCAGTCTGCGAAAAGCATTTTGATTGCGCTGATCATGAACTTGTTATTTTCTGCACTCGAACTAATCGGCGGGCTTCTCACCAATTCCGCCGCCATCACCTCTGATTCCCTGCACTCCTTTGCCGACGCTGTTTCTACCGGCATAGCCTATCTTTTTGAACGCAAAAAAAGCAAAAAATATTCCATCATCGGTGGTTTTATAGTCTCTGGCTTTTTGGTGGTTGGCTCTATCCATCTTATTATCGAAGCAATTGAGCGTATTCAGGAACCTGCTGAAGTTAGCTATGAAGGTATGATTCTCTTTGCCGTGCTCGGCGTGATTTTCAATTTCATCGCTGCTTTTGCTACCAGAGAAGGCAAATCTTTCAACCAAAAAACCGTCAACCTCCACATGCTAGAAGACACTTTTTCGTGGCTCGCAGTCTTGATTGGCGCCATCGTGATGAAGCTTACCGGTTTTCACCTTATTGACCCAATTCTCTCTATTACAATCGCCCTTTACATTCTTTACCGAGCATTTATAAACTGCTATAATGTAGTTATAAATAAGGAGTAATATGAAAAAATTTTCAGCAATTATGTGGGGGTTAGTGCTGATCGCCATTGGCGTTATCCTCGGTGGCAACGCTCTCGGCTGGTTCAACATTAACATATTCTTTAAGGGGTGGTGGACGCTATTTATTATCGTCCCGTGCTTTATTAGCCTTATCACTCACCCAAAAGAGTGGCTTGGCGACCTCATCGGCATCCTAATCGGCGTTTCGCTTTTGCTCGCCTGCCTAGATGTTATCAGCTTTAGTAGCCTCTGGAAATTACTAGTTCCAGGCATTATCATCTTGATCGGGCTTTCTATCATTATTAAAAACCTTTTCAGCCAAAAATTTGATAAAGCTGTTTCTAAACTCAATGAAAAATTCGATAAAGACGACGAATCTGGCGCAGTCTTTGGCGGCACCAACATCAACATGGCCGGCAAGGAATTTAAAGGCAAAAATTTAAGTGCCGTTTTTGGCGCTATTAAGCTAGATTTAAGAGAGGCCAAAATCAAAGAAGACATTATTATCAACGCTACTGCAGTCTTTGGCGGCATCGATATTCTTGTCCCAGACAACGTTGTAGTAGAAACCAAATCCAATTCCTTCTTCGGTGGCGTTTCCAACAAGAAAAAATCCACACCAAAAGGCAAGGCTCCAACCATTTATGTTAACGGTATGGCTCTCTTTGGTGGCATCGAGGTAAAATAACATGTCCGAAGCTCAAAAAATCATCAAATACTTAGCGATTGCTTTTGCTATTTTTCTAATCGTCACCATCTTTTCGGGCATTGCCGGAGGCATTTATGGCCTCTTCACTCTTGGCGATGGTTTTATCAGCAACCAAAATATCGAAGAAAAATGCAAAAATACCGAAGAATATTGTCTTCAAATCAATTTGGCAGCCTCAAACCTCACCATCAAAACCGGCGAGAGTTTAAAGGTAGATACCAAAAACGACAAAATCGAAACCACTATCGATGGTAACAAACTCATTATCACCGAAAAGGGTCGCCATCTCTTTGATAGCTACGATGATCGCGACGTTATTCTCTACCTTCCAGAGAGCTCTATTTACGACCAAATGTATATCAGTGGTGGCACTGGCAACATCAAAATTGAGACGCTTAAGACCAAAAACCTAGAAATGTCGCTTGGTGTTGGTGGTAGCGAAATCGCCGTTCTGGAAGCTGAAAAAGCCAATATCTCTACCGGTATCGGCGACACCAGAATCGATAGCTTAGAGGTAGAAGATGCTAAAATTTCTGCTGGCATTGGCAAGACCACGGTAGGCCTCAAATCCAAAGCCGAAGATTACAGCATCGAAGTTTCTAAGGGTATCGGTAGCATTACCTTAAATGGCTCTTCCGTTTCAGATGACGACACCATCGGTAGTGGCGCTAGAAAGCTAGACATTTCTGGCGGTATCGGTTCTATCGAAATCACCACGGCACAATAAAAGCCATGAAAAAACCGCCGTTACCGGCGGTTTTTGGTTCCGTAAAGTTCCTTGCGAATCTTGGCGATTCGCTTGTTGTTGTCGGAAATTTTTTTCCTCGCGAAGTCTGGCTTCGTCTGGAAAAAGATCGACAAACAGATGGTTAGAAACGCAATCGACATCGCTATGATAAGCGCATCTACCCCCAGCCCTACTAAGAAGACTGCTATAGACACGAATATCATTAAAGCAAAGAGCCCTAAAGTAATCTTAGCGCCCAGATCGTAGGCTTTCTCGCTGGCCAAAGTTTCTTCGGCCTTTTTGATACGGGCATTACATTCGGCAATCTTCTTGCCGGCCAGCTCGCTCTGGAGCTCTTTTTTCTTAGCCTCCATCTCGCGCTTAGCCTTAGCCGCAGCTTGTTTTTCTCTCATCTGCGACACTCTCGTATCCTGCTGTTCTTTCTTCCTCTGAGCCTCCTTAGCAGCCAATGCCGCCTTATATTCCTCAGTCGGCTCATCGTGAATTTGTTTCTTCTGCATTCGTACTCCCCCTTTCTGTAAACGTACTATAAGTATTAACTATTCCAACAAGGTTTGCATTCATCGAGCATCCGGTCTATTTTTCTAATCTTGATTTCAACTTTGATCTTTTTGATCAGCGCCCAACCAAGCATAGGGACCAGTATCCCGATAGCGTAAAGGGGTAAATACATTACCAACCCAGCCATTATGAGTGAGGTGTTAGCCAGAAGCTTATCGCTCATTGGCGGGTAACCAAAGCTTAGTACTCTTAAGAAAAGAAACCAAGCCCCAAGGCCTAGCGAAATCATAATCTTTACAGCAACTGCATCGGCCGAAAGATATTTTGCGCTTTCCTCTGCTAACTTGTCTTTCTTTCTGAATAGATTTCCTCTTACCAAAATTCTCTGCATCTCTGTTAAATTCTGTTCCATATTCATTCTCCTTTCAAACTGCCAAAATCTATCCCCTCTCCCTGTTAGAATGTTAAACTACTTATGCCTTTATTATAGCACAAAATGCTAAAAAAGTCAATGTTATGCTATACTGAAAATATGAAAAAGACCAAGATTATTTTGCTCACCACCTCTGGTGTGGCTCTAATTGCGGCCTTTACCTTTGCCCTGCTTTTGGTGTTAAATCGCCCTACAGAAACCACCGCAAATCAAGAAGAAACCCCTGTAAATCTCCCCGAAGAACCAGAGCCAAAAGAACCAAGAACCTACACCATCTCCTTTACCGGTGATATTTCCCTGGCAGACAACTGGCATATCGCCCCTAAATATGATGAACGTGGCGGCATCACCGGTATTCTTGGCGATACCATGTTAGAAACTATGAGAAACAGCGATTTTCTGGTGGTAAATTCTGAATTCACCGTTTCAAACAGGGGTACAGCGCTCCCTGGTAAGATGTATACTTTCCGCGCTAAACCAGAGCGATTAAACATCTATCACGAGATGGGCGTAGATCTCGCCGATCTTGCCAATAACCACGTTTACGACTATGGTAAAGACGCCTTTTTAGATATGCTAGACGCCTTTGATACCTATCAAATTCCCCATATCGGCGCCGGGCGAAGTCTAGAAGAAGCCAAAAAACCGTATTTTGTAACTATCGGCGATTTTAAATTTGCCTTTGTGGCTGCGACTAGAGCCGAAAAAAACGTGATGACCCCAGAGGCCACTGAGACAAACCCTGGCACTTTTTGGTGCTACGACCCCACCGAGATGATTGAATTAATCAAAAGTCTAAAAGACCAAGTAGATTTTGTTATCCCTGTTATTCACTTTGGTCGCGAGAATTCTCATGATTTAGAAAAAGCCCAAGTAGATAGCGCCAGAGCTTATATCGATGCCGGCGCTGCGATGGTGGTCGGCCATCACGCCCACAATTTACAAGGTGTAGAAATTTATAACGGCAAGCCTATCATCTATAATCTTGGCAACTTCCTCTTTAATAATCTCGATACCGACACTGCCCTTTTCCAGGTTAAAATGGATCAAGACGGCAATATGGAGTATTACATCCTGCCGGCTCTTCAGACCAATTATCAGACAATTCTTCTAGATGATGGCGCCAAAAAACAACAGATTATCGATGACATCAACTCTTGGAGTATCAACGCCCATCTAGACACATCCGGTAAAATCACCCCAAATGTATAACGCTTATGCTCGCAAAAACCCTTGAGAAGTGCTATAATTGCCGGGTAAGCTTACATTTCATGAAGGGAGGTGGCCACTATGCCAATGAAAGCGCGTATGACCGCGAAAGACTGGTTAAACAGCCTTAATCGCGAGGATTTAGAAAAAGTTTGCAGCTTAAAAAATAACCCGGCATTTATGGAATTTTTAACAAAATCTGATGCCAGCACACTGATGTGTGCCCACTACGCTTCAGAGTGCCTGACCGCAGGAGTTCCTGTTGAATACACCAGCACACCTGAGGCCCTGCATTTTTTAACGGTTGCTATCGCAAACTATCTCAAAGGCAACGCCTAAGCTTGTACATTTCAAAAAAACATTTAAGACCGCCCCTTATAGGGGCGGTTCTTCACACTCAAATTCCGAAAGGAGGCACCTTAAATGAAAAAGATATTGTTGGCGTTTTTATGCGCTACCCTGTTTTTAACTGGTTGTTCGGTGGCTGTCAACGTGAACCTTCCCAAGAAGGATAACCCCTATTTAGTCTTGGTAAACAAACAGCACAAGCTCCCGGGCGATTGGCTAGATCGGATTACTCTGGTTACCAGCCACGACCCCTGGGGCGGTGAGGTTCTTATCGAAGAAACCACCCTGAAGCAATTTGAAAAGTTGCAGGCGGCGCTTTTGGACCGCGGGATAGATATCTATCTGGACAGCGTTTATCGCTCGGTGGACAACCAAGTCGCGCTCTGGAACTACTTTGAGCAAGAGTACGGCGAAGATTATTGCAAACAGTATGTCGCCGTCCCTGGTTATTCAGAGCACCACACCGGCTTGGCCGTAGATATTTGCATCACCGTAGATGGCGAATACAACAACGACAATGACGTGATGCTCGCCCAGACAGACCTCTTTAACGAAATCCACACGCTGATGCCGCAATTTGGTTTCATCTTGCGCTACCCCAAGGGCAAAGAAGACATCAGCGGCTACTCTTACGAACCGTGGCATTTTCGCTATGTCGGTCCTAAGGTCGCCCAAGAGATTACCGAAAAAGGCCTCACCCTAGAGGAGTATCTAAACCAGAAGTAATAAAAAGCCCGGTAGCTCCGGGCTTTTTCATGCTAAAATTACGCCAACACCTTAGCTTGCGGCAATTGCTGCGCCAATTTTTTATCAAAGGTAAATAGCGGCTCGTGGTGTTTGATCTCGGCATAACATGCCAGGCAACAATCATAAAATGACAATTTAGGATGCTCCAAATAAAGTGGAAAAGCTAGTGACGTCAAGGTATTATTATAACTTATACAGCCATCAAAACGCATAAGAGACATCGCCAGTCTTTCTACCGCATCGGCTCGCTCCAGAAGATAAAAATTCTCCAACGCATATAAAATCTCCGCTATTGCCAAATCCTCAAGATAATGCACAGTCCTCGGTGTATATAAAAGCTCCAACACCTTTTCACGTTGCCCGGGCACATCGTTCATGATTAGTCTAAGCATCAAATTTGTATCTAGAGAATCAGATACTGCCATATTTTTCCTCCATATACTTCTGCCCAGCCATACTTTTTGCCCATTCGTCCCGCATTTCGCTGACGGTCTTCCCCGCATTTTTCTTGATTGCGGCTTTGGTTTTTTCGCTGTTGTTTGCATCCATTCTAGCAAAAAATTCTTCATCACTTGTTCGCCGCGCTATTCTAGCGGAATTTTTGTCAAAATTAATAAAAACTCTATCCCCCAACTTCAACCCCAACGCCTTCCTAGCGTCTTTGTTTAAGAGAATCATTCCGTTTTGGTTAATTGTGGTTGTGTACATATTTGCTCCTTACCATTGATTATATTAAAAACCATTGGAAATGTCAACAACCATTGGAAAATAAAAAAACCATTGGAAAAAGCCCGAGATTTCGGGCTTTTTATAATGTGCTAGGGGTTTTTAGATTTTTTGAGAGCAAATTTATAGATACTTTTTGTAGATAAAAGGGCCTCATCTACCATATCGTACCCATAATGGTTCGCAATATTCTCAATTCGCCACTCGTTATCATGTTCTAAACCCCAGCCCACTTTCAAGTTTCTAAGCGTATTATACCACCAATTCAAGTTCCCCAAAAACGCTTATAGTATCTTGACATTTTTCATAAGGTATGATATAATATAAAGATTAGGGGGCGTATTTTAAGAAAGGGGTGAAAGTATGTATCTAAACGGATATACACTAGAGAATGTGATTTCAAGTTCTCTTCCAACCAAGCTATCTCGTTATACTGGTGTGGGGTTCTGCTATGAGTTTGCCGCATTAATGATGATTACCCTGAAGGGTGATCATACAGCAAGGCTGGTCCAAGGATTTGTCACAGCACTAATTGATGGCAAACTTGAACGCTTTGCACATGCTTGGACAGAATATACATCAAACGGTGATACAAAGGTTATAGATCTATACACAGCATTAAATGCTATGGACAAGACCAAATATTATAGAGAAAGAGAAGTTGAAGTAAAATTTATATCTAGTTATGAGTCTTTCTGGGAGACTCCAACGGCTCAAGTCCTCTATAGATGTATGCAGTCTAAAGATGTATCGTATATTTGGCCAATACTCGCAAATTTCAGACCTATCGACCAACCATTCGGATTCCACACTCGATATCTTCCCAATCCCGACAAAATGGATCTCTTTGGGAAAGAAATGCCAGAGTGTTGGGTCATCGGAAAAAACAATGAGCGGATTTTTATCCGCCAAGAGTTATTTGACCTAATAGTCGCCCCCTAATAATTAGCCCCTATTTAAGGGGCTTTTTTCTGCAACAAAAATGGCGGAGATGAAAGGATTCGAACCTTCGAGACATTTCTGCCCACACGATTTCGAGTCGTGCGCCTTCAACCACTCGGCCACATCTCCGCCTCTTATTTTACCATAAAATGTGCTATAATGAAATCAACTAAGGAGTAAAATATGGACAACAAATCAATTTACAAAAAAACCATTGGTTTTTCCCTGTGGCGTGTCCTCTGGGATTTTCTAGCTTGCGTAGCTTTCTTTGGTATGGCTGCAGCTGGTTTTATCATCGCTGATAAGGCTACCAACTATGGCCTCGTTGGTCTCGGTATTGGGGCTATTCTTGGCGCGGTTGCCGCTTGGCTGATTTTACACTTCGTTGGCTACACCTACAAAGCTGGCCAAATTGCTATGATGACCAAGGGTGTTGTAGAAGGTAAACTCCCAGAAAACACCATCAAAGAAGGTAGAAAAATCGTCAAAGAACGCTTTTCCACCGTTACTGCTTACTATTTTGTCACTGGTGCTATCAAGGGTATTTTCAATCAGATCGGCACCGGCATCACTGCCATTGGCCAAGCCGTCGGTGGCGATACCGGTGGTTCCATCGGCAGCACCATCTCTGCGGTTATTAACACCATCATCGCCTATCTTTGCGATTGTTGTCTTGGCTGGGTCTTTTACAAAAAAGACGAATCTGCCACTAAGGCCACTCTAGAAGGCGCTGCCATCTTCTTCAAACACGGCAAAACCTTACTCAAAAACCTCGGTCGCATCTTTGGCATCAGCCTAATTTCCTTCCTCGTAATTGGTGGCATCTTCTTTGGCATTACCTACCTTATTCTTCAAGCCTTCCCAGATGCAATGGCCGCCTTACAAGGCGAAATCGCCCAACTCTTTACCGAAAACGGCGAAGCCGTCCCAGAGGTTTTCCAGAGCGTACTTACCCTCAACCTCACCTGTTCTGCCATTTCAGGCATCATCTTCTGGTCCATGATTCACTCCACCTTTATTCGCCCATTCATCTTGGCCGGCGTTCTTAGAAACTTTATCGAATCTGGCAAAGCCGAAAAAATTTCCGAAGGCGATCTCAAAGAACTAGACCAAAAATCTAAGAAATTCGCCAAGCTTCACGCCGAAGGTTAAGGGGTAGATATGGATCAAATATTGTTCACCTGGATCAGCATTGTTGTTATCTTCTCTGTTGGCTGCCTTGCCCATTTTCTCTACGACATCCTCAAAGGCCCAAAGGCACTCGGGATTTTTGTCGCTATCAACGAATCTACCTGGGAACATATCAAAATTGCCATCACCCCTACCTTATTATGGGGTCTCGTAGACGGCTACATTTATGGTGAAAACCCCAATTATTTCACCGCCAAATTGGCAAGTCTCCTTATTATCACCTTTTTTATTCCGTTCGTTTTTTACTCTTACACTAGAATTTCCAAAAAGCCAATTCTCCCTATAGATATTCTCACTTTTGTCACGGCTATTATTTTGTCTCAATTCGCCTTTTACGGTATTGTCAATCTAGAAGCTTTCCCTCACCCAATTATTTATCTCTCGGCGCTCGGAGTATTTTGCTTCTTTGGTTCTTATATGACGCTCACTCTCCTTCCCTTAAAAGGCCCGATTTTCAAAGACCCTATCACCGGTAAATACGGTTTTAGAGCTCATCGTAATTTTTTCAAAAAAGGCAAAAAATAACCGATTATGAATCCCGAAAATCTTAAACTCACGGCCACTTTGTGTGAAAAATTCGGCCATCCCGAAAGATTTTGCCCCTGTTTCCACGTTGCCGGGTCCAAGGGCAAAGGCACCATCGCAGCCGGCATCGCTGCTATTTTAAGAGAAAAAGGTTTTAAAACCGGCGTGTATTCTTCGCCACATGTCTATGATATTTATGAGCGTTTTTCCACCGGTGACGGGCCATTCAAGCCAGAAATTTACGAAAAAGCTAAGAGAGAATTAAAATCTAAAGTCAAAGAAAAACTTCCTTGGCCGGTAGAAATGACACTTTTTGCAATGTTAGTTTTTAGAGAAGCCAAAGTAGATTATGCTGTTTACGAAGTAGGTCTGGGTGGCCGCCTTGACCCCACCAACGTGATCAGCCCACTTGTCATCGCTATGGGCCCAGTAGAATTGGAGCACACGCAAATTCTCGGCGACACTCTTACCAAAATCGCCACCGAAAAAGCCGGCATTTTTAAACCAAATGTCCCTGTAATTTCTGCCCCACAGCCATCCGAAGTAAAAGCCGTTTTTGGGAAAATAGAATATCTAGAAGATGACGAATATCAGGTAGAAGACGCCAAAATCGCCGCAAGATGTGTCAAAACGGTTTTTAAAGATTTAGACGAAGAAGCTGCCATTTCCACCGCTTTAAGTGTTCGCCTCCCTGGCCGCTACGAAAAAATCGAAAACTACCACGGCCTTCCGTATCTTTTAATGGACGGCGCCCACACCGAAAACAGCATCAAAAAAGTCCTAGCCCGCATGAAAAAAGACGGAGTAAAAGGCAACCTCATCTTCGCTTGTGCCGCCGGAAAAAACGTCGAAAAAATGGCAAAAGCAATTATTGATTCTGGGCTATTTAGTGCTATTTATCTCACTCGCCCCGGCGATTTCAAGAAATCTGACTTGCCTCGCACCGAAAAAGCCTTTAAAGATGCCTCTGTTAAAATCTACGCAAATTCAGATTATAAAGCCCTTATCAAAAAGGCTCTAGACGATTCCAAAGCCCAAAAACTTCCGTGCATCACACTTGGCTCTTTATATTTACCAGAACATATGGTATAATAGTAGCGTCACCTTTTTGGTGATGCTCATTTAATTTCTAGGTGGATGTTTAAACATCCACATTTGCACCCGTAGCTCAGCTGGATAGAGCGTTTGCTTGCGGAGCAAAAGGTCGCACGTTCAAATCGTGTCGGGTGTACCAAAATCAGAAAACGAGAGCTTGCTCTCGGTTTTTTGATTTTGGTGCGCCCGACTAGATCCCTATCGTGTCGGGTGTACCAAAATCAGAAAACGAGACTTTAGTCTCATTTTTTGTTATAATAAAACCATGGATTGGGATAAAGCAACAGATATCATGGTCGCCACGGCCATCGCCACTGCTATCATCTTTTTTGTGATGGGTGTTACACAGTGGTTTAAACGTAAATCTTTCAAAAAAATCGACAAGCCACTCCTCGCTTTGACTGTGCCATACGCCCTAGTCGCTATCACTTACGTTGTTTTTGATTACATCTTTGTCTTAAATACTCGCCCAGACGGTTCCGGCGAAGCCAGCTTCCCTTCCACCCACACTCTGATCACCACCACCTTTTTCCTTTGCGTTGCCATCGCCATCCCTTATTACATCAAGCAAAAATCTATCATCGCTCTCTTAGATGTCATTATGCTCGCCTTTATCATTCTCGTTCCGGTCGGCCGCGTGCTCGCCAACAAACATTGGGTTTCAGACTGTATCGGCGCACTAATTTTCTCTGTTATTTTTGCCGGCATTTACTTTATTTTAGTTAAAAAACTAACGAAAGGAGCCAAAAATGAGTAGCATTTTCTCTAAAATTATCGCAGGCGAAATCCCTTGTTACAAAATTTATGAAGACGACAAGACCTTTGCCTTTTTAGACATTCATCCAGAAACCATGGGTCACACCCTTGTAATTCCTAAAAAAGAAGTCGATAAAATTTACGAACTAGAAGATGAAGATTACGACGCTCTGATGAAAACCGTCAAAAAACTCTCCCGCCATATGGAAAAAATTCTCGGTTCTCGCATCCTCTGGAAAGTGGTTGGCACCGACGTCCCTCACGCCCACGTCCACCTGATGCCACTAGACGAAAATTGGCGGTACGGCAAAACTTTAGAACCTACCGAAGACGAATTTATAGAAATCCAAAAAAAGCTAGCAATATAAAAAGCCCAGGAAAAACGCCCCATTAGGGGCGTTTTCAAAGGTCGATATTCAGTTGTACGATATTCAGTTGTTATGCGCGTGCGCGCGCCCGCTTGAATGAAGCGTTAAGTCTAGCAGAATAGTTACTGTGCCAGAGCAAAACCTCCTGAGAGCTTGCCAAAATGGCAATACGATAATGCTCCGTTTCTTCCCCCAGTACCGCACTAGAACAAACGAGTTTGGGCGTCTTGCCTTCATCAAACAGCATATGCAATTTTCCCGTCGCCTCGTCATAGCGCCATCTGTATGGCGCCTCCAGATTCTCGTAGTCAGAATTTCCCCATTCTTCATCTACGAATTGGTTGCCAGTAACTCTGTTGTCGTCCATTTTACGACCTCCTTTATATACTACGAGGGCTTTCACCTCACCAGCACTATCTTTCTATTTTATCACACTTATGTTAATTTGTCAATACCTTTAGCCTATGGTATAATTGAGCGAGTTGGTGGGAGTATATTAAAAGTGAGGTGATTATTTTGAGCAATGCGCAAATTTTATGGAATAACTGGAGTAAATACGACGATTTGGACAGCATTTTGAGGCAAGGTTTTCTGGCCGCCAGAATTTACGGTTTTGGCAATGAGGCCATCCCTATGATTGAGAAATATCACGCCGAAACTACCTTAGTTCATTCTGGGCGCACCGCTATGCTCTTCTCTGATATGATGGATCTGTGGCCAGCTTATTTCAAAGATGTGGACAAATATACGGCTTTGAAGGTGGCATTAAACCACGACATCGGTGAACTTTCGGTCGGCGATGTGGTAGATGACGGTCGCATAGAGCACGAAGAAAAGAAAAATCCGGAGTGGAACGCGGTTCAAAACCATTATTTCTCTCATTCTGAGCAGATTTATTTAAACTGCAAAGGTATCCACCGCGAGTTTGAAGATGCCAGCACCTTCTTGGGCCAGAGTATCAAGTTGGCCGATAAGTTGGACTTTATTGCTGAGCTCATCAAGCTAAACAGCGATGGCTACATCACAACCAATCGTAAATATTTTACCAAAGGCGATTTGGCATTGTGCAGAGAAATCAAACACTATGATCTGATAGATGGCTGCTCAAACCATTTACGCCGTCTGATGCACAAGCACGATTTTGATCAGAGATTGGTGCAAATCGCAGTGCAGTTTTTGACCTGCGGGCTTGCTACCCTTGGCCGCCCCTTCTTTGAATGGTGGCAACCCGACGAATTCGGCTGGTACTAACCTCACCAACACCAAAGCCCCCTTAAAGGGGGCTTTTTCATTCCCTTAAAAAGTGGTATAATTGTGATAATTATGAAATTTGCATCAAGCTACGAACCAAACCAATACGAATCTGATATTTATGCCGCGTGGGAAGCTGCCGGCGTTTTCAAGCCTACCATCCCCACCATCCCTGTAGATGACAACGGTGATGGAGTTGACGACAGGTTTGAAGCAGGTGCTTTCGAGACCGTCTTGCGAAGACGCGAGCAAGAAGAGCGCAGCGCCGCCCATGACGATGGGCCGGCGCAAGCGCGTCGAGAAAGCACTGCTTCAAACCTATGCTACAGCATTGTCATGCCACCACCAAATGCCAATGGCAACCTTCATATTGGTCACGGTCTTACCGTAGCTTTGGAAGATTCTCTTACCCGTTATTACAGGCTAAAAGGCGCTTCTACCTGGTATATTCCTGGCGCCGACCACGCCGGTTTTGAAACCTGGGTAGTTTACGAAAAAAACCTCGAAAAATCCGGTCACACCCGTTTTGAATATTCGCGCGACGAACTTTACTCAAGAGTTTGGGACTTCGTCCAGATGCAGCGTGGCAATATGGAACTCCAACTCCGCGCTCTTGGCGCCTCTTGTTCTTGGGATGATCTCACCTTTACCCTAGATGAAAATGTGATTGACCGCGTTTACACCACCTTTGAAAAAATGTGGAACGACGGTATGATTTACAGGGGCGAAAAGCTCGTAAATTACTGCCCTAAGCACCAAACTGCCTTCGCCGATATCGAAGTAGATCACAAAGACGAAAAAGGTACCCTCTGGGAACTCGCCTATGACGACATTATCGTATCTACCACTCGTCCAGAAACTCTCTTTGGCGATACCGCTGTAGCGGTCAATCCAGAAGACGAGCGCTACAAAGATATGATTGGTAAAACCGTTCATCTTCCTCTAACTGATAGAGAAATTCCTGTGATTGCCGACGAGCACGCCGACCCAGAATATGGCACTGGCGCCGTTAAAATCACCCCAGCTCACGACTTTGACGATTTTGAGGTTGGAAACAGGCATAATCTTGAGCGCATTCAGGTAATTTCCGAAGACGGCCATATGATTAACGTCCCAGAAAAATATTTAGGTCTTACCACTGAAGAATGTAGAAAACAAGTCCTAAAAGACCTAAAAGACCAAGGCATTTTAAAGGGCGAGAAAAAGATTGTTCACTCTGTGGCACACTGTTACAAATGTGATACCGTCCTTGAGCCAATGCTTAAAGAGCAATGGTTTGTAGATGTCGAAAAACTAGCCAAAATGGCAATAGAACATCTTGAAAACGACGAAATCAAGTTTTACCCAGACAACAAAAAGCGTGTGGTGATTAACTATCTCAAAAATCTCAAAGATTGGAACATTTCCCGTCAGATTCCTTGGGGTATCGCTATTCCGATGTTTAAAAAAGTTACCGAGGAAGCTACCGACGAGCCAGATTGGATTTTTGACCGCCGCACCAATCTTACCGAAATTGAAAAATCTGGTACCAGATACGTTCGCGACGAAGACACCTTTGACACCTGGTTCTCAAGTTCTCACTGGCCAATCGTTTGTACCGATTGGTCCGAAGAAAACCCAACCCCGTATTACCCACTTAACGTGATGGAGACTGCTGGCGATATTCTCTTTGCTTGGGTCGCCCGCATGATTATGATGGGGGTTTATGTCACCGGTGAAGTGCCGTTTAAAGAGGTGTATTTGCACGGGCTTGTGCTAGATGAGCATGGTCAAAAAATGAGCAAATCTAAGGGCAACGTGATTAACCCAATGGATCTTGTAGAAAAATACGGTTCTGATGCTTTCCGTCTCGGTATTCTCCGCGGTCGTTCTGCTGGCATGAACCAAGCCTTCTCTGAAAATAGTGTCATCGCCGGCCGCAACCTCTGTAACAAACTCTGGAATATCTCCCGTCTCGTCCAAAGTATTGTTGATGAAGAGTTTGAGAATAGTGCTACTCGAGGGCTTCCGGAGGCTACGGCCGAGGATGAGGGCGCGAGCCCCGTAACGCTCGCCCCTTGGGACGCGAATTGCCGAAGGCAAACGGGCGCGAGCGACCCGTCCCGAGAGAGCACTATCTCAAACTCCCTATACACTACCGACAACATGGGTGAAGACTGGATTTGCCGCGAAATAAACGAGTGCACCAAACAGATTGAACAAGATATGAAAGACTACCGTTTCGCCGAAGCCGTCGAGACTTTGTATCAGACTATTTGGGATAAATATGCCGACTGGTTCCTAGAAAGCCAAAAGATCTACCGAAACGCCGCACTTCTTAAAGCTACTCTTGAACATCTTTTGATTATTCTTCACCCATTTGCCCCATTTGTAACAGAGACAATTTGGCAGAACTTAAGCTGGACCGAAGGCTTTATCATCACTCAGAAATGGCCTTCTAGGCTAAATTACGACCCTATCACGGCCGAGCAGTTCGAAAGTATACTCACTATAGTGTCTGAAGTCAGAGGCACCTTGCAGGCCCTTCCAGGCACCAATAACGCCAATAAATACGCGCTGATGTATGATAATGACAGCCTTGTAGAAGACAATTTGCTTTTGATCAAGGCTCTTACTAAGGTTCCAGACATCAATGCTCTAGATGGTAAACCACGTGGCCTCAGATTAGCACTAGCTAACCACGAGCTCTACCTAGATGTCCCAGAACAGGTTGTAGCAGAATATAAAGATGCTCTCACCGAAAAGATTCTCTCTGTTGGTCGCGAGCTAGATGCTCTCAATGCTCGGATGATGAACCCCAATTATGTAGAGAAAGCCCCCGAGCACCTAGTCAAAGAAACTAAAGACCAGATCAAAGAAAAAGAAGCTCTGATCGATCGCCTCAAAACCCAGCAAGAACTAATCTAACTCTTTTGTTTGGGATTTTTATAATACGGGTATTTCGAAAATATATTAAAATCGGTATAACCAAGTACTCTGAGTTTATTTTCAATCTCGGCAAGACCTTTTGCCCCAAGACCACGAATCTGCGAGAGTTCTCTCCTGTTAGTGTTTAAGATATCATCAACCGTTTCGATACTTTTAGAAGGCCCTCTAGGGTGCTCACCATTAGCAATTTGTTGACTGTGCCAGCCTAAAGCACTAAGCACACGAGCGCTCAAGCCTAGTTGCTCAAGTCTCAAATTACCAGCAGAAAAAGCTTCTTGCCCATTGTCCCTTATCCCTTTTCCGGCCCACTCTGAATTCTCAAGCTCTTCCTGTCGAGCTTTTTCAAGCTCTTTCTGCCGCTCATCATCTATGGGATCTATCGAATCGGGTGCAATTTTATCTAAGTGAGCAGCCTCAGATACTCTATCTTCTTGCAACTCAGGCTCCTCTAGTAAAATGTCATCAGGGCAATCTAGTGACCTATTTATGTCATTAAGCTCGGCCATAATATTTGCCCCCCTTTTTCTGTTTTGTTCTCTTCTTGCCACCTCATCTAGTTCTGGGTTTGTGGATAATTTTTCTCCGCCCATTTTGCCTCCTTTGCCGCACCTAAATCACAAGAAAAATGCGACTATTTACGTTAGTCGCGAAACTATAGTTTGTTCAAATTTGACCAAACTTGGCGTAAATAGCCGCATCAATCGGTCAAATTTGAAAATAAAATAAACAAACTACAGTTCCGCACTTCCATTATAGCACGCTTTTTCAACTTTGTGTCAAAACCCTATTTTGCACTACTGCTTTTTTACGAAAATTGCTTCGCCGTCTGTTGAAAGCAACACTTTATCGCCCGGTGACAGTTGCAACTCCGCCCTTACCCATTTAGGTATGGTAATTCTTCCGTTTGTTGTTACTGTTATAGTGTTTTTCATTTTTTCCTTTCTTTAAATTTTTATCGCCAGGATAAGTGTAATTTGCGATTTTTAGATGCGCAGTCTGAAAGATAAAGATTAATCAAAGTCTGATATGGCAAGCCAGATTTTTCCGACTCCGCCTTAAAATAGTCAATTGTATCGTTATCAATGTTAATAGTCACCTGCTTTTTGAGCCGGTTCGTATAAGGATTTTTCCTTGGATTTAATTTTGCTATGTCGTATTCTTCCCTCATCTCGCAGCCTCATCCCATTCAAATTTAATAGATTTCATAATTATATTATAATTATACAATAATTATTTGTCAATAGTCACCGATTTCGTCGATGCTATTTCTTCGCATTAAACTTATCAAGATCAAACAGCGGTTGCTTCCCCGCGTCCATAATTTCTCGTGCCTTTTTTAGCAACTTTTCCACACCTTTTTCAGATGAAGAAGAGCCCACGTGCACAGTTTTTATCACCTTATTTCCCTCTTTATAACAAATCTGCACTCCAGTCGCCCCCGAAGTTGTCTTAAATTTCCGAATATAAGCCATACTCCAATTATACCACCAATAAAAAAGGCCCCAGTAAAACTGGGACCTTGGCTTGATCATCTCCTTCCTCTGGACTTGGCCACAAGATACACACAAATTGAAAACGGCACAAATATTGCGGTGATGTCATACCAATCAGGAAAAATTTCCAACACCAACGATTTGGACACTATAAAAGCTACAATCATCAGCCCAAGCTGGGCAAAATGTTTGGCCGATCTTCTTAGTTCCCTAGGGGTTATTTCCAGTTCCCCAATCTCTTGCCAATGCTTCTTGCAATGTTTCATTTTAAGATGAGCCGCCATAAAAGAAAGCAGCCCAAACACAAAAAGAACTATTGTGATGATTGTCTTAGAACTGGTAATTTTAGTTATGCCAGCCACCATCAAAAATGCCATTATAGCTGCTATCACAAAAAAATTTATACCAATTTTTTTGAGGTAGCCAGGGCTGTACCCTACACTAAGCACTGTCTTAATCTGTTTCATTTCCCCACCTCCGTTCAAGCCGATCTTTTAATTTGCTGCCAGCATTATGCTGGCCACCTCTATTATTATACCATAAAAAAGGCCCTAATGCAAGATTAGAGCCGTAATTGTTAGTCGTTGGTTTGGTTAAATATTCTTGATCTCTCTTACATCATGATTTGTATCAACGCATACGCGATGAGCCCCTCAACCAAGATACCTACTCCAACCCATTGTAGAAGTTCGTCTCGCTTTTTTGAAGTCATCTTCCCTCCTATTTATGGCAACCAAACCAACATTTATATGTACAAGCATCCGGCGCCTCAAACGCCGAGCGCATTTTTCTAGTTTATCATAGAAATCCATAAATGTCCAGTCTCTTCTTCCCTCCGCAGCCGGGCCCGATTTTTAAACAATCAAACCACAACCTTTTCCACAGAAACCATAAGCAAAATTACTACACCAAACCTGTTATGCTAGCAACCAAAAACCTTGGCAACCGCACTTGACATTTGAAACCGCTTGCGCTAAAATCAAAGTATCAACCTGGCAACCGCGCCAGAGTTGGGAGCATTAGATAATAGATTTTGACAACCGACTAGGGAAAAAGCCGGAGTTTTTGCATTCATAAGCGAAATAAAACAAAACGCTTACGCCGTCAACAAAATTCACGTGCTTATTTTTGTAATTAGTATGGATATTAACAGGGAAATATATATAAATTTATGAGCATTTTGATGAGCCCAAGAAGTTTTTGAGAATTTTAGAAAATTATCTCTTGCGAACCGTGAAGACAGCCGTGAGACAAGAGTAATTTTCGTTAAGAAATTCGAAAAAAATTCCTGGCGCGATATCAACCGCGAATAAATTTATTTATATTTCTATGCTATAATTAGACTTATGGAAATTCCGATCACGCAAAGTAAGGAATGGGAGCAGTTGCAAAAAGACCTGGGCGAAACCAGCTTTTACAGGGAAGAAAACGATTTTTGCTATCTCGCCATTGTTAAGCCTGCGCCTCTTGGTCGCTACCTTTATTTGCCTTATGGCCCTGTTGCCGAGACTAAAGACGGTTTTAAACATGCCTTAAAGGATTTAGAAAATCTAGCCAAAGAGCAAAACGCGATTTTCGTCCGTGTAGAACCTCTAAACCCTGATTTTGCTAAACTTTTACCAAAAAATATCAAGAAATCACACGATCTAAACCCTAAAGAAACTTGGGTTTTAGATTTAACCGGCAGCGATGAAGAATACAAGAGCAGGCTGCCATCTAGACTCCTCAGATATTACCGAAACCGAGAGAAAAACGGCATTACCATCGAGACCAGCCACAACCCAGATGACATCAAATATCTCTTAAATCTTCAAAAAGCCCTGGCAAAAGAGAAGAACATCAGCACTTTCTCCGAAAATTACCTCAAAACTGAGCTTAGTCAGCCATTTGCCACTCTTTATCTCTTAAAACAAGACGGCAACTTGCTTGCCGCCGGGCTCGTGTTTGACCACGGAAAAACTCGCTATAATCTTCAGGGCGCTCAAACCGACGAGGGAAGAAAAGCCCATGCTACCGGCATTTTAACCGTTCAGTTAATCGAAGACGCCCGCGAAAAAGGCTTGGAGAAATTCGATTTCTGGGGCATCGCACCGGAGGGCGCGCCAAAAGATCACCCTTGGGCTGGCTTTACCAATTTCAAGAAAACTTTTGAAGGCACAGAGGTAGATCACGCCGGCACCTACGACATTGTTTTGAACCAAGCCAAATACAAATCTTATCAACTCTTGAGAAAAATTAGGAGACTTATATGACATTTGAGGAAATTTCTGCCGAAGATTTTCGGGAATTTGCGAAAAATAGCCCCTACAAATCTTTTATGCAAACCCCTGAAATCGCCAAATACAGGGAAGACAATGGTTGGACGGTTTACTATATTGCCCTCAAACATAATGAAGAAATCAAAGCCGCCACTATGCTCGTGGCCAAGCCATATTTTTTGGGCAAGTCGCTTTTTATCGCACCAGGCGGCCCACTTTTAGATTTAGAAGACCAGCCTCTCACCGAGTATTTCATCAAGTCTCTCAAAAAATACATCAAATCGCACAATGGCTACGAACTCCACATTAGCCCATATTACGAAATCATCGAGCGCGATCGCCACGGCGACCCAGTAGAGAATGGTTTTGATCATAAGAACGCTCTCAAAAACCTCAAAAATCTCGGATTTATAGAGGTAGAAGATGCATCCCAGCCAAAGTATATGTACGCCCTAGATTTAAAAGGCAAAACCGCCGATGAATTAATGGCAGATTTTAAGAGCAATACCCGGGGCCACATCAGAAAAGCCGAAAAAATGGGCGTCACCGTCCGCGAACTCGCCAAAAATGAACTGAACATTTTTAAGGAAATTACCGAATCCACCTCAAAACGCCGCGAATTCGAAGACAAACCTCTAAGTTACTATGAAGAGATGTATGACCTCTTCGTCCCGAGAGGCGAAGCCATGTTCCTAGTAGCGGAGGTTTCAGGGGAATTTGAAGATGGGATTTCGAAACATTGCGCAGGCTCCGACAGTCATTTTGACAACGGTCACGGGCGAGTAGCCGGTACTGAAATACCGGGACGAGCCCGACTGACCCGTTGTAAAAATGACGATCGCGAGCCGAGCACGTTGAGAAATCCCACTTCAAATTCACTGCCGCTATCTGCTGCAATGTTCATGCTCTACGGCTCCGAAGTCGTCTATCTCTTCTCCGGTAGTGATGAAAAATACATGAAAGACTACAACGCTCAATACGAACTCCAATGGCATATGATCAAATACGCCGCCGAGAAAAAATTCAAACGCTACAATTTTTACGGTATTCACGGCCTTCCAGATGATAACCACCCAGACGGTGTTTACGAATTTAAGAAGGGTTTTGGTGGCCAAGTTCTAGAATATGCCGGCACCTGGGAACTCCCAATCGACCTCAAATTTTATCAAGCCAAAAAATTCCTAAAGAAGCTCAAAAACAGGGGTAAATAATGCAAAAATTTTCCAAAAATCACCCTATTTTGCATATTATTTTAAAAAACACCTTTACCCTATTTAACCTCGTCAACCTAATTTTGGCGTTAATGGTAGCCTTTGTCGGCAGCTTCAAAAATATGCTCTTTATTTTTATTGCTATCGCCAACACTCTAATCAGTATCATCAACGAAATCCGGGCTTACAAAATCGTCCAAAAAATGCGCCTCGTTTCCGAGCAAAAACCTACGGTAATTAGAGATGGCAAATCTATTCAAATTCCGTCCGAAGAGATTAAAAAAGGCGACATCGTAGTCTTGAGCCTCGGTGACCAAATTCTTTATGACAGCATCATGGAAGAGGGAACCTTAGAGGTTAACGAATCGTTTATTACCGGTGAGCAAGACAGTATCGAAAAGCACCAAGGCGACGAATTGATCTCAGGTAGCTTCGTGGTGGCAGGCACTGCCAAAGCTAAGGTGTTAAAAGTTGGCGAAGAAAATTCTATCACCAAGCTTGAAAAAGCCGCCCACCACCTAAAAACTGCCGATTCCAAGCTGTTCACCTTAATGAACAAAATCGTCAAATACATTTCTTACACTCTAATTCCAGTCGGTGCGCTGCTTTTGTGGTCTCGGTTTAGGACCGAGTCCGAAACTGCCACCGCCGTAACGAGCACTGTTGCCGCTCTCATCAATATGATCCCAGAAGGGCTAATTCTTTTGACTAGCTCTGTTTTGGCGCTTGCTACCATCAGGCTCTCTAAACGTAAAGTTCTCGTCCAGGACCTCTATTCTATTGAGACTCTCGCCCGGGTAGACACTATTTGTCTAGATAAAACCGGCACCCTCACCTCTGGTAATATGGTGGTACAGGATTTTATCTTGCCAAATGGCGATTCGTTTGAAAAGGTCAAAGCCAGTCCAACCCCGGCCGAAAAATCGCTCCTAAGGGCCCTAGGAGCCATTCTAAGCACTCAAATGGCCGAAAACGCAACCACTAGCGCTTTGAAGAAAGCTATGCCTAAAAACGCCAATTTTGGCGAAATAGAGGGCATTGTGGACGTTATACCTTTTAGTTCCGAGCGCAAATGCTCTGGCTTTAGAACCAAAAAAGAAGAATACTTAATGGGCGCTATCGAATTCATCACCGATGACAAAGAAGTGATCAAAAAGGTTAAATCTTACGCCGGCGATTACCGCGTGATTGGAGTGGTGAAGGTAGCAGTAGGCGCTACGAGTCCTGCGGAACATAAGGACTTGGCCAGAGCGGCCCGGAGCGTGTCCGAAGGACACGCAGCGCCTACTGCTACCTTCCTCGGCTGTATTCGCTTGAAAGACGAAATCCGAAAGAATGCACCTGAAATTATTAAGTATTTTTACGATAACGATATCGCGCCAAAGGTGATTTCCGGTGATGATCTCGAAACCGTGAAAAAAATCGCCGCCACCGTTGGCATCAAAGATTTAAGAGGCATCGATCTTAGTACCGAGAAAAAGCCAAATTACGAGAACCTCGTCAAAAATTACTCTATTTTTACCCGGGTTAAACCAGAGCAAAAAAAGAGTTTAATTGAGGCCTTTAAAAAGGCTGGCGGCACCGTCGCCATGACCGGCGATGGCGTCAACGACATTCTTGCTATGAAAGAGGCTGACTGTTCTATCGCCATCGGTGAGGGCTCCGATGCCGCCCGTCGCTCCGCCAAATTAGTTTTACTCGATTCCGATTTTGACCGTGTACCAAGTATTATCGACGAAGGCCGTCAGTCCATCAACAACCTCGAACGCTCTACGTCGCTTTTCCTCGCCAAGACGGTTTATGCCACCACTCTTGCTGTTATCTTCGTTCTAGCGCCTCTAAGCTACCCATTTAGCCCAATCGAAATGTCGCTCCTTTCATTTGCCTGTATTGGCTTCCCAGGCCTAGCCCTCGCTCTAGAGCACAACACTGCGAGAATCAAAGACAAGTTCATTTACAACATCAAGCACTATTCTGTGCCTACCGGTATTGCCGTAGCTATTTCTATGGTGGTGCTTTCCATCGTAGCCGAAATCAACAATTTCGATAGAAGTAAACTCACCACCCTTTCCGCCATCATCGTCTTTACCATTGACTTCTTCCTCATCTACAAAATCAGCCGCCCGCTCAACCTCTTCCGTGCCATCTTAATGGCTCTCATTCTCGCCATTTTCCTCGGTGCACTCTTTATTCCAGCTACCCAAGAACTTTTTGAATTTACCCTCGCCTGGTAAACCCCTTATGCTTGGTCAAATAACAGTTTTGTAATACACTTAAATAAGTAGGTATTGGTATTTTAACAAGAAAGGGGGGTTAGGTTTGCAAAAAATTTATTTTTTGGATGGCAAAGCTATCACCAAAACTCAGATTATTCACGATGCTGAGAAGAAATCTCTAAAAACCAAGTCCAAAAACAAACGACGCTTGAGGGAAGCTTTGGTTTTCCGGTTTGTTAAGGACTACAAAAGTTGGAGAGAGTTTATCGGTGGGTGCGAACAGATTGGCTATGCCTCCGTGCCGGACATCAATGTAAGGAGCATTGTTGAAAGAGCCCTAGATAGTCGCGGGATTACGGAACCTTGTGTTGCCGTTTTTCGTTTGAATGGCCACTCGTTTGTTTATTCCGAAAGGGGCAAACCGGTCATTTACAACGCTAAGCTCCGAATTGAACGCGGTGGGACTTGGTGTAAAGACGAAGATGAAGAAGGCAACATTCTTGGCTGGTTTTTAGGTGGCATTGACCCCGACAGGACCGCCAAAGGAGAGTATCTCCTTACAGACAAGATTGACTTCCCGAGCGAAATGTCATATGAGTGGCAAGACTATTGTCTCAAACGCTACGGAGAAGTGTGTGACAAATATCACATCATACCAAAATAATACCTACCAAGGGCCGCGAACTTCCGCGGCCCATTTTTAATGGTATAATAAAAGTATGATTAAGATTATTGCCGGTGGCAAAAAGCACCTTCCTTGGGCTAATGAGGCCATTGAAGAATACGAAAAACGGCTCAAAAAGCCTTATGATTTAACATGGGAATATGTTGAGGAAGAAAAGCTAAATAAAAAATTGTCAAATTGGCCATTTTCCGGCCAAGACTTCGTAATTATTTGTGACGAACGTGGCCAAAATATATCATCCGATGAATATTCAAGAATGTTAGAAAAGGCATTTGTGGGCAGCAAAAACGTCGTAATTTTAATTGGCGGAGCCTATGGTTTCTCAGAAGAAATCAGGGAAAAGGCCGACTTTATCTGGAGTTTTTCCAAATTAGTTTTCCCACATATGTTAGCCAGAACTATTGTCGCTGAACAAACTTACCGCGCCCAAGAAATTGCCAAGGGTGGACATTATCATCACGCTTAAATATTCACCTCATGATATATTTTCTCTATAACTAGAAATGTGGTATAATTAAAGAATGAAAATTTTAGGGATAGAAACCAGTTGTGATGAAACTGCTGCTGCCGTCGTAGAAGATGGGGCCAAGATTTTGTCCAATGCTGTTGTGTCCCAAATTGATATCTTTGCTGAATATGGCGGAGTAATTCCAGAAGTTGCCGCCCGTTCACACTTAGAAGTAATGATGCCAGTGGTAGAAAAGGCCATGAAGGATGCGAACTGCACCTGGAACGATATTGACGCCATCGCTGTCACGCACGCACCAGGCCTGCTCGGCTCGCTTTTGATCGGCACATTAACCGCTCGCACCCTCGCAATTTTGCACGACAAACCATTGTACGCCGTCCACCACCTCAAATCCCACATCTATGCCAACTGGCTGGTAGGGATGGAAGCTGCGACGTGTTCTGCGGAACATAAGGACTTGGCCAGAGCGGCCCGGAGCGTGTCCGAAGGACACGCTGCAGCTTCCGTCCCTACCTTTCCTGTATTAGCTTTGGTAATTTCAGGTGGCCATACTCAGATTTTGTATATGCCTTCCCACGATAAGTTTGAAATTATCGGCACTACCAGAGATGACGCTATTGGCGAATGTTTCGATAAAGTCGCCAAAATTTTAGGTTTACCATACCCAGGTGGCCCATCTATCGCAAAAGCCGCCAAGGAAGGCGACGAAAACAAGTACAAATTCCCGCACCCAAAGATAGACGGGTTAGATTTTTCATTTTCAGGCTTAAAAACCGCAGTACTTCGAGCAGTCCAAAAGGAGCTGAATTTGCCAATTTCGCACCCTTCCCACGATCTCAAAAATTATTTAACCAAAAAACAGGTCAACGATTTTGCAGCTTCATTCCAAAAAACCGCTGTTGACATCTTATTAGAAAAGTTGTCTACGGCAAAACAACAGCACCCCGATGTCAAATCAATCGTCTTTGCCGGCGGCGTCTCCGCCAACGAAGCCCTGCGAGAAAAAGCCGAAGGCTATTTCCCACAAAAAAGTTTATCAGGGGACAACGGCGCCATGGTCGCCGCCGCCGCTTACTATGAAATTCAGGCCGGGAAAAAGCCTACTGACCCCTATAAAATGAACATCTACCCACGCATTTCCATAAACGCCTAAAATATGGTGTAAAAAATACAACAAAACAGGGGTGAAAACGCCCAAAAAAGTCGAGATTTTTTCCCCTGTTCCACCCCTTATATGGTAAAATAAGCATAAGGGGGAAAGTAGAGTAAATATGTGGAGGTACCATAAGCTAAAAATGGGCTGTGGTAAGATAACCTTCGAGTTGTTGTTGATTTTCGTGTGCCAAATTTTCCTAACAACCATTTTCGATTCCAGTCCCGCCTATGCCAGTACCCCGACCACTATCACCATAGAGGTGGCAGGTGATATTAACGTAGATGTTGTGCCAAATCAGTTTAAATCTGGATCAACCACCTTCACCGTTACTACTGATAGCCCTAATGGTTATAAGGTGCTCATGGAAACTGGCGGCACTTCTACTGATCTAATTCCAGAAAGTGGTGGCGAAACCACTATTCCTACAATCATCCTACCAACAGGGAAAAGTTTCATTTCGGCCTCCGAGATAACTAAAGCCCACGCCTACAGTATGGACAACACCAAATTTAGACCTATACCAGCCATCGGTAATAGCGACACTATTGTTGAAGTAAACGAAGTAAATGGAACTGTTACCAACACTCACACCATTACTATGGGGGTCAAGGTAGAAAACGACGTTCCGCCAGGGAAATACACTAATAGCCTCATTCTCACTGCCATTGCTAATACCCCAGATATCTGTGACCCAAATCTTATCTGTTACAATAAAAATGGCAGCGAGGAGGGGGCTGAAGCTACAGAGCAATCAGTTACCAGTAACACTGATGCCACTCTGTCATCTCCTAACTTCTATCGAACCGGTTATGGTTTTGCCGGTTGGAACACCAGAAGAGATGGCACCGGTGACACCTATGGGCCAAACCAGACTATTCCTGTGGGAGACGTCTCGAATGAAGGTATAATGCTCTACGCTAAATGGTTAGAGTCTGAAGATACTCTTCAAAACTGGGATGGTTGTGACGTTATGGGCATCGGTGACACGATTGCCCTTACCGACTCTAGGGACGGGAATGTTTATACCGTAGCTAAATTGGCAGACCACGCCTGTTGGATGACGGAAAACTTACGTCTAGATTTCTCTAACCCAGATGTGACAATCACCGCAGCCAACACTAACAATCCTGCCTCAGACTTTATGGTCGCGGTGAACCAACACCCAAGCTCATCTTCCAACTTCTGTACAACCAACAACGCTAGCTGTGTCAACCGTATTCTGTTTAATGCTAACGGGGTAAATCCAAACTCGGCAGATCTGTGGTATTCGTATGGCGTCTATTACAACTGGTATACGGCTACCGCTGGTAATGGAACCTATTCAACAAACAACCCAAGAGTTAGAGCTGATGGGGATATTTGCCCGGCTGGGTGGTCACTACCAGATGGATATAGTATCAACGGCGATTATGCCACCCTCGATATAGCACTTGGTGGTAGGGGCAGTAACGAGACTTCTAACTTGATGTCAAACAGATGGCGCAGCTATCCAAACAACTTCCTCTTCAGTGGCCAGCAAAACGGAAATTCAATCACCAATCGTGGCGAAACAGGGAACTACCATGGTATCAGTGCATCTTCTTCTAACAATTTAATCAATATGTGGTTGCAAGCAACCAAAGTCAGTACCAACACAAACGGGTCGTCTAAAATCCGTGGTCAGTCTGTCCGTTGTATGATGCAAAAATATTACACCGTACACTTTGATGCTAACACTACGGCTGAAGTAGATGGAATTATGTACGATCAAAGAACTGCCGTTGGGAATAGTATCAAAATAGATTCAAACAACTTTACGATTTCGCCACAAGGTGGTCACGTCTACAAGTTTATCAATTGGAACACTGCTGCCGACGGTAGTGGCGATAGTTATGCAGACGGAGCAACCATCACGAACTTGGGTGCTACTGCTGGTCAAACTGTTACACTTTATGCTCAATGGGAAGTTTTGTCGCTAGTGGACGTTACGGTAGTATTCCCGCAAGGCATTACAGAGATTAGACTCAGCAATAGCGACTATGATAGCTACTATAGTGTGACCGAAAGCGGCGACGTAGTCAACTTAGTAGGAACAAAACCGTACACTATCTCAGCCGTTCTGGACTCTAGCTACGACTTTGACGGTTGGACCACCACTGCAGGGGGCACAATTGGCTCTCCTCTTATTAGCCCAACCACTTACACTGTAACCTCCGCCGCCACCCTAACTGCCGCGGCCAGCTATAGGACCACTACGCTCTATCTCCAAAATCTCAGCTCAGCATCCTGTTCGAATATTCCAAGGACCGTGTTCGACAACCGTGACAACGAAGCTTACACCATCGCTCGTCTAGATGATGGCAACTGTTGGATGCTAGACGATCTCAGACTTGGTTCTACCACCTTATTAGCTTCTATTACCGATGCCAATACCAACATGCCAGAAAATTCCAGTCCTCTTATCTTGACTCAGCCAACCCGTCTCTACGATTATGAAACTCCAGAGACAGATCTAAGCCGTGTTGGCCAAAGCGTCACTAACTACGGGTCTGGTAGCGGCAAGGCCGGCGTCTACTACAACTTCTGTGCCGCCTCCGCTGGTACGGTCTGTTCCGCCAGTAGCCCGCAAAATGCCATTTACGATATCTGTCCGGTCGGCTGGAGATTAGCGACCGGTGGTTCAAGTGGCGAGCTTCAGGCTCTCTACAGAACATACGGCAGCAACGTATCAAGATTTAATACTGCCTTCTCCACCGCCCTCTCTGGGTGGTTCGATGCCAACCAAGGGAATAACGGTACATACAAGGAGTTCGATAGCGCGGTAGTTTACTGGTCGTCTACTGCCTCAAACAACATTAACAAGACCTACATCCTTAAATTGACCAGAAACAGTATCGTCCAAAATACTGGTTATCTAGAAAATAACGGATTCAGCGTCCGGTGTCTGTTGAAATCAGAGTAAAAATGTGATAAGATAAAAACATACTAGGCTGTCGCCAAGTGGTAAGGCAACGTGTTTTGGTCCCGTCATTCGCAGGTTCGAATCCTGCCAGCCTAGCCAAGATGAAAAAATAGCGAGCTTGCTCGGTATTTTTTTATCTTGCGGCTGGTCTTGGATGAATATCCTGCCAGCCTAGCCATTAGAGTTGAAAGGCGCCATCTCGGCGTTTTTTCATGCTCGCTCGGTCAATAACCGCACTTCGCATGAAGAAAACACCAATCTGGCGCCTTTCAATCTCTAATGGATTATGTTTGGGCAGGATGAGAACCGTAGGTTCGGACGCCGTAGGAGCCGAGTAAATATCTCAAATTTATTTGAGATATTTTGAGGCGACGCCCGGCGTAGTGGTTTGCTTTAGCAAACCACGAATCCTGCCACTTTTTGTTCTCCTTATGCTTTCAATCCCACCCCTATTATGCTATAATACCAACAATTTGGATGAAAATAGTTTCAAACTGTCACTATCCACGTAGCTTAAAAAGGAGGATGAAAAATGAAAAAAGCAGTTCCAAGTGAAGGCATTTACGATGCCAGGGAACTTGGTTCCCCCACGATGTTATTTTTAGGATTGCAGCACATGTTTGCGTTTTTTGGCGCTACCGTGTTGGTGCCGCTACTCACAGGGTTATCCGTGCAGACTACCTTATTCATGGCAGGTGCCTGCACATTGATCTTCCACTTTTTATTTACCAAACGGATGGTCCCGGCTTTTCTTGGCTCATCGTTTGCGTTTTTAGGTGGTTATGCTATGATCAAGGCCAGCCCGGCCTATGCAGATTTACCGCTGGAAGAGCAATTGGCCTATGCCAATGGCGGCGCTATTATCGGCGCAATCGTCTGCTATACTGCATTGGCTCTGATTATCAAAGCCATCGGAGTTAAGCGGACACTCAAGTATTTGCCGCCGGTGGTTACCAGCCCGATGATTATTTGCATCGGACTGAGTTTGGCGCCTTCAGCTATTGGCAATGCCAGTCAAAACTGGTTACTTGCCATCATTGCCATTGCGGTGGTCATTATTTTCAACGTTTGGGGTAAAGGCATTTTCAATATCGTGCCGATTTTGATGGGTGTCATTATCTCGTATGTCATAGCGGTAGTGGCTCAACTTGCTGGCGCTGGTGGCGCTTGGGCAGGTCAGATTGATTTCAGCACTGTCGCAAACGCCAGTTGGGTTGGACTTCCGCCCATCATGTTCCCGAAGTTTGACTTTACAGCTATTATGATTATGGCGCCCATCTGTCTTGCTACGATGATGGAGCACATTGGCGATATCAGCGCCATCAGCGCCACCACCAAGAAAAACTTTGTTGAGGAGCCCGGTCTCTGGCGCACGCTACTGGGTGATGGTTGGATGTCCGCACTCTCGCTGGCAGTCGGTGGACCGCCCAACACCACTTACGGTGAAAACACCGGTGTTTTGGCACTCTCAAAAGTTTTCGATCCCAGAGTGGTTCGTATCGGCGCAGCTTATGCAGTCATTTTTGGCTTCATGCCTAAGATTGCCGCTATCATCAATACTATGCCTACGGCCATCATTGGCGGTATTTCGTTTATGCTCTATGGTATGATCTCTGCTATCGGTGTTCGCAATATGTATGAAAACCACGTTAGCCTCGCCAAGTCGAGAAACTTAATTATTGTGAGCGTGGTCCTGGTTTGCGGACTGGGTATTTCAGAAGGTATCACCTTTGCAATCGGTGGCACAGATATTACGCTTACCGGCATGGCCATCGCCGCCATTGTCGGCATTATCTTAAACGCAGTTTTGCCTGGTAAAGATTACGAATACGGTAAAGATCCCGAGGCCGACACCAATCAGGGCATTGCTATTGGCGCCAGACCTTCAAGAGATTAGCTATTTTTCATCCAAAAGGGTCACGCTTTTCGCGTGGCCCTATTTTTGTGCTATAATAAAATATATATGCCAGCATCAAGACGAAGAAACACCAAAAGACCAACTACTCGTGGCAAATCTACCCGCAAAAAAGCGAGCAAAAAAGCCGCCGAGAGGGAAGTCAACACCGACTACGAGCTCCCAGGTGGTTTTTGGCATCAAATTTTCGCAGTTCTCATGATTGCCCTTTCACTTTTCTTTGTGATCACCTGGTTTGATCACGGCGGCTCATTTTTGAATGCCACTCACAAAATTATTTTAGACGGTATTGGTATTGCTACTTACGCCATTCCAATGATTTTGGTTTACCTCGCGGTAAAAATTTTCCGTTCCGACAACAACCGCGTAGCAGTGCCAGTTTACATTTTTAGTTTACTGATGCTTCTTTGGATTTCTGGTATCGGCGCCATTTGGCAAAGCGGCGGCATCGTGGGAAATTGGCTAAACGGTTTGATGCTTCAGGTATTAGACCAAGGCTTTGTGATTGTGATTTATATCATTTTGATTTTTATCACGCTGGCTTTCATCCTTCAGCTTTCGCCACTTGCTCTCTTTAGAAACACCAAAAATATCGCCAAAAGAGAAAAGAAAACCGAAAAGTCTGAAGACGATGAAAATGACGAAAAAGGCCATCTAGAAATTAAAGTCAATTCCGGCAGCGCCGAGGTTAAGGCTCCAGCCCTCAAGGTTAAAAAAGGTGGTTTCTTAAAACGCAAAGTCCGTGAAGAAGAACCAAAAGAAGAGAAGAAAGAAGAAAAAGCTCCAACTGCACTCGTATCAATGGACGATCCAGATTGGAAAATGCCGCCAGTCGATCTTCTCACCAAAAAGCAAACTCCAGCCGATGCCGGCAACATTCAGCAAAATGCCGTTATCATCAAAGACACCTTCTCGGAATTTGGTATTGATGTGGAAATGAAGGGCGCGAATGTTGGGCCCCGCGTCACGCAGTATACTCTTAAGGCCCCAGGCGGCGTCAACCTTTCCAAGATTGCGGCCCGCGACAAAGAGCTCGCCTACAAATTATCCGCCAAGACCGTTCGTATCGAAGCGCCGATTCCAGGCACTCAACTCATTGGTGTGGAAGTGCCCAACATTCGCGCCGAAGGTGTATCTCTCCGTGGTCTTATCGAATCCGACGAATGGGAACATGCCCACGATCCACTCACCTTTGCCGTTGGCAAAAACATCTCTGGTAAACCAATTCTTTCTGACCTTACCGATATGCGGCATCTCTTGATCGCCGGTACCACTGGTTCTGGTAAATCTGTGATGACTAATACCATCATCATGTCGCTTCTTTATCGCAACTCCCCATCTGATATGCGCCTCATCATCGTCGATCCAAAGCGCGTAGAAATGGCCGTTTATAAAGACATTCCACATCTTCTCGCCCCGATTATCAATGACACTACCAAGGCACTTTCTGCCATGAAATGGGCCGCCAGCGAAATGGACCGTCGCTATACCGTGATGGAAGAGCAAGGCGTCAAAACCATCTCCGATTACAACGAAAAAATGGCTAATCTCTCTGACGAAGAGAAAAAAGATGGCGAAAACGGCAAGATGCCATACATCGTTATCGTGATCGACGAAATGTCCGACCTTATGATGCAAGCTGGTAAAGAGCTAGAGCCTTTGATTGTCCGTATCGCTCAGCTCGGTCGTGCTGCTGGTATGCACCTCGTGCTTGCCACTCAGAAACCTATCGTTAAGGTTATTACCGGCCTTATCAAAGGTAACGTTCCATCTAGAATCGCCTTTAGGGTATTAAGCTCTATGGATTCTCGCATCATTCTCGATACTTCCGGCGCCGAAAAACTCCTTGGTCAAGGCGATATGCTACTTTCATCCGAGCAGACTTCAAACGGCCCAGAGCGTATTCAAGGTGCTTGGACCCCAGATGCAGACATCAAAAAAGTTACTGATTTCTTGCGCGCACAACGCCCACCTCAGTATAACGAAGAAGTTATCGCTCAAGCCGTTAATATCAAAGGTGGTGGCGGTGGCGAAGGTGGCGAGTTTAGCCGTCGTTACGATCCAAACGATCCACTAGTTAGAAAGGCTGTAGAAATTTGCATTAACAACGGTAAATTCTCAACTTCGCTCTTGCAAGCCCACCTTGGCAAAGGCCACGGTTACGTCGCCGGCCTTGGCTATTGGCTCGAAAGCATCAACGTCATCGGCCCCGTCAATGGCACCAAACCTCGCGACATCCTCGTCTCATCAATGGACGAATTCGACGAGCTAGCACAGTGAGTGAAAATCTACCGCTTGCGGTAGATTTTCCGAACGTGCGACGCTCGCATGGTGCGAAGCACCAGACGAACTAGCCCAGCAATAGTTTTCTACCCCTTGAACTTGTAAAATTTTTGCACAAGTTCAAGATATGTGGTATAATTTAGATAATGGAAAAACAAGTAGAGGTATACAAATTACAAAAAGGCGAAATTGTTTTTAATGTAGATGTAGAAGAAGAAACAATTTGGGCAACACCAGAGCAAATTGCAGAATTATTCGGAGTTACAAGAAGAAATATTGCCTTACATTTAACCAATATTTATGATACTAATGAACTTGATAAAAAACGAACCTGGAAGAAAAACTTCCAAGTTCGAACAGAGGGCAAACGCGAGGTAACACGTGAAGTCAATCTCTACAATCTCGACGCCATCATCTCTGTAGGTTATCGTGTAAATTCCAAAAAAGCTACCGATTTCCGCATCTGGGCCACCACCGTGCTCCATAACTATCTCACCAAAGGCGTCGCTGTAAATGAGCGAAGATTAAAAGCCCTAGATAGTAAAAAACTCAAAGAAGTCGAAGGTATGATGGGCGTTGTCAGACGCCTAATCACTCGGCAAGCTCTAGACGCTGGCGAAGCCAACGGTGTTCTCGAGGTCATTTCCAGATATTCCACCAGCTTCAAGACTCTCGAACAATACGATGACGGTTTTATTGACCTTTCATCAGTCAATGCCAAATCTGCCAAAAAAGAGAAAAAACTCACCCCAGAATTTTGCGAAGAAGTAATAGGAGGCCTCAAAAAATCTGTGAATGGCAGCGATCTATTTGGCAAGCCTAGGAATAACGCTTTCAAAGGCTCAATCGAAAACATTTACCAAAGCTACAACGGTGAAGATCTCTACAAAACTACTGCCGAAAAAGCCGCGCATCTTCTATATTTCGTCATCAAAGACCACCCATTTTATGATGGCAACAAGCGCATCGGCTCACTTCTATTCATCGTGTTTCTCACTATGAACGGCGAAAACCTCACCAAAAATGGCGAAACCAAAATCTCAGACCGCGCATTAACCGCACTAGCGCTTCTCATTGCCGAATCTAACCCACAGGAAAAAGACCTCATCACTTCGCTTATCAGAAAACTGCTAGAAGATTAAAAACTATGATATAATATAAAGCAATGGACGAAAAAGATGATATTTTGAATGCAAAGGACTTGAGCCTAGATTTTGAAGAGCCAGGTGATGGCGATATCGAAAACGAAGAAGAGCTCACCGACGAAGACCTTGCTATCACCGCAGAGAACGTTGATGCTTTTGCAGATGATTCCGTCAGACTATATCTTAGAGAAATCGGCAAAATTCCACTTTTGACCCCAGAAGAAGAAGCCGAATTAGCTCAAAAAATTGTCAAAGGCGACAAAAAAGCCAAAGACAAAATGGTAGAGTCCAATATGAGATTGGTGGTTTCTATTGCCAAGCGCTATGGTGGTCGTGGGCTAGATTTTCTAGATTTGATTCAAGAGGGTAACACCGGGCTTTTACGCGCTGTAGAAAAATTTGATCCAAGCAAAGGCTTTAAATTCTCCACCTACGCTACTTGGTGGGTGCGCCAGGCGATTACCCGTGCTATTGCCGACCAAGCTCGCACCATTCGTATTCCAGTGCACATGGTAGAAACTATCAATAAAGTTTTAAGAACTACTCGTAAACTTACCACTGATTTAAACCGTGAGCCCACCATCGAAGAAATTGCGAACGAGCTTCATATGGAGCCAGAAAAAGTAGATTATGTAATGCGCATTAAGCAAGATATTGCATCTCTCGATGCTTCCGTTGGTCGTGATGGCGACGACGAAGATTCTGTACTTGGTGATTTCGTCGAAGACGAAGAACGCATTTCCCCAGAAGATTCTGCAGCTAACCAAATCTTAAAAGAGCAACTTTCCGAAATTATTTCCACCCTCACTGACAGGGAACAAAAGATCATTAGGCTCCGCTTTGGTATTGGTGGTGGCCGCCCACACACCCTAGAAGAAGTTGGTGCCGAATTTGATGTTACTCGTGAGCGTATTCGCCAGATCGAGGCTAAAGCTCTCTCAAAACTTCGCAAGAACAAAGACACCAAAAAATTACACGAATATTTAAGATAGGAGGAATAAATGCAAGATTTTCTAATTAGATTCGCCGCTGAAACTGCCATCCTGCATGATAATAATGGCAATAGTCTAGACATCCAGGGCGTGATCATGCTCGTCGTCAACATTCTTTCCATCCTTATTGGCATCGTCGGCGTAATCGGCATTGTCGTGGTGGGTATTCAATATATGACCGCCGGTGGTAACGAGGAAAAAACTCGCAAAGCCAAACGCCGCCTTTTTGAAATCGTCATTGGTCTTGCCGCCTATGCTGCTGGCTATGCGCTTCTAAGTTGGCTTCTCCCAAACTTCAACCCAGGAGGATAAATGCCTCGTTTAGTCCTAGTTTACAATCCAAACTCTTCTAATTATCGTCGCGTCAAAAAAGACGTTTTAGACAAAAGGGAAGAAATTTTTAAGGGCTACGAACTTTCCGAATATACCATCAAAAAAATCGGTTTCGAGTCTAACGTCAAAAATCTCAAAAAAGAAATTAAAGATGGCGATTTATGTTTTGCTCTTGGTGGCGACGCTACTGCCGCCATCACCGCCAACGCGATTATGGAGTCCAAAAAGGACGCTACATTGGCCGTCCTCCCTTACGACAACTTCAACGATCTCGCCAGAACTCTTGGCACCATGAAACTGAGCGATTTGATAGGGGCAGGAATAGTTTCTGCGTGTTCTGCGGACTTAAGACTTGGCCGAGCGGCCCGGAGCGTGTCCGAAGGACACGCAGAAACTATTCCTGCCCCTGCTAAACTTTATCCCCTCGAGATTTATGTCGACGGCGAGTTTTGGCGTTACGCCACTTGTTATGTGACGATCGGTATGACCGCCGAAGCCGTTGAGCTTTTTGACGAACCAAAATTTAGAAAATACATGCAAAAAGGCCACAAGAGCTCTTGGCGCTCTTATCTAGCCCTCGCCAAATGGTATTTCAAAAATCGCAAGAAGAAAATCTTCCTTCCAGAATTTACCATCAACGGCAAAAAGACCGTTAAAAAAGCCTCAGATTACGCTGCCGTTAGTGGCAAATCTATGTGTCGCGTAATGAAGGGCGGCGAAGATTTTAAAAGACCAAACGTTTTTCGTTCCAAAGCTTACAAAACTATCAGTTTCCCAAGACTATTTATGTTGATGGCAAGGTCCATTTTGCATCGTACACCAGGCGATGACACCAAAGGCGACATCCTAGAATTTAAAGACAAAGCCACGGTGGAACTCCAAGCCGAAGGCGAATATCAAACTTTTGAAAATATCAAAGAAATTGAAGTGAAAAAGGGGACAAAATGCCTGAAAGTAATCACCAAGAATTAAAACAAGTTATTGAATATATGAAGGCCCATTGGCCAAGCGATGTTAAACCCGAGTGGCAAGTTAGTCTAGAAGAATATCCCAAGATTCTAGAAGAAATCATCAAAGATTTTACGCCCGAAAAAACCAAAAAACATCAGCTCATCCGTATTGCCGGCCTTTCTGGCTCTGGCAAAACTTCCCAAATTCTTCCAGCTGTCGAAAAATATTGCGAGAACAATAGGTTAAACCCAGTGCTTGTAGCTGCGCGTCGTTTTGTAGAATATCACCCTCACAAAAAAGAAATAGAAAAAGAATATGGCGAGGAAAATTTACGCAAAAAAACCGACGAATTTTCTACTATTATGATGTTTCTAACCCTAAATGCTCTCACTGGGCAGGGTTTTGATATTATTCTAGACGTTACACTTCTCGCTCCAGAAATAGAAGCAATTCTTTTAAATATGCTGAAAACTAATAGCTACAATCCTATGCTTCTGATGATCGCGACCAGCCCAACTGTCACCGAGCATTTCTTAAAAGGGCGTTCTTGGCGCCACACCAAAGAAACCGAAGAAGAATTTATTCGCGCTACCAAAAACGCTATGGAATTTTATGCCAAAAACGACGGCAATCTCCACACAATTTTGTGGAGCGTTTATGATTTAAAGCCAATTTATAACGGTCCAATCAAAGACGCTTTAAACATCTTCAACGAATATTCATCAAAAACCGAACTTCCAAAACCAGATGATGAAGAAAGAAAACAGGCTAAAATTCAATTTCTTTCAACACTTTGTCAGTAGCTTCTTCGAGTTCTTCAATTGTGCCGTTATTAAGAACGTAATAATCTGCTGCTACAATCGGGCCACCTTTTTCTAGGTTTTCAATCTCAGAGCGATCGCGCTCGCGAATTGCTTTAGCATCAAACGCACGCCCAGGGCGAACCGCTACGCGCTCGTATCGGAGATGTTTATCTACCACTACAGCTAGAAATGTGAGTGCCTTCGGAAACTCGTGTTTAAGAGTGCAATATTCAGTCCAGGAATAAACGCCATCAAGCACAATTCTTTTTTGCCCAGCAGCAATTAAATCTTTGGTTTCGGCAATTACTTGGCGCACCACCCAATCTTTGCCTTCTTCTTCACGAATTTGTTCACGGAATTTCTTTTCAGATTCACCATCTTCGGTTCGCTCAATTCCACGTTTTTCCATTTCTTTATAAATCATTCCACCAAAGTAAACTTTAGGATAGCCTTTAGAAGTCAAATGATCTACAATTACTGATTTACCACTCCCACTCATCCCCACAATTGCTAAGATTTTTACGTTGTCCATAGGATAAGTATAACATAAAATACTAATCTTAGGGCATCAAGCACAAAATCTTTGATTTTGTGCGCGCAGAGGTGGAACCCCTAAGATTAGTATTTTATGTTATAATGGTCCTATGCGTAATTTTTTTACGACCGACGATCCGTTAGATGAAATTATCGAAAAAACTATGCCCGATAAAAAGATCTTAAAGACCGAGCATATTTTGACGGGCTGGACCAACATTGTAATTGAAGTAACTACCGACAAAGGTTCGTATTTTTTCCGTTTTCCAAGAAACCCATTTTGGTCTAGGATGATTATAAAAGACGCTGCCGTATGTAATTTTGTGGAAGGGAAGACTAGTTACTACACTCCACAAATGACTTTGTATTACGACGAGAAAAAGCGTCCATATTCCGTGCACAAAAAAATCGAAGGGTACACTTTGGGTGACCGTATTTATCACCTTTCTCACACCGCACTTACTGGCGTGGCTTACGATACCGCCAAATTTATCAAAGAACTTTCTGGAATTGATCTTCGCGGTGCGCCAAAAGAAGTACAGATGCCACTTTCCGAATTTTTGTACGAGCTAGACCACGAGCATTACAAAAAACATATCGACGCCGACCATAAATACATCAAGAAGACCGAAGAGAATAAATTAGTTCATGGCGATTTAAATCTTGGCAATATCTTGTTAGACGAAAACGACAAAGTTATTGGTGTGATTGATTTTTGTTTTGCTGGGCTAGGCAACCCACAAATGGACACTGCTAGAATGCTTTCTCGCCCAGTTCCAGAAGAATTTGAAAAAGAATTTTTGGCTCAATTCGTAGATACTTCCGAAGTAAAAAGAATGAAAACTGCCTGGCAGCATATCGACGCCGGCTACGCTGAACACATCCGCACCAATTTCCCCGAAATCACGTTAAATCAGTTATAATATAATTATGAACCGTTTAGTTTTGATTGATGGGAAATCAGTATTTTATCGTGGCTACTATGCGATGGGCGCTCTAAGCCTACAAGATGGCACGCCCACTGGTGGCGTTTACGGTTTTGCTGCCATCGCGATGGAAATTGTCAAAAAATTGGACCCTACCAAAGTAGTGGTGGCCTGGGACTCCAAAACTTCCACTGCCAAAAGAAAAGCCCTGTATCAAGACTATAAAGCTGGTCGCGTTAAGCCGGGCGAAGATTTTTATACCCAAATTCCACTTTTAAAGCAGCTAATAAAAGACCTCGGCTGGATTTTTGTAGAACTAGATAACTACGAAGCCGACGATATCATCGGCACCCTTTCTGAGCAAGCCGACAGGGAAGGAGACTACGAAACTTACATCATATCTTCAGACCTCGATATGCTCCAAATCGTAGACGAAAACACCCATATGTGGCGCATCTTGAAGGGTTTTTCCAATATTGAGCAAATTGACATCAAAGAGATAGAAGTAAAGTATGGCATCAAAAAATCTCAGTTCCTGGATTTAAAATCCTTAAAAGGCGATGCTTCCGATAACATCCCAGGCGTCCCCGGTATCGGCGAAAAAACTGCCGCCAAACTCTTAAACGATTATCAAACCCTAGATGGCATCTACGAGCATATAGACGACATCACCGGCTCCACCAAAGCTAAACTGGAAGCAGGCAAAGATAGCGCCTATCTCTCTAAAAAGCTCGCAAAAATTATGTTCGACGCCCCAATCAAACTAAACGACATCCCAGACTTTGTTTTTGATAGTGGGCAAGTCATCTCCGGCCTCAAAAAGCTCGAATTCAACTCACTAATCAGGAAAATAGATGGAGTTGGAAATAGTGTTTCCGAGACCATCTTGCGACAACGGGAGCAAGAAGAGCGAAGTTCCGCCCGTAACGACGGGCCGGAACGAGCGAGTCGAGAAAACACTATTCCAACTCCTTCCAACATCATTATTGGTGATGACATTAAAAGTTTAATGCACAGCGATAAAAACGTGGCCGACAAAATCTTAAAAGGCGCCTCTTTCTGGGACTTAAACCAAGCCGAGTTTCTCTTAAACCCACTTTCTCGTGAAAAGGGCACCATGAGTTACGAAGACGAACTAAAAGAATTCCAAAAATACCCTAAATTATACAGCATTTACAGAGATTTTGACTTACCTCTAATTCCAGTCTTGTACCAGATGGAAGAAAAAGGCATGCTAATAGACCGCGAATATTTCAAAAAGCTCCACCTAGAGTACGAAAAAGAGGTCGAAAATCTTGAACAAAAAATTTATTCAATCGCTGGCAAAATTTTTAATATTAATTCACCAATTCAGCTTTCCGAGGTGTTATTTACAGATTTAAATCTCCCAACTAAGGGAATCAAAAAGACCACGCGTGGTTACTCAACCGGTGCAAAAGAATTAGACAAGCTAAAAAATGAGCACCCAATTATTGAAGAAATTATCAAATATCGCGAAGCCACCAAGCTTCTAAATACCTACATTATTCCAATGCCAGAATTGGCCGATAAAGAAGGCCGTATTCACACCACTTTTACCCAAGACATCACTGCCACCGGAAGATTAAGTTCTAAAGACCCAAATCTTCAAAATATCCCTGTTAGAACCGAAGAAGGCAAGCGTATCAGGACCGGCTTTATCGCGCCACAAAATAAAAAGCTCGTTTCTGCCGACTATTCTCAGTTTGAACTTCGCCTTGCTGCTATTTTGGCAAACGACCAACCTCTTATCGACGATTTTAACAGTGGCGTAGACATTCACACCAAAACCGCGTCCGAGGCCTTCAATACCCCTATGGAGCAAGTCACCAAGGCCCAGCGCCGCGCCGCCAAAGCCATCAATTTCGGCATTATTTATGGTATGAGCATCAAGGGCCTTACCGATGCCGCCAAGATGAGCTTTATCGAGGCCAAAAACTTTATGGAAAATTATCAAAAACTCCGTAGCCCGATCATGGATTACATGAAAAAGACTCTCAAAAAGGCTGAAGAACAGGGCTATGTCGAGACTTTTTACGGTCGCCGCCGCCCTACACCAGATGTAAAATCGTCCAACTTTATTATTCGCGAAGCTGCCAAGCGCGCCGCTGCCAATATGCCAATTCAGGGAACCGAAGCTGATTTAATGAAACGTGCGATGATTAACATCAGCCAAAAACTGCCAAAAACTGCCAATTTAATTATGCAAGTTCACGATTCTCTAATCGTGGAATGTGACGAAAAAGATGCCTCAAAAATTGGCGAACTCTTAAAACAAGAAATGGAAAATATAGCTCCCGAACTCAAAATCAAATTGGCTGTAGATGTGACCATCGGCGACAATTGGGGGATGTTGTAATTTCCACATTTAGTGTATAAAAAGTCCTTGACACCACCATATATAGTGCTTATAATAAGAATTAGGTATACTTATAACAATAAATTTTAAGCCAAAAAGGAAAGGTCAATGAAAAAAATCATTTACAAAAATCCAAACGACGCCGAAAATTTTAGCCTTGCACGTTTTAAGAAGTCGCTAGAAAAATACGGCAAAGTTTCCGACAAAGACATTAAAGCCGCTTTGAAGGAATTCGATCAATACGAAACTATGCACGTTTCTTGCTTGGTAGAGGCTGGCATCAAAGCCCTAGAAAAAACCAGCAAAAAAGCCGCCAAAGCTTACTTTGAAGATCACGCCGAATACTTTGACGAAGGCAAATTTGAGCGCCTCCGCCGTATTACCGGCTACTTGGTAGGCACTTTGGATCGCTGGAACGATGCCAAAAAAGCCGAAGAAAAGGCTCGCGTCAAACATTCTGTCAATTCTGCCGTAGATGACGCTACTCGCTTGGTCATGCTAGAAACTCAAGCTATGAACCAAAACGTCGCATACGCCAGATAAAATTATGCCAGAACTTCCAGAAGTAGAAACAATCAAACGTGGTCTTTCAAGTTTTATCGTCAAAGATAAAATCAAAAAGACCACGATTTTGTGTGAAAAAAGTTTTCAAGGGGAAAGCGGAGAAATAGCAGGCGCTCTAATCATTAATATTCGCCGTTTTGGCAAAGCCCTGATCATCGATTTAGACAACAAAAACTCTCTGATGATACACCTAAGAATGACCGGCCAGCTAATTTACGATGGCAAAGAACGCTATGCTGCCGGCCATCCTAGCGAGAATTTTGTAGACAAACTTCCCAACAAGCAAACCAGGGTAATTTTTGAATTTCAAAACGGCACGCTTTATTTTAACGACCAGCGAAAATTCGGCTTCATCAAAGTTTTAGAAACTAAAGAGGTAGAAAACGACCCATTTATTAAAAAGTTAGCCAAAGAGCCCTGGCAAATAGAGCCAGAAGAACTCTACGAAAAACTTCAAAAGCACCAAAATTCACCAATCAAAGCAGTAATTTTAGACCAAACTGTCATCGCCGGTCTTGGCAACATCTATGCCGACGAAACTCTGTTTATGAGCCAAATTCACCCCAAAACTAAAGCTGGCAAAATTACCAAACAACAAGCCAAAGAAATTATCAAAAATGCCAAAAAAGTGATGGAAAAATCTATCGAATCTGGTGGCTCTACCTTGAAAGATTATAAAAAAGCCGATGGAGAAAGAGGCGATTATCTCGATAAATTCGCCCAAGTCTTCAACAGACAAGGCCAAAAATGCCCAAGATGTGGTAAAATTATAGAGAAGATTAGAGTTGCTGGCCGCGGCACCCACATTTGCCCAAACTGCCAGAAGGAGATAAATGATTAAGATTTTTACCGGTGATGACCGTGTAAAGGCTAGCGCCGAAATTAAAAAAACACTCGGCGAAAACTACGAAGTTATAGACGCAGCCGATTTAACGCCAAAAGACCTCCCACAGATTTTCAAAGGCACCACTATTTTTGAGGCCCACAGAAAAATACTTTTAAGAGATTTTACCGCCAACGCCGCTATCTACCCAGAGCTCACCAAATATCTGGACACCCCACACGAGATTATTTTACTAGAAACCAAACTAGACAAACGCCTCAACACTTACAAAGAAATCAAAGACAAACTCGAAATTAAAGAGTTTAAACTCCCGCCAAAAACCGATTTTAGCGCCACATATAATATCTATAATATTGCCAAAAGAGATGGCAAAAAAGCCGTAGAAGAATTAAGAAAAATAGAAAAAGACGAAGACCCCATCAGATTTACCGGGCTTCTCATTTCTCAAGCGATGAAAGAGTTTAGCCCCAAAATCTTAAAAGAACTTTCAAAACTAGATATGAATTTGAAAAGCAGTAAAATCGACCCCTGGCTTTTAGTGGAGTCGTTTCTGTTGAGCATGGGAAAACAAAAATATAAAATCTCAGAACATCAAGCACAGAATCTATGATTTTGTGCGCGCAGAGGTGGAGCGTCATGATATAATTGAAGATTATCATGACGCGAAACTTCTGAGATTTTATATTTTTATTTACCTAACTTAACTTTTTTCGCTTTAGCAAAAGCAGAAAGCTGAGCTTTGCGACGGGAAGCAGTGTTCTTCTTGAGAAGATCTTTCTTCACAGCTTTGTCGTATTCGGACTGAGCTTTAGCCAAAGTTTTAGCAGAAGGCTTCGCCTTAAAAGCTTTTACTGCAGCCTTGATATCTTTCTTGATCTCTACATTGTGCGCAGTGCGTTTTTCTGCTTGGCGAGCTGCTTTCTTTGCAGACTTGATAATCGGCATTAATTTATCCTTAAAAAATTAAAAATTAATAACTTCCTATTATTATACCCCAATTACCCCAAAAAGTAAAGAGTAAAATCTACCATAAATTTACTTGAAATTTCTTCACGCTTATGTTAAGATAATTAAAGAAAACCAAAAAAGAAAGGCAAAACGGTGGACGACAATCAATCAACAACAACAGATGCGGACCAGAACTTGGACCAAAATTTGGACCAAAGCGCAGAACAGGCCGCAAATGAAGCATTGGAAAATGCCAATGTCACTCAAGATTTAGATGCGATTGAATACGCCACACCTAGTGCCTATATCGACCCAGATCTTCCTGTCTACAACCCAGACCAACCAGAAGAAGAACCAGAAGAAGAGCCAGAGGAAGAAGAAGATATCTTGGAGATGACTCCAGAACAAATTGCCGAATACCTCAAACAAACTCACGAGGTAATGGCAAAAGTTGCCGAAAAAATTGCCAATTCTAGGAACATTCTTATTGCCACATCTTCAGACCCATCAGTAGATGAGCTTTCTTCCGCCATTACGCTCACTCGCTTTTTGGATCGTCTCGGCAAACATGCCATCGCCATTTACTCTGGCACAGCACCAAAAGCTTTGGAATTTTTAAACCCAGCTGAGTATTTTGAAAACAGCGCCGATGTTTTGCAAGATTTTGTTGTAAGTTTATCAAAAGACAAAGCCGACCATCTTCGTTACAAACTAGATGGGGAAGAAGTAAAAGTTTTGATTACGCCATATAGAAGTCGCATCGTAGAGGACGATCTCAGCTTTTCATATGGCGATTACAACGTAGATTTAGTTTTGTCACTCAATGTCAATAATGGTGTAGATTTGGACCCAGCTCTCAAAGAATATGGCACCATTATGAGCGATGCCACTGTAATTAATATAAGCACCGGCAACCCAGGCAAATTTGGCGAAATCGAATGGAACAACAAACGCGCCAGCTCCGTATCAGAAATGATTGCCGACCTTCTGTGCAACGCTTCTGGCGATGTCAAACTAGAGCCAGAAGAAGCCACTGCACTCTTAACCGGTATTGTAGCTTCTACCGATCGTTTTGCTCACGCCAACACCTTTTCTACTACTATGCAGATTGCATCTCAACTGATTGAATTTGGCGCCAGCCCAGAAACCGTCGCCGAAAATATCACCGACGATGTAGATAACCAGTTCTTCTCATTCTCAGACTTAAAGCCAAAAGAAGAAAAAGAAGGCGAAGATGGCGAAAGTATTTCGTTCTCATTCAAACCTACCGAAGAAATCAAAGATAAAATAGACCCAAATGACGCCACTGCACTTCAAATTGCTCACGGCGACGAAGAACAAGAAGAGCCAAAGGCTGAAGAAAAGGAAGAAAAACCTACTGAAGAAGAGAAACCTACTGAAGAAGAAAAACCTGCTGAAGAAGAAAAGCCAGAAGAACCAAAAGAAGAAGAAAAACCTGCCGAGGAAGAAAAACCGGCTGAAAAACCAAAGCCAGAAGAAGAGCCAGGTCTAATGGATGAGCTCAAAGCCACGGAAGCCAGCTTATCTAATGCTGGTGCCGAAACTGCTCCAGCTGCCGAGCCAGCCCCAGTTCAGCTAGACGCTCCATCACTAGATAACCCTACTGCTCCGGCTGTGGATACATCAAACCTCACCGCGCCAGCCTTAGATACCCCAGCCCCTTCAATCAACGATTTTTCATCTAACAAATACAGCCAAATGCTAGAAGATGCCCTAAATGAGCCAGCCGCCGGCGCCCCGGCAGAAGCCGCCCCAATGGAAAGCGCACTTCCACCAGTTAACCCAGCTGCTACTAGTGCGCCAATTACACCAGAAGCTCCAGAGCTCAGCAATATGCCAGAGATTAACTATGGTCAAAATGATGGTGCAGTTTTGCCACCACCACCAACCCCACCACTAGATATGAATCAATCGATGCCACTTCCAGAAAACCCAGCCCCATCTACCCCAGATACTTTTACCATCCCAGGTGTATAAATAAACCTGTTGTCAAATCACTAAAAATACTATATAATATATAGTAGGTTGGATTCGTAGCTCAGTTGGTTAGAGCGCTGCCCTGTCACGGCAGAGGTCGCGAGTTCGAGTCTCGTCGGATCCGCCATTTTTGCTAGCGCAAAAACGGCGTCTCCGGAGCGTCCCAAGGGGCAAACGGATCCGCCAGAGTAATAAAAATAATCCCCAAAGGGGATTTATTTTTGTTACCCAGGGATAATTTACCTGATAGCGTATATTGACAAAAATACGCTATCAGGAGTATTGCGCATTTTTTATCGCCCAGGGGTAATTTACCTGATAGCGTATATTGACAAAAATACGCTATCAGGTGTATAATAAGATTATGAAAATCTATTTTTCGAATAATGATATGCTGATGAATTTCAACCATTTTTTGAGTCAAGTAGATTTCAAAGACAATAAGGAATTAGAAATAATAACTGCAAATAATTGGATAAGCGTCCACCCCGCAGCTTTGGTGCTCGCAGCCGCACTTGCAAAAAAAGTCGGGAAAAACCACACGATTATTGACAATTCCGCTGGAGAATCGGGGCTATATTTAGATAGAATGGGTTTATATGATTATTCTAAAACTGAATCACCATATAAATATAACCAACACGATGAATCAGGCCGTTTTATACCGATTCGCCAAATTTTGACTCAAAGTGATCAAAGTAGGTTCGTAACCGATATCATTCCGTTACTCCATTTAGATCCAGAAAAATCTCAAATGATTAGATACGTTATCGGGGAACTTGTTAGGAATGTGCTAGAACACTCTATGTCAAATGATGGGGCCTTTGTCGCGGCACAGTATAGACCAAAAACTAATGTATTAAGTTTTGGTGTATGCGACACTGGAATCGGGATTAGAAAAAGTCTAGAGAAATTTCATTTTTCAGAAGATAATTTGTCAGCTATTAGGCTTGCACTCATGCCAGGTATAAGTGGTACAACAGCAGGGTTGAATTTCACAGAGGATAATGGTGGCGCAGGGTTATTTATCGTAAAAAATTTATCCAAAATGACACGAAATTACTTTATCTTATACAGTGGGGATGCGGCGTATAAACTATTAAAATATGATAAGCGTATAAAAGGGCTTCCAAAAATAAAATCTGACCCGCTCGAGGATAAACATAGCGCATATTCAGACCTGCCAAAGTTCGACGGAACACTTGTAGGCGTAGATATAGCACTAGACGATACGGAAACTTTCAACACGATAATGGAAGTAATTAAGGTTGGCTACAGTAAATCTATACGTGAAAGGAAAGAACGAAAATACAAGGAGATAAAATTCGTATGAAAAAAATAAAAATAAAAGAAATAGCGGGTGAATTTTGCGAAAATAAAGATATAGCTAAAAAAATACGTGAGGAATATATTCTGCCATCCTTGGCGGCTAATGAACAGGTAGAGCTAGATTTTGAGGGGGTCACTGGTGTCACTCAGTCTTTTATACATGCTGTTATTGCAGAGGCGATTAGGCAATTCCCAAATACGTTCTATGAATTGGTTATTTTTAAAAATTGCCCAGATTTAGTCAAAACGATTATTGAAATTGTTTCAGAATATATGCAAGAAAGTGCATAATTTTTTTGTTGCCAAAATCAAAAATGTATTATTTTTTTCTTGACAGCCTCAAACTACTTATGCTACAATAAAAGTGCAATAGTTTGATATTTTTACAATAAGGGTAGGATATTTTATATCGCAACGCGTATTTTGTCTAAAGCGTAAAAATGGCACCAGGATGGCGTCAGATGCGTTTTAGGCAGTTTACTTTGCGGTATCTACCTTGTAAAAGTGTCAGACTATTGCACCCATCGTGGTGCCATTTTTAGTTAGAGAGGCTAGATAGCACCAAATACAAAAATAAAGGAGACGAAATGTCCACTAGGGTCATACAAAAAATTATTCAATTTATTCATTTAGTGCTACACCGTGGTTTTGGAAGTTTTACTTCCAACCCGTATATATTTAAAATCAATAACATTGTGCCACGGTGTAGTGGCACCTTCATCAAAAGATGCAAGAATGTTAGAATTATCGGCATTACCGCTTCAACTGCTCTCGTTTTGCTCACCCTTGCCAGTGTTTTCCCGATTACCAAGACTGCCGATGATGCCGAAGGCACAGCTGGCGTAGTAGAAGTCCCAACCCTTACTATGACTACCGGCCAAGAAAACGCCAGTGTAGATGTTACTCCAACATCAGCTACTGGTACCTTTGCCACAAGTGCCACGGCAGATGAAGCCAAATTCACTGTTCAAACTGATAATTACACCGGGTATACCCTAACCATCAAAGCAAACGACAACGCTGGCCAACTTACTAATAGTACTACCGGCGATACTTTAGACTCTATTGCTGCTGCTACAGACCAGAGCACCTTCACTACCGGCTCAGCAGCCACTTATAATAATAAATGGGGTTACAAGCCAAGCAAATTTAATTCTACTGTCAACACTAACTACCTTCCAGCCCCTACTACTACCGCTAGTGTCCTAGATAAAACCACCATTGCCAACCCTACCGCCAACACTTATACCATCGCTCTTGGCGCCCGCGTAGACTACACCAAGCCAGTAGGCACCTATAGTAGCACTTACACCCTTACTGCCGTAGCCAACCCAGTAGCCTACCATATCAGCTACTACGACGGCGTGAACACTGCCGTAATCGGCAACCAACAGAGCGAAACATCTACTGCCAGTATCACTGTTAATCCTACCTATACGTCCGGCTCTGCTCCAACTAGGAGCACCTACACCTTTAAGAGCTGGTGTCTTGGCACAGTCAATAGCACTACCACTTACAATACCAGCACCAAGACTTACAGCAACCAAGCCACCGTTTGTACCGGTACAGAATATGCCACTGGTGCTACAATGCTCTTAGACCCAACTGTAGATAATACTAATATCAAGCTCTACGCTGTTTGGACACCTACTACCTTTGACCAAGCTTACGCTGCCGCCAGCAAAACCAAAAATGCCACCACCAACCATTACCAGATGCAAGACATCAATAGTACTATTTGTAGCGCCGTTACAGTCAACCAATACGGCACCTTAACGGACAGCCGTGACAACCAAAACTATGTCGTAGGCAAGCTAGAAGATGGCCATTGCTGGCTAGCAGACAACCTCAACTTCGATGCCTACACCAACAGAAACAGCATCACCACCGCTAATACCAATGTAGACGCTACCTCCCTTACTAGCTTTAAGAGCGGCAACCGCTCCGCCGGCGTAAGATACGCCACTGCCGGCATCGCCAGCAGTTGGACCACTACTAACAGCTACACCCAGGCTATGATTAAGCGTGATGGCTCCTGTGACAGTAGCAAAAACTCCGCTTGGCAATGCCTCAGCCCATACCAAGGCGCTAGTTACACTTATAATACCGTCATAGACAAATACGGCTCAGACCCAGGGCAAAACGGCTCTGGTACCGCTACCACCACCTACAACATCGGCCCAGGTAGCTACAAGATTGGCACCTACTACAACTATTGTGCTGCTTCTGCCGGCAACTACTGCTATGATAGTAGTGGTACTAATGTCCCACCAACCACCAGCAAAGCAGACTACGATATCTGCCCAAAGGGCTGGCGAATTCCATCGGGCGGCGCTAGCGGTGAATATCAAGCCCTAGACAACGCCCTAAAGGCCAAATACCCAAGCACCTACCGCACTAGTACTAGCCCATATAGTATGCAGTCGATGCTCTCTACGCCGGTCTCCGGGAACTACTACAGCGGTACCGCTTGGAGGCAGGGTGTCAGCGGCTACTTCTGGTCATCTAATTACTATAGCGCGACGGGTGTGTACAGCATGGCCGTCTCTGGTACAGGGGTTTACCCCCAGAATAACCACTATCGCTACAACGGCCGCTCAGTACGCTGTATTGCCCAGTATTAGAGAGTTTTTCTCTCACGTCCTCTTCGGAATAGACTAAGGCAAGCCCAGCTTGCCGGGAAAGAACCACCATGACAGAAAAGAATAAAAATAAGAATTCAAAGAAAACTAAGGAAGATCCACCACTTTTGGCAGCTCTCGACGCCATGGCGGAGAGAGATGCCAAAAGCCCAGGGGTAAAAAATGTTCCTAATGAAATGATGGAAATTGTGGCGCACGCCGTCCCAGTGAGAAAAAAGCTAAAAAAGGTATTTACAGATGAAGAAATCGCCAAATTTTTGGATGAAAAAATTAGTCAAGAAGCCCGTGCTAAGTTTAAAGATGAGGTCAAGCGTATCAAGCGGAGGGTGTTAGATCTGGAGGCCACCAACCGCACCCAGCTAATTTTCTACAAAAGTTCCGAAAACGGGGATTTTTATAAGGCCCTCGATACTTCTGCACTTTACTATGCTCACCGTTTGGCTCAGTTGATGGGTAGAAAATGTAATGTCATGATAGACAAGGACAGATTCTTAAAAGCCGACTTTGTGGCCAGTATCTCTGGTGGTATCGACAAGTTTACTAAACAATACAAAGAGTTAGAAGGTTTAGAACCAGAGGTTACTCTAGACGGAATTTACATCTTTCCCTTAAAAGAGCCGATTACTGACGAAGAGTATCAAATGCTTCGTCAAACTGAAAAGACTAGACAGGAGCGAGTACATAACATTTTAAAACCCAAAAATATGTCGCCAGCGGTTTATCAGCAGATTTTAATGATTATTCGCCAACTCGCACCAAAATCCGAGAAGTTAAAGGACGAATCTATTAACTACCGAATATTTGGTACTGAAATGCTAATGAATTTGCGCAACATTATGGCGATTTATTCAGATTATTCTAATGGAACCTATGACACTTCAGAAGCTGGCAGGATGATTCTTGCCGAAACTGGCCGCATTAAAGCCACCCTCGTGATTCTTGGCGAAACCAGAAAATGGGGTGCGGTACCACTAGCTTCCGCCGGTAATAATATTGAGATTTTAGAAAAGGTTATTAATAAAGATCTATGCTAGATTTTTTTGGCCTGATTGAAAAAGAGTCGAGTTTAGAGATGAGAGAGTGGTTAAAAGATCCCAAGAATATGTTGCTTGCTGAGCTTTTTATTGCCGAAAGGGAGGCTAGAAAAGGTGGCAAACGCAAAACCGAAGATTGCCATAAGTTTGAGGCCAACCTAATGGAAAATTTAATAAGGTTGCGAGATGATCTGTGGAATTATTCCTATCTGCCCAGTCGCGGGGCTGTACATGTAGTCAAAGTACCAGTGGTGCGCGAGATTTTTGCTGCACCATTTAGAGATAGAATTATTCACCACTGGATTGTTTCGCAACTATCGCCGTGGTGGGAAAAACGCTTATCTCCTAGGTCTTGTAGCTGCCGCGTGGGGATGGGCACTTCCTATGGCATTCAACTTTTAAAAGATGAGATTCGTAAGGTTTCTAGGAACTACACTAGAGAAACCGTGATTTTAAAGTTTGATATCAAGGGATATTTTATGCATATTCGGCGAGACATCTTATTTAAACGCGTAAAGTGGGGACTAGACCGGCAATTTGCTGGGCATCTAGATGACAAACGCTATAAGTTGCTTCGCCACGCTATTAAAGCAGTTATTTTCGATGAACCAACCAAAAATGTAATTTTGCAGGGCGAATATGAAGATTGGCGGAAAGTCCCTCTAGACAAGAGCCTGTTTGCCGCTGGGCCCTTATGCGGTATTGTGATTGGCAATCTCACTTCGCAATTTTTTTCAAACATTTACTTGGATGCCCTAGATAGGTTTATTGTTTTTGATTTGGGTTACAAACATTATGTGCGTTATGTGGATGATTTTTGTATTGTGGTCCCAAAATCCGAAAAATCTCAAGTTTTGGCCGATGCTACCAGAATAGAAACGCTTCTAAACGGTTTAGGGCTGTTTTTGAATCCGTACAAAACCAAGGCCTTAGAAAGCTGGCAAGGCGTGCCATTTTTGGGCTATGTGGTGCGGAATAATGTGGTAATGCCAGGAAAAAGAATTGTGAAGAACTTTCACAATGCCGCCCGCAAAGTGGAAATGGGAGTAAAAGATACTGATGTCTTAGTGTCTTATCTCGGTATGATGAAGCATTATAATGCTGGCAAAGTATGTATCGATGTATTTAATAGAGTAGGATGGGATTACTCATTTTAATTTTTGGGGCCTATGTCTCCGCAAATAGGCCGTTTTCGAAGAAACCATCACTTTTTGAAAGGGCGTGAGAGAAAAACTCTCTAATACTGGGCAATACAGCGTACTGAGTTGCCGTTGTTGCGATTGTTGTTATTCTGGGGGTTAACCCCTGTACCATTGACGTTCATGTTGTACATATTCGTCGCGCTATAGTAATTAGATGACCAGAAGTTGCCGTTGACACCCTGCCTCCAAGCGGTACCGCTGTTGTAGTTCCCGGAGACTGGCGTAGAGATTGAGTGGCGGCAACCTCCGCAAGATACAACAATCGTAGACGTTTTTACAGGTGTGGTTTGTTTGCACGCTTTGCTTTCATGCGGCTCTTTTGGCACCTTGGCGCCAAAAGATTATCATACTCTACCTTTCGGCAAAGTACACACCTTGTCCTCCCTTGTCAAAGTGCGGGACCAATAAGATAAAACCGTAATTTACAGTCTCACTAGTCCGAGGTTCTCCGTGATTTTATTATACCCCTTGCCAAACTCCACCCTCTGTGATATAATACACTACAATATGGCTATAAAAGTTACAAGAAAAGATCAGGGTGAGGCAAACGAAAATATCATTCGTCGTTTTAATCGTAAAGTCCTTCAGGGCGGTATTATGCCTCTCAAGAAATCCCAGATGCGTTTTTCAAAGCCTATCTCTAAGCGTGAGAGAAGAGCCAAAGCTATCGTTAGAGAAGCTCGTAAAGCTGAGAAAACCGAGCGCATCAAACTCGGGTTGAGATAAACAAGACACCGACGGGTGACAGGCCTGGAGGGGGACCCCCAAAAATGCATGTGTCATTTTTGGGGGAGGAAAAGGCCTGGCAGGACCCGTCGGGTTTTTATGTTATAATAAGACTATGATTATACTATTTGGTTTAGCTGGCACCGGCAAGGGCACTCAGGCAAAAGCCTTATCTGAATTTTTTGGGTGGCGTACGTTTTCGGTGGGGCAAGTTATCAGAGATACCGGCAAATATAACGACACTACTAACGCTGGCGGTCTTATTCCAGATGACGACGTCATCAAACTAATGACCGAGCAGATTGAAAAAGCCACTGCCGAAGGTTTTAACATTATTCTAGATGGCTATCCGCGCACCGAATACCAAGCCAAATGGCTAATGGAACACATGCGAGACGACATCGAAGGTGCCATCATCTTAGAAGTTCCAAAAGAAGAATTATACGAGCGTCTAGAGCTCCGCGGCAGAGAAGACGACAAGTCAAAAGAGGCCATCGATCGCCGCTGGGACATTTTTGAACAAAATATTTACCCAATTTTAGAGCAGTTAAAACAGCACAACATCCCTGTTAAAAAAGTAGATGGCGTCGGCGCAGTAGAAGACGTCACCAATCGTTTGATCAAAACAGTTGAAGAATTAAACCCTAATGCCACCGAGCAAAAAGACGACGTCAACGGGGAAGAAATCGAAAAAAGCTACGGAGAATAAGATGCTAAATGTCACAAATTCCACACCTAAAGAATTAGAAGAAAAAATCACCGCCATGAGGGAAGGTGGCAAAATCTTAGGCACGCTCTTAAGAGACCTCAAAAATCACGTCAAACCTGGTATGACCGGCAAAGAAATAGATGCCTGGGTCAGAAAAGAAATCGTAAAACGTGGGGCAAAGGTGGCCTACGATATGCTAGACGACGAATTTCCAGGGGCAATTTGTATTTCTGTTAATGATGAGCTCGTTCATGGCGCGCCAAAAGATATCGAATTAGAAGAAGGCGACAAAGTTAGTTTTGACCTAGATATATATTATAAGGGTTTTTTCACCGATTCTGCCTTTACCATGCTGGTAGGGAACAAGGGAAGCCAAGCCGTCAAAAATATGATTAAAGTTACCGAATCTTCTATGTATGAAGGTATCGAGCAGGTCAAACCCGGCGCTCACATTGGTGATATCAGCCAGGCTGTTGAAAAAGTTCTAAGAAAAGGCCATCTTGGCGTCATCGAAAATTACGTTGGTCACGGCATTGACAAAAAGATGCACGATCGCCCAGAGGTGCCAAACTATGGCAAAAAAGGCCACGGCTACAAACTGGAAGAAGGCGATACCATCTGTATTGAGCCAATGTCTTGTCTCGGAAAGCCTGCCAATTATGTAGATAAAGATGACAACTGGACTGCCAAGATGAAAGATGGTTCTATTGCTTGCCACTGCGAGCACACGGTGCTTGTAACCAAAGACGGTTATGAAATCTTAACATTACCAGAATAATGTGTTAAAATAAAATTATGGAAGCAAAGTCTGATTTTGTTACAGGTCTTGATGTTGGCACCGAAAACGTCCGTGCTGTCATCGGCACTTTGAAAGATGGCAAACTCGCTGTCTATGGTTATAACGAAGGCAAAAACGCCGGCATGCGAAAAGGCGTTCCAGCTAATCTTAACGGTCCTGCTCGCTCTATTGATATTATGCTCGGCGAAGCCGAACGTATGGGCGACTACGATGTCCGCTCTGCCTATGTTTCTATTAATGGTTCGCAGATTTTATCTACCAAAACCGAAGGTATGATTGCTGTTGCTGCCACCACCGAGCACGAAATTGACGAAAATGACTTAGACCGCGTAGAGGATGTCGCTGTTACTGGTCGTATTCCAGCCAACCGTGATGTTCTTGATGTAATTCCTCTGGAGTATGCTATTGATGGCCAGGCTGGCATCAAAGATCCACTCGGAATGAGTGGCGCCAGGCTAGAAATGCGCGCCAATGTGATCTCTGCGCTTACTTCAAATTGTGATAACTTAAGAAAAGCCACCGAGCACGCCGAAGTTACCGCCTCTAGATTGGTTCCATCTGTCGTCGCTGCTGCCAAGGCTGTTCTTACCGAAAAGCAAAAAGAAAACGGCGTTGCTGTTATTGACATGGGTGCTGCCACTACCTCTGTGGCTGTTTACGAAGAAGGCGATTTACAATATGTTGGCGTAGTGCCAGCTGGCTCTAACAATATCACTAATGACCTTGCGATTTTACTTGCTATCGACCCAGATATGGCCGAAGAAATCAAAACCCGTTTTGTCACCGGCGATTTTAACAGTGAAAAGTCCCCGGTTATCAAAATCGGTAAAGAAAAAGGCCACGAAAGAAATTTCGAAAGAAAAGAAGTAGATGTTGTTGTAAAAGCCAGATTAGAAGAAATCTTTGGCGAAATCAGAAAGAAGCTAAAAGCTGCCAAATATGATCAGCGACTACCAGAAGGCATTGTCTTGACCGGTGGTGGCGCTAGAATGCGCGACATCGAGCTCTTTGCCAAAAAGGCTCTAGAAGCATCTGTGAGAATTGGTATTCCACAAAATCTCGCCGGCGTGTCCGAAGCCGTCGAACGTCCAGAATTTGCTGCTGCTGTAGGTTTAGCTATGATGGCTGCCGAAGACCAAGCCTACTCCATCAGCACCCCTCAAAAGTCTGCCAAAAAGTCCAAAAAAGCCAAAAAACAAGGTCCAGGTTTCTTGAAAAAAATCTTTTCCAAGTTTTAACCCTTGAAAAATTTTCGTTTTAGGTGTATTATTTATCTAAATACATAAAAAGCGAGGATTATTATGCCAGAAGTTAAACCTTCAGAGGTGGTGGAAAGCAAAGCAAGTATTAAAGTTGTAGGTGTTGGTGGTGCCGGTGGTTCAGCTATAGAGCGTATGAAAGAGGTGGGTCTTAACGGCGTAGAATTTGTAGCAATCAACACAGATGCCCAGGCACTTTATCATTCTACGGCAGATGCCAAAGTTCATATTGGCAAAGGCCTAGGTGCCGGTGGCGACCCAGAAAAAGGTCGTGAAGCTGCCGAAGAGGGCAGAGAAGAAATTGGCAAAGCCCTAGATGGCGCAGATATGGTATTTATTACTATTGGTGCTGGTGGTGGTACTGGTTCTGGTGCCGGCCCAATTGTTGCCGAAGAAGCCCACAAGAGAGATATTCTTACCGTAGGCGTAGCCACCAAACCATTCACATTCGAAGGTGCTAAGCGCCGTGCCAATGCTGATGTTGCTATTGATAAGCTCTCTCGCAATGTCGATGCACTTATCACTATTCCAAACGATAGACTCTTACAAACTATCGATCCTCGCACTCCTCTTCTTGAAACCTTCAAAATCGCCGACGATGTTCTTCGTCAAGGCGTTCAAGGTATTTCCGAGCTCATTACTGAGCATTCTTTGATCAACCTAGACTTTGCCGATGTCAAAGCCATTATGAAAAACGCTGGCTCTGCTCTTATGGGTATCGGCCGTGCTTCTGGCGAAAATCGTGCTGTTATGGCTGCTCAGCAAGCTGTTGAATCACCACTTATCGAAGTTAAAATCGATGGCGCACGTGGCGTTCTCTTCTCCGTGGCCGGTGGCTACGATATGTCTATGAGCGAAATCCAAGAAGCTGCCGAAGTTATCACCGGTGCAGTTTCACCAGATGCCAACATCATCTTTGGTGCATCTATCCGCCCAGAGCTAGAAGACGAAATCATCGTTACTGTAGTTGCTACTGGTTTTGATTCTGAATATTACTCTGGTGGTGAACCAATTGCCGAAATCGAAGAAACCGAAACCGTTACCGAAGAAAAGGCCGAAAAGCCAGCTACCGAGTCCAAAGATTTCGCTACTCCAGCCAAGTCTAATATGTGGGACTCCATCAAAAACGAAGCCGAAGAAGCTCCAGCTCAGTCAGAAGACGATGAAATGGACGTTCCACCATCCCTTCGCGAACGTTTCCGCAAGAAGAAAAAAGATTAATCTAAAAAGAAAGGCGTGGGCAAATGGAACAATTTCGTATCGGAGATAGCAAAGTTCTAGAAAGCCGCGAAACTGTTGATGGCACGATGATTCGCCGCCGACGCGAATCATCAGATGGTCATCGCTTCACTACTTACGAGCGCATCGAACTTCCTAATCTCACCGTGTTAAAGAGAAGTGGCAATAAAGAAATCTACGACCGCGATAAATTATTGATGGCCGTTAAGCGTAGCGTGGGTAAATTCTTTAATTCCGAACTAGAAGTAGAAGAAGTCGTCAATCGCGCTACTGATATATTATATAGTCTTGGCACTGACCAAATCACTTCAAAGCAAATCGGCGAAGCCGTTTTGGACGTTCTCGCCGACGTCAATGAAGTTGCCTATGTCCGTTTTGCCAGCGTTTTCCGCGAATTCAAAACTCTCGAAGATTTTGAAAATATTCTAAAAGAGCAAAAAGCCAAGAGAAAATGAGAGTAGTCTGCGTTTTTAAAGAAGGGTATGATTATTCTAGGACTGTCACCGATTGGCTAGAAGATTTTTATCGCCGCACCGGGGAAGAAATTGAAACCATCAACCCAGAGGAAGACCCAGGTTTTTGTGAATCTTATGATGTTACAATTTATCCTACCGTAATGGCACTCGGCCCCAACGGCGAAACTGTTTCCACTTGGCGTGGTTTGCCACTTCCACTTTTTGACGAAGTTTCGTATTACAAAAACGCATAAAGTTTATGCTATAATTAGGTTATGGATTTTAAACCTACTTCTAAACGTCTAAGATAAAATATGATATAATTATATCTATGAAATATAGAGCGGGAGAAAGGCGAAAAGCCTTAGATTATGAAAAGGCTCTTATAGATTGGTGGAAAAAGAACAAAACTTTTGAAAAATCTATTGAGAGTAGGCCAGAAGATAAATCTTACGTTTTTTATGATGGCCCACCGTTTATTACCGGTATGCCACACCACGGCACGCTTTTAAGTTCCATTGTCAAAGATGCCGTCCCGCGCTACTGGACCATGCAGGGTTATCGGGTAGAAAGACGTTGGGGATGGGATTGTCACGGCCTCCCTGCCGAAAACTTCGTAGAAAAACAGCTCGGCATCACCGACCGTCGCGAAATCGGCACCAAATGGAGTCTCGAAGATTATATTATCAAAGCTCGTGAATCTATGGTGGCCAATTCCGAAGAATGGCGCTCTACCATCGATCGTTGTGGCCGCTGGGTAGATTTTGATCATCCTTACCGCACTATGAACAAAGATTTTATGGAGTCCGTTTGGTGGGCTTTCAAAAAGTTATACGAAGCCGGTAAAATCTACGAAGGCCGCAAGGTTTTGATGTATGACACCAAGTTTGCTACCCCTGTATCAAAAGCCGAAGTCACTATGGACAACGACGCTTATCAGACCGTCACCGACCCATCTGCCTACGTTAAATTCAAAACCAAAGATTTTTGCCTGCTCGCCTGGACTACCACCCCTTGGACCTTGATGGCTAATCGCGCTCTTGCCGTTTCCGACAAGCTCGAATACGGTATATATAATATAGACGGCGAAAACCTAGTTGTAGCCAAAAAGCGCGCTGAACAAATTTTTGGCTCAGCAAAACCAGAGAAGATTATAAAGGGCAAAGACCTAGAAGGTCTAGAGTATGAATCTCTTGATGGCACCAAGTGCAAAGTTTTTGCAGCTGATTTTGTTGGTAGCGAAGAAGGCACCGGCATCGTCCATATCGCCCCAGCTTATGGTGAAGACGATTACGCACTCTATCTAAAACATCAAGATGAAATTGATTTTATAGATACTCTAGATGAAAACGGCTACTACACCGAAGAATACGCAGAAAAATTACACAATCTCGGCGTTCGCGACACCGACGAAAACGGTATTCAAATTTGGGCAGCCAACAAATTTATCGCCAAATGCCTCGAAGCCGCCAAAATTGTCTATAAAATTGAATACATTCAGCACGAGTATCCGTTCAACCCACGTTCCAAAGAGCGTATCATGTATCGTGCTTTTCCATCTTGGTTCTTTGACGTAGAAGGTCAAAAGGAATTGATGCTAGAAGAAAACGAAAACATCAATTGGTTCCCAGATTACCTCAAACATGGCCGTTTTGCCAAAAACATCGAAGCCGCGCCAGATTGGAATTTAAGTCGCGACCGCTTCTGGGCCACCGCCATGCCAGTTTGGAAGGGCGACAAAGGCTCGGTCAAAGTCATCGGAAGTTACGAGGAGCTAAAAGAGCTATCAGGTGTAGAACTTGAAGATTATCATCGCCCATGGGTAGACGAGATCGAATTCGATATCGATGGCGAGCATTTCAAGCGCATCGAAAAGGTCCTAGACTGCTGGTTTGAATCTGGTTCTATGCCTTTTGCCCAGCTTCACTACCCATTCGAAAACAAAGAAAAATTTGAAAAGAATTACCCAGCCGATTTTATCGTAGAATACGTTGGGCAGGTTCGCGCTTGGTTCTACTATGTTCATGTGGTTAATACTGCACTCTTCGGCAAAAACGCCTACAAAAACGTTATTACTACTGGCACCTTAGCCGGGAATGACGGTCGCAAGATGAGCAAATCTCTTGGCAACTACACCGACCCAAACGTTTTGATGGACCAATATTCTGCCGACGCCTACAGATTTTTGCTCCTAAGCTCCCCTGTAATGGCAGGCGAAGATTTTGCGATGCTAGACAAAGATGTTTCCGATGTCAATCGCAAACTCGCCATGATTTGGAACGTTTACGACTTCTTCACCACCTACGCCGAAATCGACGGCATCGATTCGGAAGATTTGTTGGGGAATGCTTTTTCTCGGAGCATAAATGGCGACGGGCCATTTACGGAGCGACCGAGGCCCGTGACGCTCGCCCCTTGGGACGCGAATTGCCGAAGGCAAACGGGCCCGAGGGAGCGTTCCGAGAAAGATGCATTCCCAACAAATCTATTGGATCAATGGATTATTTCTCGCATATATGAGCTAAGAAACGAAATCACCGCCGGTATGGAAGAATACAACCTGCCAAAGGCCCTAGACAACGTTTTATTATTCATAGACGACCTTTCCAACTGGCACGTTCGCCGTTCTCGTCGTCGTTTCAAGGGAAATGACAATCAAAAAGACAAAATGGAAGCCTACGGCACTCTATATTATATCTTAGTTTATCTAGCACATCTCTTAGCGCCATTTACGCCATTCCTCGCCGAGGAGCTTTACCAAAAAATGACGGGCGCTTCTGATTCTATTCACCTTCAGGCTTGGCCAGAAGCCGGCGAGATTAACCAGGAAGTCCTAGACAATATGGCTCGCGCCCGCGAGATTATCACCGAAGGTCTCGCATTAAGGATGCAAAAGTCCGACACCGAAGAACAGATCAAAGTTCGCCAGCCGCTTGCATCACTTACTTACTCAGGCGACAAGCTAGATGACTTCTATGAGCAGATTATCAGGGAAGAAGTCAATGTTAAAAAAGTTGAACAAGGCGATGCACTAAAGTTAGACAAAACCCTAACCAAGGAACTAAAAGAAGAAGGCTACGCCAGAGACCTTATTCGCGCCATCCAAAGCGCGCGCAAAAAAGCTGGGCTCAATATGGATGATCACATCAAACTATCTCTCACCGCCAAAATCCCAGAAAACTACATAGACCTCGTCAAAACCGAAGTCTTAGCCGACGAAATCGACAACGGTAACTACGCATACGATGAAATCGCCAAAATAAACGGCGAAAACGTCACTATCTCTTTAGAGAGAACAAAATAGCACTTTGAGGAGATTACGGAGCGCGGCAGCGCGAGTATAAGCGCGCGAGCCCCATGGCGATGGGAGCGAGCGACGCGGCTCCGAAAAGTGCTATTTGTTCTCTGTAAAAGCATAAAAGGTATTGACAAATTTAACCATGTGTGCTATACTGAAATTAAGTTAGGAAATAAAACAAACAAAAAACAAGCCCTAACAAACAAAAATAAAAACACAAAAAACAAAAAGGAGCAAACATGGCGGCAAACCCAAACAAAATATCAACATTTAACGTTCCCAACAGTGGCAAAGTAGAAGACTCAGACTGGAAAGACGACATCGACGTAGACTTTGCCATCTACGGAGGGAACGAAAAACAGGAAGGAGAATACGTTAATCCGGACAAAGTAATCACCAAAGAAACCAGAGAAAAAATTGACCGGATCAAAGCCAAGAAGATTGGCGTCACCACGTTAGAGATACTCAAAGATACCGTAGCCGCCTAAACCGAATATCTCTAAAGGAAACTAAGTTATGGAACTCGCACTTTATCGAATAGACCCCTTATATTACAGCATCGTATACAACATCATACTATCTGTACTATGTGTAGTCTAAAGCCGCCAAAGCCAAAACCAAAAGAAAGGAAACCAATGTAACGACAACAGATTAAAACAAAAACTAGCCATTAAAAAACCGAACACCCCGTTCGGTTTTTTAACACCCCAAAAAACCAAAACTTGACTTTTTTATTAAGGTTATGATAATCTTATAACAAGAAAGGTACATACATTATGAATAAATATCTCGTGGACGAAGCGGTTTTGTCCGAAGCCGCTGACGCTCTATTAAAAGAGAACCCAGCTATGTCAAAAGCTGATTTGATGCAAAAATTAGATCATCAAATCACCAAAGCCATCGTTGGTAGCCTCACCGAGGAACAAGGTGCCGAACTAGAAAAAATTCTAGACGAAGGTGCCACCGAAGATGCGATCGACGATTTCTTCGCAAAATATAATATCAATCTAGAAGAAGTCATCAAGAACGCCATCTTAGAATTCAAAAAAGATTTTGACGAAGGGGGTGCAAGATGAGTGAAGAATTAAAACTAATCGACATCACTCCAAGAGACAACGGAATGTCACCAGAGGAGGCGGAGAGAGTCCGCGCCGAAGAACAACCTCGTGGCCACGAGGCTTTTGAAGACAATGAGAGGATGAAAGAGCTAGAAGCAAGAAGGGCCGAACTTCTAGAAAAACTTCACGCTCTTGGTGAAGACGTAGAACCAGTCACCGAAACCAAAGTAGAAGATACAGTCGAGAAAAAATCTGGTCCAGCTGCTTTGGTAGAAAAACTCAAAGAAAACAAAGCCTTCAGAATTAAAGTTGCTGGTGCTGCCGCTATTGCATTGGCTAGCGCAGGTATTCTTGTCGCTTCTATCGCCATGACTAAATCTGGCAAAACCACCGAGGCACCCGCACCAGTTGAGCCAACCCGCCCAACTGTTGAGGCGATGGTTGAAGTTCCAGATGAGGTGGAACCAACCGACGACCTAGACGCCGAAGATATTATTGAAACCACTGAATATTCTGGTGAAACTATCCACGGCGTGAGATACGATTATCACGAATATGCTGATCGCGACAATAAGGAAGCCTATAACGCTTATGGCTATAATTATTCGGACCATTATGAAGATCGCGAGAAAGCCACGGTAGATATTTTACGTATGGCCGAAAAAGAGCCAGAGGCTCTTGCTTCTTATGCTTACAACATCTTCACGGACGAAGAGAAAACCGAGCTTGGTATTAAAGACCTAAATATGGTTCAAATCGATGATAAATTTGACCAAGACGGTGGTGGCGATTTACAAAAGAAAATCTTAGAAAAATTTGATCAGGTTTTGAACGATGGCGAAAACACTGAATTTAAGTTTTATCTAGAAAATGACACCGAGGAAACCAACTACGTTTACTTCGTAGATGAGAACGGGGACGGCGCCTTCACGCCAGATGAACTCCACTTGGGTTACGATACCAAAAAGAGAAACAAAGCTCCACAAGTAGATATTTATCGCACACTCAAAAATGCTGATGGCTCTACCAAGACAGTTAAGATGCTTGATCTCAATATGCAATGTGGCTACCAGCCAAATTATGAGAAGGCCCCAGCAGGCGTGCAAAAAATTGATTCAACTAAACCAGTAGATCAAATTGTCAGAAGTGGCGGCGGCATTAGCCAAGTCATTCAAGGTGGCGGGCCGAGCACTCCAACCCCAACACCAACCCCAACACCAACCCCAACCCCAACTCCAACTCCAACTCCAAAGAAATGGGGCAAATCTGGCGACCCTCACACGGGCAACAATTATAAACAAACCATCGTCACCAACCCAGCCGTTCCAGATATTAGCAATATCAATGATGGCAACCAAGGTTATGTAGATGATAATCAAGCCACACCAGGTTCTTCCAGCGAGAATAACGGCGTAGCAGATAACGGGTTCGCTGATAGCGGTATTACCGCGCCAGGCGCTAGCAATGAGGGCGAACGTTTGAGTGGTGGCGAAGATCAAAGCGACGGTCAAATGGCCGGCGAAAACGCTTACCACGATGAAGCCGCCACCGAGCAAGGTCAGCAGCAAGACAACTCCGGCAACCAAGCTCAAGAGTCAGCGCAGGAACATAACGACGTGGGCGGAGATAATAATAGCGATTCTCAGGAAGAATCTAGAGTCGCGGAAGGGAATTTCTAAAATGAAAAAACTCACAAGAATATTAGCAGCAGCGTTTCTCGCGATTTTGCCATTTGCAAACATTGCGCCAGTTTCAGCTGCGGGGGAAGTAGAAACTCCTTGGGGCCCAGAGCGCAAACTCTTTACCTGGGATAACCCAGCTACCTATGCTACGTTCAACTCTATTACCGATAACCCTGGGATTGGCGATGAGCGTGACTTCGTTCGTATTCGCGAAATTAACGATCACGATACCTATGGTGATCAGGTAACTCTCGAGGCTGGCCATACTTACGAAGTATATATTTATTATCATAACAACGCAGACGGTCACGAAATTGGCAAAACCGCTATTGGTATTGCTGATGGCGCAGCTGTAAAGTCTAGCTTTCCAGCCACCGTCAAAAAAGGCGAAAAAGCTACCGTTACCGGTACTGTATTTGCCAACGATACTGACCCACTAGCAGTTTGGGATGGTGCTTATATGACCGCCAACGAAGATCTCTATCTTCGCTACGTGCCAGGCACTGCTATTATTCATAACGGCGGTGAATTAAATGGCCAAAACATTGGTCCAGACTATTTATTTGGTGAAGGTGCACTCTTAGGCTACAATCAATTCTCCGGCATTTTGCCAGGTTGTAACCAATATGCTGGCTACATCACTTATAATATCTTTGCTGATGCCCCAGGCTTTAGCGTTCAAAAATCTATCATTTCGGATCAGCAGAGTTTCAAAGCTGGCGATGAAATCACCTTCAAAGTTCGCTATGACAACACCGGCACGATGGACCAACTAAATGTAGTAGTGCGCGATACTCTACCAGAAGGTTTAACCTACGTTCCAGGCAGCGCGATGCTTTATAATAACAACCTTACCGAAGGTAAAGCCGTCAATGACGATATCATCACCGAAAACGGTATGAATATCGGCGATTATGCCGGTGGTAGTGGTTGGGCAGAAGTTACTTATAAAGCCAAAGTTAATGATGACCAAAAATGTGGTGGCGAACTCGAAAATTCCGTCACCGTTTCTACTACTGATGGCAACAAAACTTCTAGCGTCAAAATTGTAATCGAAGGGGAAGATTGTACTCCAACCCCTCCTGTAGTACCAGACACGCCAAGTGAAATTGTTAAAACCGGTCCGGTCGAAATCACTATAGCAGTAATTATCATTCTCGGTATTGGTGCTGGCGGGTTCTACTTCTATCGCACTCGCAAAACTCTCAAAACTGTTAAAAGTGCAGTTTCTGGCCCAGAAGGTGGTGCTGGTTCAATCGCTCCAATCGCTCCAATTGCTCCAACCGAGCCAACCGAGCCACAAGCACCGATTAACCCAATTGCACCTGAAACCCCAGCTGCTCCTGAGGCCCCAGTTGCACCAGAGGCTCCATCGGCTCCTGAGGCTCCATCAGCTCCAGTCAATCCGATTGCTCCACAGCCTTCAGAAACTCCAGCAGAACCACAGACTCAAGCTAACCCTGAGTCTCCAATCACTCCAGCTGGTTTCTCGGCTCCAGTCAATCCGATTACTCCAAAAGACCAAGACCAAACCCCACCAAACCCATTGGCATAGGATAGGGAAACAAAAACCTGCGGCATTAACCGCAGGTTTTTTGTGAATCTATTCCGCCTAGGCTTACTTTTACCAGAAGCATTAACCCCAAAATAACAGAGGCAAAAACACTTATGCCAAAAAATTATAGGGCAGGGGGTTGTTTTTTGATTCTACCCGTGCTACTTTTTTAACGCGTGGGCTACTAAGAGTCAACCCACGCTTCATTTTATACTATCCGTACCTTGTCAATAACAAAAATCTGTGCTATAATATAAACATAATATTAGCTCAGCAAACGGGCCACTGGGAGTAGCAAGAGCAACTTCCACCTGCGTTTGCTTTAACCAAAGGAGTCTTATGAAAGCATACGAACTTTCTATACTCTTTCATCCCGATCTCGAGATGAACCTAGATCCAGCTCTTGATAAGGTCAAAAAACTTATCAAAGCTAATGGTGGTAAAATCACCAAAGAAGAACCAGATGGCAAAAAGCGTCTTGCCTACCCAATTAACGGCAACGAATATGCAATCTACTACTTCATGGATGTAGAGCTCCCAGCCGAAGCTCCAGCCAAAATCTCTAGCACTCTCGGTATCACTGACGAAGTAATTCGTTATCTTCTCGTCAAAGCCGATCCAAGGAGAGTAAAATATTTAGAGAACAAGGCAGCAGAAGGCGAAGAGCCAGAAGAAGAAAAAGAATCAAAGGAGGAATAATTTATGCGCGGTTTTAGTAAAGCAATTATCACTGGTAATCTCACCAGAGATCCGGAACTCAGAACCACCACTAATGGTACCAATGTTTGTTCATTTTCAGTAGCCGTTAACCGCACCTACAAAGGCGCTGATGGCGAAAACAAAGAAGATGTATCTTACATTGACTGTGTTGCTTGGGGCAAACTCGGCGAAGTCATTTCAAACTACGCCAAAAAAGGTAGCAGCGTGCTTGTTTCCGGTCGTCTTTCCCAAAGAAGTTTTGAAGGCAAAGATGGCGTCAAGCGCTCTCGCACCGAAGTTGTAGCCGAAGATTTCAACTTCATCGGCAGCAACCCTGCATCCCGTGGGTCATCAGCTAGCGAAGCCGGAGCCGACGAGGCCTCAGTAGACATCCCAACTGACATCCCAGAAGGCGAAGTGGATTTATCAGAAATCCCATTCTAATAAAAGGAAGGATAGTATAAATGAAAAAATTTAAGAACGACAAGAATCTTTATTTCGATTATCGTGATGCCAAAACTTTGGCTCGCTATATCGACGCTTATGGCCGAATCGAACCAATTGCAAAAACTGGTTTATCTGCCAAGCAACAGCGCCAGTTAGCGGTCGCAATTAAGCGCGCTCGCCATCTAGCACTTTTGCCATTCGTTTCTAATAACTAAGGAGTTAAAATGTACGGACCAACAGATCTAAAGAAAAATACTCTTATCACTTTAGACGGCCAGCCGTATAAGGTGGTAGAATACTCACAAAAAGTTATGGGTCGTGGCGGTTCCATCGTCAACGTAAAAGTAAAAAATTTGATCACCGGGGCACTTCTTCCAAAGACTTTCAAAGGTCAAGAAAAAATTGAGCCAGCCGAAGTTACTACCAGAAAAGTGCAATATCTCTACAAAGATGATGAAAAGTTTTACTTTATGGATCCAGAATCTTTCGAGCAATACGAACTCGCTAAAGATATGGTAGGCGACTCAGAGGATTTTATGAAGGAAGGCGACGAAATGGAAATCCAATTTTACAACGGCACTCCAATCAACTTGCAACTTCCTAAAAATCTTTGGCTCACCGTTACCTATACCGAATCTGTAGTAAAAGGCGATACTACTAGCTCTGTAATGAAAGACGCCAAACTAGAAACCGGTGTAGTGATTAAAGTTCCAGCTTTCATTAAAGAAGGCGACATCGTTTCGGTAGATACAGAAACCTATGAATACAGAGAGCGTAAAAAATAGAGGTTACTACAAAATTGAAGGCGCTACTGGTGCCTTCAATTTTGTGTTCAAAGACAAAGTTGTTTTAGACATCGGTTCATCTACCGGTGGTTTCACTCAATATGCCTTAGATCAAGGTGCCAAAAAAGTCATCGCCGTGGAGAAGGGAACAGGGCAAATGAAATCCCCACTTCGCGACAACCCTCGGGTAGAGTTGTATGAAAAAACAGATATATTTAACGTAAGAGCTATGAACAGTTCATCCGAGATAGTAAGACTTGGCCTAGCGGCCCGGAGCGCTATCTCGGAGGGACTGTTCATAGCTCCCCCGGACGTTGTTTTGGCCGATGTATCATTCATCTCTCTAACTAAGATTTTAAGCTATGCCAAAGATAATTTAGCAAACAAAAATACCGAATTTTTGGTGATGCTAAAACCTCAGTTTGAAGCCGAACCCAAAGATTTAACAGATGGCGTTGTCAAAAATGAAACCGTCAGAAGAAACTTGATCAAAAAATTTGAACAATGGCTAAAATTTAATGGTTTTGTCATCGTAAATAAACACGACAACGAGCAAAAAGGCAAGCACGGAAATCGGGAGAGATTTTACCATTTACGCCTTGCAAAATAAAGCATAACCATATATAATTAAGTTATGAATTTATTGCATGGCGTGGGCGATTTCTTTTCGTTAGATATCGGCACAAACTCGATGCGTATTATTCAGCTCGCCGGAGATAATCGAAACGGCTGGGCTCTTGTTCGCTATGCTTACGTTCCAATTGAACAAAAACTCACAGCAGACACTTCCGAGCTTGGCAAAAAACACCTTGGCGAAGCTATTATGGGTGCAGTTGAACAAGCCGGCATCAAAACCAAATCTGTAGCCGTAGGTCTTCCTGCCTCCAAAACTTTTACTTCCATCGTAGAGGTAGATACTCTTCCAGAAAAAGAGCTAAACAAAGTTTTTCAGTACGAAATTGATAAATACGTCCCAATGCCAATGTCTGATGCCAAGGCAGACTATGTAGTTTTAGGCCCAAGCCCTAACGACCCTATGAAAACCGAAGTTTTGGTAAGTTCCGTAGCTAGGGAATATGCCGAAGATGTGCTAGAAACCATCGAAAAAACTGGCCTCAATGTTATTGCAATGGAGCCAGAGCCACTTGCCATGGCTAGGAGCTTAGCCATTCCGGGCTCGATTGACGCTAACCTCATCGTAGATTTTGGTGAAAAATCTACCGACCTTGTAATCGTCTATCAGGGCAAACCTCGCTTGGTACGTTCTATTCCAGGTGGTTTCGGTCAGCTCGTTTCAGCCGTAGTTAATGGTCTCGGCGTCAAAGAAGAACAAGCTCGCCAGTTTATTCTTAAATTTGGTCTCGCTGAAGACAAAGTCGAAGGCCAAGTTTTCAAAATTTTAAACCCATCTCTAGATACTTACGCATCTGAACTTGCTAAATCTGTGCGTTTCTTCCAGACTAAATATTTGAACGGTAAAGTTGGTGGCATCGTGCTTTCTGGCTATGCTAGTATGATTCCACTTTTCCCAGAATACATCGAAGCTAAAACCAACATTCCTACTATGAAAGGTAACCCGTGGCAGCTAGTTCGTACCACGCCAGAGCAGCAACACGCACTCCTTCCAGTAGCTTCAGAATTTGCAGTGGTAATTGGTTTGTCCGAAAGGAGTAATGACTGATGAGTGTCTTAGATAGCATTAAGAATTTTAAGCTGGACAGCCTATTCAATAAAGCGGGTAGTCCGGCCAAAGTTGCCGCGGAGCCAAGAAGAGAAAAAGAAATTAACTTGGTCCCAGACATCAAAGACGATTTCATCAAAGCTCTCAAATTCCGTAATTTTGTATTTTTCCTCTGCATTGTAGTGTCTGCATCTAGCCTTGTTGTGATGTTGATTTTCCTTTCTATCGCCGGTGGCCAACAAGGTTTTATCACTGCCAAACAAAACACCATTGAGGCTCTTCAAAAGAAAATTGCCGATTATTCAGACCTTTCTGATTTTCTTACCATTAGAGATCAGCTCAAAAATATCAGCCTTATCACCGACAACAAAAAGATGATGTCAAGAACTTTCAACATTCTTTCTGCTATCATCCCAACCGGCGATGACTACATTAATATTTCCGAACTTTCTGTAAATCTTGCTGATGAATCTCCAACTTTCACTTTTGAAGCTCAAGCTAACGCTGGCACCGAACCAAAAATTGATTACAAAGTTTTGGATTCCTTCAAAAAATCAATGCAATATCTTCGCTACGATTATGGCGAATACGTAGACAAAAATGATCAAGTTATTCCAGCTTACTGTATCGTTGAGTCAAACACTGATGGCTCTACCTTTAGAGACCCAGAAAGAGGCTACTATGCTTATTGGCTAATTGACGGAGAAGGCTGCGACCCATCTGCTGAGGAAGTAGAAGAAGAGGTAGAAGAAAATATTCTAACTACCGAAAATAATTTATCTGACACCGAACTACTATCAGAAGAAGACATACTTATCGCACCAAGAAATACCGATTATCAAACCGAAGATTACAATGGCCAAAGAGTTGTTAAAATTTGGCGCACCCCACAATACGCCGAATGGTACAAATCTAATCCATCAGACAACGAAGCGTATATGGACCTAAGTGGCACCATTCACAACATTCCACATTTCAATAGTTCATGTATTACCTATAGCGGCACCGAAAAAGACAATGGCACCATCACTTGGACTACCACCAACGAATCTTGTTTGCTTGTTCCACCAGCCGACGCAGAAGGGAACGGTGGCATTTCCATTGAAGATTCATCAAACGGCCGTAATGCCGACGAAGAATTAGTGCTCAGATTTTCTGCCGTAATCACTTTTGCACCAGAAGTATTTAATTTCAATAATCATCATATGCTTGCGCTTCCACCAGCTGGCCGTCGCAACGTAACCGATTCCTATTCTCAAATTCAAAGTATCTTTGCCGAACGCGCTACCGACTGTGCTCAAAACGATACCGAATGTATCACCACGCCAACCAATGGTGGCACCAGCAGCGACACCAACACCCAACCTGAAACTGAGCCTGAACCTGAAGTTGAGAAAACAATTGAAGTACAGGAGGAAGCATGGTAATGCCGAAAAAAGAAAATCCAGATAGCAAGCGTGCTCAAATTTCCAAAGCGCAGCAATATATGATTTTTGCAGTTTTGGGCGCTTCGGTTTTCCTTGGTGCAGCTATCGCAGTGGTAATCAATTCTATCAACAAGATTTCTTTTAGCGCCAGTGTTATTGTAGCCCAAGATCAATCAATCACCAGTTTTTCAGATGCCATCAAAAACATCGGTATTTGTAGCAAGCCATCTGGCCAAGTTTATAGCGACGACGAACTCAAAAAATGTTCACCAAACAACGTCAACGTATCTGCCGTGCCAAATACTTTGCGTTCCAACATTCTTAACAACATTGCTTCAAACGAAGCTTTGGCAAGCGTTCCAAACGAAAATGATGCTGGTTGTATCAACCCTGCCACCGGCAAGAACTACACTTACCAAGAACTAGAAGCAGCATATAGTAATGCCGAAAATGAAGAAGAAGTAGCTGCTGCAGTAGGACTTATCAAAACTTGTTCTTCGCTTCGCGTAATTCCAGATGCTCTTCCAGCCTTCAAAAACGAAGAAGCCCTTCTTGCTAGCGTAGATAAAATCTTCAACATTTCTGGTGCTACGCTTCAATCTCTTAGCCCAACCGACGAAACCGACGGCGCGCCATTTGGTAACAATCTTTACACCATTTCAGTTCACTTAGCTCTTGAAGGTGGCACAGACATAGTCCATCGCCTGCTTAATAATCTAGAACTTTCCATCCGCAATTTCAATGTTGACCGTGCCACTATCGATTGGAGTAGCAACGGTTCTATCGATCTCAAAGCCACTGCTTCGGCTTACTATATGACTCCGTCCACACTCGTAGTCACCGATAAATCAATTAGCGCAGGAGGTAGAAAATAATGAAAAAAGATCTTGCTACTGCTGTTATTACTGCCATCATAGGTGTAATTTTGGCATATTTTGTCGTTGGCGGAGTTTTTCTAAAAGACCCAGCTCCTGTCGTAATTAAAACTCTTTCCACTGCAGTGGACAATACTGTATCAGAACCAAACCCAGAGATTTTCAATTACCGTGCAGTTAATCCTACTGTGGAAGTCTATATCGACTGTACTAACTATGATATTAACGGTAGCTGTTTAGATGGAGGGAACTAATGGCCGTTTTAACCAAGGAAGCCGAAACTAGAATTCTAGACCTACTTCTTGCCGAAGGTCTAGTTGATCCTACCTTGGCTAATAATGCTAGAAATTCTACCGATGGTGGCCCAATTCTAGATAAATTGATTGAAGAACACGCTATCACTGGCGACATGGTTTCTCATGCTACCGCGCTCATTATCGGCGTGCCATATGTAGAGCTCAAAAACATTATGATCGACCAAGATATTTTGGTCAAAATTCCATACGAAACCCAAGCCCGTTTTATGGTGATTCCACTTGGCGAAAAAGATGGAATGTTAAATATCGCAATGGCCGATGTGACTAACGTTCAGGCCACAGACTACATTTCTAATCTTATCAATCAACCAGTTCGCGTGTGGATGTCATCTGAACGTGGCATCAAGGAAATGCTCGAGAAAAACCATGGTGATTTTACTACCGTTAAAGAAGCTGTCAAAGATACCAATGAAGAAATTGCCGAAAAAGCTGTTGTTGCAGACGTTAAAACAATTGTTCAAGACTCGCCAATTTCAAAAGCTCTAACTACAATTTTGAGCTATGCAGTAAAAACCAAATCTTCTGATATTCACATCGAACCTTTGGAAGATTCATTAATTATTCGTTGTCGTATCGATGGTGTTTTAAGAAAAATTATGGACCTTCCAAAAGTTGTTGCACCAGCTCTCGTGTCCCGTATAAAAATTTTAGCCAACCTCAAAATCGACGAACATCGTATTCCGCAAGACGGTCAATTTACAGTTTTGGTAGAAGATAAAGAAGTAGATCTTCGTATCGCCACATCGCCAGTTACTTGGGGTGAGCAGGTGGTGATTCGTCTTTTGGATAAAAAAGGTGTATCCATGGATATTCACAAAATGGGTATGGCCGGCCACGCTCTAAGAGATGTTCTCGAAGGCATCAAAAAACCGAATGGTATGATTCTAACTTCTGGTCCTACTGGTTCTGGTAAATCTACTACTCTCTATGCTTTAATTCAGGAAATTAAATCTGAGGAAATTAACATTGTCACTTTGGAAGACCCAGTTGAGTACAAAATGGATGGCATTAACCAAATTCAGGTTAATGTGGACGCCGGGCTTACCTTTGCATCGGGTTTAAGAAGTATTCTTCGTCAGGACCCTGACGTAGTAATGGTAGGTGAGATTCGTGACTCCGAAACTGCCCAGCTTGCAGTGCAGGCAGCTCTTACCGGCCACCTAGTGTTTTCTACGCTTCACACCAACTCGGCTGCCGGTATTTTGCCACGTCTTCTTGATATGGGTATCGAACCATTCCTTCTTGCATCTACTTTGAACGTGGTGATTGGGCAGCGGCTTGTTCGTCGTGTCACTGAAAAACGCGATCTTTATAAATCTTCCGATATCGAAACCGAAAGCATCAACTCCATTGTTGGTGATTTGTTGCCAAAAACCAGTGGGGAAGTAGATTCTGTTAGCGAAGATTTAGGCTACCCAGGTTTGCCGGTCAAAAATGATGACCATTATATGTTAGCCAAAGGCCGCGACACCAAAGAAACCCCAGGTGGTTATACTGGCCGTGCTGGTCTTTATGAAACTATCGTAGTAGATGAAGATATTCAAAAGATGATTGTAAATCACTCCACTGCTGCTGAAATTATGCGCCTTGCCAAAGACAAAGGCACTATTACGATGCGCCAAGATGGTATTTTGAAGGTTCTAGCTGGCATCACATCAATTGAGGAGGTCAACCGTGTGGCATCAGATATTTCGTAATAAAATAAAGGTTATGGTAAAATAAAGTTATGCAAAATAATGGGCAAAGCAACAATTTAAGAATCGAACTTCTCCTAGAAGAATGTATTCGTCGTAATGCATCAGATTTACATCTTCAATATGGAATGGCTCCAATTCTTAGGATTGATGGTTCTTTGGTGCCAATTGCTGGGCTTCCACCACTTAATTCTGCAATGCTTCAAGAAGTGATTTTTGCAACTTTAGATGAAGAACAAAGAAAAATTTACTTAAAAGACAAAGAATTTGACTATTCATTCGCCTTTGGCGATGTAGCACGTTTTCGCGTCAATGCTTTTCACGAACGTGGTAAAATGGCAGCGTCGTTTCGCTTAATTCCAAACCAAATTCGCCCAATTAACGAACTCGGTATGCCAAATATTGTCAGCACTTTTGCTGATTTTCCAAGAGGTTTAGTTTTGGTTACCGGCCCTACCGGTTCTGGTAAATCTACCACTCTCGCTGCTTTAATCGACAAAATTAATCAAGAAAAAGCTGTTCACATTATTACTATTGAAGACCCAATTGAGTTTACCCACACTTCCAAGCGTGCAGTAATCGTGCAAAGGGAAGTGCATTACGATACATTTAGCTTTTCGGCAGCACTGCGTTCGGTGCTTCGTGAAGATCCAGATGTAGTGCTAATTGGTGAGATGCGTGATCTTGAAACCATTCAGGCGGCGATTACTATTGCAGAGACCGGCCACCTCGTTTTTGCCACTCTCCACACTAATTCGGCTGCCCAATCGGTGGATCGTATGATCGACGTTTTCCCAGCCCACCAGCAACCGCAAATCCGTTCACAGCTTTCTAATATGCTACAAGCCATTTTGGCCCAAAGACTCGTTCCTGCTATCGGCGGTGGCCGGGTGCCAGCTGCCGAAATTATGGTAGCAAACTCTGCCGTGCGTTCGCTTATTCGTGAGGGGAAAACTTATCAACTAGACAACGTTATTCAAACCGGCGCTGGCCAAGGTATGCAGACGATGGATCATGATCTCGCAAGGTTAGTCCAAGCTGGCATTATTTCCTATGAATCTGCCTGCGACTATGCCATTGATATTAACGAACTTAACCGGTACACGAGGGGCTAGATGAAACGTTATAACTATCGCGCCAGAGAAAAAGCTACCGGAAAACAAGTCAAAGGTAGTATTCAGGCTGATAGCGAACGTCTTGCCGGCCGTCTTTTAGTCCAGCAAGATTTAATTCCAGATTCCATCGTAGAAGAGGGAACAACCAACCCGTTTACTAAGTTCAACAACCGTATCACCACCAAAGACCACATTATGTTTACTCGTCAGCTCGCCACACTTATTGGCGCTGGGCTTCCACTTTCAGCTTCGCTCAGAACCGTTACCGAGCAAACCGAAAACAAAGGTATGAAAGCCGTTGGCGAAGAAATTCTCGCTGCTACCGAATCTGGTAAAAGCCTCTACGAAGCTTTCTCGGCTCACCCAAATGTTTTCAATGGCGTTTATCTCGCGCTCATTCAGGCCGGTGAAAAATCAGGTACCCTTGATATCGCGCTTAAACGTCTTGCCGACCAAGAGGAAAAAGATGCTGCGATGCTTGGTAAAATCCGTGGCGCTCTCGTTTACCCAGCCATTATTCTCGTAGTGATTATCGCCGTGCTTCTCTTTATGATGTTCGCAGTGGTTCCGCAGGTGCGCGACCTTTACGAAGATATGGGCGAGGAGCTTCCAGGCCTTACACAAGGTTTGGTCAATCTTACTGATTTCGTAGTCAACTTCTGGTGGCTACTTCTACTTGTTCTGGTCGGCGGCATCGCCGGCGCAGTACTTTTTGTCAAACGTACTCCTATGGGTAAAAAAGTCGCCGATACTTTCAAAATTCATGTACCAATCTTCGGTGGGCTTTTTAGGAAACTCTATGTTTCACGTTTTGCTCGCACTGCCGAAATGCTTTTATCAAGTGGTGTACCAATGGTAGATTCCGTCAAGATCGCAATCGATTCTGTTTCAAACTCAGTTGTAGAAGCCGAATACAGTAAAGCCATCGAGCTTATCAAAGGCGGCAAAAGCCTCTCTGAATCTTTGGCAGACAGGGAATATATGCTTCCACTTGTTCCACAAATGACCGGCATTGGTGAAGAATCTGGTAAAATTGACGAAATGCTCGGTAAAGCCGCCAAAGTTTATGAGGACGAACTTTACGAACAGATCGAAAACATCTCCACCATGATTGAGCCAATCTTGATGGTAGTGATGGCAGGTCTTATCGGCGTAGTGGTAGGCGGTACGCTGCTCCCAATTTACTCACTCGTGAACTCCGTCGGCACATAACATTGAAAAAAATACTTAAAAAGGTTATACTTATATTATGAATACCAAAAAAGGTTTTACTTTTATCGAAGTCGTTTTAGTTTTGGGTATTGCTGGGCTAATTTTTATGATGGCATTCATCGCTTTGCCTTCTCTTTGGGCTTCGCAGCGTGATGCCGATAGAAAAGCCAGCGTAATGGAATTCATCTCTGATCTTAAAACTTTTCAGACCAACAACAGCCGTGGCTCTTTGCCAACTTTAAATGGCAATGGCCCAGAAAAATTCACTTGGAGTGCTGCCAGAGCATCTACTTCTAGTGACCTCAGCTGGCAAAACTTTGTTAGAGATTATGTTAACGCTGATTTTGCCGATGCATCAGGCGTTGAGTACAATTTTTATATCGCAAATTGTTTATCTAGCTCTGGTAGTGGGCTAAATATTGGCGAAACTTGCGCTTATCAGTCTGATTTTGGCAACGTCAACAGCGTAGAGAATATCAATGGTGGCGACGTAGACTACACCATTTATGTGGTTACCAATGCTACTTGCGATGGCGACCACGCCGTCAAGACTAATAGCAATCGTTCTGTTGCAGCTGTCCAAGTTCTGGAACGTGGTGGCCGCTACTGCTACAATACCTAAAATGCTATTGTTTTTTTTGATAAACTTTGTTATTATAAAATAAAGATATTAGCGAAAGGATTATATCATTATGGTCAAAAAAAGTAATATCAATTCTAAAAAAGGCTTTACCATCATCGAGGTCGTGCTTGTGCTTGCAATCGCCGGTCTTATCTTCTTGATGGTATTTATCGCACTTCCAGCCCTCCAGCGTTCTCAAAGGAACACTCAGCGCCGTGATGATTACTCTATGCTTGTAACCGCTGTGAACTCCTACATGGCATCTAACAATGGTAAACTCGGCAACTTAATCAAAAGCAACCAACCAACCAGACTTAAAAACTCTCGCTGGGTAAACAGCACCGGTGAAGATCCAAACGGTAACCCATACGAAGTTACTGCTACTACTTTCCAACTTTGGGATAGCGCTGGTTCCAAAGCCCCTTCCGATTCTATCGCTGAAGACAGTAGCAACTCCACCCGTTCCGATGGCACTACTTCATCCACCGGTTCTCAGGTGTTCGTAGTAATCAAGGCTAACTGTTCTGGCGTAGATGCCAACGGTGACCCTCAACCAGCATCAGATACTGCAGCACGTGCATTCGCAGTCTACGGTTATCTAGAAGGCGGCTCAGTCTTCTGCCAAGACTCTGGTTCCAACGGTAGCTAATTATCTAAATCTTATAAAATCACCCCTTCGGGGGTGATTTTTTCTACTATATATTATATATGGTAAAATAAGTATATGCAGATAGCGTTCTTAATCTTTATGTTCATCCTCGGCGCTGCCTTCGGCTCCTTCTTCTGCTGCCAAGCCCGACGTGGGGAAGTTCGGTGCTCTTTTGAGGGGCATCCGCAGTCGCTACGAGGACGCAGCGAGGAGCCCCGTAAAGACGGGCGCGACGAGCGTCCCGAAAAAGAGCACGAACTTTCCAACCGCTCCATTTGCCTCCATTGTAAGAAGAAGCTCAAATGGTACGACAATATCCCAATTATCTCGTGGTTAGTCCTAAGAGGTAAGTGTAGATTTTGTCACAAAAAAATCGGCTATGCCGAAATTATTTCTGAACTCTCAAGTGCCATTACACTAACAATGCTTGGCACCACCATCAACGCAGAAACAGCAAATGCAGAAACTTGGCTTCAATTTGTTTTGATCACAATTTTTACCCTCTCACTTTTATTTTTGGCTATTTACGATGGCATCAGTGGGAAATTACCAACCATAGCATTAATCGCATCTGTTGTTTTAGGCGTCATTGCCATCATCCCATCATTCATCACTAATTTTTCACCAATGCCATTCATCTCGGCGGCATTATTTGGCGGCATTTACCTTATACTTTATCTCATTTCCAAAGGCAAATGGGTGGGCGATGGCGACTGGATTTTGGCAGGAGCTATTGGCCTAGTACTCGGCCACCCTTGGCTCGCTCTTATGGCTCTTTTTATCGCCAATTTCTCCGCCTGCCTAATTATGTATCCACTAGTCAAAAAAAGCAAAAACCACCAAATTTACTTTGGCCCATTCCTAGTCTTGGCATTCGTCATTACTTACACATTTCGTGATATAATATTATTATGCATAAGCTAAAAGGCGATACATTAATAGAAGTAGCCCTTGCCATCGGGATTTTTTCGTTGGTCGCCATTACTGTGGTATCAGTTGTTTCTGCTAGCCTTACCGGTGCGCAATCTGCTCTAGAAACCACCGTCACTAGGGAAGAGCTAGATGCCCAAGCCGAAGCTCTAAGGTTTATTCACGATTCTTACGTTTCGGGTTCGCAGTCTAAAAAAGTCACCGAAAATATCTACGGCAAACTTTGGACTGCCATTACTGCTCGTGCTGTTCCCGAAGATTCCACCACTGCCGTTTTAGATTACAATCCACAGACTTGTTCTAGCCTATACAACGGCAACGGTATTTTAAATACCACTAACACCGGTCCAAACCCGTTTATCATCAATACGCGCGAACTTTCTACTGCTGATCCAGATAAAATTATTGTCGCTAATAAAGCTTCCGATACCAAGGGTGTTTTTTACGAAGCCATCACCTATCCTCGCATCATTTACGGCGATATCATCGGCTCTGGTAGCGATGGCGAAGATCTTTATAGCCAAGTTAGCAGCGAATATAAAGAAATCAAGCGTATCGAAGGCATTTTCATCACCGTAGTTAGTGGTAAAAGCGATATTGTTAAAGACGGTGGCGCTACCATAAATAACGAAACTGCCTACTACGATTTTTATATTCGTTCTTGTTGGATGCCCCCAAACACCGATCGCGCCTCCACCATTTCAACCGTAGTTAGATTATACGACCCAGCCGTAATTGTCTATTAATTATTTAGTGTCCGAATGAAACTTTTTATGCACTTCTTTTAGGTGTGCATCAGTCACGTGCGTATAAATCTGAGTGGTAGAAATATCTGCGTGTCCCAGAAGCGACTGGACCGAACGAATATCTGCACCGTTCATCAAAAGGTCTGTCGCAAAAGAATGCCTCAGAGTATGTGGCGACACGTGTTTAGTAATACCAGCCATTCTAGCGTATTTTTCTACGATTCTTTCTACCGAACGCACCGTCATCCTCCGATAATCACCCGAAGTATCTACTGCCTGAAGATTCCTAGAATTATTCAAAAATAGCGCTGGCAAAGAGTCTGTTCTAGCGTCCAAATAATCGGCTAGCCTCTCTGCACACGCATCAGAAATAAAAATCGGTCGGTCTTTTGAGCCTTTACCTCTTACCATAAATTCTTTTTTGGCAAGATTAATTGAATCACGGTTAAGAGAAACTAGCTCAGAAACCCGCAAACCCCCGGAATAGAGAAGCTCAATAATTGCTCTGTCACGAAGTCCAGATTCTGTAGAAAGGTCAATCTGGTCTAGCATTTCTTCTACTTCATCGTAGTGCAAAAACGTCACCTGTTTTCGCACTACTTTAGGAAGTTCCACTAGGGAAGGATCAAGCGATTTAATATCGCGCTTCGTGAGATATTTCAAAAAACCACGAAGAGCAATCAAATGATAAGCCTGAGTAATTGCTTTTAAATCGTCGCTACCATTATCAGACCCATACCGATTTAATTTCAAACGGTATTTTCTAAGAAGCTCTTTATCAATATCAGAGGCTTTTAGCTCGTCTTTTCCAGTAATTTCTAGCGCAATGTCCAAAAACCGTTCCAAATACAACCGATAATTTTCAATCGTCTTAGTAGATCGCCCCCGTTCAATCTCTAGATGCTCAAGAAAATCTTCAATTAAATCAGAGACATACATAGTTTAATTATAACACGAAGCTATTTGCAAAAATTGTAAGCGTCGCGCACAATCATCACTTCTTCGTTGGTTGGCTCTACATATACCGGCACGGTAGAATCTTCTGCAGTAATAATGCCACTGGTGATTTCTTTAAAGCCAGCAATTGCGTCATTTACTTCTTTATTAATCTTAATACCAAGAGGTTTTAGGCCATTAATAATAGATTCACGAGTTTCAGCACCGTTTTCCAAAACGCCAGCCGTAAAGACAATCGCATCTACATCGCCACCAAGTTCCAAGTAGTACTCAGCGATATAGCGGTCAATTCTATCAACATACATATCAAGAGCGAGGCGAGCATTTTCATCGCCCTCAGAAATGGCTTTTTCTACGTCACGGTTGTCATTAAAACCACAAACACCCATTAGACCAGACTTCTTATTAAGTGCATCATCTACTTGATCATAGGTCATCCCAGCTTCATCAACCATATATTTAATGATAGATGGGTCAATTGAGCCAGAACGGGTCCCCATCATTAGGCCATCAAGAGGGGTAAGCCCCATCGTGGTATCATAGCTTTTGCCATCTTTTACAGCAGTAATCGAAGCACCAGAACCTACGTGGCAAACAATCAAATTAATATCTTCTTTACCAAGTTTTTTCTGCATTACTTCGGTGATATATTTGTGAGAAGTCCCGTGAAAACCATATTTTCTCACACCATATTTTTCATACCATTCCATTGGCACAGGATACATATACTGAACTTTTGGAATAGTTTGGTGGAATGCAGTATCAAACACAGCCACTTGCACAGCATCAGGAAGAGCCTTTTGCATCGCTTTGATACCAGCGATGTTGCCAGGAAGATGTAGTGGTGCAAACTTCCCAAATTCTTTCATATCTTTCAATACTTCATCGGTAATCACCACAGATTTGGTGTATTTTTCGCCACCGTGTACTGCACGATGTCCTACACCTTTAATCTCAGACAAATCTTTTACTGCGCCGTAGTTTACTAGTTCTTCTAGCATTACTGCCACAGCTTCAGCGTGGTCTTTGATGAGTCTTTTGGTTTCAGTCTTTTTGCCTTCACATTTGATAGTATAAAAACTATCTTTGGCACCAATTTTTTCTACATAGCCACTGATTTTAGAAATTTCTTCTGGCATTTCGTAGAGCTGGAACTTTAGCGATGACGACCCAGCATTAACACATAATACTTTCATTTTTTACTCCTTATTCTTGTGTTTATTATATCATAAAATTTCCATTGCAAAAACCAATAGCCCTATGATATAATAAAAACATATAAAATTTCCACATCGAGTACATTTTTAATTAAAGCCAAAATAATATTTGAGTGTAGAAATCGGCACCGTTAGGTATCGAACTTGCGCTCAAATATCATGTTTGGTCGTACTCGATGTGGAAAGCCTACGGTGCCGATTTTTGCGTATCGGTCTCGTAGGTTTAACAAAGTGAGGTAAATTATGCAAAAAACCAAATATATATTATATACACTAATGAGTTTAAGTATTCCCATAATAGTTATAAAAAATCCTGCTTTTGCCACCACCATGGATACTAATGTTAATATTCGTCCATCCATGACTCTATCTGTTTCTACAGATAACGTCAGCTTAACTTTAGACCCAGCTACCAAATCATTTGATACCAAAGACCTAACTATTAGCATTGGCACCAATAATCCCACTGGCTACAAGCTATACCTAAATGCAGACAATACCAATCTAGTTAATATTGCAGATTCTACCAAGACCATAGAAACTTTACCTTCTTCCACTCCAGCAACTGGTTATGATCAATCTTCTTTTCCAGTTAATTATTGGGGGTATAGAAAAACTAATGGTTCCACTTCTTCTGGCAATTACTTTCCATATGCTTCAGAGCTTCTAGTCAGCTCTTCTAGTGGCCCTACCAACGAAACCACTACCACTATTGGCCTTGCTTCCAAGATAGATTACCTCAAAGCAAGTGGCACCTACAGATTAAACTTTAGCCTAAATGCCATACCTACCATTACGCAGTATTATATGCAAGATTTATCAGATCCTACATTGGCTTCTTCAGTTTGTGTAACTGAACATCCTACCATTGTTTTTGATTCAAGAGATGAACAGGCCTACACAATAAGAAGGATCAACGGGACTTGCTGGATGATAGACAATCTACGTCTAGGCTTTAATAGAAGTAATCCCAATATTACAGAGATTAATTTAACCACAAATGATTCTGATGTCTTATCTAGTAAAAAACTGACACTCTATGATTTAGTAAATTATGGTCAAAATAATGCTGAATGCTATGGGGATGCAGGATATACTAATCCATGCATCCATTCATATTATGAAGATACTAATGGCTCTGGAGTGGGCGTATGGTATAATTATGCAGCTGCTTCTGCTGGAAGCATAATTGGAAAAAACAATGACAATACAGCTAACGAAAGTATCTGCCCATTTGGTTGGAGTTTACCAAGTAAAACAAAGATGGTTGAACTACTTTCTGAATGGTCATTATTCAATTATTTGGTTTTTCATCCAGGAGATTATCAAAATGGTACTCTTATAGATGGTGAGAATATACATTGGTTCAGTAGTGAGGCCTCAACCACATCCCCACTTGTTAACCGCATACGCTTAAATTACCATAAATCAGATAACATTCTTAGTACTGGAGTTTATGGGACTCGAAATGTTGGACAATATGTTCGCTGTATCCTCAAATAAAATCTCATCAACCCAATTTTTGAGTATTTTGATGAGCCCAAGAAGATTTTGAGAAATTTAGAAAATTTTGCGCGCGTGGCCCCCATCCGGTGCAAGCGCGAAAATTTTCGTTAAGAATTTCGAAAAAACTTCCTGGCGTGAAATCAACCACGAAAAAATTGGTGTTGGCGAGATTTAACCATAAGCCAGAGGTAGGGGGTTGATTTTCCCACCCCAGTATGCTACCGTAGCTCTGTGGTTGGCGTAACTTTTGTTCAACAAGAAGTAGGTTCTGGATAGTGGGCGTTGTGGTTCTAGGCACAAGTCTAAAGTCTCTCAACGGGAATCTGCGACTTAGGATATGTTCTAGGTAAATATTCTGGTTCTCGTTTTCCCGTTAGTAAATGCTAAAACAAATACGAAAGGGAATTGCGTATGGAAATAGAGTTCTACTTTAGATTCGTGCGTAAGCCGAAGAACAAAAAAGTTACCGTCGTCCTAGAAGACGAGCGGTAACGCCAACCATAGGCAACTTCCTAGAAGGTTGCCACCATAAACCCATTTTACCATCCTTCTTATGCTTTTGCAACAACACCATTTTAAGCAGAAGCAAAAACCGAAAAATCACCCTAAAAAGGTGATTTTTCTATTTTTAAGTTTACAGCACCTTTTTCAAAAACTCCCGCACCCTTTCCGTCTTTGGGTGAGAGAAAAACGCAGCCGGTGTCCCTTCCTCAATAATTTTACCACCGTCGATAAACACCACCCGAGAAGCAATTTCTTTAGCAAAATCCATCTCGTGCGTCACAATCATAATCGTCATTCCATCATCTACCACTTCATGGATTAATTCAAGCACATCGCCGATAGATTCCGGGTCTAGCGCTGAAGTTGGCTCATCAAAGAGAAGAACCTTAGGTTCCATCATCAAGGCTCTCACAATTGCCACCCGTTGCTTTTGCCCACCAGAAAGGGAAGCAGGATAGGCGCCAGCCTTAGAAATAAGCCCAATATGTCTCAGAAGTTCGCGCGCTTTTTTCTCAGCCTCGTCAGCCGACATTCTATGAAGTTTTACCGGCGCCAAAGTCAAATTTTCCATCACGGTCAAATTATTAATCAAATTAAAATGCTGAAATACCATACCAATTTTAGCGCGCATTTCCTGAATATTCTTATCAGAAATCACAGTATCTTCAAACGAAATCTCGCCGGAGGTCGGCTCTTCCAAACGGTTGATACACCTAAGAAAAGTAGATTTCCCAGAGCCAGATGGACCGAGCACCACCACTTTCTCACCTTCAAAAAGATCAAAATCAATTCCATTAAGAACCTTATTAGAGTCAAACGCCTTCTTAAGACTTCTCACCGAAATTACATTCTTATGCTCTGGCATCGCTTCTCCTCATATGTTTTTCTACTCGTTTTATCACAAAAGTAATGAGATATACTACTGCAAGATAAAATAGCGCTGCCACAAACATTGGTACCACGTAGCTAGCCATATTTTGCCCAGAACCAATGTCTTTGGCTGCCATATTAAGATCATACATCCCCACCATCGAAACAATCGCCGTCTCCTTAATCACTGTAATCACTTCATTACCAAGGGAAGGAATGATATTTTTAATCGCCTGTGGAAACACAATTTTATGAAAAACCGTGAGAGGCGAAAGGCCCAAAGCTAGCCCAGCTTCCGTTTGTCCAGCATCTACCGACAAAATTCCACCACGAATAATTTCAGAGCAGTACGCCGCCGAATTAAACGCAAACGCGAGTATTGCTGTCACGATTTGTGGAAAGTCCCGTATCGCAAAAATCACAAAGAACATAATAAACAGTTGCAATGCCATCGGCGTCCCCCGAATAATCGTTACATATACTCGGCAAATAAACCTAAGTGGCGCGAACCATTTAGATTTACCGGTTTCAACAAGCGCAATAATAAGACCTAGCAAAAAACCAATTAAAACTGCAAAAAATGCAATTTCAATCGTCAGTAAAAAACCGTGAAGCAGGGAATCGATATACTCTGGCGTGGTGAATAATTCTACGATTTTATCAAAGAAATTTTCCACTGGGAGCCTCCGCTAGAACCCCATATATTTAAGCACTAGCCGGTCAATTTCAGTCTGCCCGTTAACATCGCGAGTTAGCATCTCGGCCAATACTTCATTAAACGCTTCAAGAAGCTCGGTTCGGTCTCTGTTTACCGCAATCGCATAAGATTCTTCGGCCGGCTCATCTTCTTCTATCGTTGCTCCCATATAATATAGTGGCAAAGCCTCGAGATTAGGATTTTTATCTACAATCATTTTGGCTGGCAGTTCATCGGCAATCGCATAATCAATGATGTGAGCAGAAATCGCATCTGCAGCTAGTTGGTGCGAATCAAAACCTTTTACCTCAGTATTAGTGCCAGCAAGAGCACCTTCTTCAGCCTCGTCTGAAGCAAAGAGATACCCCGTGCTACCCGTTTGCGAACCTAGTTTAGAACCAGCCAAAGCGTTCCACACAATGTGCCCATCGCGAATTTCTGGCGCATTACCACGCGCAAAAATCACATACTGCACCGAAGTGTAGTAAGGAATAGAGAAATTCACTTTTTCGGAACGAGCTGGAGTAATAGTAAGCCCGGCAGCGCCGGCGTCGGCAATTTTGCCAGCTTCTACGTTATCAATAATTACATCAAATTCTACATCTTTGATATCAATTTTTTTGTTCATTTTTTCGGCTACGCGATTGATGATTTCTACATCCACGCCCTTAATCTCGCGCCCTTCATAAAACTCAAATGGCGCAAAAAACGCATTTGTTTCTACGATATAATCAGCTTTTTTGTTGGCATTAATAATAAATAGTGCAACCACCCCAGCAATCGCCGCAATAATAATTAAAATTTCCACCACCAACCCGGTAGGGAATTTTTTAAGGTTTTTCTTTTTTCTTGATTTACTAGCTTTCTTTACCATAACCTTATTATAACACAAGAAAATACAAAACTCTTGTGCATAATTTTAAAATCGTGCTATAATAAGCTTATGTTAAGGTCAAAGCATAATCTGATTGCTAAAATCTTATTCTTTTCCGTACCCTTCGCCCTATTAATGGGGGGGGGGCGCAACCGCATCTGAGACAGTCACAACCAATGTCAATGTAGCTCCTAGCCTTACTCTTGATCTCTCTGCTTCTTCTTTAAGTTCTAGTATGGACCCATCGTCTCATACTTTTGATTATAAAGATTTAGCAGTTTCTGTAGCTACCAATAATAAAACTGGTTACCAATTAACTATGAGCACTGCTAGTACCAGCCTCATTAATACAGCAGATAACACACTTACTATTCCGACCCTAGATGCTCTTAGTGGTGGTTATACTACTGCTACCTTCCAAACTAACAAATGGGGTTATAGTAAAGATAGTGGCAATTATTTCCCATTCCCAGCTAGTGAATTATTATTACAAAATACTACTGCTACTAATGGTGATAATACAGATTTACGCTTTGCTACTAAAATAGATTATACTCAACCTTCTGGGACTTACAAAACCACTATTAGCTTTAATGCAGTAACAAACCCACTAGTAGATTATATACAAGACTTTACACCAGATATGTGCAGAACCCTTGCTTCTACCGATGATTATACGGTAGTAGATAAACGAGATGATAATGATTACACTGTTCGTTATATTAATGGCAACTGTTGGATGACGCAGAACCTTCGCTATATTGGCGATACGGGTAGCGCTTCTGGCTCTATGATAATGAAAGCTGCTACGTCTAACATTAGTACAGATACGACGATTGCCTACGCAGACCTTACTGTAGGGAATACCGATGACCATGCTGAAATCGCTACAGGCGTAGATAACAATGGAGACTCTACCGTTTGGTATAATTATGCCGCAGCTTCGGCAATGACTATTACTGGCAGTTCCAATTCTGACCCCCAACAATACGATGTTTGTCCAACAGGTTGGCGATTGCCGAGTAATACTGAACAATCTAGTATAATTAGCTATGTGTCTCAGTTCAACCCAGTTACTGGCGGGTATTATCTAGGTGGGGCTCTAGGAGGCACTGGAAGCGGGAACTGGTGGGCATCTACAGTGGGCAGTGCTTCATATCGATATCGTCTATATTATGATGGGAGTAGTTTAGGTGCCAGTAATTATTATCGATACTATGGCTATTATGTCCGTTGTATCCTTAATGATTCCCGCACCATTTCAGACATCACCACTATGCAAGAAATTTCCCTACAAATCGTAGCGAAGATGACGAATGGCGATACTGCCACATTAAAAGACTCCCGTGATGGGCAAGAATATACCGTCGCCAAAATCAACGGCAACCTCTGGATGACCAGAAATTTAGCAATCGGTTGTGATGGCTCTAGTTCTACTTATGGGTCTAATATTAGTAGTAGAACTTTGTTGCCATCTGGTTCTAACATTGCCTCTGCCTGGTCTACGCCAACCAACAGCCTCACATTGGGCGATGATTACACTGATTCGCGTATGGAATGTAGTTCTACTTACGGGGCTTGGTATAACTACGCTGCAGCGTCTGCTGGGACTATCACCGGGTCATCTAATACTAGCGCACAGGTTTATGATATTTGCCCAGCCGGATGGCGTTTACCAACAAATTCTGAGCAATCGAGTATTACCAGTTATAGTAGCGAATATAGCCCTATCACTGGCGGCACATATTATGCTGGTGCACTTGGTGCCACAGAAGACGGATACTGGCTGTCGTCTACTTCATATAGTGCGACGGAACGCTACATTTTAGTTTGGCGCAATTCTAGATTGTATGCCGACGGTGGTATCCGAGTCAGTGGCGTATACGTCCGCTGCGTCGCCAAATAAATTGATGTTGGTTAGTTTTAATTACCACAACCGCAACCACAAATTCGCCAACTTTTTCACTATTCCATTCCGCCTAGGCTTAATTTCGCCAGAAGCACTAACCCCAAAATAACAGAGAGAAAAACACTTATGCTGGGGTGGGGGGTTGATTTTCTGAGATAACTATGCTAGCGTTAGTCACAATTAATAATCGGAGTTTTTTATGGACAAAAATGGCAACAAAAATTTCAAGGGTTGGATAAAAGTGAAAGAAAGACTTCACTATAATGGTCAACCTAGAAATATAAAAAATGGGGAAGTCTGGTGGGGTTCGGTTGGAGAAAATGTCGGTGTAGAAATCTGTGGCAAGGGAAAAACCTATACCCGCCCAGTAATTGTATTCAAAAAATTAAATAATCGTAGTTTTTGGGCTATTCCACTAACTTCCAAGCAACATTTTGGGAATTGGTATGTCTCTTTTGATTTTCAAAATAATAATGAAATAGCGGCATTATCACAAATCCATTGTATGAGCACCTCTAGACTACACAGACGAATGGGGCAATTATCTCAATCAGATTACAATTTGATTTTTGAAGCATTTTTGAAACTATTATTAGAAGACAAAAAAATGCGCCCCAGATTACTCTGGGGGAAGACGGGTAAATCCCGACAATGTACCTTGCAGTACATCTATAATTATATCAAAAAAAAACTTAAAGTCAAGTAATCTGCGCCCAACTATCTTACACTAGAACGAGTTTTACAATGCCTTCTTAGCCTTCGCATCTTTCTTGCGGTTGATTCTATTCATCGCCTTAATAATCATAAAGATTACCCAAGCAATAATGAGAAATTCCACAGCAGTTTGAATGAAGTTACCATAGGCAATCACTGCTTCAGTATCTCCACCGAAGAAATTTGGAATTACCCACTTTAAGTCGCGGAAATCTACACCACCGCCAATCAAGCCTACAATTGGCATTACAATGTCATTCACTAGGGAATTAACAATTGCAGTAAATGCACCACCAACAGCCACACCTACAGCGAGATCTACTACCGAGCCACGGTTGATAAACTCGATAAACTCCTTTCTAAACCCAGAATTTTTCTCATGCACAGCCACCATCTTTTCTTTTACAGCTTTTTTATCCATAAAAACTCCTTATTTATTATTAGTCTCTGAAAAATCATTAAACTGAGTATAAAGATTATTCAGACTATCGTAAGATGTAGAGAGCAGCGACTTTAAGGCCTCATCAGAAGAGGAATTGGCAATACCGGCCTCGTCGCTCATTACACTATAAATTTCTAGCGCCATTTTATGCGCAAATACTCTGTCTAGAAGACCGTTGATTTTGGCTTCAAACAGCTCGTTCATCAGCTCGTCACGCGCCATTTCGGCAGTTTCTTTTACAGCGTCTTTTTCGCGCCCAGCCTCGTAACCATAAGTCGTAGTCAGATAATTAGAAAGTTGCGATGAAGTGTTAGTAAATACGCCCTTCAAAGAAGAAGAAAGGGAACGAAGTAGAGATGATTTAATGTTGCCTTGATATTCAGTAATCGCTTCCGAAGTGCCATCTAGGCGCAACTTCAGATTAATGCCTTTTTCTTCTAGAGTTTCTTTGCCACCAAGCATCGAACCAAAAATGATAATTACAATCAAAGCCACCAAAGCACCAAGCCCCCACTTAAACCATTTAGAACTCAAAATCCCAGCAATACCACCCTTGTTTTGTTTAGGAGGTCTGGCAGTTCTAGAAATCTGATCTAAATAGTCCTGACTGTCCATATGATATAATATTATTATAGCATATGTATGACGCGAAGGAGGAAATAAAGTCCAGGCTCGCAGTAGAGGATGTGGTGGGTCGCTATATAGAGCTAAAGCGAGCTGGCCGAAGTCTTAAGGGCCGGTCGCCTTGGGGTGTAGATAAAACCCCTAGTTTTATGGTTTCCCCAGAAAAGGGCATTTGGCACGATTTTTCTGCCAATAAGGGCGGTGACATCTTTACCTTCCTAATGGAGGTAGAGGGCATCACTTTCAAAGAGGCCCTAGAAAAACTCGCTCGTGAAGCCGGTGTAGATCTTGCAAAATACGGTGGTAGCAGAGGCGTCAGCAAAGATTTTACTGCCAAAAAAGAACGTCTTAAAAAAGCTTTAAATCTCGCCACTAAATATTACCAAGCCTGCCTCGTCAAAAATCGCGAAGTCTGTGAATACGTTTTTTATAAACGTCACTTAAATCGTGCTACTGTGGCCGAATTCAAAATTGGCTATGCTCCTGCCTCTGGCACAGCGCTTCTTGACGCTCTTACAAAACGCAATTTTTCAGTAAACGACTTAAATGACGCCGGTCTTTTAAACCGTTTCAAAAAAGATTTGTTCAAAAATCGTATGATGATTCCATTTATCGATACGGATGGCACTATCATCGGTTATACTGCTCGCATTATCGATAAAGGCGAGCCAAAATATCTCAACACACCCGAGACGGTTCTATTCAATAAGTCCAAATTTATCTTTGGACTCTATCAGGCAAAAGAAGCCATTAGAAGAAACGGTTTCGTGATAATCGTAGAAGGGAATATGGATGTGATTTCATCGCATCAGGCTGGGGTCAAAGAGGCTGTGGCGACGAGTGGCACTGCTATGACCGAGCAGCACCTCAAGATTTTGTCTCGTCTAACGAGCGATATTCGCCTAGCTTATGATGGTGACGAAGCTGGCATCAAAGCCACCGAGCGCGCCGTAGAACTTGCTGGAAATCTCGGCATTGATCTTACTATTATCTCTGATTATCACGGCGCCAAAGACCCAGACGAGTTAATTCAAAAAGACCCTGCTCTCTGGCAGCAAGCCGTAAATAGCCGTATTCCAGCCGTAGACTGGCTCCTCCAAAAATATTCCGAAAAACTAAATCTCTCACTCGCCCCAGACAAGAAAAAATTCTCCGACATCGCTCTAAAACTTTTAGGCTATATTCACGACGAAGTTGAACACGCCACCTACGAAGAAAAAATTGCCAAAAAACTTGGTATATCCGTTGCAGTCCTAAAAGAAAAAGGCGCTCGCTTAGACAAAGAGTTAGAAAAAGCCAGTTCCAAGAGATTTCTAAAAAAGCCAAAAACTACCGTCACACCAGATCACATCAAAAAGTTAGAAGACAACCTCTTAGCTCTTAAGATTTTTGGCAAATTAGATAACCTCGAAATTCCTCTAGAAATTCCTACCGACAGCACCAGACTTTCCGAGCTAGAGCTAGTTTTTGACACCAACTATAAAGACCTCAAAGATTATCAGAAAGAAGCCGAATTAACCCTAGCCCGTTATCAAAAAGAAGCCAAAAAAGAGAAGATTAAAACTCTTCAAACCGAGCTAGAGACACTCGACGAAGACACCCCAGAATACGAAAATGTCCTCGAAGAGCTAAACACCTTACTCAAGGCTTGAATTTTCCCGTCATCTGTGCTATAATACTCCTAGTATTAAAAAAGGATTAATATGAAGAAAGCAGTTATCCTCGTAGGCGGGAAGCAATATCTCGTAGAGGAAAAAGAGACCCTACGGGTGGACCTCCTCCCGGCAGGCACCAAAGAGCTCGAAACTGATGCTTTACTCGTAATCGACGGCGACAAAACCACCGTTGGTACCCCTACAGTTAAAGGCGTAAAGGTTTCAGCCAAAGTAGTAACCCCAGAGGTTAAAGGCGACAAAGTCCGCGTAATTCGCTATCACAGCAAAAAGCGTGTTCACACCGAAACCGGTCATCGCCAAAAATACTCTGAAATTCAGATTACTTCAATCAAATAAAAAATAAGCTCTTCATAGAGCTTATTTTTTATGCTATAATATATATTATATGAGTGCGAAGGTAATCTGTATAACTAACCAAAAGGGTGGCGTAGGCAAAACTACTACAGCTGTAAATTTAAGCTATTATCTTGCCAAAGATAAAAAACGCGTCCTTCTGGTAGATTTTGACCCTCAAGGCAATGCCACTTCTGGTCTTGGCTTTGATAAAAATGACAAAGCCGGGCTCGGCATCACTATGAATGAGATTTTGCTAGGTAATGCCGATATGGAAGATTCCATTCGCCACACCAAGTACAAAAATTACGATTTATCCCCAGCCACCCCAGAGCTTGCTAATGCCGAGGTAGAAATTGCTGGTTTGAACAAAAAATTTGTTCGCCTTCGCGACGCTATTAACAGAGTCAGAGACCAATATGATTTTGTTATTATCGACCTCCCACCATCACTCAGCCTTCTCACCGTCAACGGTATGATCGCTGCCGATTATCTCTTGCTTCCGGTCCAAACCGAGTTTTATGCCCTAGAGGGTGTAGCTCAGCTTCTCGAAACTATGAAAATGGTCAAATCTCGCGCCAACCCACATCTCAAACTTCTTGGGGTGGTTGCCACTATGTATGATAAAAGAACCAGCCTTTCTACCCAAGTTTTCAAAGAAATTCAAAAATACTTCAAAGATCTCACCTTTAAAACCACTATTCCAAGAAACGTTCGCGTTGCCGAGGCGCCTTCTCACGGTGTGCCAGTAGGCGATTACGACAAATTCTCGCGTGGTGCCAAGGCTTACAAAGAATTAGCAAGAGAAGTAGAAAAGAGGATCAAATGAAAGGTTTAGGTCGTGGTTTTGATGCGCTCATTCCTACCGATTTGGTAGATGAAGAATTTGATCTTACTGCAAAGGAAGATAAAAAAGAGTCCGAGCTCATCAAAATCAAACTCACCGATATTTTCCCAGACGAAAATCAGCCTCGTCGCGATTTTTCTCCAGAGGCTCTAGACGCACTCGCTGCTTCAATTAAAGAGCACGGCGTTTTGCAGCCTATCGTTGTCACCAGAGAAGATGGCAAATACAAAATCGTCGCTGGCGAAAGAAGATGGCGTGCTTCCAAAATCGCTGGTCTCGACAAAATTCCAGCCATCGTCAGAAGCTTAGATTCACAAAATCGCTTGGAACTTTCCATCATTGAAAACGCCCAAAGGGAAGATCTAAACCCAATCGAGCTCGCCACAGCCTACGCCAAGCTCAAAAACCAGTTTAATTTATCAGATGAAGACATCGCTGCCAAAATCGGAAAGTCCGAGGCCACCATTCAAAACACCCTGAGGCTCTTAAACCTCCCAGAAGACGTCAAACGCACAATGGTCAAAGAAAAACTCACCGAAGGCGTGATGCGCCCACTCGTCAATCGCGACGAAGAAACCATCAAAAAGGTCCTACCAAAAATTATCGAAGAAGGTTGGACCGCCCGAAAAGTAGAAAGATACTTCCAGGACCACAAGAAAAAGTCCAGCGCTGCCTTAATCAAACGTGACCAATATCACAAAGACGAAGACGCTCTCTCTGCTAAATATAACATTCCAGTCAAAATCAGCGGCAAAAGCCTCACCTTCAGATGCAAAAACTTAACCGATTTACAAAACCTCATCGATAAACTAAAATAAAAATATGAGCAAAGACTCGGACAGAGTTAAAAAAGCCGTAGAAGTTGCAACTAAGGCCCACGAAGGTCAGTTCCGAAAAACCGGTGAGCCCTACATTGTCCACCCTTTGGCTGTCAAAAAAATTCTTGAAGAATGGGGCATGGACGAAGACACTATCATCGCAGGCATTCTTCACGATACCGTAGAAGATACTGATCTCACCTTGAAAGACATCGAAAAAGAATTTGGCGAATCGGTGGCTTTTCTTGTAGATGGCGTTACCAAACTCTCTACTGCCAGAAACGGTATGCGTGATATCGACACCTATCTTCCCGAAACCAAAGACAATTTCTTAAGATTAATGATTGCGCTCGGCGATGACATTAGAGTTCTTATCATTAAACTCGCCGACCGCCTGCACAATCTTAGGACTCTTTCCGCCCTTCCGCCAGACAAGCAGAAAAAAATCGCGAAAGAATCTCTAGAAGTTTTTGCACCTCTTGCAGACCGTCTTAACATGGGCCTTCTTCGCGTAGAAATGGCCGATTTGTCATTCAAATATGTAGACCCAAAGCGTTACGCCTACCTCAAAGATTTAATCGAAAAGCACAACAAAACCGCCGCTAAATCTCTAAAAAAGATCGAAGACGAAATTTCCGCCGCTCTAAAAAAAGAAAAAATCAAATTTACTCTCTCTGGTCGCGTGAAGTCAATTTACTCACTTCACAGAAAACTTGCCAAACACGACCAAAACATCAACGAAATTTACGATCTCACTGCACTTCGCATCATTGTAGAAGACGTTACTACTTGTTATCTGGTTCTCGGCATCGTCCACTCGCTTTATATGCCAATGGACGGCCGCATCAAAGATTACATTGCGATGCCAAAGCAAAACGGTTATCAGTCTATTCACACTACTGTCATCACCAAAGACAAGCACATCGTAGAATTCCAAATCAGAACCAAAGAAATGCACGATTTTGCCGAGCACGGGCTTGCAGCCAGTTTTTATTACAATGAGCAAAAAGTCACCGAAAACTACAAAAAGGGGAAGATTGAGCACCTTCCAACTAACCTTCTTTGGATTCAGGAGCTTCAAATGACCGCCGCTAAACTTCGCGAAGGCAAAAAGGTAGATCTAAAAAAGCTCAAGCTCAACCTCTTCGCCGACCGCATTTTTGTCTACACTCCAAAAGGCGATATCCTAGATTTACCAAAAGGCGCTCTGCCACTGGATTTTGCTTACCGGCTACATTCTGAAATCGGCGATCACGTGATGGGCGTCAAAATCAACGGCAAAATGTCCAACCTAAATACCAGGTTGCACCACGGTGATGTAATCGAAATTCTAACTTCCAAAAACCAAATTCCAAAGAGTTCTTGGCTCGACAAAATCATCACTCCTCACGCCCGTTCCAAAATTCTCCATAGTCTTAACGCCATTAATAAAAAATGATATAATTAATTTAGCCCGTGGGGTTATGCCGATGTAGCTCAGTTGGTAGAGCAGCTCATTCGTAACGAGCAGGTCACAGGTTCAAGCCCTGCCATCGGCTCCATATACAAACGGCTCCAAACAAAGGACAAAATGAAAGATTTCAAAGCAGACATCACCAAAATCTACAAAGAAGAACGCCTCATGCTCGTAATGATGATTTTGATTTTCCTAGCCTCTTTGGCACTTTTCATTTTTAGCCTTATTAAAATTAACCCAGCCAGCTCCGTGATCAAAGTTGGCTATGGTGATATCGGCGGCTATCGCGACGGTTCCTGGACCGATCTTATCGCATTCCCACTTCTGGCTGTTTTATTTGGCATTTTACATAATTTTATCGCCGTGAGAATTTACCACAAACGGGGCGCCGGCATGACCAAGTTTTTCTTAATCACTACCATTGTTTTGATCGTTGGGGCGTTTATCGTTCTAAGCCGGCTCGTCCAGGAAGGCTAAGGGTGGTTTAAAGTATGCGTAAAAACCTAGAAATTCCGAAAGGAAAACGCACCCTTAAATATCGCTTTTTTGAAATTTTACCTGGTTTCATTTCTTACGCTGCCATTATTTTGCTGTTTGTTTTGTCGGTAATCGAGCCGGTGCTTGGCGCAATTTATCTATTTATTATTATCGCTTCTACTTTGGTCAAAGCCGTGGGCGTGGCTTATCGCACCGTGCAAGGCTACAACGTCATCAAACGTGCCGAACGTGTAGATTGGCGTGCTCGCGTAGAAGATTTAAAAGACCCACACGAAGCCTACGAACGTCTTCACGGCGAAAATTCCAAGAGCTACCATTTTGAGCATCACCTAGAAAATCTCAAACTGATGGCTGCAATGCCAGGCGAATACCCAGACCCCGAAAAAACTCTCCACGTAGTGATTGTTACTGCCTACGATGAAGGCATCGAAATTTTAAGACCTTCAATTCAGGCTGTCAAAAATTCTACTTTTCCATCAGACCGTATCATTTTAGCGCTCGCTTATGAAGAGCGGGGCGGGGAAGAAATGAAAAAAACCGCCGAAAAACTTCACCAAGAATTTAAAAATTCGTTCAAAGATTTTATTTTGGTAGAGCACCCAGATGGCTTGCCAAATGAAGTTGTTGGCAAAGGTCCAAACCTTACTTACGCCGGAAAACGCATTACCGAATATTTTGACAAAAGACATTTAAACAAAGAAAATACTATCGTCACATCTCTAGACAGCGACAACCATGTTCATCCGAAATATTTTGATAATGTGGCGTACGAATTTATCACTCACCCAACTCGCCAACGCCTCAGCTATCAGCCGGTCTCACTCTTTATGAATAACATTTGGGACGCGCCGGCTCCTACTCGTGTAATTGCTGTTTCCAACTCGTTTTTCAATGTTATCACTACAATGCGCCCACACGTCCTTCGAAATTTTGCTTCGCACTCTCAGCCTTTGCAGGCTCTTGAAGCAATGGACTTTTGGAGCAAACGCACCATTGTAGAAGACGGGCATCAATATTGGCGCAGCCTTTTCTTCTTTGGTGGCGACTATACAGTGCTTCCTATTCGTATCCCAATTTATCAAGACGCTGTTCTAGATGAAACTTTTCTAAAAACTGTTAAAGCGCAGTTTATTCAGGTGCGTCGCTGGTATTATGGTGCTTCGGATGTGGCCTATGTGGGTGTCAGACTTTTCTGCAAAAAAGAAGAGCGTCCGGTCCCGTTTTGGCAGCTCTTTCCAAAGTTCTGGCGGCTTCTAGACGGGCACGTCACGCTTGCTATTATGGCGCCTTTAATTACGTTTGGTGGTTGGGTACCAATGATTATGAATACATCCGCTCACACTATGGTTGGTTACAATTTGCCAAATATCGTAAGCTGGATCGAAACCTTTGCAATGGTCGGTCTTATTGCTACGGTTTTGGTGTCATTTAGAATGTTGCCACCTCGCCCAGCTAAATATAGAAAAACCAAAGGTATTTCTATGTTGTTTCAATGGATTTTAATGCCGATTACTTCAATTTTGTATCAGTCCATCGCTGCTTATTATGCCCAAACTCGCCTGATTCTAGGGAAGTATATGGAAAAGTTCGACGTCACCAAAAAAGTCGTCAAAAAATAACTCATGAAGTAAGGGCCCCATCGGGGCCCTGTGTAGTTGTGTAGGGTATAAACTGTGCAATGTCAGGCGCATCGTAGTGATCTCCCTGAGCATTGCGAAATCGATTTCTTTTTCCGTTACCTGCAAAATACAGGTATCCATCTGGCAGAACGGAATACGACATGCCACTTTCCCAAAGTTGCATAGCATATTCTGCTGCCAGAAGATTCTCCGGCAAAACCTCGCCTTTGGCTGGCTTTGCATATTGCGAAGGCGCATAGATGTTTTCCTTTACAGTGTTTGGAAACTGCGGACTATCTACTCTGTGTAGCGCCGTCAGTGCCACGCAGACTCTGTCGTCAAAGGTTCCACCTTCCGTCTGAACCAAACGACTAAGAATGTCTACGTCCTGTGCTCTTGCTTCTGCTGCTCTCATTGCTTCCTCTGTCAGTTCGTCAGCTTTTACGTTAGTAGCAAAGCCAATAACGCCAACAAAAAGACAGAAAATCAGCTTGGCACAGAGGTATTTAAAACATTTCATGACAAATTCCTCCTTAAAAAAGATTTTTAAATTACGTTTCTTCTACAAGAAATTTACCCTACCAAAATATCATATCACAGATTAGAAAAAAGGTCAACCCCATTACGAGGCGAGCCCCTACTTTTTACGCAATAAAAATGGTGGGTGATGAGGGGCAAGGATGTCGCGAGCTATCGCTCGCTCCATTCGAACCCCCTTACGAGGCGAGCCACCACTATCAGAATAAAAAATAAGACCTTTCAGGTCTATTTTTTATTCTGGTGGGTGATGAGGGGCTCGAACCCCCGACCTTCTCGGTGTAAACGAGACGCTCTAGCCAACTGAGCTAATCACCCACTTCTTATATTATATCAAGTTAATACATTTTTGTCCAGATAACATTGGAACTTACGCCCACCTAGGCTTGACCGCTTATGGTTTTTGCGCTAAAATGGGCGTAGGTGGCAGTAACTAGGATACTGCCTTGGTTGATGGCAGTTACCCTTCGTCTACGACGAGGGTAACTTTTTTAGTTTTCGGTTTACGTCTGAATTTAAAGTAGAACTCTATTTCCATAACGCAATCTCCTTTCATTTTTGTATTACAAAGAACGAACGGAAATCTAGAACCAGAAATTTACCTAGAACAAATCCAGAATCGCAGATTCCCGTTGAGAGACTTATGGGGTCCAACAACTCCCACCTACCTAGAATCTACTTTTCAAAAAACCAAAGTGTCCCAACCACAAAGCTATTATAGCTAAAAATTACCTTATTTTGCAAAGAAAATTGCGACTTTTTGGACAAATGTCTAAAAACTCCGAATTTTGCAAAATTTCTTTTCAAAAATTATGCTAGAATTAACCACAACGGAGGAAGAAAGGTTTATATTAGATGTTAAAAATCGTTGTGTACGACGGTGGGTATGGCGGGGAAGCGTTTGCAGATCAACTTGAGGAAAGTCTGCCGACGGTAGAAATTATTCGGGTAATAGATTGGCGTAGTTCCGACGAACTGCTAAAAAGCAGTAAATCTGCCCGCCACACTGCTCTGGAGGCTCTAAGGCCGTATATTGGGCGCGTAGACCTAATTATTTTAGCCAATCATCTACTCACTACCACCAGCCTTAAGTATTTTAGCCGTAAGTTCAAAAAGCAAAAATTTATCGGACTAAAACTCCCAGAACTAGATACTTTTATCGCTCGCCCCACAATTATTCTTTCCACCAAAGCCCTCTCAAAAACCATTAATTATCACAACTACCTCTTTCGTTTAAGAAGAAAAGCCGATACCATCTGCCTAGATGATTGGTTACCGTTAATAGATGACGGCGAACTCACCAACCGGATGATAAATCGTGAGCTAAAAAAATTTTACATCAAACATCACTATGCCCCCACCGAAGTTATTTTGGCTTGCAGCCACTTTCACGATATCGTCCCCAATCTCCGTAAAGTAATGGGTCAAAATCTCAAAGTTCATGACAGTTTTGAAAATACCATCAGGGACGCGTGCAAAGTTTTAAAAATTCGTGGTGGCACCGGTGTAAAAAATTACTAGGTGTGGTATAATTGTATAGAGTAAAAGAAAGGGAAGAATGGAAAAACCAGCAGTTGATCTTAATTCTATGCGTCACACTCTGAGCCACGTTTTGGCTGCCGCAGTTAAAGAACTTTACCCTTACGCCAAATTTGGCATTGGTCCAGCGGTAGATGACGGTTTTTATTATGATATAGATTTTGGTAATTCCAAAGTTACAGATCAAGATCTCGCTAAAATCGAGAAAAAGATGCACGAAATCGTTGCTAAAAATCTTCCAATGACAAAGCGCTTTTCTTCTAAATCAGATGCCTTAAACTGGGCTCGCGACAACCAGCAAGATTATAAAATCGAGCTCATAGAAGAACTTCCAGAGAATGAAGAAATCAGCTTCTACGACCTCGGCGATATTTTCACCGATCTTTGTAAAGGTCCACACGTCAAAAACACTAATGACATTGGCGCATTTAAGCTTTCCCGTATCGCCGGCGCTTACTGGCGTGGCGACGAGAAACGCAATATGCTAACCAGAATCTACGGTGTGGCTTTCCCAACCGAAGAAGAACTAAATGAATACCTCAAGCGCCAAGAAGAAGCCAAAGAGCGCGACCACAGAAAATTAGGAAAAGAGCTAGATTTATTCTGTTTTTCAGATTTAGTTGGCGCTGGTCTCCCGCTTTTTACCCCTCGTGGTACCGAGCTAAGAGAGCTAATGGCAAACTATTCTCTAAGTCTTCGTGGCAGAGAAGGTTTCAAGAAGGTCTGGACCCCACACATTACCAAAACAGACCTCTATAAAACTTCCGGTCACTATGCTAAATTTGGCGATGAACTCTTTATGGTCCATTCCCAAGTAAACGGGGAAGATTTCGCTATGAAACCAATGAACTGCCCGCATCACGCTCAGATTTTCGCATCACGTCCTCGCACTTACAAAGAGATGCCGGTTCGTTACATGGAAGCTACCACCGATTATCGCGACGAAAAAACTGGCGAGCTTGGTGGTCTTTCTCGTGTTCGCTCGCTCACTCAAGACGATTCTCACGTTTTCTGTACCAACGAGCAAATCAAAGACGAAGTTAAGCGCCTAGTCGCTATCGTTAAAGAGCTTTACACTACTATGGGTATGCAAAATCTTCGCGCCAGGCTTTCGTATCGTTCTGATGAAGATAAGTACCTAGGCGACAAAAAGCTCTGGGACATGGCTCAAAAACAGATCAAGCAAGCTGCTATCGACAACGGTCTAGATTACTTTGAACAAGAGGGCGAAGCCGCCTTTTATGGTCCAAAAATCGACTTTATGGCTGAAGATGCTTTGGGCCGTGAGCATCAGCTTGCCACCATTCAGCTAGATTTTGTCCAGCCAGAGAGATTTGGTCTTGAGTTTACTAACGCCAAGGGCGAAAAGGAACGCCCAGTGATGATTCACCACGCTACATTAGGCTCAATTGAGAGATTTCTATCTGTATTTATCGAACACACCGGTGGTTGGTTTCCATTCTGGTGTGCCCCAGAGCAGGTGCGTATTCTTACCGTCAATGACAAAGTATCAGATTACGTTGCTAAGATTACCGATATTCTAGATGACATTATTCTGGAAAAACCTCTAAAACACAATGAATTAAGATATACCGTAGATGAATCTGGCGACTCGCTAGGGAAGAAAATCAGGCGTGCCACCGAAATGAAGATTCCAGCAGTTCTAATCGTCGGCCCTAAAGATGCCGAGGCAAACGAAGTCTCAATAAGGCTAAGAGATAAAGAAGAAAAAGTCAAATTAACCAAACTCGCAGACTATCTTAAGAGCCTATGAAAACCCTAGTTATTTTAGGTCCGACCGGCTCAGGCAAAACCGGCATTGCCGTTAAACTCGCTAAAGAGTTAAATGGTGAAATTATCTCTGCTGACTCTCGTGCAATTTACAAGGATATGGACATTGGTACCGCCAAACCCAGTAGAGAAGAACAAGACGGTGTGCCTCATTACGGCCTAGATTTAGTAGAACCTGGCGAACGTTTTACTGTTTCTGACTGGAAAGCATACGCAGAAGACAAAATTAAAGAAATTAAGAATAAAGGCAAGCTTCCAATTATTGCCGGTGGCACCGGCCTTTATATTGACGCACTTATTTTTGACTACCATTTTAAAGGCCCGACTGGACAAAAAATTGGCGACTTTGAACAAAAAAGTTGTTCAGACAGAACAGAGATAAAAGGCGAATACAACCTAATAGGAATCAAGTGGAGCGCCGAAGAATTACGAGAGAGATTGAAAAAACGTATCGACCTAATGTTCACAGAAGATTTATACAACGAAACCAAAAAACTTGTTCAAAAGTATGGCTGGGACAACCAAGCCATGAAAAGCGACATTTATGAATATGCATATAAATATATAAATGGCGAAATGACTTTAGAAGAAGCCAAAGAAAAAGCTTTTTATGAAGATTGGCATTTGGCTAAGCGTCAACTTACTTGGTTTAAAAGAAATCAAAATATCATTTGGCTTCCGCTTGATAAAATCGAAGATTTTGTGATAAAATTGTATAAGAATGAGTAAAGAGAGTAATACACCAGTAGAAAAATTATTTGGCTCCAAAACTAGAGCCAAGTTGTTGCAACTATTTTTCACCAGCCCGACTAAATCTTTTTATATTCGCGAGATGACTAGGGTAATTGACGAACAGATCAACTCTGTCCGTCGCGAGCTATCTAACCTTGAGAGTATCGGCATCATCAAAAACGAGTCTTTTGATAACAAAGTTTATTACTCAGCCAATTCCAAACACCCATTTTATCGTCCAATGATCGACATCTTTTCTAAAAAAATTGATACAACTCGTGATCACGACGTCAAAGAAAGCACCTGGAGCGAATATTGTCGTCCAGTCCAAAAATACCTTGCTGGGCTCGTAGTCACTAATCGTTTACCAGGGCAAGATGGCCTAGATTTATTGATTATCGGCAACGACCGCACTAAAAAACTCACTCGTTGGGCTGAAGTAATAGAGAAGAAACAGGGAAAGACCATCAACTACGCTATTATGACCCCAGAAGATTTCACCTATAGAAAAAGCGTCAAAGACCGCTTTATCGAAGACGTGTTAGAGATGGAAATTATCGAGATTATCGACCCAGAAGGTCTTATCAATGGAAAGGAGAAATAAATGTTTGAAATAGAAAGCAAAAATCAAGATACTATCACTATTATCACCAAAAAATCTACCATTACTTTTAATATTGCAGATTTCACTATCGATGCTGGTCTTGCCGTTGGCAAAATCACCGGTCCTGGTGAATTTGAAATCGGTGACGCCACTATTCGTGGCATTGGCACCAAAGATAATCAAACTATTTACGACGTAGAAGTTGGTGGTGTTCATGTTGGTATTATCGGTGGCATCGAAGAAAACTTAGACGACCTTGTAGCAGACATTCTCTGTACTTCCTCTGTTCGTGCTGTGCGTGAGCTTGAGCCAAAATTAGTAATCGCAATGGGTAACGTGGATGGGATGGTTACGGATTTAAAGCTTACTGCCAGAACCGAGAAGAAACTCAAAGTGAAATCTCTAGACTCCCTTCCAGCTGTTAAGGAAGTGGTGGTCTTAAATTAATGAATTTTGACCCTGTTCGAATTATTATCGTTCTATTAATCGCTGTTTTTTCGGTGATTTTGCACGAGCTTGCTCACGGGTTAATTGCGTATTGGCTCGGCGATAAGACTGCCAAAGAGGCGGGCCGGCTAACGCTCAACCCCCTCAAACATATCGATCCTATTATGTCCATCCTCGTGCCGGTAATGCTTTACATCTTAAGGGCCCCAGTTTTTGGCGGTGCCAAGCCCGTCCCAATTAATCACCATAACCTCAAGGGGAAGGAATGGGGTATGGCCCTTGTGGCGTTAGCCGGCCCGCTCACCAACTTCCTGTTAGCTCTCATCGCCTTTTTAATCGGTTGGTTTTCTGGCGCCCTGCAGCACAGCCCAGAAGGACTTTTATACTTCACCTTCGCTGAGCTAGTTTACCTCAATCTTGGCTTCATGCTGTTTAATCTTATCCCGATTCCACCTCTAGATGGTTCACGCGTTTTATACGCCATTGCCCCAGATTTTATCCGCGACATTATGCGAAAAATGGAAGTTTACGGCGTCATCATTGTCTATGCTCTGATTCTTATCTTTGGCGAAGTATTTTCTAGTTTAATGATTAACGGTATGACTGGAATAATTAATTTCTTCTATCTATTGGTGGGCGCCTAACTGTGTTATAATTAAGTTAGCCCTAGTGGCGGCATGATTTTCCTGAATAATCATGTTATAGGGATTTCGTGGCTATAGACCGTGGTCTATTCGCATAAGATTTTACCCACCTTGTATATATTACGGGGAAAACAGGTCACTAGGGCCCTAAATCGAAAACGGGTGGAAATGAAACAGAGAATTCGTGTAGTTGCAATCATTAGAGACGGGGATAAGGTCCTCGTTTTAAAGAGGTTAACCGGCCGGTCTGAAATGCCGGTTTTTTGGGAACTTCCTACCGGTAAAATTAAATTTGGCGAGCAGCCCGAAGAAGCTATGGCCAGAAGCCTCAAAGAATACGTCAGCATCACTGCCACCTCTATCAAACTTAAAGACGTCATTACCTTTGTAGCCCTAGAAGGTTCTAGTCGTCTAGACAATTTATATATAGTATATGATGTTACCACTAGCAATAAGCCAAGCCCAAGAGAGCGTTATTCGGCTTACAAATTTACCAATGATTTTACTAGCCTTCATCTTGGCAACGCTTCTCAAGCCGTGCTAGATATAGAAGATGACAAGGGGATGACCAAGCGCTCTCATCGTGAGACTGCTAACGCTGCCACCATCAATGTCGATGGAGCTTCGCGTGGCAACCCAGGCCCATCTGGAATTGGTTACGTAATCAAAGACACCACCGGTAACGTCATAGAAAAAAGCGGCGAGTTTATCGGTTTTACTACCGCGCGTTCAGCTGAGTATTTTGCAATGAAAAAGGGAATCGAAAGAGCCTTAGATCTCAAAATCAAATCTGCCCAATTTATCTCAGATAGCCTGATGCTAATAAGCCAGCTAAATGGCACGATGAAACCTAAAAATTCAGACATTATTCCTATTTTCAACGATATCGAAAATCTGTTAGCAAACTTCACCTCAGTCTCTTTCACTTACGTCCCAAGAGAAGAAAACCAAGCTGCCGACAAAGAGGCCAACCTCGCTATTGACAGAATTCTCAAGAAATAATATAATTTCAGAGAGCCCAAAAGATGGCCGCCTGTTTTTTTAAAAATAGGAGGAAAGTCCGGGCAACAAAAAGCGAGGTAGTCGCTAACAGCGACCGTCCGTAAGGATAGGGAAAGTACCACAGAGACAATACCGCCGGTTCGCCGGTAAGGGTGAAAAGAGTGAGGTAAGAGCTCACAGCGTGCAGTAGCGATACAGCACGGCGGCAAACCCTACCTGTTGCAAGGAGTGCTAAAAGCCCCTGCTCGGGGACGCACGCTCACCGCTTGAATACTATAGCAATGTAGTATCTAGATAGATGGCCATCAGTTATCAACCGATAGCTACAGAACCCGGCTTACCGAAGGCTCATATGAAAAAACCACCCGAAAGGGTGGTTTTTCCTTTGCTGAATTTTTTAGGCTTTTTTAGCTGCATCCTTAGGGGAAGTAACTAGGCCTTTTTTCTTGAGCGTTCTAAGGGCAGAAGCAGAAACATTACATTTTACTTTTTGCCCGTTGATGATAAGAGTTCTCTTAGTTACATTTGGTTTAAAAACCTTACGAGTGTGTCTTTGAGAGAAGGACACGTTGTGCCCATACATCTTACCTTTGCCTGAAATTTCACAAATCGCCATCTTATTTCTCCTTCACCGCGGCTACGATAGCCTTAAATGCTTCAGGGTTGTTTACAGCGAGATCAGCCAAAATCTTACGATCTACATTGATGTTTTTAGCTTTCATCCCAGCAATTAATTGAGAATAAGAAATACCATTCTCGCGGGAAGCATTGTTAATTCTAGTAATCCAAAGAGCTCTTAAATCACGCTTTTTGTTGCGACGATCTCTGTAGCTGTAACGGAGAGCCTTGATCACACCTTGCTTACCGAGACGGAAGCTGCGGCGACGATAGTGCTGCATCCCTTTGGTTTTGTTCAAAATCTTCTTGTGTTTAGCATGTGCTACTACACCTCTTTTTACTCTCATACTAAACTCCTAATGCTGTCTTAATATTTTTCTTAATTTTGCCATTAATCACTGCATCAGTTTTCATGTTGCGTTTTCTGGCTTTAGATTTCTTGGCAAGAATGTGGTTGCCAAATGCCCGTTCACGGACAATTTTACCGGAGCCGGTGATTTTCACCCGCTTGGCGGTACCTTTATGCGTCTTTAGTTTCGGCATAAATTTGTTCCTTTCGTTTAAAATTAGTATTCAATGTGCGTATCGGCAGCCTAAGAAAAGTAGGAATTACTTTTTTCGTACTTGCACCGACAAGTTGCGCCCGTTCATTTGTGGGGTACCTTCCATTACGGCGTCTTCGCCGAGAAGGGAAACAACCTTATCTAAAAGTTCTTTACCGATTTCTCTGTGAGCCATTTCACGGCCCTTAAAGACAATCATTACCTTGACTCTGTCGCCATCATCAAGAAAACCACGCATTTTACGGACTTTGATGTTAAGGTCGTTATCTGAAATCTTGAGGCCAATCTTCATTTGCTTGAGCTCGGACTGTTTTTCACGAGCCTTTTTGCGGTTCTTGGCTTCTTCTTTCATCTTTTGATACTGGAATTTACCCCAGTCAATAATCTTAACGACCGGCGGATTAGCATTAGCGGCAATCTCCACTAAATCTACTCCCTGTTCCTTCGCAAGCATCTGGGCATCTTTACTCGACATAATGCCAAGCTGCTCACCGCTTCCGCCAATTACGCGCACCTCTGGATAACGAATTTCTCCATTGATACGTATATGCTGTTTTGGTGAGTTTTTGATGGTGTCCTTTCTACTCTTGAATTAACCTGTAACCATTATAGCAAAGTTTTAGAAAAAATACAAGGGTTTTATCTCTCATACCGTCTCCGATAGGTTAGGGCTTCGGCGATATGTGGCGCTTTAATTACTGGAGCGCCTTCTAAATCGGCAATCGTCTGGGCCACCTTAATGGTTTTAAAATACGACCTTGCCGACAGCTGTAATTTATCCGATGCATCAGAGAGCAATCGTTCTGCCTCCGGGTCCATTTTGAGAATCTTAGTTACTTCATAAGACGACAGGGAAGCGTTATAAAATCCATCTCGCCCGTATCTGTTAGCCTGCCTTTTTATCGCCTCTGTTATAGTATTTTTTACAACACTATGTTCGCCCCTGTTAGGAAGAGCCTTTTTTAGGTCCTGATTTTCCACTCGGTCTACATTTATGCACATATCGATTCGATCAAACAGAGGTCCAGAGAGTTTTTTCTGGTAGTTTTGTATCTGTAATTCGGTGCATTTGCACTCGTGGGTCGGGTCGCCCAGATAGCCACAAGGGCAGGGATTCATCGTCGCCACCAGCATAAAATCTGCCGGGTAAGTAGCCTTAGCACTAGCTCTAGACACCGTCACTACATGGTCTTCCAGGGGTTGTCTTAAAGCCTCCAAAACCGGCCTCTGAAATTCTGGTATCTCGTCTAAGAACAAAATACCCTTGTGCGCCAGCGAAATTTCCCCCGGTCCAGCCGACGCTCCACCCCCAATAATAGAGGTCGCACTTGCTGTATGATGTGGGCTTCTAAACGGCCGTTTCTCTATAATTTCATCCTTAGACACTCCCGCAATAGAGTATAACTTGGTAATATCAATTTTCTCATCAGGGGTAAGCTCGGGCAAAAGGTTCGCCGCTGCCTTGGCGAGCAAAGTTTTGCCTGCCCCTGGTGGGCCAGAAATTAAGATATTATGGTGCCCAGCAATTGCCACCGTCATCGCCCGTTTGGCAGTTTCTTGCCCCCGAATGTGGTCTAAAATTGGTCCAGAAACTTCACTAGACGCATGAGAAGCCACTTTTATTTCGCTTATGCTAGGAAGCTCAGCTTGATTTTTAAGGTGCAGATACAGCACTTCTAGGCTCTCCACCCCATAAACTGTGATGCCAGAAATCAAGTTGGCCTGAGAGAGGTTATTATAAGGCACAAACACTTCACGAATTCCAGCCCTTTTCGCCTCCTCCACGATATTTATAATACCTTTCACCGGTCGCACTTTACCATCTAGCGAAAGCTCACCTACAAACAGCCGCCCTTCCGTATCTGTTTTTAGCAGCTGTTTTGATAGTACCAACACCGAGAGCGCAATCGGCAGGTCCAGATACGACCCGTCTTTATTGAGGTCTGCCGGCGCCAGGTTGATAGTTACCTTCTTATCGGGGAACGAAAACCCCGAATTAACGATGGCACTCCTCACCCTGTCGCGCGCCTCGGAAATAGTTTTATTGGCCATACCAACGATGTTAAACGCCGGTAGCCCCCTGTTTAGATCGCCCTCCACCTCCACCGGTTTTGCCAAGAAACCGTAGGGGATCGCTGAATGTATTTTAGAAATCATGCAACTCTTCTATCACACTTCAAAATAAATTTCAACCCCCCACCCCCCGCTTATGGTATTTTTTGTGTTATTTTGAGGGATTCCGGAGCGCGGCAGCGCGAGGCGAAGCGCCGGCCGCCCGTGGCGCTCGCCCATTGGGACGCGAATTGCCGAAGGCAAACGGGCCGGCCGGACGCGGCCCGAAAAATAATACAAAAATACTACCAAAATGCTTGTGGAAAACTCGGCCCAAAAAATACAAAAATTTATTCAAAAATGTATTGACATAAGCAATTTTACACGATATAATAGAGGTAGCTTTTGAATAAAAAAATTATTCAAAAGCCAAAAACAAACAATATAGCCAAAATAACTCCACACTCTACTTATGAAGGTCGGTTTCCTCGCAGTTAGCCGACCTTCACCTTTTTCTCACGTTGTAATTTGTAAATTTTTATGGTATAATTAAGCTAGTTGGGGCTGACAAAGCTTAGACGGATTGTTAACAGATTTGATGCGTGCCGATTAAATACCGTAAGTATTAAATAAGTGCTAAAAACACTAAAACTGCGCATGTTGCATACATGCCAGCTTATGCTTAAGATTTGTTAAGCTGGTCTTTATGTAAGGTTCCATAGCATAAAGATTATCATACAATGGGAATAAGGCCTTTAGAGCGGCGTCTGGAGGCTCGAAAACTAGCCTGCGCGTTTATCAGTTTCGTTTTCTGCAGCTGATAATCTTTGCTAAGTTGAAACAGAAAACTACACACGTAGATTCAGATCCCCGTGACGGTTCGGACCCGGAGGCAGTATCCGGCAGCTCCACCAAAATAGAAATTTATACAGCCCAAAAGGCTGTTTTTTAACGCCAAACACAACGTTTTGCTGTAAAAATTACAACATAATGTAAAAAATACCAAACAGAGAAGAAACAGTATAAACGTTGTAAATAATACAACAAAAAAGTTGAACAAAACTATTGCATTTTTATAAAGCTTATGCTACACTAAAAATAGTCGTGATGACTAAACAAAAACTTAAAACAAAAGGACAAAAAACTATGAAAATAAAACGTGAATAAAACCTTGGCGGACCAAAAGGTAGTTTCTAGCCATAAATTACATTCTAGGAATTACCTCAAGCTCCGCCAAGGAGGCCAAGGCACTTGCCAAAGCCAAAAGCGTAAGAGCGCGTTAGCAAATCCTTTATTAGCACATTAGAAGTATAAACCAGAGTAAAGGGAAAAACTAACAAGGACCATATGCTTCACCTCTGCGTGAAGCGGTCAAACGGAGAAAGTGGACAGGTTGCGGTCAATAGTTAAGATTTTAGGCACCGGATAACCTTCCACTTTTCCCCATATAAAACCATAAAACCTCACACAATACTCGCAGCAAAACTTAGGGGGAATGGATACTTGGGGGACTGTAGAAATACAGACTAAACTATTTTTAGAAAGTATGCTACAATATGGTTATGACTATTAACCGCATTATCAAAGTAGCCGGGGCCCTCGGGGTTCTCGTCCTAGTCGGAATGCTAACTCTTACATCACCTACGGCTATCGGTCCGTTAGGTGTTTTAGTTTTTTTTACAACACTCTATCTGACAATTTTCAGCGGTTTTTCAATAGCCCTCGAAATCTTTAATCGCCTCGCCTATAAGAGAGAAGACATGAAAAGAAAGGATTATCTCTCGGCTGCCGTAATGGCATTTGGCCCAATTATGGTGATAATGGCCCGTTCATTTGGCGCCATCAACCTCTGGACTTTAAGCCTTATCGCAATTTTCTTAATTTTGGCGGAATTTTTGGTCTACAAAAAGGCCTAATTTTTCCCAAAATTAAAAGATTGTGCTAAAATAAGCATATGGACAATGGTCATAAAGGCGCTATTTTTAGCAGCAACCCAGAGATGGGCAATGATTTGAACACCGAAAATTGGCAAGAATCGCTAAAAGAAGCCACGCCAGCTGGTATGCCTGCCCCAGAAGAATTAGGTGCGAAGGAAGATATCGCCACCACCGAAGATGCTGGGCTTTATTCGGCCGAGGAGCCTCTTACTCCAGATACTAAGACTCATTTAGCAGAAGGCGACCCTTACGAACTTGGTCAAATCACCCCTGTGGATCAGCCACAAATGCCAAAAACCACCGCAGACATTACCCCTCAGAAATACAACCCCGTAAATATCAGAACCACCGGCGACAAACTCGAAAAATCCACTATTCCAGAGATAGACAACATTATCACCGAGCTAAACCAAACCGGCAATCTCAACAATTTTTACGATGAAATCAGGGGCACAGACGAAAAACCAGGCATGATGGAAATAAACCTCAAGAATTCTTACAACCGTCAGCTCGGCGAAAGGGAGGCGTCCTAAAATGCCGTCTTGGGTGGTCATTTTAATCTTAATCGGCTCGATCATCATCTTGCTATCGGTGATTTTTAGCGCCAAAATTAGCAAACTCCGGAAGTCCAAGAGATACGAACGTGGCCTCAAAATGGTGCCACTTCTGATTCATCTCCCACCTTCCACCGATGATATCGAAGGCGGTGGCAGAGACAAACGCGACATCGCTCTTGAAGCTATCTCTAAATCTCAGGTGATGTATTCTATTCTAGCTTCCACTATTACCAAGGGGTTCAAGACTAAGCTCTATGGACAACGTCATTTCTCTTTTGAAATCATCGCCAAAGACGGCTTTATCAGATATTACGCCATCGTACCAGCCGTTTTAACAGAGACAGTAAAACAGGCCATCCAATCTGCCTACCCTACTGCTAGAATCGAGGAAAAGAGGGAAGAGAACATCTTCGCCCCTAATGGCACAGTAGATAACATCGCTGGCGCCGAGCTCATCTTAAACAAAGACTCGTATCTACCAATCGCCACCTATGAGGACACCAAACGCGATGCCTCGTTGGCGCTGCTAAATGCTATGAGCGCCGTCAAACAAGACGAGGGTGCGTCTGTACAAATTCTTTTCCGCCCTGCACAAAAAAATTGGTCAGAAAACGCCAAGCACTATGTCGAAAGCTTAAGCAAAGGCAAAACCACCAAAAAGACCGTTGGTGGCACTGGCATCGCCACTTTTGCGATGGACATCTTAAGGGCCCCTTGGGAAGTCCCAGAGATGCACGAAAAAGGCGGAACCGTAGAAGAAACTACACCAGTTAAACAAGACGAAATCTCCGCAGTCACCAATAAAATGCGCTATCCGGCCTTTGAAACCCTGGTACGAGTGGTAGCAAGCTCAAGTACTAAACCTCGCTCAGAAGCGATTTTAAGTGGTATTTTAAGTTCATTCTCTCAGTTCAATTCTCAAGAATTCAATGGTTTTAAAGTTAACGCTATGAGAGACCCTAGAAAACTTGCCGTAGATTACACCTTTAGATTTTTCCCAATCAAAATAGCAAATAACGTCTTAAACAGCGTAGAACTCGCCTCTATTTTCCACCTTCCAGAGCAGGATGCTATTCCGTCCTCATCTGTTGAGCGCCAACTTGTCAAGCAAGTTGATGGTCCAGCTAAGCTGATGCAAGAAGGTTTATTCCTCGGTACCAACGAATTTAGAGGCACCAAAAAACCAATTTACCTTGGCGAAAACGACCGTCGTCGCCATATGTATGTAATTGGTCAAACTGGTATGGGTAAATCCGTTTTCCTCGAGAATCTCGCTTTTCAAGATATGTGCGATGGCAAAGGTTTTGCCTTTATCGACCCACACGGTGATGCTGTGGAAGCTATCTTGAAACGTGTTCCAGAAGAGAGGGTAGATGATGTAATCTACTTCGATCCGGCCGACATCGAACACCCGGTTGGTATGAATATGTTTGAATATACCTCCGAAGATCAAAAGGATTTCATCGTGCAAGAGGGAATTTCGATGCTTCAATCTCTGTTTGACCCTCAGAATCAAGGCTTCTTCGGTCCACGTGGTCAGCACATGTTTAGAAACGCTGCCCTTCTCTTGATGAGCGACCCTAAGGGCGCCACCTTTATTGATATTCCTCAGTGTTTCACCGATCCGGAGTTTGTCAAATCCAAACTCAAATACGTCACCGATAAGGCAGTATATGACTATTGGACCAAGGAATTTCCAGCAAGTCAGAAATCATCTGATGCCGGCGAAGTCATCACTTGGTTCGCCTCTAAATGGGGCCCATTTATCTCTAATACTATTATGAGAAATACGCTCGGTCAGGTTAAATCTGGCTTTAATATCAGAGAGATTATGGATAACAAAAAGATCTTCCTCGTCAACCTCTCTAAGGGGCGGCTCGGTGATATCAATGCCAACCTTCTCGGTATGATCTTTGTGATGAAGTTCCAACAGGCTGCGATGTCCCGTCAAGATATTCCAGAGGACCAGCGCCAAGATTTCTGCTTATACGTAGATGAGTTCCAAAACTTCGCTACTGATTCATTTGAATCTATCTTATCAGAGGCCAGAAAATATCGTCTCAACCTGATTGTCGCCAACCAGTTTATGACCCAGCTCACTGATAAAATTAGGGAAGCTTTGCTTGGTAACGTCGGCACCATCATCTGTGGTCGTATCGGTGTTACCGATGCCGATTTAATGGTTAAAGCCTTCAGCCCTACCTTTACCGCTGAAGATCTTACCAAGACGCCAAACCACGCCGCTGTGGCTAAGGTAATGATGTTTGATATGCCATCTACTCCGTTTACTATGAATCTTCCAGCCCCTATGGGGAACCCTAATGACGAGTTGATGGACAACCTCAAACTCCTCTCTGCCACCAAATTTGCTAAAACTAGAACAGAGGTAGAAAGAGAAATTGAAGAGCGCTGGAACGCTGCCAACAAAGAAAAAGCACAAGCACCTTCAGAAAATGGCCCTGAAACGCCAAAAAACGGCCCTGTAAGCGACGTTGAGGCCGAAGATGGGTTCTTGGACGCCTGGCTTCAAAAAACCGCTAAATAGCCGTATATGATATAATATATAAAATGACCTATCTAGATTATGCGGCAATTAGCCCCCTTGATAAAGAGGTGATGGAAGCGATGCACCGGGCAGAGACGCAATTTTTTGCCAATGCTTCAGCTCTTCATACCCCTGGGCATCTTGCCATGAACCAGATAGAATACACTCGTGAGCTTCTAGCCAAGCTAATCAATGCCGAGCCCGACGAAATTATTTTTACCTCTGGTGCATCAGAGAGCAATAACACCGTATTACACACCTTTGAGGGATGTCAGATTGAGGCTTCACCCCTAGAACACCACTCTGTCATTGAGGCAGCCAAGGTTTATAACGGCAAAAAACTTCCCAAACTCTACTCTTGTATGCTCGCAAATAACGAAATCGGCGACTTTCTAGATCTTGAGAAGATTGTAAAACAGGCTAAAAAAGAAAATGCCTTTGTTCATTCAGATTTGACCCAGATTCTTGGCAAAGTCTCTATAGATGTTAAGAAATTAGGGGTAGATTACGCTACATTTAGTGCTCATAAGATAGGTGGACCGGTAGGTGTTGGTGCACTTTATGTCAAAAAAGACACCCCCTTCAAACCTCTGATTATCGGTGGTAACCAAGAGAAAAAACGCCGTGGCAGTACCTATAACACCGTAGGAATTATCGGTTTTGGCGCTGCTCTTGAGAAAATCATCAGAGAAAAGACCTGGGAAAAATACGACCAAGATGTGCGCCACCTCCGCGACGCCTTAGCCCAGCGTATCTTAAAGGAAATACCCGGAAGCAGTCTTAATACCAACCTCAAAAATAGCCTTCCCAACATCTTAAATGCATCTTTTGAAGCCGCCGAAGGCGAATCTATTCAGCTTTATTTAGATGCAGAGGGTGTGATTGTTTCTACCGGCTCCGCCTGTGCTGCTGGCGATATCAAGCCTTCTCACGTTTTGATGGCTAAAACCGGCGATGCGGAGGTGGCGCACTCCTCGATTAGATTCTCCTTCGGGCTAGAAAACACGATGGAAGATGTAGATAGAGTGATGGCAGTTTTACCTGGCATCGTCAAAAGATTACAGGGAATTAGCACTATTCCTGCTAAATCTATTTCTCGCGATAATTCTTGACCGCTTCTCTTAGGGCATCATGTCCCAAGATAGAGCAGTGAAACTTGTGTTTAGGCAGATTTCCAAGATAATTATCGATATCTTTAGCCGAAATCTCGATCGCTTCATCTAAGGTTTTACCCTTAGCTAGTTCAGAAAGAGCCGAAGTAGAAGCAATCGCCGAAGCGCAGCCATAAGTTTTCCAGCGAATATCGGTGATTTTATCAGTTTTGGGGTCCACCTTGATAAACATTTTCATCTGGTCGCCACAAATAGGATTACCTACGATCCCACAGGCGTCGTATTTAAATTTACTCTCATCGCCCATCAAGAAATTGCGCGGGTTCAAAAAATGGTCTTTTACCGTCTCTGTATAAATCCAATCCTGACCTTCCTTCATAAGGTTGATTATATCATAAATTAGCCTTGCCACCCTTGATTTTTTATTTTTTCAGGTGTATAATAGATAAAGAATATAAAAGAAGAGGTATAAAAATGGCGGCAAAAGAAGCCTATGATTCATCTGAGATTCGCGTGCTCGAAGGCCTAGAACCTGTGCGTCTGCGCCCTGGTATGTATATCGGTTCTACCGGTTATGACGGTCTCCACCATCTCATCAAAGAAATCGCCGACAACTCTATCGATGAGGCTATCGCCGGTTTCGCCAACAAAATTGACATCACTATTCTAGCCGATGGTGGCGTTAGAGTAGAGGATAACGGGCGTGGTATTCCTGTAGATATTCACCCAAAAACCAAAAAATCTACCCTAGAAACAGTATTAACCGTCCTTCACGCCGGTGGTAAATTCGGCGACGGCGGCTACAAAGTCTCCTCCGGTCTTCACGGCGTAGGCTCATCTGTAGTAAACGCTCTTTCTACCCATATGGTAGCCGAGGTTTACAGAGATGGTAAAACTCACCACATCGAGTTCGACGTCGGCAAACCGACTATGGAATTACAGATTACGAAAGGCTCGCCAAAAGAGCACGGTACCTCTATTACTTTTTACCCAGACCCTTCAATTTTCAAAGAAACCACCACTTTTGATTACAACTGGGTTTCCTCTTATGCACGCCACCAAGCCTATCTTACCAAAGGCATCTTAATCACCGTTAAAGACGAGAGAACCGGCGCTTCCGAATCTTTCTACTTCGAAGGTGGTATCAAGAGTTATGTCAAACGCTTAAACCAGGGCAAGGAATTATTATCAGACGACATCTTCTATGTTGAAAAACAGATGAACGAAGCGATGATTGAAATCGCTCTTCAGTATAACGACACCTTCGCCGAAATCATGAAACCATTTGCCAACAACGTTCTTACCCCAGATGGCGGTATGCACGTAGTTGGTTTTAGAACTGGTTTAAATCGCACCATTAATGATTACGCTCGTAAAAATGGCCTCTTAAAAGAGAAGGAAGAAAACCTCACCGGCGACGACATCAAAGAAGGTCTCACCGCCGTAATCTTAGTCAAACTTCCAGATCCACAATTTGAAGGCCAGACCAAAAACAAGCTTGGTAACCCAGAGGTCAGAGGCTACGTCGATAAGGTCATGAGCGAATATTTCGGCTACTACCTAGAAGAAAATCCAGCCATCGCTAAGAAAATCGTCGGAAAAGCCACTTTGGCAGCTAGAGCTCGTAAAGCTGCTCGCGCCGCTAGAGATAACGTAATCAGAAAAGGCGCTTTTGAAGGTCTCAACCTTCCATCGAAGCTTGCCGATTGTTCATCTAGAGATAGAAGCGAATGTGAGCTCTTTATCGTAGAGGGTAATTCCGCAGCTGGTTCTGCCAAAGAGGGCAGAAACCCACAAATTCAGGCTATCTTACCATTACGTGGTAAAGTCCTTAACACCGAAAGAGCACGTCTAGATAAAATGCTCGCCAACGCCGAGCTCGTCTCTCTAATTAAAGGCCTTGGTGTAGGCATTGGCGACCAATTCAATATCGATGGACTAAGATACGATAAAATCATCTTCATGACAGATGCCGACGTCGACGGTCTTCACATTGCTACACTTCTGATGACTTTCTTCTTCCGCTATATGCCAGATGTTATCGAAGCCGGCCACGTTTATTTGGCGAAGCCACCTCTATTTGGCCTCATCAAAGGTACCGGTGCTACCCGTAAAATCGATTATCTTTACGATGAGGTTGCTCTTGAGAACAAACTCACCGAAAAAATCGAAGAGAGAAAGAAAGCTGGCACCAAAATCGACGAAAATCAAGAGAGATTCAAACAAGCTGGCTACACTGCTCAGCAACGGTTTAAAGGTCTTGGCGAAATGGACGCCAAACAACTCTGGGAAACCACGATGGACCCAGAAAATCGTGTTTTGGTACAGGTTCATGTAGAAGACGCCGAAAAAGCCGACGCAGTATTTACGAAGTTAATGGGCGACCAGGTCGAGCTCAGAAAGAACTTCATTCAGGCCGGCGCCGCATCAGTTAATTTGGACGATTTGGACTTTTAGGAAGGAGATAAACTATGGAAGATGATAAAAGCAAAGACTTGAAAAAAGCTCCGGAGGAATCCTCCTCTGAGGAATCTGTCGGAGGTTACGACCGAGACAGAAGGAGCGCGCCGCCCGTGACGACGGGCCGGCGCGACTCCGTGTCCGAAGAGGACGGTTCCGACGGAGCTATTCTTAGAGAAGGCATAGAAATCAAACCAGTCGAACATACCATGGAAGACTACTTCCTCAAGTATTCCATGTCTGTAATTATCGACCGTGCTCTCCCTGATGTTCGCGATGGTTTGAAACCAGTCAACCGCCGTATATTATATGCAATGAACAAAAACGGCTGGAAAGCCCCTCACCCAACGGTCAAATCTGCTCGTATCGTTGGTGAAGTAATGGGTAAATATCACCCACACGGTGATTCATCTATTTATGACGCTATGGTCAACCTTGCTCAACCTTGGAAGATGCGTTATACCCTCGTAGAAGGTCAAGGTAACTTCGGTTCTGCCGATGGTGATGAGCCAGCAGCTTCTCGTTATACCGAGGCTAGAATGGACAAAGTTGGTGCCGAGCTTTTATCCGACATCGAAAAAGACACCGTAGATTTCCGCGACAACTTCGATGGCACCGAAAAAGAACCAGTAGTACTCCCTGCAGCTCTTCCTAACATTCTCTTGAATGGCCAGATGGGTATCGCTGTAGGTATGGCTACCAACATTCCACCACACAACCTTGGCGAACTCGTAGACGCTACTGTCGCCTTAATCGATGACCCAGAAATCAGCCTCGAAGGCTTGATGAAACACGTCAAAGGCCCAGATTTTCCAACTGGCGCCGAAGTTTATGGTGGCGCTCCAATGAAAGAAGCCTATGCCACCGGTAAAGGTTCTGTCACCATCAGAGGTATTGCCAATATCGAAGAACGTAAGAACGGCCGTTACAACATTGTAATTACAGAGATGCCATATGGCGTATCAAAGGAAGGTTTCATCGGCAAAGTCCGCGATCTCGCTCTGGCTAAGAAGTTAGACCACATCGCTGATGCCAGAAACGAGTCGGCTCGCGGCAAGACCAGAGTCGTAGTAGAGCTCAAAAAAGATGCTTTCCCAAAGAAAATCTTAAATCAACTCTATAAACTAACTGATCTTCAGACTACTTTTCACTACAACGTCTTGGCACTTGTAGATGGCATTCAGCCACGCGTTCTCGGCCTTAAAGAGATTTTGAACGAATTCGTCAAACACCGTCAGATTGTTATTCGCAGAAGAACCGAATTTGACTTAAAGAAAGCCAAAGAACGTGCTCACATCTTGGAAGGTTTAAAGATTGCTCTCGATAACATCGACGAAGTGATCAAAGTTATTCGCGCCGCCTATGATGATGCCGACAAGCAGCTTATGAAACGCTTTGGTTTATCAGAAATTCAGGCTAACGCTATTCTTCAAATGCAACTTCGCCGTCTCCAAGGTCTAGAAAGAGACAAAATTGAAGAAGAATTGAAAGAACTTCACGAACTCATCAAAAAGTTAGAAGCAATCTTAGCCGACGAAAAAGAAATCTTAAGAGTAGTAAAAGAAGAACTCATCGCCATGAAAGAAAAATACGGTGACGAGCGTCGCTCCAAGATTATCAACCACGAGCTTGGCAAGTTCTCTGAAGAAGAACTGATTCCAGAGGAAGAAAGTGTGATTCTCTTGACTACTGAAAATTACATCAAGCGTGTCCCACAAAACGATTTCCGTCGTCAAAACAGAGGTGGTAAAGGCAAACGTGGTATGACTACTAAGGAAGAAGACGTCATCGCCCAGATTGTCACTACCAATTCTCACGACTATCTGTTATTCTTCACTAACCAGGGTAGATTGTTTAGATTAAAAGCTTACGAAGTGCCACAAGCCTCTCTGAGCGCCAAAGGTACGGCAGCAGTTAACCTCTTAAATATGCACCCAGAAGAAAAAATCACCGCCATCATTAAACAGGGTACCGGCGTAGAGAACGGCTACCTCTTTATGGCTACCAAAAAGGGCACTATCAAAAAATCCGCTATCAAAGATTTCTTTAATGTCCGTTCTAACGGTCTCATTGCTATCAAGCTAGATACAAACGATGAACTAAGGTGGGTCAAAGAAACCACCGGCGAAAACGACATCGTAATTTCTACCTCTGCTGGTCAAGCCACCAGATTTAATGAAAAAGAAGTTCGTGCGATGGGTCGTGCAGCTATGGGCGTAAGAGGTATGCGTCTTCGTCCAAAGGATGAAATCGTTGGTATGGACGTAATTACCGATGCCGAGCAAAAACTGATTGCTGTATCTGCCAATGGCTATGGTAAACTCTGTCTTGTATCCAACTTCCCACCACACCGTCGTGGTGGCGTAGGCATCAAGGTCGCTGCAGTTACCGAAAAAACTGGTCCAATTGTAGCTGTCCACACTCTAGATCCTTTGGCCAAAGAAGTCATTATGGCTTCCACCAAGGGTCAAGCCATTAGAGTAGCTGTCAAAGAGATTCCAACTCTCGGCCGTGCCACCCAGGGCGTTCGCATTATGAAAATGAGCGAAGGTGACTCTGTTGCATCTATCGGTATCGTTCTTCCAGAAGAGGACTCCGAAGACACCAAAGAAGCCGAAAAATAGCCCTCTAAATCATAAAAATCTGCCACCCAAAATGGCAGATTTTTGATTTCTATTCCGCCTAGGCTTACTTTTACCAGAAGCACTAACCTAAAAATAACAGAGGAGAAAACACTTATGCCAAAAAATTAGGGGGTAGGGGGTTGTTTTTTGATTCTACCCGTGCTAGGTATATTAGCGCGTGGGCTGACAGTTTAAAAACTTGCGTAAAAAGGAGGGTTCTATGGTTTTTGAAATAAAGCTTTTACATGGCCTAATCAATATAAAAGTTTCTTCCGCCAAAAGACGGAAGAACTAACCTAATCTAATTCCATTCTACCGTACACTAATTAATAAGTCAAGCTCACGCACCAAGCTAATCTAAAAAGGAGTATAAAATGCCCAAAAAACTTTTTACAATATCAATTTTAATAGCTCTATTTATGAGTACACTGGCCATCGCGCCGCCCACTCACGCCGAAAAACTTAACATCAACGGCGCCGACTATTGGACTCTAGACGAGGTGATGAAAACCGGCGCAAAATACACCGAGGATCTTAAAATGTGTGATGGTAACAGAGAGTGTGAAAGCTATCTAGACACCGCCTATATTTTAGCCGAAAACGAATATAGCGCCGGCCAAGCGTTCATGAATAACTATTTTATAATCACTGCTATTAATCCAACCGATTCTACTATCAGAGTAGTTTTTCATGATGAGGCAAATAAGTGGATGATGATGCCAGAGGATGATGGCGAAAAAGACATCATGAAAAATCTCTATATTTATTGGTGGGATGGCGCGCCCGAGCGTTGGATTTTTGCGTTCGACAACCCAGTAGATGAACAAAATCGCCAAGATATTTTTGTGCATCTAGCCGAGCCAGGTGAAGAATGGCTAACGCCAAATCAAGAGGTAGAACTAAAAGTCCCAGATTTTGACTTCTCGCATCTAAAAACTAGCCGAATTTTCTTCTACACCAGATCTGAGAAGAGTAATGCCGAAGGCGACCGCGACATTACCGAGTGCATGAACGCTATTAGTGGACTTAGCAACTACGAATGTCAAGCTGTGTTTGATTGGCTAGGAGACATCGTATATCAGCCTACAGAGGTAATTAGCACTAGCACTATGAGAGTGCCAGAGCCACCAACAGAGGTGATTTCAGCCACTAATGCAGAAACTCCTACAATTATAGATGCCACCACCGCATCGTATGCCACTGTATCTTCAACAGGTATCACAGTAGCCTCAACAGATACCACAATCGCCTCAACAGATACAGCAGCCACTTCACCAGAGAGCGCTACCAAAATCACCCTAGACACCACCCCAGACAACACCCCAGAAGTTCCTCTTGTCGCTGGCAAAAAAGAAGACCACGAATTTCCGTGGTGGCTCGTCGTGTTCATTTTCTCGGGAATTTTTCTGATTTTGTGGTGGTTTGTACCAATTCGTCGCAAAAAAGATGAAAAAAAGTCTTGACAAAAGTGACCAGATAGAGTAAACTAGTATTAATCTAAAGCTGCGAGTAGGATTATATTTTTACGAGTCTTTAGTGACGTTTAACAATTTAGTTGTGCAATTATCATCGCCAATTCATTTATAATTTGAGTCAAAAAACTTGAATACTTTAATGGAGA
>JAFRBI010000008.1 GCA_017404935.1 Candidatus Saccharimonadota bacterium
CCTGATGACATTATTGTGCGCCGCAATGGTGTGCTTCGTGTTATCAACACGAAAAAACCTAAGAATCAGCAATGTCAGGGTTAAAATATATGGCTAGAATAGCTCGTGTGGTAATTCCTTCCGATCAGCAAGTCTGGAGTGGGCTTACTTATGTTTATGGTATTGGAAGAACCACTTAAATGCAAATCCTTGCGGAGGCTAAAATCGAGCCTACCACTCGGGTGAAAGATCTCACCGAGGCTGACGAACAAAAAATCAACGACATTATTTCCAAGAAATACCATGTTGAGGGTGATTTGAGACGCCTCGTGAGCAATAATATCAAACGCTTAAAGGATATTAATTCCTACAAGGGTATCCGCCACAAGGCTAAATTACCAGTCAACGGCCAGCGTACTCGTACGAATGCACGTACTCGTAAGGGTAAGGCGATCGCGGTCGGTGGTGCACAACCAAAGGCAGCAAGTAAAACTTAAGGAGTAATATGGCTGAAGAAGAAATTAAGAACAAAGTTGCTGAAACCACCGAAGCTACTGAGGCTACTGAGGCACCTGCCGAAGCAGCTCCAAAAGCAAAAGCTGGCAAAGGTAAGAAAGGTAAAAGAATTGTAAATGCTGGTGCAGTACATATTCAAGCTACCTTTAACAATACAATTATTAGTGTAACTGATAAAACCGGTGCAGTGCTCTCTGCTTCCTCTGCTGGAGCCAATGGCTTTAGAGGTTCTAAGAAAGGTACCGCATTTGCAGCAGGGGTTGCCGCTGAAAAAGCACTTGATATTGCAAAGAAAAATCACGCCTTAAGTTCTGTAGACGTATATGTTTCTGGAATTGGTCTTGGTCGTGATGCTGCAATTAGGGCTATTTCTACTGTAGGTATCAGAATTGATAGTATCACCGATGTAACTCCAATTGCACACGGTGGTGTAAGACCGAAAGGAGAAAGGAAACCGTAATGGCACGTGAAAAATCTCCAATAGTAAAACAAAGCCGTAGAGAGAGTTTTGCGCTCGCTCCTAAAGCTCACAAGATTATGGCTAAAAAGCCAGGTATTCCAGGTGAGCACGGTGATATGCGCGTTAGGGGTGGTAGCCTTTACCTTACTCAAATGCGCGAAAAGCAAAAAGTACGTCGTATGTATGGTTTGATGGAAAAGCAATTTGCTAAGTTAATGCGTGAAGCGGTAAAAGCAGAAGGCCTTACTGGTGAGAAATTGCTTGAATTTCTAGAAAGACGTGCAGATAACGTTGTGTTTAGAGCAGGTTTTGCAACCACTCGTCGTCAAGCTAGACAACTAGTTTCACATGGACACTTTACTTTGAATGGCAAAAGAATTGATATTCCATCAATTCGTTTGAACCCGGGTGATGTTCTCGAAGTTCGTCCAAAATCTCAAAAGACTGAATATTTCAAGAATCTTCCGAATATTGTTAGTGCAGCGGGGGCAGTGCCTTTGTCATGGCTAAAAGCTGATAGCAAAAAAATGAAAATTGAAATTACCGGCGTGCCTAAACGTGAAGAGGCAGAAGCTGGCATTAATGAACAATTAATCGTTGAGTATTACTCACGCTAAAAGGAGGATAAATGACAACAAAAAATATTCATGAAGCAAATCTAGCTGAAGTAAAGAAAATTAGTGAGAATGCCGCTGAATTTATCGTTCGCCCACTTTATTATGGGTATGGCAACACTCTCGGTAATTCTTTCCGTCGCGTGCTCCTTTCCAGCGTGAAAGGTGCTGCAATCACTGCCTTCTCTATTGAAGGTTCTACTCACGAATTTGCAGCTATCCCTGGTATTCGCGAAGACGTAGTAGATATTATGCTCAATCTTAAAAACATTCGTTTTAAGGTTCATACTGATAACCCTGTAGAGTTAGACCTTGAAATCAAAGGCGCTAACCAATCATCTGAAAAAGATGGTGAAAAACGGGTTGTAGCTGGCGATATTAAGCTTCCTGCTGAAGTTGAAATTGCTAATCCAAACCAAGTAATCTGCCATATTGACGATCCAAAGTTCGTTCTTAAGATGCATTTTGTAGTAGAGACCGGTAGAGGTTATCTCACTATTGAAAGAAGCGCTGAAGAACGTGTTCACTCTGATATGATCGCAATTGACGCAGTATTTACTCCGGTTCTCAGGGTTCGCTACAAAGTAGAAAATACCCGCGTTGGGCAAGATACTAACCTTCAGCAACTCAATCTTACCATTGAGACTGATGGTACTATCACCCCAGAAGACGCATTTGAAGAAGCTGCAGCTATCTTGGTAAACCAATTTACTGCACTTGCTGGTAAAACTCGTTTAGAGTCAACCCCAGCACCTGGCACTACTGAAGAAGAAGATGACGCTGGGCTCGCTATGCCTATCGAAGAACTTGATCTTTCTGCCAGAACTGCTAACGCACTTATCAATAATGATATTAAAACCATTCGTGACCTCGTAATGTTGTCCGAAAATGATCTTAAAGATCTCAAAGGTTTTGGGTCGAAGGCGTTAGACGAAGTTAAAGAAAAGTTAACGGAGTTAAATATCTAATATGCATCGTCATAGTTATAAAGGTCGCAAATTTGGCCGCGAAACTGATCAGAGATTAGCTCTTATTCGTGGTCTTGAGTGCGCCCTCATCGAGAATCAGTCCATCACGACAACGTTGGCTCGCGCGAAGGAAATTCGTCGCGAAACTGAGAAGTTGGTTACGATGGCTCGTAAGGGTGGTTTATCTAATCGTAGATTAATTATTGCGCGATTGGATAGTGTATCCTCAGGCAACCTACTCGTAGATGTAGTTGCTCCACAGATTAAGCGCGATTCTGGTTATCTCAGAATTGAGAGAGCAGGTTTTAGAAAAGGCGATAACGCCGAAATGGGCACCATCTCATTCGTAGATGAAATCGACTATTCTAAGGCTGAAAAACCAGCTAAGGCTGAAAAGCCAGCTGCTAAACCAGCTAAGAAACCAGCTGCCAAGAAACCAGCTACCAAAAAACCAGCTAAAAAGGAGGCTAAGTAATGAAAACTTATTCTCAAAAAGCTTCAGAAATTAAGCGTGAATGGTGGGTAATTGACGCTTCAACTATGCCCCTTGGCAAACTTTCTGTAATCATTGCAGATAAATTGATGGGCAAAAGCAAGATTACCTATACCCCACATATTGATAACGGTGACTATGTAGTCGTGATAAACGCTAAAAATATTGTGGTAACTGGTGACAAGAAATTGCAAAAGAAGTATTATCACCATAGTGGTTTCCCTGGTGGTTTAAGAGAACTTCGCCTTGAAGAAGTGATCGAGAAAGACCCTTCGAAGGCTATCGAAGCTGCTGTAAAGGGAATGCTTCCAAAGAATAAATTGTCTGCTGAAAGACTCAAACGTCTTCGTGTGTTTGAAGGCGCTGAACATACTCACGCAGCACAAAATCCAAAGGAGATTAAATAATGGCTGATAAGAAATACGTATATGGTCTTGGCCGTCGTAAAGCTTCTACCGCAACTGTTAGACTTTACAAGGGTAAAGGCGAAATCACCATCAACGGCAAGCCAGCTCTAGAATATCTTTCTTCTAACAAAGCTTATCTTGCTGAAATCACCGATCCACTGGCTATCGCCGAAAAGCAAAAAGATTATGATATCACAATCTTGGCTAAAGGTGGTGGTCTTGCTGGTCAGGTAGATGCCATCAAACTTGCTATCTCTAAAGCTTTGGTGCTCGAAGCTCCAGATCTTCGTCCAATGCTTAAGAAAGCCGGTATGATGAAACGCGATCCTCGTGAGAAAGAACGCAAAAAATATGGTCTTCGCTCTGCGAGAAAGAAAGAACAATTCTCTAAGCGTTAAAAATAAGCCCTTCGGGGCTTATTTTTTGTGCTATAATAATATAAAAGTGGAGGCAACATGTCTAAATTTGATGAGCAGTATATTGATCTTTGCAAGAGAATTCTTGAGAATGGGGAGAAGGTTTTAAATTACAAGAAAACTGATAATCGGAGTTCTAGTGTAGCGAATGCGATTCCAGATCATAAAGCACAAGGCGAGCAAGAAGTCAGGACAATTCGTCTACCACATCAGGTGATGCAATTTGATTTAGAAGAAGAATTCCCAATTTTGGTATCTAAAAAAGTGAGTTTTAAAACTTCAGTTCTTGAGATGCTTTGGATTTATCAGCAGGCGTCTAATGATGTTCGTTGGCTTCATGACAGAGGAATTAAAATTTGGAATGAATGGGAAATCGCCGAAGATGGCACTTATATGGGGCGAAATATCAATGAGATTTTTGCTAAAAACCACCCAAATGAGCCTAGAGAAGATTTTGCGCATACCATTGGCACGGCCTATGGCTGGATTGTGAACCGTTACCATTTAATTGAGAATTTGATTGAGACGCTTAAAAACAACCCGGGGAACCGGAGAATGGTTTTGTCGCTTTGGCAAAATGAGTGGCTAGAGACGGCCGCGCTCCCTTCATGTGTATGGAATTCGCAGTGGAATTTAATAGATGGTAGGCTTAATCTTTTGGTAACATCACGCTCCACTGATACCCCTTTGGGGTTGCCGTTTAATATATCTCAGTATGCTACACTTTGTTATCTGATTGCACAATGCGTGGGAGCGCGGCCGGGACAATTTACTTTTATCACCAACGACGCACATATTTATGAAAATCAGGTAGATGGTATTAAAGAACAGATTGCGCGCTATGAAAAAGCCGTAAAAGACGGAACTCTGCCTAAAGCTCCAAAGCTTTGGCTAAATCCTGAAATCAAAGATTTTTATAAATTTGATTCTTCAAAAGAATTAAAAGATATTAAACTTCTAAATTACGAGAATCTTGGCACGATTAAAATGCCAATTACGGAGTAAAATGTTTAGTTTAATCGCGTGCATAGGGAAAAATCGGGAACTTGGCAAAAATGGCGAGCTGGTTTTTCATATCAAAGAAGATATGCAATTTTTTCGCGAAAAAACTGATGGGCACAAAGTGGTAATGGGGCGAAAAACCTGGGAAAGTTTGCCTTCTAAACTTAAAAATCGCACCAATATTGTGATTTCTCGGCATGATTTTGACGGGCCAGACGAAATTATACATAATTTGACGGATTTTATCGCTAAAAATCAGAATACTGATGAGGAAATTTTTATAATTGGTGGTGGCAAGATTTACGAGGAGTTTTTACCGGTGGCTTCTAATCTTTATTTAACAGAGGTAGACGCCGACACAGATGCCGATACTTATTTCCCGGAATTTGATAAAAATCGCTATGAAAAAAACCTAATCAAGGAAGGAAAGGACAATGATTTAGCTTTTTCTATCTCTAAATACCAACTAAAATAAGGAGAAATTATGAAAGACGTTGTATTTGATTTGATTGAGAGTGAAAAAACTCGTCAAAAAGAGGGTTTGGAGCTAATTCCGAGCGAAAATTATGTATCTTCAAATGTTTTAAAAGCGATGGGCTCAATTCTTACGAATAAATATTCCGAAGGTTACCCATCTTTTGAAGGTATTAATGAATGGGATGAGGCTAAGATTGCTGAAAAAGTTTTACCAAATTATCGTTATTACGGTGGGCAAAAGAATGTAGATAGAATTGAACGGCTCGCGATAGATAGGGCTTGCCGGCTATTTCACGCAGACCACGCTAATGTGCAACCACACTCTGGTGCACAGGCTAACACAGCGGTGTATTTTGCTTGGTGTGAGCCGGGCGACACTATCTTGGGTATGTCGCTTCCAGCTGGCGGGCACCTTACTCACGGCGCTCCGGTAACTTTGTCGGCACATGTTTATAATTTTGTGGGCTATGGGGTAAATTCTGATGGCGACATTGATTATGATGATTTAGAAGAAAAAGCCCTTAAAGAAGACCCAAAAATCATCTTGGTAGGCTATTCTGCCTTTATGAAAGTACCAGACTTTAAGAGAGTTTCCGAAATTCGCGATAAGGCTGCGAAAAAGTTTGGGCACGAGATCTTATTGATGGCAGATATGGCGCACGTGGCTGGATTAATTGCTGGTGGCGTACATCCGAATCCACTTGATTTTGGGTTTGATGTAATGACTACTACTACGCACAAAACCCTGAGGGGCCCACGTGGTGGTTTGATTATGAGCAAAGGAAAAGTTGCTTCACCTCTTAAAAAACCAGTTCACACTCTAGAAAACATTCCAATTTTGATAGACCGCGCAGTATTTCCAGGTACTCAAGGTGGGCCGCTTGAGCATATTATTGCTGCAAAAGCGGTAGCGTTTGGCGAAGCTTTGCAGCCTTCATTTAAAGATTACGCCAAGCAAATCGTTAAAAACGCTAAGGTGTTAGCGGAAGAATTACAGGCGCTTGGATTCGTGCTCCAAGGTGGTGGAACCGAAAACCATTTAGTTCTCGTTGATTGCGTTTCTTCGTTTGGCTTTGATGGTAAAGTCTATGAAAAAGCTCTTGATAAGGCTGGGCTTACGCTTAATGCCAACGCGCTTGCAACAGATAAAGGTGGTGCATTTATCCCATCTGGGGTTCGTTTAGGCACCCCAGCCATCACTACTAGAGGCTTTAAAGAACCAGAAATGGTAAAATTGGCCGGTTGGATGAAACAAGTGGCTGATATTTGCAAAAATGGTGGCTCAGATGAAGAACTCGCAAAAATTAGGGAAGAAGTAGAAGAATTAGCTCTGAAATTCCCTGTGCCGGGTATCTAGAATATGGTATAATAAAATGGATGGGGCGTTAGCTCAGTGACAAAAGCGCAGCATTCGCTGGGTATGTTATGCTCTATGGGGTGTTAGCTCAGTTGGCTAGAGCGACTGGTTCGCAATCAGTAGGTCAGGGGTTCAAATCCCCTACACTCCACCATTTTTTATTGTTTAGATTTCAGTTAATTCAGACTTATCGAGATCGTAATCGTCCATCGAAACATGCATAATTGCAGGGTTGTCGTAGGTGTTATAGTAGTAAGTTTTAGATGCAGTAGAATAACCACCAGTATAGATGGTTTTTTCAAACTTTCCAGAATTCATAGCAGCTGCGCCGTCGATCATGGCTACTCCTGTAAGAGTATGGAACAGGCGTATTACGTTTTCGTCTTCGTTGTCTTTTACCGGGTAGTGAGTGTTAAGATAGGCTACTCTTACGAAGCGAGAAGGGGAATAGTAATCGCCAGGAATGCCACGCATCATTGAGCCGCTGCCAAATGGCACGAGTTTTTGTTTGCCCCATTTAACTTCGGCTGGGCGTTTTGGTTCTAGATTCATATAATTTCGGAGGTTTTCTTGATGCCAAGCGTAGCCTGGTTGGTTGGTAAGAATATCAACATCGTTTTTGAAGATTTCCATACCTTTTTCGGTGTATTCTACAACGATAGAGCGATCTTTATCGCCGATGATGAAGTGAAGCTCAGATACTGGGAATTGCTCGTTGATCGGCTTTGCTACGATGGCGGTGTTTTTCAAGGCTTCTTCCACCTCATCTACAGTAGAAAAGTTCATCACCACCCAAAGTGGAAATTCGTAAGCCGCCACGTTAGTTTTACCTTCTACAGCGTCTTTTTCATAATGAGCGTAACCTGGGAAATTAAGCCCAGCAATGGCGAGCCCAGATTCGTTAGCACAGTCAAAATATAGTGGCGTGTTTTCTACAACGATGGCCATACCAATGATGGCGCCATTTTTTGATTCCATTTCGCCAAGAAAAGCGGATTGATATTTATAGCCTCTAGGGGTCAAAACCACTTTTTGCCCATAACCTTCGGTCCAGTCGAGATTACGACCAAAATACATATTACCTTCGTTATCTGAAAAACGCACACCTGTACACATAAAAAAACTCCTTTTTTAATGCTTATTTTTATTATAGCATAAAAATTAATCAACAAACAAAATTAGGCGATTTGGGGTGCCAGCACCACCGTCACAGGTCATTAGGGCTAGCTTGTGTCCCTTGGCAGTTCTCATCAAAATACCCATCTGAACGTCGCTACCACAGTTGGTGTAATTTGCGTTACACTCGACCAGATTTTCGCCGCCATTATATGGAACTTTGGTAAAATGACTGATTGCCGATACTGTATAAGAGGTGGTAACCCCGTTCTCGGTAAGGTTAATAGTACTGCCAATGCCAAGATAACGGAGGCTTCCAAATAGATTACGAGAGTTATGTGCATAAACTAATTTTTTGGTACGATAAATGTCGTTATAAGATGGGGAAGCCACTAAATACTCGTCTGGGAGTATCTGGGTAATAGTGTAGCTTTGAGGAACTCCTGAGTTCGTGCGAACAGAGGTGGCTCGATAAGGAGTAGAAACATTTACTTCCTCAGTTATTGCGGTAATTTCGGTTTTTTCTACCTCAGTTTTTTCAGATAAGAGTTCTACTGATTGCTCCTGGGCTTTAACAGGGGCGGCTAAGACATCTTGGTTAATTTCTGGAGCATAAGAGGAAATTAAAAATGAAAGCCCAAATACAGAGAGTAAAATAACCAAATAACCCTTCATTACCCCTATTATAACATAACATACTTGAAAAAACAACAAAAATGTGCTATAATAAGAGGTGAAAAAGGTGGGTTTTTGGTACATTTATAAGGAGGTGATAGGTTATGGAAAAACCTAAAGATATTGATAAAATCGTGAGCCCAATGAAAGTTAATTTGAGCAAGAATACGCACATCTATAATGAGCATGCGTTGATCTCGGCAAAAGTTACGGTCCTTCGGGACGTAAACACGCCCTCCTCTACCTTTAGAGCGGTAGTAGAAGAGATCACGAAGCTGATGGCATTCGATGCACTTTCGCATCTTACTCTCGAGGAAACAACTATTACGACGCCCATCTGTAACACTGTAGGCGATAAGATCGCAGGCAAAAAGATGGTGCTCGTTCCGATTATCAGAGCAGGACTGGCTATGGAGCCCGCTATGAAAGACGTGGTACCTCAGGCAAGAACTGGTTTTTGCGGAATTTATCGTGATGAAGAGACCTTAGAGCCGGTGCCTTATTACTGGAAGATGCCGAAAGATATTGAAAATCGCTCGGTATTTATCTTGGATCCGATGCTGGCGACTGGTGGTTCGATCAACTACACAATCAAGAAGCTCAAGAGTATCGGTTGCAAGAGTATTCACGTAATGAGTATTATCGCGGCGCCGCAGGGTGTTGATCTTATCCAGACTTTCCACCCAGAAGTTGAGATGTATATTGCGCATCTTGATGAAGGGCTTAATCGTTATGGGTACATCGTACCTGGACTCGGCGATGCCGGAGATAGAATCTACGGCACCAAATAACCCACCCCCCTCTAAAAAGGCCGGCATCTAGCCGGCTTTTTTTATGCTATAATGAAAATATGAACGATATGGAAAAAATGATTGACCCTATCGAGGAGGTCCCTGGGTTTGGAAATGGCCCAGACGCTTGGGCGAGATGGCGCAGATTTTTGGAAACTTCAGATGTGGATAAAAGGCAAACAGAGGCAGTTAGATATCATAAAGAAGTTGGCAAAACCCCTGAGGACGTAAAGAAGGAAAGTGCAAGAGCAAGAGGGAATTTTGCTAAAATGCTGGAAGACGAAATAAACAAAAATGGTGGAGCATAGGAGATAGGGATCTCCTCTGCTCGGTATGCAACATCAAAAAACGAACCTAAAGGTTCATTTTTGATGATGGTGGAGCATAGGAGATTTGAACTCCTCACCTCTTCCATGCCATGGAAGCGCTCTACCAAATGAGCTAATGCCCCAACAGTTTTATTTTAGCATAAAACGTGCTAGAATTAAAGTATGAAAACGATTTTAACGGGTATTAGATCTAACTCAGTATTGACGCTTGGAAACTATCTTGGAGCGTTGCTTCCGATGGTGCGACTTTCTAATGAACATTCGGCTAATTTCAACGTAAATATCTTTGTGCCAGATCTCCATTCGATCATCTCTGATGTAGATGGCGATTTACAGCAAAATACCATCAGAACTCTCAAATATTACCTAGCAGCAGGGCTTGATGTCAATGAAAATGTGCATATTTATCGCCAGAGCAGAGTGCCGGCGCATTCTGAGCTTTGTTGGATTTTGAACTGTGTTGCGACGATGGGCGAGCTAAACCGCATGACTCAGTATAAGGAAAAATCTGAGGGTAAATCATCTTGTAACGTCGGTATTTTTGACTACCCGGTGCTGATGGCGGCGGATATTTTACTATACGACGCTACCTATGTACCACTTGGCGAGGATCAATTCCAGCACATTGAACTGACCCGTGATTTGGCTGAGAGATTTAACCATAAATTTGGTGAAATTTTCACTTTGCCAGCCACTACCAGAGAACAGGTGGCATTTATGGAAGTAGAAGAGCCTATCAGAATCAGAGATTTGGTGAACCCAGAGAAAAAGATGAGCAAATCTACTGCAGCCGAAAATTCCAAGATTATGCTAGATGATGAGCCATTTAAGGCCGCCAAAAAGATTATGAGCGCTACAACCGACTCATTTGAAGATATTCAGTTTAACTTTGAAACCAGACCAGGTATCTCGAACTTACTTTATATCGATGCACTTATTACCAAAACTCCACTTTCTGAGGTGGTGAAAAAATGGCAGGGAATTTCCAGATATGGCGACCTCAAAAAGCAAGTAGCTAATAATGTTTCAGAGATGTTAGTTGATTTTCAGAATCGGATGGCAGAAATTTCTGACGAAGACGTTTTAAAATTGTTCGAAGATGGTGAAAAATATGCGAACGAGGTGGCAAACGCAAAACTTCTAGAGGTGCAAAAGGCGTTTTCACTCCGATGATTAGAACTGGCAAAAAATTCAGCAAACCCGCTATGTCCCGTGTAATTAACGGGGACACGGAGCTCATAGAAGCGCCGTCTAAGATTCCGAAAATTCGCCTTGATACGATGATGGTTTCGATTTACAAGAGCTATAATCGTTCCACCATTCAGAAATTTATCAAAAATGGGTTTGTGGAAGTGGACGATGAGCCGGTGCTTAAACCTAATGCTATGTTCCCTGAGGGGGTGAAAATAGATTTAAAGGTGCCAAAAGCCTTAAAAAATGCCGATATCAAACCTGAGGTGATTTACGAAGATGAAAATGTGCTGGTTTTAGATAAGCCAGCGGGGCTTTTATCGATGGCAAAAGGTGGCTATTGTCCAGAGAAAACCTTGGAAGATTTTGGGCTTTTGGTCCATCGGCTAGATAGGGATACTTCTGGGGTGGTGATTTTAGCGAAAGACCCCAAAACTCAAACGATGCTTCGGCGACAGTTTCAAGATAGAAAAGCTCATAAGACTTATTATGCAGTTTTAACAGGGGTGCCAAAGCTGAAGGAAGCGCGTCTTAATCTTCCGATTATGCGTGATTTGAAACACCCGACCACTTTTAGGGTGGACCCAAGAGGCAAGGAGTCCGAGACTTTTTACAAGGTGTTAAAATCAGATGATAAACACGCTTTGGTGGAGCTAAAGCCTACCTCTGGTAGGACGCATCAATTGAGGGTTCATATGAAGTATTTGGAGCACCCAATCGTGGGTGATCCGATTTATGGGGTAGAAAAGGGCGATAGGCTGTATCTTCACGCCGGTTCGCTTGAGATAACTTTGCCGGGTGGAATTCGGAAAACTTTTGAAGCTAAAATCCCGGAGAGTTTTAACGATGTTTTTTGATAATCTCTCTGATATTCCCGAAATTGCAAAAAAGGTGGGCTGCTCAATTTTTGTGGTGCCAGATGACGCAGAAATAGAGATAAAAAACGCATTTTTATTAAAACCAGAGCAAAAAACTACCATTACGATAGACCAGGTGAGAGATATTTTGGCCCAGTTTACTACCAAAATCACGAGCCCACAATTTGTTCTATTTAACCCGGCTGACAAACTTACCGAAGAGGCCGAAAACGCTATTTTGAAGAACTTAGAGGAGCCGAAAGACAACCTGCATTTTGTATTGATTACCTCTAAACCTTCTAAACTGCTTCCGACAATTTTAAGCCGTGCAGCGCTTTATATCTGGAAGAATAACAGGGGCAAAATCACCGAAATTAACGCCGATGAAAAAACTAAGGAATTAGCTAAAAAATTATTGGTAGCAAAAGATAGGGAACTAGTGAATTTGGCCGAGGAGCTGACCAAGAAGAAGGACGGCGTGCGCGAATATGTGCTTGATGTCCTCTCTGTTGCGATAGAGATGGCCTACAAAACGTATTTTTTAACCAACAAACCGGCATTTGCCAAAAAAATTCCGAAATTTTTAACCGCCTACGAAAATATCTCTAAAAACGGGCATATCAAGCTTCATTTAGTGGCAGATTTATTGTAAATGTGCTAATATAGAAGGTATGATAGCTGTGCTTTTAATGCTAGCGTTTGCGTGTTTTATGGCGTTTTTGATGCCTCTGGAGCCAAGAGAGAAAAAGGTAGAAGAAAAATCGCCTAAATATAAGGCGCAAATGCGCAAACTTTGGCAGGTGGCACAGACTTCGATGAAAGAGCACAAACCTTCTCGCGCCGAAAAAGCTCTGCTCACCATCTTGAAATTTGACGAAAAAAATGCCGCAGCTTATAACAGATTAGGTATTTTGTATGCTAAGAGCAAAAAATACGATGAAGCAGTAGAATGTTTTGAAATTGCCCAATCTCTTGATAACAACCCAGCTTCCATTCATAACGCCGGGTTGATTTACCTAGAAACAGGGGCGTATGAAAAGGCCGAAATGGCATTTCATCAGGCGATTGAACTCGAGGGTGATATCCCGGCTAGATTTATGGCGCTAGCGAAAGCCGAAGAAAAGCTCGGCAAGCCGAAAAAGGCGATTGAAGCTTTGGAGAGCGCTTATGAGCTTGACCCTTCGGTATCTACACTTCGGCAGATTTTGGCGATTTATGAGGCTGATGGCGACACAGAGGCTGCTACGGCCACTACGGCGAGAATTGAGGCACAAGTGGCTAGAGATAGCGCTATGAAGAGAAAACGCGCTAGAAGGGCCGTAAAACAGCCTGCCAGAGCAACTAAAGCGATAAAACCAGCAAAACCGGTAAAGCCGGCAAAACCGCTCAAAAAACCAGCCCCAAGAAGGGCTAAGATTGCAATTAAATAGTTTTTATGGTATAATAGTATGATACATCTCTTTTGGAGGTGTTGTAAGTTAATTTTTTAGTAGTTTGATTCTCAATAGGGGGTGGGAAGATGAGAGAAAAATTGAGAAATTTATTGCTCTATGCTGGAGCAGACCATTCTAGTATTGCTAGGATTATGCCGAGCGTTCAGCAGGCAAATGTCACTATGGCATTGACGCTTTCGGGCTTTGGCACGCTTTTGATTGCTGCGATGTTAGTGTTTTCGCTACGGCTCGATGGACTACGCCAAAACTCTTGGGTTTACGTTGGCGGGTTCTGTTTCTCGGTGTTGATATTTTTACTATCATTTGTAGCAAAAAAGCACCCGAAGCTGATTATCCCGCTAATCTATCTGGCGTATTCGGTTTATTATCTCTATGGAATTTTGATAGGGGTAGTAACAGATGCTAATGGTAAGACAGTGACTTACATCGCGATGCTGATTTTAGTGCCGAGTTTGTTTGTGCAAAGACCACTGAGAACGATCGTTTTGACGTGCCTATTTGATGCGATATTTATCGTAGGGTGTGTTTTTGTCAAATCTGGTTCGGTGATGTCGGTAGACATTGTCAACGGAGCGCTGTTTGGGCTGCTTGGGCTGGCTAGCGGGCTGGTAAACAACCAGGTTCGCGTGCGCCATTACATTGATGTGCAGAAACTTCAGGAAATTAGTCGAATCGACAAATTGACTGGGGTGAACAACCGCAATGCTTACGAAGTGGATCTATTCTCTATCGCAGAAAAATGCAAGCATAATTTAGCTTGTGTTTATGTAGATGTGAATGGTCTACACGAGCTCAACAACAACAAAGGGCATGAACATGGCGATTTGATGCTTAAATTTATCGCTAAACAGATAAAAATGACTTTTCCTGATGGGATGATCTATCGGATTGGTGGCGATGAATTTGTGGTGTTTGTACCGGACACCTCTAAGGCTGACGTTGGATATGAACTGATTAATTTAATCAAAAAAGTGGAAGCCGAGGATTATCATATCGCCGTTGGGTACGACGTGGCAGGTTTGAGAAACCTTTTGATGGATAATCTGGTAAAATCTGCCGAAATGAATATGTTCATGAACAAAAATGAGTACTACAAGAATTTGGCTCGCACAGCAAGGAAGGAGAACTACTAAAAACCACCCCCTAGGGGGTGGTTTTTTACTCTTTGATAATGCCTAAACTTCACCTGCTTCGATTAAATTGACCATCACGGCGGCGAACCTAGTGTCAAATTGTGTACCCATGCCATTGATAAGCTCTTGGCGAATTTTCTCTTTGGGGAGACCATCACGGTAGCTCCTCTTGGAATTCATCGCGTCGTAAGTGTCGGCTACAGCGATAATCCTGGCAATTTCGGGGATTTCCTCACCTTTTAGACCCTCAGGGTAGCCTTTACCATCGTATCTTTCGTGATGGTAATTAGCCCCGATTGGCAAGTTCGGTGAAAGCGAAATCTTTGATAAGATTTCTTTACCCTTGGTGGTATGAGTTTTGATAATCTCATATTCTTCATCGGTGAGTTTGCCAGTTTTGTTGATAATGGCGTTTGGCACGCCGATTTTGCCAACATCGTGAAGTAACCCGATTTGGTAAATTTCTTGGCAGTAATCATCATCTTTACCGTAAGCCTTGGCAATTTTGGCAGAATATTCTGCCACACGCCGGGAATGACCACTAGTATAAGCATCTTTGGCATCGATTGCCTCTGCAAGTGCTGACGATGTTTCCTGAATCATCTGGTTTAAGTCTTCCATCTTCTTTTGATGGGCGGTTTTTAGAATCTCGTTGCCGTCTAAGATGGAAAAGCAATAAAGAAGAACTGTCATCGCAACGATGGTAGCGCTGATCAAAGATAGACTGTCGCGTGCGATTAGATGAATAATCGATGTTATCATTGGCGCTAGAGTAAACATCAAAAATGGTACAAACAGCTTTTTTCTGATAGCGTTCTTATACTTAATGACGTTTATTGCTATGATGATGATTGTCACGCTAGAAAACAGGTAAGAAATCCCATAGAATTTAGAACGTCGGTAAATATTCGCGGCGTCGTAAGTGTAGTAAAGCCCCGTAAATTGAGAAATTACGATGAAAATTCCACCTACAGCCAGAATGTATTCGACGATCTTGATACTCTTTGGGATTTCTTTGATTTTGCCTTCCTCTTTTAGCATATCCTTGAGATATTGGGTAAAAATATAGATGATGGTCAAATTTATACCGTAATTTAAGAATTTGCTAGTTCTGGTGATGACAAAACCGATTGTACTGACGTTCCCATCAAAGGTTCGCGCCAGCTGTTCCGAAATCAGTAGCATCATCGACGAAAATACCATCATAAAAATAATAGTTTTTCTTTTCTTGGACAGAGAATCGGTGATAGCCAGAAAAATCATCAGAATTACGCAAATTCCGATTAGAAATGCTGCTAAAAATTGCTGAAACATAATGCCCCCCTTTCTGCATTATCTTTTGAGATGTTAATGTGCCTTACTTATATTTTACCATAAAAGGCTTGAAAAGTCAATGTTTACAGGGGGCTTTTCGTGGTATAATAAGGGTATGAACAAGCTAGTAAAACGTGGATTTTCGGCTTACAAAGTCTTTTTAAAAGACAAACTAGCGATGGCTTTAATGATGTTTATTCCTGGGGTGATGATGTTTATGGGGGCCCTAAATGGTAAGGGTAATGATACTGTGGCGATGCCACTTGGCATTACAGCGGCTGGTTCGGTGTTTACTTTTTGGGCGTGCTATCAGGTGGGGAGAATTAAGGCCGAGCTAGATTATTCGGATTCTAGAGAAGATCGGCGCGCCGTCCAGAAGGCTTTGATTTTGCAGATTTTAGAGGGGATGCTTTATCTGGTGGTGATGGTGGCTGGGGTGCTCCTGCTTGTTAACCAGGGGTTTGTAAATAAGTTTTTGAATTTGATGTCTGGTGGGTTTACCACTTTAAACGGGGTGATGGGGGCGATCAAACTCTTTAAGAGACGAGAAAATAAAAATTATCGGTGGTATTTGAGGCTGGTTCTAACCTTGGTGGAGCTTACCGTTGGGCCGTATTATTTCTTTGCTTCAGATTCAATTTCTTCTGGCTGGTTTATGACGATGGCGATTCTGACTATGGTGGCAGGTGCAGTAGAGGTGGTTTCGGCGCTGACGCCAGAGTCTATCAGAGCTACGGTTAAAGACGGCAAGGATATTGTGAGAATTTTAAAGGACCAGCCGAGGGAATGCGAGGAGGGGGAGGAAGAGGGGGAGTAGGTCTGTATTTTTTGCTAAAGCTGGAAGTAGGACGAGTTATTTTGCTTCGCTTGGGGAGTAGGTCTGTATTTTTGCTTCGCAAAAATACACCTTTCTGCGTCGTTCGGAATTAGAAAAATAAATTTTTTCTAATTCTCTCACTTCCTTGAAAGGGCGAACCTAACGGTTCGCGACCTATCCCGAACACAGATAAATAAAAATTAGGCCTAAAGGCCTATTTTTATTTATGGTGCTCAATAGTAAACGAAGTTAGAACCTTGATAGAAGAGGATTTGACCTCTGGTAAGAAGGTCTGGTTTGTCTACAATCGAGCGAAATTTTCTGATTGTCTAACAAGTTATTAAACAATCTTCTTTAATTATACCACAAAATATAATTCTGGGGTATATCAAAACACTACATTCTGTACATTTTCCTACAAGAAATGTCCTACAAAGAAAAAAGTAGACAGAAAAAACAAAAGTAATAAATAATTTTAGGGTATAGGAATTCTTTACATTTCCTACATTTTTTATTTTTTCTTCTTTTTTATAGTGGTTTTGTAAGAAATGCAGTTGTTTTAGTGGGGTCAAAATTATTTCTTGTAGGATTTTGTACGTAATGTAGTGGTTTGGGCTACCCTGAAATTATATAAAACTAAATTCGTTTTTTTAATTCGTTAGCAATTCTTTCAATGAGCGGTACAACTAATGCATTCCCCATTATGAAATATCTTTGC
>JAFRBI010000009.1 GCA_017404935.1 Candidatus Saccharimonadota bacterium
TACAGTAGGGACTAATAATGCTACTGGCTATAAAACTATTATGACAAGCAGTAGTGGAAATACTGATCTAGTAGAAACTACAGACAATACTCTAACCATCCCAACCCTAGCTTCTGGAAGTTATTCTTCACCATCAGACTTTCCAGCTAATCATTGGGGTTATAAGAAGGATTCAGGAAGCTATATACCATTTGCTATTAATACTACCATTCTAGAAAGTGATACCTATGCTAATGATGATACTACTACACTTTCCTTTGCTACCAAAATAGATTATCTTCAAGCTTCTGGGACATATAAGACTACGCTAGTCTTTACTACTACGGCGAACCCAGGGGTAGATTATATGCAAACATTCACTTATGTTGAAGCGATGGCGATGAGCACTAACGAAACTAAGACGCTTGTAGATAAGCGCGATAACCAGGCATATACCGTAGCAAAACTTAGTGATGGTAATGTTTGGATGACCAGAAATCTTGCAATTGGTTGCAACGGCTCCGGTTCTAGCTATGGTTCCGGATATTCCGTTAAAAACTTAGTTCCATCTACTTCTAACGTAAATGGTAGTAGCTACACTACTCCGAACACTAGCTTGGTTACTGGAAACTCATATAACGATGCTTATCAAACGTGCGACCCTATGTATGGCGCTTGGTATAATTATGCTGCAGCTTCCGCCGGCGCTATCACCGGTTCATCTGATATCGCCCCAGCTGTTTCAGATATATGTCCAAAAGGTTGGAGATTGCCAACTTATACGGAAGCAAGTAATCTAATTTCGGCTATAGGCTCATCACCGAGCAGTTTCAACCCAAATCTCGGAGGCATGTATGTTAGTGGCAGTATTTCTTATGCATCTCAGTATGGCTTTTTCTATACCTCTGATGCTGCCAGCGGTACGCAACGTTATAATTATAGATATGATGGCAGTACTATGATTATGGAACAAAACACCGCTACTAAAGCTGCTGGTTTTTACATTCGCTGTATAAAAGATAGTCAGATGGAGCTTCAAAATATTAACACTACTACCCTCGATAGTTATATCCCAAACGCCGGTAATAGTATCGTACTCACAGATAATCGTGATGGTCAAAAATATACTGTTGCCAAACTTCTAGATGGGAATATTTGGATGGGGGCTTTGAATCTAGGCGCAATACCACTGACCCAAGATCTTACCAGTAGCAATACTAATCTTTCTACCACAATTAGTGCGAACGATTTTAACAATTGGGACATCACAAATGTTGGTGGCAGTAATACATATTCAAATGGCGAATTTATGAAACGAACTGGTGCTGATACCGTTAATTCATCAGCGCCGTATGGAACTATTTATAACTATTGTGCTACCTCGGCTGGCACAATTTGTAGTAATTCTAATACTGCTGATGCTATATATGATATTTGCCCTGCGGGGTGGCGACTTCCAACTGGAGGCACAAACGGAGAAATGACCAAGCTTAATACCCAATATGGCTATAATTCAATTGCGAAAATGGTGGGGTCGTTAGTTAGTGGTGGCGCTGGTTTTCCTCAAAGTGTTGGAGTCTTTCAAACCGGTGGCCTACAAAATGGTTGTTCGCATTATTATTCAAGCACATATATTAACGCAACGACTGTTTATGGGGTTCGTTTATATGGAGATTGGCAAGCTATAAATTGGAGCTTTGATAGGGGTAACGGAATTGGCATACGCTGTATAAAAAAATAACCACAACCATAATTCCAAATTTCACAACTTTTTGTAGTTTCCATTCCGCCTAGGCTTACTTTTGCCAGAAGCACTAACCCCAAAATAACAGAGAGAAAAACACTTATGCCAAAAGTACGAAGGGTGGGGGGGTGCTTTTTGAAATAGAGTGTGATAGAAGATAAGTCGGGTTGGCTTCGCTGGCTTAGCGTGCTTGTGGGTTCACGAATAGAATTCGCGAGGGTGTGGAGGTACACTAAACGTATTATTTCTAGGGTAGTGCAAAGATGCCTCAGAAGGAGAGAAAATGAGTATTGTAATAAATCTCATCACTATCAACTTCAGAAGAAGCAAACAAGCGAAGAAAAATAAAAGAGACTAGTCTGATCTAGCCTCTTTAACAACCAATGTAGGGGTAGTCATTCTAGATATCTATTCCTACGTTTTTATTTTACCACAAGCAAAATATAATTTCAAGTATGGAATTTTCGAAATCTATGTGATATAATCGTAAGCAGGATGGGCAAGGTTGCAAAGTATTTGAATCAGCTTACTATTGGCAATGTTTTCGATTCGCCAGATGTTCTTGAAGCATATGCACAAGATTTGTCGGCAATTAAAGTTAAGCCAAAAATTGTGGCACTTCCGGAATCTACGGAAGATATTCGCAAGATTATGCGTTTTTGCTACCAACTCGCCGGCAAAGGTGTTCATATTCCAGTAACTGTGCGTGGTTCGGGGCTTGATGAAATGGGTGCAGACCTTACCAACGGGCTCGTTATTTCTACCGAAAAATTAGACCGACTTCTAGAATCTGATAAACGCGAAAGATTAGTACGCGTGCAAGCTGGTATCACTTTGAAGGAATTAAATACCGCGCTTTCAATTCACGCTCTAACTATTCCAATTGGTGGGCATGAAAACGAAACTATCGGTGGGTTAATTTCTAACTGTCCGAGTGATAATTACTCTGGCAAATACGGTGGCATTATGAATTACGTCGAGCGCATCGAAGTAGTACTTCCAAACGGCGATGTACTCCAAACCAATCGCCTTAGTGGACATAACGTTTCGAAAAAGGCTAAGGAAAAAACTTTGGAAGGAAACGTTTATAAGAAAATTTCCGAGATTATTAATGCCAATGGTGACCTTATTAAAGAAATCTACAAAAACAATAATGGCTCGGCAGGTTACCCAATGGTAAGCCAAGCCAAAAAGGGTAGTTCAGTTGATTTAACACCGATATTCTTCGGCGCACAAGGAACGCTCGGCGTGATTACAGAAGTAATTTTAAGAGCTGTGCCGATTAAGTCTCAAGTTAAGCGCGTAGTGGCGACTTTTGAAGATTTTGATGTAGCGCAAAAATTCCTTGATCTTCTCAATGATATGAAGCCAAAAGAACTTAACGTTTACGATATTAAAATTACCAAAATAGCCGAAGAATCTGGCAAACGCCTTAGTGAAATTACTCGCAAAATAGACAGTGGCTATGTGGTGTTTGCAAAGTTTGATAGTCATAACGGTTCTAGACTTAGAAAAATACAGAGCATCAGAAAAGTTTTGCCAAAAAATACGCAACTGATTATTGAATCACCAAAAACCGAAGCCAAAATTAACGAATTTGAAAATTCATTGGTGATTTTCTTAAATAGCACCAGGTCTGGCGAAAGAGTACCACTAGTGACAGATTTTTACTTGCCGTCTTCAAGTTTGGCGAGATTTATAGAAGATTTAAAAATGCTAGAAGATGCCCTCAAATTAGATCTTTCGCTTTATGGTTCATATTCGGCGTCCAATTATCATCTTCGGCCAAAGTTTAAGGTGGATGATCCTGATTTTAGCAAAAAAGCTGTGTCATTCCTTCGGACTGGCGCATATATTATTGAACACGAAGGTGGCTCAATCACTGGTGGCTCGCCAGAGGGTAGAGTAAAAGCAATCGTCACTAACGAAGAAATGAGTGAAAGCGAAAAGAGTCTTTACACTGCAATTAAACAAATCTTTGATCGCTACGGCATTATGAACCCAGCAGTAAAGCTCGGTGCTGATTCTAGATTTACTATTACTCATTTTAGAACTTCTAGTTCCTCTAAAGTTGTGGTATAATATATATAATATATAGGAGTTTTTTATGAAAACAAAATTTAAGAAGATTTCTGATACGCGCGTAGAAATCACTGTTACTTTGGACAAAAAAGATTTGGCCGAGGCTGAGAAAAAAGCCCTAGAAAAGCTCTCTAAAGAAGTAAGGGTAGAGGGTTTTAGGAAGGGTAAAGCCCCGGCAGATGTTGCTAAAAAGTTTATTCCAGAAAACGATTTAAATGCCGAGGCGATTGATATTGCTATTAGAACTTCGGTAATTCCAGCTTTCCGTGAGCACGAAAAAATGCCACTTGTAATGCCAAATGTAAACGTCACCAAATATGTTCCAGGTGAAATGGCGGAATACACTGCTGCTGCCGACATTATCCCAGAGGTAAAGCTTGGCGATTACAAAAAATTGAAAGTTAGTAGGCCTAAGGTTAATGTTACTGAAGCACAAATTAAAGAAATTCTCGAAAATCTGGCTAATTCTTTTGCTGAGAAAAAAGCAGTTAAGCGTAAAGCTAAACTCACTGATGAAGTAGTAATTGACTTTGTAGGCAAAAAAGATGGTGAAGCCTTCAAAGGCGGCACCGCCAAAGATTACAAATTGGTGCTTGGTTCTAAAACTTTTATTCCTGGTTTTGAAGAGGGAATTGTAGGCCACGAACCAGGTGATAAATTTGATCTTAACTTGACTTTTCCTAAAAATTATGGTGTAAAAGATTTAGCTGGTAAAAAAGTGGTGTTTGAAACCCTCTTAAAGCAGGTTAATGAGGTTTCTAAGCCAGTTGTTGACGATAAAATGGCTCAAAAAATCGCACCTGAGTTTAAGACCTTAAAAGATCTTAAAGCCGACATTAAGAAAAACCTAGAAATGCAAGAAGAGCACAAAAACAGTGAGAAATTCAAGGATGATTTGATTGCTGAGTTGATTAAAGTTTCTACAATTCCAGCCCCAGATATCTTAATTGAAGACCAAATGCGAATTATCAAAGAAGATATGACTAGAAATGCAATGTCTCGTGGCGTTGCTTCTCTAGAAGAATTTGTCAAAATGTCTGGAGAAACGATGGAAAATTGGGAAAAAGAAGCTAAAAAAGTTGCTGAAACTCGCGTAAAAGCTTCGATGGCACTTCAAAATCTTTCTCTCAAGGAAAAAATTACTGCAACCGATGAAGAAGTAGCAGCTAAAATCGCCGAGCTTAAAGATGTTTATAAAAACTCCCCAGAGGCTGTTAAGAGCCTTAAAGATCCAAATGTCAAGATGGACATCAAAAATCGCATAATCATTGAAAAAACGTTAGATTTTCTTGTAAAAGCTAATTCCTAGTTGATTTTTAAGCATTACTGTGCTATAATAACCTAAAGAGTTTCATCTTGTTTACTATTGCTGTACCGTAAACAAGGCAACAATAATAATTTTAATGTAAGGAAATTTTAATGCCAACTATTAATCAGTTGATTAGAAAGCCTCGTAAAAAGGCGGCAAAGAAATCTAAATCTCCGGCACTTGGTTCTATTGTGAACACTCTAAAAACCAAGCGTGTAGAGATGGCAGCTCCACTCAAACGTGGTGTTTGTATTAAAGTTACTACCAAAACTCCAAAGAAACCTAACTCCGCTATGCGTAAGGTAGCTCGTGTGCGTCTTACCAATGGCCAAGAAGTTTGGGCTTACATTGGTGGTGAGGGGCACAATTTGCAGGAACACGCAGTAGTATTGGTACGTGGCGGTCGTGTGCCAGATCTTCCAGGTGTACGTTATCACGTAGTACGTGGCACTTTGGATCTTCAAGGTGTACAAGGTCGCAAACAAGGCCGTTCTAAATACGGTGCGAAGAAGGAGGATAAGTAATTATGCCTAGAAAAACTACTAAATCACTTGAGCGAAAAGTTTCTCCTGATCGCAAGTACCAATCTATTATGGTACAAAGACTTATCAATAAGTCTATGCTCGATGGCAAAAAACAAGCTGCCGAACGTGCAGTTTATGCTGCTATCGAAGGCGCAGCAAAGAAGCTAAATTCCGAAAACCCAGTAGAGGTTCTCGAAAAAGCCATTGCTAACGTTTCACCAGATTTTGAAGTTAAATCTCGCCGTGTTGGTGGTGCTAACTATCAAATTCCATTCCCAATTTCTGGACACCGTCAGCTTCATTTCGCTTTCTCTTGGCTAGTGCAATCTGCTCGCGCACGCGGTGGTATGCCATATGCTAAGCGTTTGGAAGCCGAAATTGTTGATGCTGTAAACGAACAAGGTGCAGCCTTCAAGAAGAAAGAAGATTGTCACCGTATGGCAGAAGCAAACCGTGCATTCGCACACTTTGCGAGATAAAAAATAAACCCAATTTTTCAGCGGTTGATTTCGCGCCAGGAAGAATTTTAAAATTTTTTAACGAAAATTTTTCATCTTGCGCCGGATGGGGGCCACGATGATAAAATTTTCTAAAATTTTAAAATTCTTCTTGGGCTTATCGAAATGCTTCAAAATTGGGTTATTTTTTATCTCGCCAATACCCAAATCCGTGGTATAATTAACGTAAGTATATTAGGAGGTAAAATGATTAAAGTAGCAATTAATGGTTTTGGGCGGATTGGCAGAAATGCTCTCAAAATTTTAATGGAGAGAGGCGATGCAAACGTAGTTGCAATTAACGATATTACTGATGCCAAAACTTTGGCTCAACTTTTAAAACACGATTCTACCTATGGTATTTATAATCACGAAGTGGCTTATACCGATAAAGAAATCATAGTAGACGGCAAAAAGATTAAAATTTTAGCTGAAAAAGAGCCAGAAAACTTACCTTGGAAAGATTTAGGTGTAGATGTGGTAATTGAATCTACCGGCTTTTTCACTAAACCAGAAGATGCCAAAAAACACATCAAAGCTGGCGCAAAACGCGTAATTATTTCTGCACCAGCCAAAGGCGAAGGTGCTAAAACTATTGTAATCGGCGTAAACGACGAAATGGTGGAAGATAGTGACGAAATTCTTTCTAACGCGTCTTGTACTACTAACTGTATCGCACCAGTAATGAAAGTATTGGAAGATAACTTTGGCATCGAAAAGGCAATGATGACTACTGTTCACTCTTATACTGGTTCACAAAGAATTCTTGATGCACCAGCCAAGGATATGCGTGAAGCTAGATCTGCTGCCGAGAATATCGTGCCTACTACTACTGGGGCTTCTAAAGCTGCAGCATTAACCGTTCCAGCGCTTCAGGGCAAGTTTAACGGGCTTTCAGTGCGCGTTCCGACACCTGTAGTTTCTTTGTCTGATATTACTGCAGTAGTTAAAAAAGATACTACTGTGGAAGAAATTAACGAAGTATTTAAAAAAGCTGCAAAGAGCAAAGAACTAAAAGGCATTCTTGATGTTACCGACGAAGAATTAGTTTCAAAAGATTTTGTGGGCAACCCACATTCCTGTATCGTAGATTTACCGCTTACCGACGTAGTTTGTGGTAATATGATCAAAGTAGTCGCTTGGTATGATAACGAGTGGGGCTATTCTAACCGTTTGGTAGAACTCGCCGTAGATTTTGGAAAGGGAAGATAAATGCAAGTTTTTGTGGGCGCAGATTATCGCGGACTAGAAAGGAAAAATCAGCTAATTCCATTTTTGATAGATTCTGGGCACCAAGTAGAGGATCTTGGCGACTATGAATATAATGAAGGCGATGATTTTAACGACCCAGCTATTAAAGTAGCTCTAAAGGTCCGCGAAAACCCAGGTTCTTTTGGAATTTTAATTTGTGATTCAGCGCACGGCGTTACAATGCAAGCTAACCGTTTTAAAGGTATTCGTGCGGCAAACTGCGCATTTTCAGAATCAGCCAAACTTGCAAGAGAACACGACGATGCTAACGTGCTCACAATGTCTGCACATTTTGTAGATGAAAATTTGATGAAAGAAATTGTCAAAACATTTCTTGACACTAAATTTGAAAATCTAGAACGCCGAGTAAGGCGCATAAATCGTTTAGACGAAAGGGAGGACTATGATTAGGACCGTTACGGTAGTGCCAGCGGTGCTCGCAGAAAACAAACTAGAATACAGAAAACAAATTGAGCGCATCAATAATTTTGCAAGACGCGTTCATATTGATATTTCGGACGGAGCTTTTGCGCCAGCTACGACGATTGATATTTCTAACGTGTGGTGGCCAAAAGAATGGAAAGCTGATATGCATTTGATGGCAGCCAAGCCTTCCGAGCAATTAGATATTATTCTCAAACTCAAGCCATCACTCGTAATTTTACATGCAGAAGCTTCCGAAGATTTGCTACCGATTTTTGCAACGCTAAGACAAAACGAAATTAGAACTGGCGTGGCAATTTTGCCATCAACTTACCCAGGTTTAGTAAAACATTATATTGATGCCGTAGACCACGTTTTGATCTTTGCAGGGCAACTTGGTGTTCAGGGAAGCCCGGCTGATATGATGCAAATGGAAAAAATTCCAATTGTAAGAAGTATGAAGCCAGAAGTAGAAATCGGTTGGGATGGTGGCGCAAATATGGCGACGATGCGGGCGCTCGCTCACGCTGATTTGGACGTAATTAATGTAGGTTCGGCACTTTCCAAAGTAGAAAACCCAGCCGAAGTTTATCACGAATTAGTTTCCGAAATTGATAAAAACGGAGTTTTGATTTAGATGGCGCGGATTTTATCGCTCGGTTCAGCACTCCAAGATATTTATCTGATTGACCACGATGATTTGGAGCCTACTGCGATTGGAGAAGAATCGATTTTTGGGAAAATCCTAGTTGGTTCCAAAGTTGATATTGATAAATTAAGTTACGAAGTAGGTGGTGGCGGGGTTAATTCTGCTATTTCATTTGCTCGGCACGGTCACGAGGCAATTTTAATGAGCAACATTTCTAATGATGTGGCGGGTAATGCAATTTTAGAAACTCTCGACACGGAAGGCGTTGATACTAGCTATATTAAATATACTACTTCTAAATCTACGGGTAGCTCGGTAATTTTGCTTGATTCCAAAAAAGGTGAGCGCACAATTCTGACTTATCGTGGGGCTAGCACTAAGTTTGATGATTTTGATGCTTCAGATTTAGATGCAATTCGGCCAGATTATATTTACATAACTACACTTCGGGGCGATATTAAAACTTTAACCCGATTTTTAGAAAAAGCTCACGAGCTAAATGCTAAAGTAATGTTTAACCCAGGCGTAAAAGAGTTAGAAAGTCCTTCGGAAATTTTGAAACTTTTGAAATTTGTAAACATTCTTCTCGTTAATAAACAAGAAGCTGCTGAATTAGTGCCAGGAAAAACTTTGGAAGAACTTTTGTATCATCTCAAAAACTACTGCGAAACTGTTATTATTACAGACGGTCCGATGGGTGGAATTGCAAAAAGTGGGGAAGAAGTCTATCGCTTTGGCATTTATGAAGATGTAAAAATGAAAGATGCGACGGGGGCTGGCGATGCGTTTGGTTCTGGTTTCCTTGCTGCGACTGCCTCGAATAAAAGTTTTCGTCGTTCGCTCGTTTTTGCTTCGGCAAATTCTACGTCTGTGGTTACTAAAATTGGTGCAAATAGTGGTGTTCTCAATGGGAAAGAAGATTTACACCCAATGCCAATTCAAAAATTATAGTATAATAATGTATATATAATATATATGGAGATAATATGCTGCCAACTGAAGAAGATTTAATCAAAAAAATGTCAATTGAAGATTTGGAAAGAATCAACGCTTATTCCAAAGATTTAGCTGCTGGGCTCAAAATGGTTCGTTCATTCCCGCAGGGTGTAACCATTTTTGGTTCTGCTAGACTGCCGCAAGACAATAAATACTGTGAAATGGCTGCAAATCTTGGCGCCGAGCTTGCCAAAAATGGACACGCCGTAATTACCGGTGGTGGCCCTGGTATTATGGAAGCTGCCTCTCGTGGCTGTTTTGAAATTGGTGGGCGCTCGGTTGGTTTTAACATTACTCTCGCGCACGAGCAATTCCCAAACCCATATCTTTCTGAATGTTATACTTTTGAGTATTTCTTTGCTCGCAAAGTTTCACTCGCTATGTCTGCCAAAGTTTTTGTATTTTTCCCAGGTGGTTTTGGCACAATGGACGAACTTTCCGAAATTTTATGTTTGATGCAAGAAAACAAAATGCCAAAAATGCCGGTATTTTTGATTGGGGCAGATTATTGGTCCGCGTTTGACTCAGTAATCCAAAAAATGATTGAGTTAAAATTAGTAGCGGAACCGGATGCCAGGATTTTTGAAATTACCGACGATATCCAAAAAGTCGTAGATGCTGCTAACAAAATTGGACATCCAAAAATTTCCGAAAACTTCTATGATGGGTTTAAGGAAGCGCGCGCAATCGCCGAAGCAGACGAAACTAAAACGGACGCGCCAGCTTCAGCTTAGAATTTGTGTCAGAAATACGAATCAGCTCGTTGTATTTGGCAATTCTATCAGTTCTAGAAAGGGAACCAGTTTTGATCTGATCAGTGCCAAGACCAACTGCAAGATGTGCAATAGTAACATCTTCGGTTTCGCCAGAACGGTGCGACATAATAGTTTTGAATCCGGCTTTTTTAGCCATTTTGACGGCATTGATTGTTTCGGTTAGAGTGCCGATTTGATTTGGTTTAATCAAAATAGCGTTTCCGGCATTTTCTTCAATACCACGTTTTAATAATTTGGTGTTAGTAACAAATAAATCGTCGCCCACAAGTTGAATCTTAGAACCTAAGCGCTTAGTTAAAATTTGCCAATTGGCCCAGTCGCTTTCTGAAAGACCATCTTCAATAGAAACTACAGCGTAATTATTCACCAAATATTCATACCAGTTAATCATATCGTCAGCGGTTTTCCAATCGCCGTTGGTTTTTAGAACGTAGCGACCATTTTCGTATGGGTAGTCTGCTGGCTCATCAGTATAAAATTCGCTTGCAGCAATATCCATTGCGACTAAAATATCTTTGCCAAATTTATAATTAGATTTTTCGACGGCTTCTTTAATTAAATCTAGTGGTTCGTTGTCGCCTTCTCTTACTTTTGGTGCAAAGCCACCTTCATCACCAACTGTGGTAGGGTAACCTTTTTCTTTTAAAACGTCTTTTAGAATGTGAAAAATCTCGGCACCCATTCTAACGGCTTCTTCAATGGTGCCAGCCGAGGCTGGAATAATCATATATTCTTGAAAATCGGTAGACCAAGCAGCGTGCTCACCACCATTCATCACGTTCATCATTGGCATTGGAATAGACATTTTGGTGGAAGTGCCTGCCAACTTTGCAATGTGTTGATACAAAGGAATTTTTAGAGCATCCGCGTTAGCCTTGGCGTTTGCAAGCGATACAGCCAAAATTGCGTTAGCGCCAAGAGTAGATTTATTTTCGGTGCCATCTAATTCTAACATCATCTCGTCTACTTGTTTTTGGTCGGAAGAATTGTCTTTTAGCACATCTTTGATTTTGTGATTAACATTCCAAACGGCTTTTTCGACACCTTTGCCGTTAAAATATTTTTCGTCACCATCACGAAGTTCCAAAGCCTCGGAAACGCCGGTAGATGCACCAGAAGGCACAGCAGCACGCCCAAAACCACCATTTTTTAAATAAACTTCGGCTTCGACCGTAGGATTTCCACGGGAATCCAAAATCTGCCGAGCTTTGATATCAGAAATTACAAATTTATCCATAAGCATATTATATCAAACTATGGCAAATTTAAAAAACTTATGCTAAAATTAAATTAATAACATTAAAGGAGGTTTTTTAAATGAACGAAAACCCTGAAGGGACGCCGAATCCACTGAATCCGGCGGCGGGCACAGGGCTAGACTTTGTGGAAACGGAACAAACATCAGAAGTGATGGCAGGTCCGGAAGTTTCGAGTGTGCCAGAAACACCAGCTGAGCCAGAAGCACCAGCTGAGCCAGAAGCTCCAGCTGAACCAGAAGTTCCGGCTGAACCAGAAGTTCCAGCTGAGCCAGAAGTTCCAGCTGAACTTGGCGAAGTTAAAGAAGCACCGGTCAAAATCGGGCCAGCTTCATTTACCGAAGCAGCAACTAGTATAACTGTAGAAAGTGTACCGGAAACACCAGCTGAGCCAGAAGCTCCAGCTGAACCAGAAGCTCCAAAAGAGCCAATCGACCCGGTAATGCAACCAGTAGCACCTAATAATTTCGATACGCTCGGAATGAATGATACTACGACGGAAGAAACTTTTACCAGGACAGAAACCCCGATTGCTCCAGCACCGATTTCTAGTGCGCCAATTGAAGAAACGCCAGATCTCGTGGCCAAAGATTCTATCGTGGAACCAGCCAAAGGTGGCAGCAAGAAAAAAATCTTAATCATCGGCACAATTGTGCTCCTCATCATTGCAATAATCTGTGGCGCTGCGGCTGCTGCAATTATGTTGGTAGGAAATAACACTGGTGATCGCGTAAATAAAGCCATTGAAAAATTGGTCAACGGCGAAATGCCAAGTATCATTTCGGCGCAAGGTACGATTAATTCATTTTCTAATGTAGATGATGCTGATATTAGTTCTTACAGTATCGATTTTAATGGCACTTTTGATACCGCCTACACCACCAATACTGTTTCGGCTAAAATCAACGCTGAGATGAATTCTGGTGACAAAATTTCTATTGGTGTAGATGAGCTCGAGAATAAAGATGGCGAAATTTTCTTCAAAATTCGCGGGCTAGATACAATAAAGAATAATCAGCTAGTTTCAGCATTTTCTGGCGTAATCGAAACTATTGATGACGAATGGATTTTGGTAACGGGTGATTTTGCTGACAATATGGAAAGTTTGGAAATTTTTGACAATTCTTCCACTTGTCTCATTAACGCGCTCGGAACTTTGCCGAAATATAGCAAAGATATCACCAAAAAATATGAAGCAAATCAGTTCATTAGTTATTCCACAGACAAATTAGAAATCTCCAAAAAGAAAAATCCACTTTATAAACTTACTATCGACAACAATAAACTTACAACATTTATTAATAGCTTATCTAACAATGGGTTTATTAATGAGCTAAATGCCTGCGCTGGCGCTACTGCTACCAACGAAGATGCGGCGCTGGATATGATTGAGAAGATTTTTGAGAACTTCCCAACCATTTATGTAGAGATTGATGACAACTACAATTTCACTCGTGTTTACTTTAAAGTTACCGCGGGTGACGAAACCAGCTCTATGACTACTACGGCAGATCTCGCGCTGAGCTATCCTGCCAAATTAGAAGTAGCGGCACCAGACGATTATATTGATATGAGTACCCTGGTGAATAATCTAGTTACCGGTGTCTTTGTATCTGGTGAAACCACCGAGCCATTGACATTTTAGCAAAAGTGTGATATAATGGTATTATGAATGTAGAGCTAAAACAAAAACTAAGTAAGCTCCCGGACTCACCGGGGGTTTATTTTCATAAAAACAAGGATGGGGAAGTAATTTATGTGGGTAAAGCCGCCGTTTTAAAAAATCGCGTGAGGCAGTATTTTCAAAATTCTAAAAAGGACCCAAAAACCGAGGCTTTAGTTTCGGAAATTTTTGATACTGATTGGATTAAAGTAGATACCGAAATGGACGCTCTATTTTTGGAATCGGAAATGATTAAAAGATACAAGCCAAAATGGAACATTTTGCTTCGCGATGACAAAACCGTGACTTATATTAAAATCACGATGAATGAGGAAGTGCCGTATCTTTCTTTTACAAGGACGCCACTTGATGATAAGGCGACTTATATTGGACCGTTTTATGGTAAATTAGCAGTAGAAAAAGCCGTGAGAATACTTAGAAAAATCTTTCCGTATTATACCAAGCCATACACGGGCCACAAAACTTTGAATACCGACCTTGGTTTGACGCCTGGGATTGAAATTGGTAAATCTACGCCAAAAGAATATAAAAAGACTTTGAAAAAGTTGATTCGCTATCTTGAAGGCGACCGCGAAAAACTTTTAAAAGATCTAGGGAAGGAGATGAAAAATGCAGCTTCTTCTGGTAATTTTGAGGAAGCAGCGAAGGCGCGCGACGAGTTGATGGGGCTAAAAGAACTCAAGAAAAAAATTGTCTTTTCTTCGGAAGAATTTTTGGATATTTCTTCGGACCAAGCACTAAAAGATCTTCAAAAGATGTTGGGACTTAAAGAGCCACCAAGAAGAATTGAAGGCTACGATATTTCGCATCAATCTGGAACTAATGCCGTAGGCAGTATGGTGGTGTTTATAAATGGTGCTGCCACTAGGGAAAATTACCGAAAATTTAAAATTAGAGGCTCTGGCTATGATGATCTTAAAAGTATGGTAGAAGTGATTTCTCGGCGCCTAAAACATACGGAATGGGAACTGCCAGATTTGATTATTTTAGATGGTGGCATTACTCAAGTAAACGCCGTTTTGCCGCTAGTTTCTGCGCTAAATATTCCGGTAATTGGGCGTGATAAGTCGGGCGACCACTCTAAATCTGCAGAAGTTAAAATTATTTTTAATAATCAATTGATTAGACTAGATAAAACCTCGCACGTGGCGCGTTTAATCGCGAGAATTGACGAAGAATCGCATCGGTTTGCAATTACTTATCACACTTTGCTAAAAAGAAAATCTATGCTAAAATAGTTCCATAGGAGTTATTTATGCAAATAGGAAGTTTTCTACAAGCTACAACTTTGATTTCCGCAATTTTAACGGTGCTTTTGATACTTTTGCAACAGCGTGGTGCGTCGCTCGGTGCTGGTTTTGGTAGCTCTGGCGAACTTTACACCACTCGTCGTGGTCTAGAAAAATCTCTATTTATCGCGACTATCGTGTTTGCAGTGATTTTTGTATTATCAATTTTGGGTCTACTTTTAATTCCAACGGAGTAAAATGGCAGATTTTCTAAAAAAGCGTGGGCAAAAGATTGTAAAAAAGTTCTCTAGAGCTTCTATTAAAGCTAGCGAAGAAGGTAAAGAACATATCAAAGAAAATTTTTTGAAGCGCCTTTCACATATTAAGAAAATTCGGCTTCTGGTTCTCGAGTGGGTGCTTCTGGTGATTGCTCTAATTTTGCTCGCAGTTTCACAGTCGTTTTGGTTTGGCGAATCTTACGCTACCGATGCCTATATAGATGGTGGCACTTACGTTGAAGCCACAGTTGGCCGGGTGAATTCAATGAACCCACTTTTTGCCACTACTACTTCCGAAAAAGTTTTAAGTAAATTAATGTTTGCAACGCTAACTTATAATGATTTTTCTGGGCACCCAGGGCCTGGGCTAGCTGCTAGTGTTACCTATTCTGATGATGGTAAAGTTTGGAAGATTAAGCTTCGCGAAGGTCTTTCTTGGTCTGATGGCGAGCCGATCACCAACGAAGACGTTTTATTTACGCTTGATTTGATTCAAAATCCAGCAGTTAGCACTATTTATACTGCAAACCTGGAAAACGTAAAAATTTCCGAAGATGAAGAAGGTTATATTATATTTAATTTACCGTCGGCTTATGCTGATTTTGTCTCGGCGCTAAATATTCCAATTGTGCCAAAGCACGTTCTAAAAGATGCCCCTCTTAAAACTTTAGTAGAGGCAGATTTTTCTAAATCACCGGTAACGAGTGGGCCATTTACTTTTAATGCCACCCAAGACACCAATACGGGTGATGATGAAAAGACTATTTATCTTACTGCAAACCCAGATTATTACCTTGGAAAACCAATGGTGAGTAGTTTTGCGGTGCATGTTTATAACGATAAAGATGATATTATTGCTGCTTTAAATAGTGGTTCGGTCACCGCTACAGCCGAGCTTAGTGGCGAAGATTCTGACAAAGTGGCAGCTACTACCTATTATAGAAGATTTTCTGGTACTAACGCTGGGGCGTTTGCCTTCTTTAATACCACCAAAGGGCCACTTACTAGCGCTGATTTTAGAAGAGCAATTAGGCAAGGGCTGAATCTTTCAGAAATTCGTTCGGCAGCACCAAATACTACTGCTCTTAATTTTCCAATTTTAAAAACTCAGATTGAACTTGAAGATTATCCATCGATCCCTACAGATAACCCCGAAGAAGCCAAAACCAGAATTGCCGAGATGCTAAACGGGGAATCACTCACACTTGAAATTGCTACGGTAGATAATGGTTATTTGCCAGCAGTGGCCGAAAAACTAGCAGCAAACCTGCGGGAGCTTGGGATTGAAGCTAGAGTTATTCCTTATGCCGAAAGCCAAGAATTTGTGGCGAACGTAATTTCAAAAAGAAATTATGATATTTTGGTTTATGAAATCGAGCTAGGTGCTGACCCAGACCCGTTGCCATATTATCATTCTACGCAGGCAAAAACTTCTGGACTAAATTTGTCTAACTATAGAAATTCTCTCGTGGACGATCTTTTGGTGGGTGCTAGAGGCACAATGTCTGAGAGCTTAAGAATGAAAAAATACGAGAAGTTTTTGGAATATTGGGCAACTGATGTGCCAGCAATTGGGCTTTATCAAGCCAATATGACTTATATATATAATAAAAATGTGCGAACTTATGATGAAAATAATATTTTAGTCACTGCGCTAGATAGATTTTTGGACGTAGAAAACTGGGCGGTAAACCAGGGAACAAAAAATCAGACCCCGTAAGGCCTGTCTAGAAGCCGTGGTGCGCGCGACTGGACTTGAACCAGCACAGCCGTGAATGTGGCCACTACCACCTCAAGGTAGCGTGTCTACCAATTCCACCACGCGCGCATGTATATATTATAGCATAGTTCTTGTTAAAAATAAACATTTGCAACTATACTTTTCGCGTGCTATAATAGTATCAAACAAGGAGGTAGATGAAGAGTTTAATTTATAAGTTTTCCGTTGCTGTTTTGGCGACATTGATGTGTGCAACTTTTGTCACATCTAATAATGTTTTTTCTGAGGAAGGGGAAACTCAGCAAATCGCTACAAGCATTAGCATTAGCCCAGTTAGCAAAATTTTGCAACTTTCTGCTAATTCCGTCTATGAAGACACCTTCACAGTAAGCAATAACGGTACTTCAGATATGAAATTTGAGACTTACGCCGCGCCATACGCTTACACCTATTCTGAAGCAGACGATTCCTACCAACTTGGTTTCAATAGAGAAAATACCTACACTCAGATTACACGCTGGATTACCTTTAGGCAGACTGATGGCACTTACGCCGAAAAAGCTACTTTTGTGGCAGCCCCAGGCTCTAGCGTAGAGGTGGCTTATAAAATTTCTACTCCAGAAAGTATTCCGGCTGGTGGTCAATACGCTGTGCTCTTTGCTCACACTTTAACAGCAGATACTAACACTAGTGGTATCAAAACTGAGGCTAGCCCAGGCTTGGTAGTTTATGGTCGTGCCGAAGGCGAAACTAAAGCTTCCTCCGAAATCTCGAGTTCTGAAATTAAAACTACAATGGCCGTAGAAAATCAAGAAAAAAATATCATCAACGCTTCCGCTAAGGTTAAAAACACTGGCAATGTAGATTTTATGGCCTCTGGCAAACTCAAGGTCACCGGGATTTTTGGACAAGTTTACTATGAAACCGCTGGAGTTTCTGGCAAATCTCGCGTTTCAATCATTCCAGAAGCTGAACTCCCAGTATCCGATAGTTGGGATGAAACACCATTCTTTGGTTTGTTTAACGTAGAATGGACTGTTACTGGTAGTGGCGGCACTTCTGAGACCATCACTAAATTTGTGGCAATTATTCCACCAGTAATTATAATCGTAACCATTTTGCTATTGACAATTATAATCATATGGATTATAATCGTAATAGGTAAGCGCAAAGCACGCCGGTCCAAATTCATGGTTTAGACCGAGCAACCCTAGTGGAGTAGGGACTTTGTAAAACCAAAACAAAAATATCAAAATAAAAAGGAAAGTAGAGTGTATGAAAAAAACACACAAAAAAATACTCGGCTCCCTTGGGCTTGGTTTGGTAGCCGCGGTTACTACCGCTGCGGTATTGATGCCATCGCCTGAGGCTGCCGCTATACCCTCGTTCACTGATGTGATTCAAGTGCGTATAGAAAACCAAGAGTCATCATTTGAGCTAACCTCTGGTAGCCCAAGCGTCATTACCACCCCTGGTTATAATTTTAGGGTGGATTATGATAATATTGGCGATATAAATATCACATTAGTAAATAAAGATGATGATGGAAATATAATTTATGGACCAACCACACTTTGGAGTACTAATGTGGGCTGGACCGCTGGCGATAGAACGTTTAATTTAGATTTGGATAGCTATGGTGGATATGGGAACTTTACAATTACGGGCGTTGGTGAAGGATATGGGAGTGTGCCAATTGAACGTATTTTGACGGTGAGATATGAAGAGCCAATTCAGGATATTTATACAGATGAAGATGGTGAAGGCTATGGCGATGTAGATGGAATTCCGGCTGGGACTGAAATGATTAAAACCGAGGTCTATGATGGTGACGGAAATATTATTAGGACCATCATCACAGGCACCGGAACAGAAGGGAAAACTGATGTATATGATAAAGATGGGCATTTAGTGATTTCTATACCAGGTGGCTATGATCCAACTGACTATGAAACCTTAATTTATATGAGTGGTTTGCCTGGTGGTGTGTACCCTGGTAGAATTAAGTTTATAGATGGGGAAGGGAGCCCAATTGGTAGAGGAATAAAAGTAAGGATTCACTGGGAAGGCGAAGAACCTATAGTGGTACCAGACACTGGTGGTTTATTCCAAAATCTGAATATTTCTAGAGAAGATTATTTGATTACGGGTGCGGTAGTATTTATGGTTATTGGCGTGGTAGCATTTGGAATAGTAAAGAGAAATAGACCAAGCAAAAAATAAATTTTAAGAAGCGGGTTTGTGTAGAAAAATGCTATGTGGGTTAGTGTGTTTGCCCACATAGCATAGGAGTGAAAAAAAGATTCGGTGCTTTAAACTGCGAGAACACCGAATCTTTTTTGAGATTATTTTTCGATAGCTTCTTCTTTTTTGGCTTTCTTCTCGGCTTCTTTGGCAAGCTTTTTAGCTTTGTTACCAAGAGAATCGCGAAGTTTAGCGGCACGTTCAGCACGAGCTTTAAATCTATCTACGCGACCTTCGGTATCGATAATCTTCTCTTCACCAGTGAAGAATGGGTGAGATGCGGAAGAAATCTGAATTTTTACCAAAGGATATTCGTTACCATCTTCCCATTTGATGGTTTCTTCGCTTTTGGCAGTAGATTTAGTCAAAAATGAAAAACCGGCAGCTTCGTCAGAAAAGACGACAGCACGATAATCTTTAGGATGTAATTCTTTTTTACTCATAACTAGGACTAATTATATCAGAGATTTTGAAAAAAGTAAAGAGGCAAAATTGGGGTTAATCTTGATTTTTTCAAGATAGTGTGATATAATAGAAGTATATATTAATTAATGAAACAACCTTTGGGGGATTTCCTGATGCGAGGTCCCAGAGGTGAAGAGAAAGGAAATCATATTATGGCAGTAAATGTCGATATGAAAGCTCTGCTCGAGTCTGGCGCTCATTTTGGGCACAAGACGAGCCGGTGGCATCCAAAGATGGCACCTTATATTCACTCTAAAAAACAGGGTGCACACATTATTAATCTCGAAAAAACGGTAGAAGCTTTAGATAAAGCTCTTCCTAAGATCACCGAGATTGCTAAAAACGACAAGAAAATCTTGTTTGTAGGCACTAAAAAGCAGATGAAAGACATCGTAAAAGATGCTGCTTTGTCTGTAGAAATGCCTTATGTAACTGTGCGTTGGGTTGGTGGCACTCTTACTAACGTAGAAACCGTTAATCGCCAAATCAGAAAACTAAAAGATTTGGAAAAGAAAATGGCTTCTGGCGAACTTGAAAATCGCTATTCTAAGCTCGAAGTTCAAAGATTCCAAGAAGAAATTGATCTATTAAACGAACGCTATGGCGGCATCAAAAATATGAGCGAGCAACCAGCTGCGATTATCGTAGTTGATGCAAACGAAGATAGAAACGCCATCAAGGAAGCAAAAAACTTGAGCATTCCGGTATTTGCAATTGTTGATACCAATGTAGACCCAACCGGAATTGATTACGTAATTCCAGCAAATGATGATGCAATCAAATCTACTAAATTAATTTTAGATTATATAACAGCTGCGATCAAAGAAGGTCGTAAATAATTAAGGCTATTAAGGAGGCACAAAATGGCTGAAATATCAATTGAACAAATCAAAAAACTAAAAGAGCTCTCTGGCGCTGGTCTTACTGATGCTAAAAAAGCTTTGGTTGAAGCAAACGGCGATTTTGACAAAGCGCTTGAAGCTATGAGAAAGAAAGGTCTAACCAAAGCTGAGAAAAGAGGCGACCGCGAAACCCGCGAAGGTCTCGTTGAAGCTTACATCCACGATGGACGTCTTGGTGCTATCGTAGAAGTAAACTGTGAAACTTCTTTTGTAGCTAAAACCGAAGAATTTAAGACTTTGGCTCACCAAATTGCAATGCAAATTGCATCAATGGCTCCACTTTATGTGTCTGAAGAAGATATCCCAGAAGCCGACAAAAAAGCTAAGATCAAAGAACTTGAAGAAAACTTTAAAGGCCCAGAAAATATGAAGGAGAAAATTCTCGAAGGTCAAGTGAAAAAAGCTTTTTCGGACAAAGTTTTGATGAATCAACCGTATATCTTGGATGATACTAAAACTGTAGAACAATTCATTAAAGAAGCTATTGCTAAAACTGGCGAAAACATCACCGTGCGCCAATTTAAGAGAATTGAACTTGGGGTGACCGAATAAAAAATAAAATAATAGATTTTTTCGCGGTTGACTTCGCGCCAGGAAGTTTTTTCGAATTTTTTAACGAAAATTGCTCTTGTCTCACGGCTGTCTTCACGGTTCGCAAGAGATAATTTTCTAAAATTCTCAAAAACTTCTTGGGCTTGTCAAAATGCTTAAAAATCTATTATTTTATTTCCCAAAGCGGCGACTACGCGAATTAAATTCAGCTAAAATCGTGGTAATATCATCGCCGGACATTTCGGGGAAGTATTTTTTGATGAACATAAATTCAGCGTAAGAGGAGCGCCAAAGCATAAATCCAGAGATTCTTTCTTCACCAGAAGTTCTTACTACCATATCAATGTCTGGGACTTCTGGGTGGTAGAGATGACCTCGGATAGTTTCTGGGGTGATAGTTTCGCCATTTTTAAGAGCCATATTGGCTGCGTCGGCGATCTCTTTTTCGCCACCGTAATTAAAGCAAAAACAAACGGTAATGCCTGTGCAACCCTTGGTGAGGTCTTCGGCTTTATCAAGAGCAGAAGCTAGTTTTGGCCCAACGTGATCTTTGGAACCCAAAATCAACATACGAGCGTTTTTCTTAGCTAACTTCTCGGCGTATTTTAGAATGCGAGTTTCGGCGAGTTTCATAATATAGGAAACTTCGTCGGCGCTTCGACCCCAGTTTTCGGTGCTAAATACATAAAAAGTAATGTACTTAATCTCGGTATCCGCGGCAGCTTCGACCAATTCTTCAATTACGTCTAGGCCTTTTTTGTGGCCTTCGATAGAAGGGAGCCCATTGGCTTTGGCCCAACGGCGATTGCCATCTGCGATAATTCCTAGGTGTTTCAATGTCATATCTTCATAATCTCATCTGATTTAGTTTTAAATTCGGCATCGATTTTGTCGGTAAATTCTTTGGTCAAATCTTCGATGTCTTTTTCGGCGCGTTTTTTGACATCTTCGCTCATTTCGGTAGCGACTTTGACGGCTTTTCTGGCATCTTCGCGAACATTCCTAAGAGCCACCTTGGCGTTTTCTACTTTTTCGGAAGCATTTTTGACGATTTCTTTTCGGCGTTCCTCGGTAAGAGGTGGAATTGGAACCCTGATAATACGGCCATCATCGGCTGGATTAAGACCAAGCGATTGGTCGGCTCTGATAGCAGCCTCAATAGCAGCGATATTAGCTGGGTCAAAAGGAGTAACCACAAGGAGAGTGGCATCAGCGGCGGTGATATTAGCGGCTTGGTTTAGTGGCATAAATTGACCATAAACTTCTACCTTAATACCAGATAGCATATCTGGGTGCGCCCGGCCAGTGCGAACTTTTTTCATTTCATCTTTAAACCGCGTGATGATGTCTTCCATCTTTTTGCGGTCTTCTTTGGTGTCAAACATATAAACTCCTTGTTTATTATTTCAATTATAACATGATATAATAGATTTATGGATATTTTTGTAGGGGTAATCGTGGGCTTAATTGTCTTGATGATTCTGGTGGTGGCGCACGAGTTTGGACATTTTATTGCAGCGCGTAGAAATGGCGTGAATGTGCTAGAATTTGGTATTGGATTTCCGCCAAGAGCAATTGCTTGGGTTAAAGACGAAAAAACTGGTAAATGGCGCAAATTAAAACGTTTAGAATGGGATAAAACCGGCATCACTAAGGCAGTCGGTGCGGAAGATAAAAAGGCGCTCAAATCCGCCAAAAACAGAGAAGACGACAAAAAAATCATTCAAAAAGGCTTAATTTTTAGTATTAATTGGCTACCAATTGGTGGCTTTTGCCAGATGGACGGAGAATCGGCAGAAGATAGTAGAAAAGGCACTTTTGGTAACGCGAATTTTTGGAAAAAGACCAAGATTTTATTTGCCGGCGTAGCGATGAACTGGTTAGTAGCATTTGTAATTTTGACGATTTTGGCTTGGGCCGGGATGCCAACATTTCTAGACAATCAATTTACGATTGAGGCCGACACACGGACGGATTTTACCCCTGTTCAAGTCAAGGCGGTTTCTGATGATTCACCAGCCAAAAAAGCCGGTTTTATGACTGGTGACTTTATTTTGGCGGTAGATGGGACCGAGGTTAAAAATGGCAGCGAAATTATTGAGCTGAACAAAGATAAAGCTGGCGAAGTAGTATCTTACAAAATTCTTCGTAAGGGCGAGGAAGGATGTAATTGTGATGAGAACCTTGATCTTAGCGCCCAGCTAAATCCCGCAAATTCAGAGTATCTCTTGGGGGTGACTATGGAATCATCGCAATCGCTTAATCACTCCACCTGGAGTGCGCCGATTGTGGGCGCGGGGCTGACCTTACAGCTGACTGGCGAAACTTTTAAAGGTCTTGGGCAATTAGTCTGGAACTTGATTTCTGGAGTAGGCCAGCAATTTAGTTTTGACGGAGCAACTAGAGAGAGTGGCAGGGAAGCTATCCAGTCTGTAGGTGATTCGGTGACTGGACCGGTGGGGATTATTGGAGTGTTATTCCCATCGTTTACTTCGGCAGGGCCGTCTAATTTGGCATTTCTGGCCGCATTAATTTCTGTATCACTGGCTTGTATGAATGTCTTACCAATTCCAGCGCTAGATGGTGGCAGATGGTTTTTGATTGCGCTGTTTAAACTTAGAAAAAAACACCTCACTAAAGAAATTGAAGAAAAAATCGTAGCAAGAGCTTTTATTGTACTGCTAGCTTTGATTGTAATCGTGACAATTTTAGATATTACGAGGTTTTTTAGATGAAAAAAGATGGGTGGATGAAGTTTTGGCGAGTTTTGGGGCTTCTTGTCTTGGTCTTTTTGTCGGTGATCGGGGCACAGCTTTTGATTGGTTTGCCGCTTGCTTTTTTGGTGCCAACTGAGGTTTTGGAGTCACCAATTGTCAATACGCTTTATTCTGTGGCTTCTTATATCTTGGTGATAATTCTGGTGATTTATTTGCCACCAAAAATTTTGAAGAAAAAAATTAGGCCATCATCTCGCGAAAGTCTTGGGCTTTCTGGTCTGCCGACCTGGACGGATATCGGGTTATCAATACCTGGATACATAGTAAGTATTCTACTCGGAATGGGACTGACATTTCTGTTTACATTTATGCCATGGTTTAATGCCGATGAGGCCCAAGAATTAGGATATACCCCTTATATGGTAGGCTTTGAGAGGATAATTTCATATTTACTTTTGGCAGTAATCGCACCAATTTGCGAAGAACTGGTTTTTCGAGGATTTCTCTATGGGAAACTCAGAATCATGGTGCCAAAATGGCTGGCAATCATCTTGACCTCACTACTTTTTGGAATAATTCACTTGCAATGGAATGTGGGGGTGGTCGTATTCGCGATGTCAATTATAACTTGCATTCTAAGAGAAGTCACTGGGACGATTTATGCTGGGATGTTGGTTCATATTATTAATAATTCAATTGCGTTTTATCTAGTTTATGTGATAGGGATAATGTAGCTTGGCATGAAAAACCCGCGGCATGAAGCCGCGGGCCATTGAGGGGGTTTATCAACTTTTGAGGTGTTTCCACCTCTGGACAAAAGCGATTGTACGCGACAATGTACTGTCGATATTCGACTCTTGCTTGGCGTACTCGCTTAGGGGAAGCGGAACGCGTGCATTGGCGCATGACTCTCGCTTTAAGGTCTCATTGGAGATACGGTGTTTCTCGTGCCTAATTTCTTTTCTGGAGTCCAGTTTTAAAATCTCTTGAATCGACAAATCTTTGGGATTTTCAAGCCCCAGTTCCTGCCCCTGATAGAGGCAAATCGCCTGAGCCGGAGAATCAAACATCGTCTCAAGGATTGTTAAAGCTGGAAGATTAGAACGAGAAGTAAATCTCGGCACATCGTGGGATTCCAGATTTAACATAAACCGGTGGTTTTTTGAGAGTGTCGTTATCTTGCGTTTGATTCCGATCGTGGTCTTAGTGTTGGCGATGGCTGTACTTCTGAGCATCCGGTTTGTAATAAACTCAATGTCGGTCTCGTGGCTATAAAAGTCGCAAACTTTGCCATCCGGATCTGCATCTAAGCAATCCATTACCAAAAACGGCGCTTTCACTCCGAGATTGTTGGAAAGTTCATTGATGACCGTTACAGCCTGCCGTCCAAAGAATAACTCGTCGAGCTTGGGCTCTTTTTCGGTGACGCCATTGATCAGCTGGGCAAATTCCAGCCGAAAACCATCAACCTTGTGAGAAATCCAAAAGCCCATAATCTTTCTGAAGCACTCTACCAAACCGCGATTTAAAACTCCTCCGTTAAACCAATTGAGGCTAGCTTGACTCGGATGATTCAAGGCAAGATAAAAGTTATTGCCCGGACTTTTCTGCCACGCCAAACTATCACCAAAAAAATTCATCCTGGTAAAACTGGGCATTCTGTCATTTTTAACGACATATCGATGTGATTCTGTCAAAAACCAGTTGTGTTCCACCGAAGTGGAATCGATCGGCAAGTCCAAAATCACCTTAATTCCCATAGCATGGGCAGATTCGATAAACTCGTCAAAATCTGCCATCGTACCCAATCTTGGCTCTACATTATAATAATCAGACACATCGTAGCCACTATTTTTCCAGGGCGACCTGAAAATCGGGCAAAGACATACGTAATCAGCGCCCAACGCTACGATGCGCGGCAAAAACAGCGTCATCATCCGAATCGACCCCCATGAAATCGGATAAAGTTGATAAACCAAAGTTTTTTCTGCCATGATAAACACCTCCTCATCTTATGGTTTTGGCAAAAAAATAAACTAAACTACTATGATTACTTTAATTATACCACAAATGGCTAAATTTTGCAAGTTATGATACAATTTTAGGTATGAGACTATCAAAATCATTTGTCAAAACTTTAAGAGACGCACCGAAGGACGAAATCGCCAAAAATGGGGTTTTGCTCTCGCGTGCTGGATATATTCACAAAGAAATTGCTGGGGTGTATGATTATTTACCGCTTGGGCTTCGCGTAATCGAAAATATCAAGGGTATTATCAGAGAAGAACTAAACGCTCTCGGCTGCGAGGAAGTATCGATGACCGCCCTTCAGAACCCAGAACCTTGGGAAAAAACCGGTAGATTTTCGGATGCTGAAGTAGATATTTGGTTTAAAACTGAGCTTTCCTCTGGTGGAATTTTAGGTCTTGCTCCGACTCACGAAGAGCCAATCATCGAAATGCTCAAATCATACGTATCTTCTTACAAAGATTTACCTCTGTATGTGTATCAATTCCAGACTAAATTTAGAAATGAGCTTCGCGCTAAATCTGGTATTATGCGTGGGCGCGAATTCTTGATGAAAGATTTGTATAGTTTTCATACTTCTGAAGAGGATCTAGATAAATTTTACAGCTTGGCTGAAGCTGCTTATGCGCGGATTTTTGATAGATTAGGCCTTGGCGCTGATACTTATGAGACTTTCGCCTCTGGCGGTATCTTTGCTAAGTTTTCACACGAATATCAGACGCTGCTTGATGTAGGTGAAGATACGATTTATTACAACGCCGATAAATCTTTGGTATTTAATAAAGAAGTGTTTGAAGACGCAGTATTAGCTGAATTTGGGGCTAAAAAGGAAGATTTTACAGAGGCCAAAGCAGCCGAAGTTGGTAATATCTTTAAACTCAAATTTAAATATACCGAGCCTTTGGGGCTAAAATACACCGATGCAAACAATGGTATTCAGACGGTTTATATGGGGTGTTATGGTATTGGCGTATCTAGAGTTATGGGGGTAATTGCCGAGAAATTTGCTGATGATAAGGGGTTAGTCTGGCCAGAGGCAGTAGCGCCATTTAAGTATTATTTGGTAGGAATTGGCGCCGAAGGTACAGCTAGAGCTGAGGAGCTTTACAAGGGGCGCGAAGATGAAATTTTGTTTGACGATAGAGGAGCTCGCCCAGGGGAGAAATTTGCCGACTCAGAACTTCTTGGTATCCCTTACAGAGTAGTAATTTCTGATAAAACTCTCGCTGAGGGTAAAGCCGAAGTAACTACTCGCGCTACTGGGGAAACAAAACTGGTTGACTTAAATGAGCTTTTCGTGTAGAATATACTAGAATATTACGTGGAGTAAAAAAATGAATAAAAAAGAAGTTCATCTGACCGCTGAAGGTAAAAAAGACTTGGAAAAAGAACTTGCTGATTTGATTGCCAAAAGACCAGAGATTGCCGAAAAAATCGCAACCGCTAGGGCTTTTGGTGATTTATCAGAGAACGAAGAATACAGTTCGGCTCGGGCAGAGCAAAAAATGACCGAAAATCGTATCTTGGAAATCCAAGATATCTTGAAAAACGCCAAGGTAATTAAGGCCGGCAAAAGAACCACCGTTTCTCTTGGTACGGCAGTAAAATTAGACCTTGGTGATAGAAAAATGGAATATACTGTGGTCGGCGCTACTGAAGCAGACCCAACTAAGGGTAAAATTTCCAACGAATCGCCAATTGGCAAGGTGATTATGGGCCTAAAAGTTGGCGAAAGCGTTGAATTTAATGGTAAAAAGGTTAAAATTATAAGTATAAGCTAATGTTACTCGAAGACTACAGAAATGAACGGTTGAAAAAACTCTCTACTTTAAGAGAGCAAGGTATTGAGCCGTATCCATCAAAATCTCATCGGAATACCAAGATTTCTGATGTGATCAATCATTTTGATGAAAAACAGGGGCAGGAAGTTTGTGTAGCAGGTAGAATTGTAGCAATTCGCTCATTTGGTAAATTAGTCTTCTTGAAACTCAGAGATGTTACCGGCGAAGTACAGATTTTTATGAAAGTGTCTTCCGAAGCCACCCCTGAAGGAATGTTGGGTGCTCGCGACGTGAAACTGCTTGATACTGGCGATTTCGTCGAGGCTACTGGTATCGTTGATAAGTCCCAAACAGGGGAAATTTCCGTATTTTCTGATTTTGTAAGGCTTCTTACTAAGACTCTGAGACCTCTTCCAGAGAAATTTACCAACAAAGAGGAAAGATATCGCCGTCGCTATGTAGATATGAACGTAAACCCAGAGGTGCGCGAGAGGCTCGTGCGTCGTTCTAAGTTCTGGCAAGCTACGCGTGATTTTATGAATAAACATGGTTTTATAGAGGTAAATATTCCGGTTCTCGAGCATACTACTGGTGGTGCTGACGCCACCCCATTTGTAACTCATATGGACGCTCTTGATGAAGATTTTTATCTTCGGATTTCGCACGAACTACCTCTTAAGAGGCTACTTGGTGGTGGTTTTGAAAAGGTTTACGATATTGGCCCTCGTTTTAGAAATGAGGGCATTGATGATGAGCATCTTCCTGAACATATTGCATTTGAGGCTTATGCTGCTTACGAAAATTATGAAGATGGCATGAAGTTTTACGAAGAAATGATTAAGTATGTCTGTAAGGAAACTTGGGGTACTTTGCAGTTTAATGTTGGTGGTTTTGAGATTGATCTTGATTGTGAATGGCCGAGAGTTCGCTATGCTGATTTACTCTCTGAGAAATTCGGTGTAGATGTATTTAACCCAGATAGGGAACAGATTATCAAGGTTCTCCTTGAAAATTGGGATGCCAAAGATTTGTCTCGCGATGATTTTATCAAGAAACTCGAAAATACGACCACGCCACATCTGATTGATGCAGTGTGGAAGTTAATTAGAAAGACTTCTCCTGGCCCATATTGGGTAATCGAAGAACCTCTTTCATTGTCGCCTCTTGCTAAAAAATCACCAGAAAACCCTCTAGTAACAGAGAGATTTCACCCAGTAATTGCTGGCACCGAGATGGGTAATGGCTTCTCAGAATTGAATGACCCGCTAGATCAGTTGGCTCGGTTTGAAGAGCAACAGGCTGCTCGTGACGCCGGTGACGAAGAAGCTCAGATGCTTGATAGAGACTTTGTAGAAATGCTAGAATACGGGATGCCACCAGCTTGTGGCTGGGGAAACAGTGAACGTAATTTCTGGTTGCTTGAAGGTGTACCAGGTAGGGAGGCAGTGCCATTTCCTACTATGAAGCAGAACTAGATTGACCACCGTAGGAGGCGAGCAAAAATCCCAGATTTATCTGGGATTTTTTGAGCCGACGCCCGGTGGACAAGATTTGCGAAGCAAATCTTGACATTTTATTACGTTTGTGCTATAATAGTAGTTATTAGCATTATTCTTATGCTGATCGTAACTTAAGAAGGAGGGTTTGAAATGAAGTTTGGCAAGATGAAGACTGAACACGGAAGAAGAGAAATATACGATCACTATTTAGAGCAGGCAAGAGAAGAGATAAAGGACAGCGATGTCCCCAAAGATCACGATGGAAGGTTGTATTGGAAATACCGGAATATCTATCTGGGATGTAAAAATAACAAATACAATGTGAAAGCTCTTTCTGGCAGCTCTATCGGATCTCTATTTTTTTCTAAACGTGACGGTTTAAGGCTCGCAGCTAGATGTGAAGCGATGTGCGATATTCTTCGCACTAGAGAATGCAGGTGCCGTTTGATTGGCTAAGGAGGATTTATTATGGGACGCATATTGGACGATGAACAACCGAATACGGATGAGCTCAGGCTCGCGGCTGAATCCAGAGTGATCTGTGAAGTTCTAGCTGCAAGAGAAGCAAAGCTCGCCATTGCCATATAATCCCCATTTTCTACCCCTTTTGAAGGCTCAGGTTTAACCCTGGGCCTTTTTTCAGGTTTTGTTGTATAATATTATTATGCCAGCTTTTAAGTTAGTGTCAAAATACCAACCGACGGGTGATCAACCTGCTGCTATCAGGCAGCTTGTTGATGGGTTAAATAAGGGTGAAAAGGCACAAACTTTACTCGGTGTGACTGGTTCGGGTAAGACTTTTACGATGGCAAATATTATCAATGAAGTCCAGCGCCCGACTTTGATTTTGGCGCATAACAAAACTTTGGCGGCACAGCTTTATTCTGAATTTCGGGAATTTTTCCCAGAAAACGAAGTGCATTATTTTGTATCTTATTTTGACTATTATCAGCCGGAGGCTTATATCGCCTCGACAGATACTTACATCGAAAAAGATTCGGCGATTAATGACGAAATTGATCGGTTGCGCCACGGAGCGACAGAAGCCTTACTTACTCGGCGCGATGTAATTGTAATTTCGTCGGTTTCTTGTATTTATGGTATTGGTGCACCAGAAAATTACCTGGCTATGTCGTTTGAAATTGGGGTAGGTTCTAATATGTCGCAGATGGATTTGATTAAAAAATTGGTGTCGATTCAATATCACCGTAATGACTTGGCGTTTGAGCGGGGCAATTTTCGGGTGATAGGTGATACGATTGACCTTTATCCGGCAAACGGTGAAAAGGCCTATCGGTTTGAATTTGGTTTTGACCATCTTGAAAGCATCAAAATCGTGGACCCTCTAACTTTTGAAACTAAGCAACAGCCAGAAAAAGTGCACATTTTTCCAAATACGCATTATGCTACTCCGCGCGAAGATTTGGAAAGGGCGCTAAAATTAATTCGGGCAGAGTTTGATGAAAGGTTAGCCTATTTTAATGAACACGAGAAGTTTTTGGAAGCACAGAGGCTTTCGCAGCGTACTAAATACGACCTTGAAATGCTCGAACAAACTGGCTTTGTGAAGGGAATTGAAAACTATTCTCGGCACCTAGAGGGCAGAAAACCGGGCGAGCCGCCACACACTTTGATCGACTTTTTTCCAGACGATTTTCTGTTGATTGTAGATGAATCGCATATGACTTTGCCACAAGTTCGGGGGATGTACAACGGCGACCACGCCAGAAAACAAAATTTGGTGGATTATGGGTTCCGGCTTCCTTCTGCTCTTGATAACCGGCCTTTGATGTTTGGTGAATTTGAAGAAAAAGTAAAACAGGCAATTTACGTGTCGGCAACGCCAGGAGATTATGAGCTGGAAAATTCGCCAAAACCAGCTGAACAAGTGATTCGCCCAACTGGGCTTCTCGACCCGGAAGTAGAAGTTAGAAAAACCGACGGGCAAATTGACGATTTGATGGAAGAAATTGACCGTCGCATCGCCAAAGGACAGAGGACTTTGATTACGACTCTTACCAAACGAATGGCCGAAGATTTAACCGACCACCTCAAAGAACGTGGCGTAAAGACCGCCTACATTCATTCCGATATTGATACGTTGGAACGTGGCGATATTTTGAAAGACCTGCGCGAAGGGGTGGTAGATGTACTTGTGGGGATTAACCTTCTTCGTGAAGGTTTGGATCTTCCGGAAGTATCGCTCGTGGCAATTCTTGATGCTGATAAAGAAGGGTTCCTTCGCTCTGAATCGGCTCTCATTCAGACGATCGGGCGGGCAGCTCGTCACGTGGAAGGTAAGGTGATTATGTATGCTGACTACATTACGGAAAGCATGGAAAGGGCGATTGCTGAGACCAACCGTCGGCGCGAAATTCAGCAGGAATATAATTTTAAACATCACATTGTACCAACGTCGATTAAAAAAGAAATTAGTCTTGGCCTTCGCGCCATTATTCCGGAAAAGGAAAAGGAAGATAAATTAGACATCAAACGGATTCCAAAAGACGAGCTGCCCGCCCTCATCAAGCAGCTTTCATCCGAAATGCAACTAGCTGCCGCCAATCTAGAATTTGAAAAGGCGGCCGCCCTTCGTGATGAGATTGAAAAAATAAAAGAAATAATATAAAAAATACAAATTCCGGAAGTTTCGCATCGTGATAATCTTCGATTATATCACGATGCTTCACCTCTGCGCGCACAAAATCAAAGATTTTGTGCTTGATGTTCCGGAATTTTGTATTTTTTAGTATTTACATTTTTAAAATGCTCATGTATAATTGTATGTATGAGTGGAGTGGGCAACGATAAATTAGAATATATCAAAAAACGCATCCGCGCATGCGACTATTTGTGCGTGGCGCAGTTATTCCTTTGCGACGATTTCCTTTTGGACCGTCCGCTTGGGTTTGACGATGTAAAACCAAGACTTCTTGGGCATTGGGGGACTTGCCATGGTATCAACGTGGCATACGCAAATCTCAAAACCTTCTTTGATGGGAATGAGAATTTTACTTTTGTACTTGGGCCTGGGCATGGTTTTCCAGCACTTCAAGCAAATCTTTTCCTGGATGGTGATTTAGAAAAAGTAGATCCAAATGCATCAAGAGATGCTAGAGGTCTCGCATATGTTTGTAGAAACTTTTCTTGGCCAGATGGTTTTCCATCTCACGCTAGCCCATACACACCGGGCGTAATTGTAGAGGGTGGCGAACTTGGCTATGCACTTGCCAATGCTTATGGCGTAGCACTTGGTCATCCAGAAAAAACTTTGGCAGTATTAATCGGCGACGGCGAACTTGAAACCGCTACCGCACTTGACTCACTCAATCTTCGTGCACTTCTAAATAGTAGCAAAAATGGTAAGGTACTTCCAATTCTTCACCTTAACGGCTACAAGATTTCCGCTCCATCTATTTATGCTCGTCGTTCTGAAAGAGAATTAAACGAAATGATTCGTGGCTTTGGTTTCACCCCAATTACAATTGATGGTGATGACCCAGAAGCTTTCCAAACTGCATTGAAGCAAAAGAAAGATGCACCATTTTATATTTTGAAGACCGAAAAAGGTGCTGGTGGTCCTAACAAACATCATGAGGCACATCAAATTCCACTTAAGAATCCAACTACTGACTCTAATGAATTAAGAGCCTTGGAAGATTGGCTAACGAGTTATCAATTTAATGAACTATTTGATGCGGAGAAAGGATTTACGCTATGATAGAACACGTAGAAAACCCAGGTGTAGAAAATTTCTCGCCAGCCGAAAAGGTGGGGGAACTTCTAGCCGATCAATTTAAGAAAAATCCATTTTTCTATTTCTTCTCACCAGATGAAACCACTTCAAATCGTTTTGAAGCTGTGTTTGATACCGAAAAAAGAGCTTGGGGCGATCTCATTAAAGAAGCTTGGGATCTTCCAGCTGGCCCTGATGGTCGCATTGTAGAAATGCTTTCAGAAAACGTGCTATTTTCTACTATGACCGGACACCTTATGAATGGTGAACAAGCAATGATGGGTAGCTACGAGGCATTTTATCCAATCATTACTTCACAAATTTTGCAACATCTCAAATTTATCAAGCAGGCTAGGGAAGTAGATTGGCGTGAAGAAATGCCAGCTGTAAATCTTTTATCTACTTCTACTTGTTGGCGCCAAGACCATAATGGTTTTACGCATCAATCACCAGCTTTGATTTCTACACTTCTCACTATTCCTACCAATCTTTGTAACTGTTTATTCCCGGTAGATGATGTAGCCTCAGAAGTGGCGTTTGAAAAGATGCTCGCTTCTCGTGATTGTCTCAACCTTATGACTTTCAACAAGAACGATATTCCACGCTATATCGATACTAACCACGCTAATTTCCAATACGAAAATGGCGGTGCTTCTGTATTCCAATTTGCATCTGACGATAATCCTGATTTCATTCTCACTGCTGCAGGTGATATACAAACCACCGAAGCTCTCGAAGCAATGAAGATTCTTCGTCGTGATCTTCCTGGTATTAGACTACGTTTTGTGGGTATTACTGCACTTTCTTATCGTGCAATTGGTACCACCAAAAACAAACTCACTAAGTCGCAGTTTGAAGAAATGTTTACTGCCGATAAGCCGATCATCGCAAACTTCCACGGTTACCCAGAAACTCTTGCTGCAATCTTTGAAAACTACACTGCAAGAGGCCGCGTAAAAGTACATGGCTTTATCGAAGAAGGTTCAACTACTACACCATTTGAAATGCTTAGAAAGAATGGTTGCTCACGTTACGATATTGCAGCAGATGTAGCAAAGGTACTAGGTAGAACCAAGCTCGTAGCGAAGTATTATGATCTTCTTAACGAAAACCACTCAACTGCTGTGAAGTTTGGTGAAGATCTAATAAAGTAAGGCAAAAATAAAAAAAATAACAGCGTAAGCTGTTATTTTTTTATTAGCTTCGCGAAGATCATGCGGCCGGCGGAGTTTTCGAAGAATTTCGAAAACTCTACGGTTACTTCTTGGCCGACCTTTGAGGCGGCGTTTTCTACTACTACCATCGTGCCATTTTTGAGATGGCCGACGCCTTGGCCACGATTAGAACCTTTTTCAGTGATTTTAATTTTAAAACGTTCATTTGGGATAAAATCATCACGCACGGCCAAAGACAAGTCATTGATATTTAAGGTTTCAATTTTCTCGGCTTCGGCGACTTTGATTAAATTATAATCAATTGTCATAATAGCGCCTTTCTCCTCTTTGGCAATCTTTAATAGTTCTTCATCTACTTTTTTAAGCCCACCAGTATCGTCTACAATTTCTGTATTAGCATTAACTACTCGCTCTAATTCAGAAGCAGTATTTAAACCTGCCCGACCGAGATTGCGTTTATCTTGGTCTTTGCCATCAGCTAAAAGTTGCAGTTCTAATAGAACACTTTTTAAAATTATTAAATCGCCGTCTAAAAACCCAGTTTTTGCAATATCAACAATTCTACCATCAATTAAGACCGAAGTATCTATGTAAATTTTACGATGAGAAGATTTAGCAGGTTTAAACTTTTTAAACACCAAAACAGAAGTTTCGGATAAAATTACTAGGGTGATTAAAAGTATTGCGATTTCCATATTAATTTGAATCTTTGGTGGCTTCGGCTACAACGGTATAACCAGCGGCGTCGGTGACAATTAATTCAGCTTTATTCTCGCTACCATCGTAAGCATAGCCCGTAACATAACCGTTGCTATCAATTTTGGCATTTGGTTGTTCTATGCCATTTACCTTAATTACATAACTAGCAATATCGTAAGTGCCTTTCTTGTAGCTAGCAATCAGTTTATTGCCACCACCAAATGCGATTTGAGCAGTTGGTGGACGATAATCACAAGTATCGCTGACTTCACGATTATATGGCTCTGGCACAGAATAGACGGCTTCGCCGGTCATTGGGTCGGTAGTCTTGGTAACTTCAATCTGGATCTTGAAATCTTCGGCAGTACATTCGGAAGCAAGTAAGTGGTTGTATTTGTTGAAGGTGAGAGTTTCCTTGGCAATACCAGAGTTTTTGGAAGCATTAAACCAGCTTGGCCAAATGTCGGTTTGTCCGTTAACGGTAAGACGTTGTATGCCAGCTGGACGTGCTGGTTGATCACCAGAATGCCACCTGCCATCTGGCTCGTAAACTTCTTTATGGACGCGTTCCATATAGGTGCCAACCACGGTACGTGGAATGAGGTTGGAGTTAGATTTGAGACCTGCGCCATCATGATTACCGTTCCATACAAAAGTAGAAACGGCAGTAGAATAACTTTCAATCAAAGAGTCCTTAGTAACTGCAGAGTTTGATGTAGTAGTAGTACCAGTTTTGGTAGCAGTCCAAACGCCAGGCACAACATAACCAAAGCTTTGTGAGCCACCTGGTGCATAAATACCGAAGCGAGCTTTGCCATCGGCAAGAATATCCGAAATCATATAGGCAACTTGTTCGTCTACTACGCGAGTGGCTGGAGTATCAGTCCAGGTTTCTACGATGTCGCCGGAAGAATTTTTGAGTTCCAAAACATAGCTTAGATCTTTGTATGAACCACCACGAGCGATTGAAGCATAGGCGTTGGCGTGTTCTACCATTTTTACACCACAACCAGAACCAATAGCAATAGAAAGCCCGTAACCTTCACGATCTTTACAATAAGTTTGATCACCTAGACCGTGAGCAATTTCCAAAGAATTATCAATACCATTAATATATAATGCTTTTACAGCGGCAATGTTTAGAGAGTGGCCAAGTGAAAATCTAATAGTCACGTTACCATAGAAGGTGCCCGTGGCGTTGGTAAGAGAACATCTACCTGTATAACCAGCACAATAAATTTTATCGATATTTTCGTCTTTTAAGATGGAGCCTGGACCATAGTTGATACCTTCACGTTGCATAAAGAGGGCAGAATAGTCCAAAATCGGCTTAATACTAGAACCTGGCTCGATTAGAGAGTCGGTGGTAGCATTAAGCTCACCATAGGTTGGGTTATTAAAGTCAATTGAACCAACCATTGCTATAACTTGGGAAGTTTCTACATCAATAGAAACTAGAGCGATATCATCACTATTGTTTACATATGTATAAGCAGCGCCGGCAGCCACAGCATCTTCAGCGATTTTTTGTGCGCGATAATCGAGCGTGGTTTTAATGGTCCAACCACCAGCACGCATAGTAGAAATGCCATATTTTTCTTCAAGTTGTTTTCTAACTTCCAAGACGAAGTGTGGTGCCAAAATGTCGGCATACTGAGTAGATTCTGGCAAGATGCGGTCGAGCACATTTTCGGCTTTGGCAGCTTCAGCTTCTTCTTTAGTGACCATGCCCATCTCGGCCATAACGTCGAGAGTGTATTGCTGACGTTGAATTAAACCTTCGTGACCATATTCATTATATGGGTTATAAACAGCAGGGTTATTTGGAATAGCAGCAAGAAGCGCACATTCAGCAAGGTCGAGATCTTTAGCAGATTTGCCAAAATAAGTTCTAGCAGCAGACTCTACACCATTACGACGCCCGCCGTATGGCGATTGGTTGAGATACATAGTAAGAATCTCGTCTTTGGAATACATACGTTCAAGCTCGATTGCTAAAATCAACTCTTTAATTTTACGACCAAGACCACCACGGTCTTCGCTTTGAGCTTCATCAGCAAAATAAACCTGCTTGATCAACTGCTGTGTAAGGGTAGAACCACCTTGCACACCATGACCACCTAATGTTGAGAAGGCAGCACGAATAAGTGCAAAGAAATCTACGCCAATGTGGTTGTAAAAGTTACGGTCCTCAATTGCGATAGTGGCGTTACGCATATTTTGTGGAATTTCGTCATCGCTAACCACCAAACGATAGTTGTCTGAACCAGTATCTTTCCAAAGGACCGTTCCGTTGCGATCTAGATATGTATTAACGGTGTCGGAAATATCAATTTCATCAAGTCTAAGGCCATCAATATCTTTTTTGTAATAAAGGAAAAGACCGCCAATAAAGATAATAATAATAAGTGTAGTAGCAGCGAGAATTTTAAGAATAGTTTTTTGGCCACGCCAAGAAAACCACCATTTAAATACACGTTTTGGATGAAGTCTAGCCCAAAATCTTTTCCACGGATCTTTTGGAAGTGTTGCTAAATACTCTGCACGACGCCGAGATTTTTCATCTTTTTTAGCTTTGTGCTTAGAAGACAAATTGGAATACAAATTCATTCTACGCCGACGGGACAAAGGATTAACCTTTTTCGGCATAGAGTTTTTCACATTTGATTTTTTCAAACTGATTTTTTTCGCAGTTTTTCCCACTACTTTCTTTTTAGCCATACAATTATTATACCACGTGTTATAATTAAATATATGAAAAAGTTTCATTTTAAGTCCGTAACGCAGCTAGTTAATCTGAAACTTTCGGTAAAATCAGCTGCGATTGTGTTAGCTTCGTCTAGCTTAATTTCGGCACTTTTGGGACTTTTTCGCGACCGTCTTTTAAACTCATATTATCTTGGCACTTACCCTACGGGGATTGATGCTTATACTGCAGCTTTTACGATTCCGGACTTTATGTTTTTTATTTTGACTTCGGGCGCACTGGCAGTTTCGTTTATTCCAGTATTTAATCAGCGTCTTTCCACAGGGAATAAAAAATCGGCGTGGGAACTTTCTTCGTCACTTTTAAACTTGCTCGCGATTCTGACTTTAATCACGTCGGTTCTTATTATGATTTTCGCAGATCCTTTGATTCGTTATGTGGTTTCGCCAGGGCTTGATGAATCGGGGACAATTTTAGCTATTAATATGACACGCGTAATCGCAGTAAACCCATTCCTATTTTCTATTGCTACGGTGCTTACTTCTATGCAGCAAGCTGTCAGAAGATTCGTGTTTTATGCATTTGCACCTACTATATATAATATAGGTATTATTATTGGTATCACCTGTTTTACCGGTGGAATCAATCTCTTTGGCGTGCAAATTTTTGAAGGTGGTATTATGGGTGTAGCGCTTGGCGTGGTGCTTGGTGCAATTTTGCAGTTAATTGTAGCCTTAATTGGTATGTTTGGGCTTGGTTTTGACTATGAATTTAAAATTAATTGGAAAAACCAAGGGTTTAGAAAAATCTTGCGTCTTCTACCACCACGTTCTTTAGACCAGGGGATTGACTATGTTAATTCAATTGCTTCTACAAACTTGTCGTCGCGGATGGGCCCAGGTGCGGTGCGGTCGTTTGACCAAGCCACCACACTTCATACGGTGCCGGTAAGTTTGATTGGCGTAGCAATTTCTACAGCATTCTTCCCGAAACTGACTGAAGAAATTGGCACAGGAAATAAACGAGATTTTTATAATACATTTAGGCAGGCTCTTCGAACAATTACGTGGATAGCTTTGCCGGTTTCGATTATCGCGTTCTTTGGGCGAGGTTATGTGGTGTCGTTTATTTCTAACATTGGTAATAACGACAGCAACGGCACGATGGCATCGATTCTTGGGACTTTGTGTATTGCAATTTTTGCAAGAAGCGTATTTCATATTGCATCGCGTGGGTTTTATGCTTACCAAGATACGAAAACTCCGTTTATCGTTTCGATTGTGGCAATTGGGTTAACCGTGGGTTTGTCCGTGGTGGCGTATTTTGCTGGTTGGGGCGTAGATGGGCTCGGTGTAGCACAGTCAGTGGGAGCATTAATAGAAATCGTAATTTTACTTTCAATTTTACAAAAGCGTTCTGGTGGGGAAATTTTAGATAAAAGTTTTTGGAAAGCGCTAGGCAGAATGCTATTTGCAACCTTAATTTGTGGCTGCGTAGCATTTTCTTTAACTAAATTCATTCCTTTGATGGCAACCGATACTTCACTTGTAATCACAATTCCAAAATTCTTATTAATTGCAGTAGTGTCTTTTGCGGCATATGTAATTGCCAGCTTTTTCTTAAATCTAAAAGAAGCTGCACCAATTATAAATTATTTTAAAAAGATTCTATTTAAAAACGTAAAATAATCTGATATAATTAACTTTATGGAAATTAACTGCGAAACTGTTGAGCATTTGGCTGATTTGTCAAATTTTTCAGTTTCTGATGCAGAAAATAAATCATTACAAAAAGATCTTTCAGAGATTTTAAAATATATTTCGCAGCTAGATGAGGTGGATGTTTCCGATATAGAGCCGACTTACCAAGTATTTGAAATGGAAAATGTGTGGCGGGAAGACGAAATTTTAAAACAAGAAGCTTTGCGTGAAGATTTGTTGGCTCTTTCAAAAGAACAAAGAGATAATCAGATAAAGGTGCCAAAAGTATTATGAAAATTGCAAACTCAAAAGTTAGTGCGGTGCGGCTAGTAGAAGATGCCCTTAAAAAAGCACACGAATTTGAAGATTATAATATTTTTACGTTCTTGAATGATGAGGGTGCACTTAAAAAGGCTCGTGAAATTGACGAAAAAATCGCGCGTGGCGAAAAAGTAGGGAAGCTCGCTGGCGTGCCATATGCTCTTAAAGATAACTTCCTTTCACCAGAAGGCGAGACTACAGCTTCGGCGCATATTTTGCAAGGGTTTACCTCGCCAATTACAGCCACAGCTGTAAAGAAATTAGAAGACGAAGGCGCAATTATGATTGGGCGCACCAACTTGGATGCTTTTGCACACGGTTCTTCTACTGAAAACTCTTATTTTGGCCCGACTTTGAACTCGCACGATAAAGCTAGAGTTGCTGGTGGTTCTTCTGGAGGTTCGGCAGTGGCGGTGGCTCTTGATATTGTAGAATTTGCAACTGGCACTGATACCGGTGGTTCGATTCGTCAGCCAGCTTCATTTAATGGCGTATATGGTTTTAAGCCTACCTATGGGTGCATTTCTAGATATGGTGTAGTGGCGATGGCATCTTCTACGGATTGCGTTGGATTCTTTACCAAAACTCCTGATGATATGGATTTATTAATGAGTATCGCAAATGGTAAAGATAGTAAAGATCTAACTACACTCGACGACTATTACAATTCGCAATCAGATTTTTCTCGACTCGCGCCTTCGCGCCCGTCGTTACGGGGCTCCGGCGCTCATTCCGCTCCCGTTGTCGCGGACGGTCTCGAAAAGTCTGATTTGCGAATTGGGATTATTAAAGAGTTTGACAATGATTCGGTAGATTCGGAAATTAGGAAGGCGCTCAAAGAAAAATGCAAGCTTCTAGAATCTAAAGGTTACGAAATTGTGGAGCTTGATATGCCAGCATTAAAATATGCTCTGGCTGCATATTATATTATTGTGCCAGCAGAAATTACTTCAAATCTTTCACGCTATGATGGAGTGCGTTATGGTTTTCGTTCAGAAAATTCGTCAGACTTGAATGGGCTTTATGCCAACACTCGCGATGAAGGTTTTATGCCAGAAAATAAACGCCGAATTATGATTGGAAACTTTGTTTTATCTTCTGGTTTTTATGATGCTTATTTCTTGAAAGCTGCCAAAGTTAGAACTTTGATTGTTAAAGAATATGAAAATGCATTTTCTAAATGTGATTTTATATTAACGCCAGTTTCGCCAAATCCAGCCTTTAAGTTGGGCGAAAAAGTAGATGACCCGGTGGCGATGTATCTAGAAGATCTGATGAGTGTGTCTTTAAATCTTGCTGGCGTGCCAGGGCTGGCTATTCCAGCTGGCAAAAATTCTGATGGACTTCCAATTGGGCTTCAAATTGTCGGGCCGAGAAGAAGTGATAAGAATTTAATTGAATTTGCAAACGAATTAAAGGAGGGCGCATAATGGGCAATGCTACACCATTTATTATTGCAGTTTTGATTGTGGGTGTAATGATTCTTGTTGCGATGTTTTTAACTAAAAAACGCGCCTATCATTTTAATAAAGAAAAGTATCAAACTAAATTTCTTGCTATTGAAAATGGACTAAACAAAAACAATTCTGCAACTTTTATGAAAACTGTAATTGATGGTGATAAATTACTTGACAGGGCAATGGTGGAAATGGGCATTCCTGGAAAAACTATGGGTGATAGGCTAAAGCACTCAAAAGACAAATTTTCTGATATCAATGCGGTGTGGCGCGCGCATAAATTACGTAATGCCCTTGCACACGAAGATCTTGAAATTACTTATCGTCAGGCTTTTGCCGCGCTTGCAATTTACAAAAAAGCCTTAAAGGAATTAGGAGCAATCTAATGAAATACGTACCTACAATTGGAATTGAATGTCATGTACAGCTTTGCACTAAAACCAAGCTGTTTTCGGAAGTAGATAATGATGCGCGCGGTAAAGAACCAAATTCTTGTGTGTCGCCGGTAGATTATGCGCTTCCTGGTATGCTTCCTAGATTAAATGGCGCAGCAATTCGCTATGCAATTTTGGCAGGGCGCGCGATGAACTGCGAAATCAATGCATTTTCTCGTTTTGATCGCAAACATTATTTTTACCCAGATTCGCCAAAAGGTTATCAAATTACTCAGTTTTATCAGCCAATTATTGGGCCGGGTTTCGTGGAGTTACCTTCGGGAACTAAAATCAGAATTAACCACGCACATCTAGAAGGTGATGCAGGCAAACTTACACATTTTGATTCGTATTCTTTGGTAGATTTAAACCGCGTAGATACACCACTGATTGAAATTGTGTCTGAGCCAGATATTCATTCGGCTCACGATGCGCACGATTATTGTAAAGAACTCTGGCGTTTAATGTGCTATGCTGGGGTAACTTATGGCGATCTTTATAATGGCAATATGCGCTTTGACGTAAATGTGTCTTTGGCGCCGGAAGGCTCTTCTGAGCTTGGCACTCGCGCAGAAGTAAAAAATCTCAACTCTTTCCGTTCGGTAGAACGAGCGGTGGAATACGAAATTTCTCGCCAAAGTAAGATTCTAGATGATGGCAGCAAAGTAATCCAAGAAACTCTGGGTTGGAATGATGCCACTGGTAAAACTACTGGGCAGAGAAGTAAGGAAGAAGCCAAAGATTATCGCTATATGCCAGAGCCAGATTTGCCACCGATTAATTTATCGGCTGAGTTTATCGCAGAAGAATCTGCCAAATTGCCGATGATGCCAAATGATTATCGAGAAAAGTTTGGTGGTGTAATTAAAGACGATATTTTGGAAATTTTGCTAGACTACCCAGCATTGATGACAACACTTCAGCAACTAGAACAAAGCCTTTCGGGACACGCGTCGGCTCGGCCCGTCGTCACGGGCGAGCCGCGCTCATCCTCGGTCGTAACCTCCGGACGGTCCCAAAAGGCTTTGGTTCTAGTTGCTAATCTATTTGCATCGGTACTCTTAGCGGAAGAAAAGTCGGCGGAATATTTGAATGATTTACCAACGGCTGCTCAACTTTCTGACCTCGCGGAGATGAACGAGAAGAAGGAACTTTCTTCTACGGCTACAAAGGAAGTATTCTTAAAAATGTTTGATCCTGGAATGAGAGGAAAAGACGCCCGCACAATCGCCAAGGAGCTTGGCGTGGTACAAGAAAATGATCTGGGCGCGCTAGAAGCGATTGTAGATGCGGTGCTAGCTAAGCCAGAAACCCAGAAAGCCCAGGAAGATTTTAGAAATGGGGAAGAGAAGGTAATTGGATTCTTGGTGGGGCAAGTGATGAAAGAATCTCACGGCAAGGCCAACCCGTCTGCTGTGCAAGAAATTCTTAGGAAAAAATTAAGTTGAGCAAAGAAAAAGTAAATAAATTACCAGGCAAAAAGGGAAACTTCCCGAAGTTTATGTTGCTCTGGGCGGGGGAATTAATTTCTTCAATTGGCGGAGGTTTAACTAGTTTTGGGTTAGGCGTATATGTTTTTCAGCAAACCGGCAGCGCGGCTGGGATGGCTTTGGTGACGCTACTTGGGTTTTTGCCAAATCTGCTCCTTAGCGCCCCGGCAGGGGTATTGGCCGATAAATACGATCGCCGAATTTTGATGATGTTGGGCGATGGTTTGTCTGCTCTTGGGATTATTTATATTTTGGTTTGTATGATGAATGGTGGAGCCGAACTTTGGCAAATTTGTATTGGCGTGACAATTAGTTCGATTTTTTCGTCGCTTCTAGAGCCATCATATCGTGCGACTATTACAGATTTGCTAACCAAAGATGAATATTCCAAAGCCAGTGGTTTGGTGAGTTTGGCTGGAAGTGCAAGATACTTGATCAGCCCGTTCCTCGCTGGAATTTTACTCAATATCAGCGATATTAATTTACTTTTGATTATTGATATCAGCACTTTTGTAGTAACCGTAATTGCCACTGCCGTAGTGAAAAAGGGTTTGAAAACTAAAATTGAAGAAGATAAAGAGAGCTTTAAAAATAGCTTTAAAACCGGATGGAAAGCACTATATAGCCGTAAAGGAGTGTTTAGACTAGTTTTGATTTCGTCGCTTATCACTTTGTTCATGGGGGCATTTCAGATTTTGGCCGAACCAATGATTTTGTCTTTTGAAAATTCCACCGTGCTTGGAATTGCCGAATCGGTTTGCGCAAGTGGGATGTTGGTAACTAGTATTTATCTAGGCGCTAAGGGAATTAAAAAGAACTTTACTAAAATTTTGAGTTTGGCGCTAGCGTTTTCGGGCTTAGCGATTGTTGGGTTTGGGATGGTAGAAAATATTTATGTGATCACAACGTTTGGATTCTTGTTTTTCGCGGCTTTGCCATTTGCTAATAACTGTCTAGATTATTTGACTAGAACTAATATTCCAGATAAATTACAAGGACGAGCATGGGGAATGATTGCTTTTATATCGCAGTTGGGCTACGTGGTAGCTTATGGAGTTTCGGGAGTTTTGGCAGATTTAATCAGTAATTTGATGGGAATTACCGTAGGGAGAGCGGCGGCTATCGTTGTGATGGTTGCTGGTGCAATAATGATACTAATTGCTCTGCCAATTATGAAAAACCGCAAAATCAAAGCCCTGGAAGAAGGGAAAGAATTATAACAATTTTGTTAAAATGTGATATAATATATGGCAGTATGTCTTTTTGAGTGTGGAAACTAAAAGGGCAAAAATAATAAAATAATAAAGGAGCATATGGCAACTCACGATTTATCAAAACTTCGCAATATTGGCATTATTGCCCATATTGATGCAGGGAAGACCACCACGTCTGAGGCTATCCTCTATCGTACTGGTCTTAAACATAAAATTGACCTTGTAAAAGGTGGCACTGGTGGTGCTGATACCGACTGGATGGAGCAGGAAAAGGAACGTGGTATTACGATTACTTCCGCTGCTGTGACCGTTTATTGGAAAGATCATCAAATTAACATTATCGATACCCCGGGGCACATCGACTTTACCGCTGAGGTGGAGCGTTCGCTTCGTGTGCTTGATGGCGCAGTAGTGGTATTTGACGGCAAAATGGGTGTAGAAGCTCAGTCCGAAACTGTGTGGCGCCAAGCTACTAAATATGGCGTGCCACGTATTTGTTTTGTCAATAAAATTAACCAAATTGGTGGTGATTTCTATAAATCGCTTGATTCTATTCATAAGCGTCTTTCCAAAAACGCTGTAGCGATTCATCTTCCTATTGGTTTTGAAAAAGATATTTGTGGCGTAGTGGATCTGATTGATATGAAGGCTTATACCTACAAAGATTACGCTGACCACGAATTAACCGTGGGCGAAATCCCAGCCGATATGGTAGAGAAAGCCAAGAACGCTCGTTCAATGCTCGTAGAAGAAGCAGTACAAGCTGATGAGAAATTGATGGATAAATATTTCTCTGAAGGTGAAGATTCTATTACTGTTGACGAGCTCAAATCCGCACTCAGAAAGAGAGTTCTTGATGGTGACTTCTTCCTAGTCACTGGTGGTGATGGTCGTGGTGTAATTGTAGAAAAAGTCCTTGACCTCATGACCGACTATTTGCCGTCTCCACTTGATCGCGACCAAGGTCAAACCGTTGGTACTGATCCAAAGACTGGTGACCAAATCGTACGTAAGGCTGCTGACAACGAGCCACTCACCGCACTCGCATTTAAGATTGCAACTGATCCGTTTGTGGGTAAACTCATCTTTATCCGCGTTTACGCTGGTAAGCTCAAATCTGGCGACACTATCATGAATGCCACGACTGGCGACAAAGAAAGAATCGGTCGCCTAGTCCGGATGCACGCGAATGATCGTAAAGACATTAACGAAATCGGTGCTGGCGATATCGCCGCAGTAGTAGGTCTTAAGAACTGTACTACTGGTACCACACTTTGCGATCCTGCGCATCCAATCCTTCTGGAGTCTATTGAGTTCCCAGACCCTCCAGTATCAATTGCAGTAGAACCAAAGACTAAAGCCGACCAAGAAAAAATGGGTATTGGTCTATCTAAGATGGCTGAGGAAGATCCAACCTTCCGCGTTCATACTGATGAAGAAACTGGCCAAACTATTATTTCTGGTATGGGCGAGCTTCATCTTGAAATTATTATTGATCGTCTCAAACGTGAGCACGGCGTAGAAGCCAACACTGGTGCTCCTCAGGTAGCTTACCGCGAGACTATTCGTGGCACTGCTGAAGCTCAAGGTAAGCACATCAAGCAGTCTGGTGGTCGTGGCCAATACGGTGATGTATGGATTAAGTTTGAACCAAACGAACCAGGGAAGGGCTTTGAATTTATCGACCAAATTAAAGGTGGCGTGGTGCCTCAGGAATATCGTAAACCAGTCCAAAAAGGTGTAGAAGACACATTGGCTGGTGGCGTGATTGCTGGGTATCCAGTAGTAGATGTGAAAGCTACGCTCTATGATGGTAGCTACCACGATGTAGACTCTTCTGAACTCGCCTTTACCCTCGCTGGTTCTCTTGCTACTAGAGAAGGTATCGCTAAGGCAAATCCGGTGCTACTTGAGCCTGTGATGAAGATGGAAATTACCACCCCAGAAGAATTCATGGGCGACGTAATTGGCGATATCAACTCTCGTAGAGGTCGTATTGACGAAATGGAAGATCTTAACGGTGGTGCTAAGTTGATTAGAGCCTTTTGTCCTTTGGCTAACTTGTTTGGCTACACTGGCGATCTCCGTGGTATGACACAAGGTCGTGCGGCTTCTTCGATGGAGCTTAACGGCTACGAGGAAGTACCACCAAACGTAGCTCAAGAGATTATCGAGAGCCGTAATTCTAAATAATCTCTGAAATTTTACCCTATATTGACATTTTTTATAAAATATGATATAATGAAGATATAGGGTAATTTTTTACCAAAAATCTCTTGACCAAGTGACAAAAATAAGTTAAAATAGTATGGTAGAGTCTTGGAGCTGGTTTTTATTAGCGCTCCAACCGTAATATAAAATAAAAGGAGAAAGAATGGCAAATTTTGACCGTTCCAAGCCGCATATTAATGTCGGCACCATGGGTCACGTCGACCATGGTAAAACCACTTTAACTGCTGCGATTACTAACGTACTCGCAAAAAGACTTCCTTCTGATGTAAACAAGGCAGTCGCATATGATCAAATCGATAACGCTCCAGAGGAAAAGGCACGTGGTATCACCATTGCTACTTCTCACCAGGAGTATGAGTCTGAGAAGCGCCACTATGCACACGTAGATATGCCAGGCCACGCAGACTACATTAAGAACATGATTACCGGTGCTGCACAGGTAGATGGTGCTATTTTGGTAGTTGCTGCCAATGATGGTCCACTTCCTCAGACTCGTGAGCACGTACTTCTTGCTCACCAGGTGAACGTACCAAAAATCATCGTTTTCCTAAACAAAATGGACCTTGCAGATCCAGAACTCGTAGAGCTCGTAGAAATGGATGTTCGCGACCTTCTTAACAAATATGGTTTCGATGGTGACAACGCTCCTATCATCAAAGGTTCTGCTACCAAAGCTCTTGAGGGTGACAAAGAGGCCGAGGATGCCATTATGGAACTCGTCACTGCTATGGACGAATACTTCGATATTCCAGAACACGATCTCGACAAGCCATTCTTGATGCCAATCGAGGATGTGTTCTCCATCAAAGGCCGTGGTACTGTAGCTACTGGTCGTATCGAACAGGGTGTAGTTAAACTAAACGACGAAGTCGAAATCGTTGGTCTCCGCGACACTCAAAAATCTGTGGTGACTGGTATCGAAGCCTTCCACAAGACTCTTGACCAAGGTCAAGCTGGTGACAACGCTGGTCTTCTTCTTCGTGGTATTGAACGTGATCAAATCGAACGTGGTCAGGTAATCGCTAAACCAGGCACCATTACCCCACACACCGAATTTGAAGCACAGGTTTACATCCTTAAGAAAGAGGAAGGTGGTCGTCACACTCCATTTTCAAAGGGTTACAAACCACAATTCTACTTCCGTACTACTGACGTAACCGGTGAAGTAGAGCTTCCAGCCGACAAAGAAATCGTCATGCCTGGCGATCAGGTAACCTTCAAGGTTAAACTTCTCGCACCTGTGGCTATGAACGATCAAGACCGTTTCGCTATCCGTGAAGGTGGCAAAACCGTGGGTTCTGGTGTTATTACCAAGGTTATCAAATAATTTGATGACCTAACAAAAATAACTCCCGAAAGGGAGTTATTTTTTTGATTTTTGTTGTAGTTATGGTATAATTAAAATATGTTAACCATTGACACAATAAGAGATATAGTTTCCAAAGTTGGTAAAAAATACGGCATCAAAAATGCATATCTTTTTGGTTCTTATGCTAAAGGCACGGCGAATGAGAATAGTGACGTAGATTTGGTTATAGATAAAGGTGAACTACATACCTACAGGGATTACTTTCATTTTTGTGATGAATTAGAAACTGAACTAGGCACAGATGTGGATATCACTTCTGAAGACGGTATGTTCCCGGGTTTCTTTGAATTAATAAAAAATGATAGGATATTGCTGTATGGAGCCTGATTTCTTTTAAAAATGATTGTAAATTATTGCGATAATATCACTGATGCAGTGAAAGATTTTGATTTAAGTTTAGAAAAAATTACAGAAAATAATGGGTATAGGGCAATGCTCGCTTTCTTTGTTCAACAAATTGGGGAAACGGCAGGGAAATTAAGCGATGATTTTAAAGAAAATCATCCGGAGATAGAATGGAGAGCCATTATCGGGTTTAGAAACAGAATTGTGCACGCTTATGGTAAAGTTATGCCAGATATTTTATGGGATACGGTAAAGAATGATATTCCAGAGCTAAAAGAATATTGCGCTAACCAAATTGATAGTTAGTTCTTAGAAAAATAACTCCCGCGAGGGGGTTAATTTTTTGTGTTTTTATTTTTTTGGCTTGTGGTTTTTAAAAGTGTGTTATAATTAGAGTGCAACAGTTATGTATTTTTACTAATAGCAAGTCTATTTTATTATAAATAGGTTGCCATTAGAACATTGAAACGGCATCATGAGGATGTTGTGCTCTAATGGCAACTTGCTAGTAGAATTGCATAACTGTTGCACCTCGTGGTGCCGTTTTTGTATTCGGCCTCGCGAGTTTAACAAAGTGAGGTACCAATGCGAAAAATCATAACAAGAGATCTAAAAAACATAAAACGCTATTTAACAGGGGGAGGAAAAATCATAACTCTAGGTTTTAAAATCTTAACCTTAAGTTTTCTTGGTCTTAGTTTTGGCTTGACTACTTCTAATTCCGTCTTTGCCGAGACCATGAAAAGCGAAGTTAATATCAAACCATCTATGACTCTAGATGTACCAGTCAGTAGTATTAATTTAAATCTAGATCCGGCTACAAATGCATTTACTTCTAAAGACATCAATATTACAGTAGGTACTAATAATAAAACCGGTTACTGGATCTCTATGAGTTCAAGTACTGGAGAATCTGATCTAGTAAACATTGATGATAATACCAAAACCATTCCTACTATTGCTACAGCTGGAAGTTATACTAGCCTAGACTTTCCAGTCAACCAATGGGGATACAAAATAGATTCTGGAAACTACATCCCATTTGTTTCTGGAGCTACCATCAAAAGTTCTAATACTACCGCTAATGGTGAAACCTTCAAGTTAAACATCGCCTCAAAAATAGATTATCTTCAGCCATCTGGTACTTATAATATGGCACTTAATATCAAGATGCTGCCAAATATGACGACCAACTATATCCAAAATCTAGATTCTGCATTATGCACAGAAGATCCAATGGTGGTGATAGACAATAGGGACGAGCAGTCATATATTGTCCAGAGATTAAAAGATGGCAAATGCTGGATGATGACCAATTTAAATCTTGGGGCGGTGAAACTGACACAAGATTTAACAAGTGCAAATACAAATATTGCTACTGTGGTTACGGCTGAAGATTTTAATGGGTGGGATAGAGCTATCTCTGGTTATGTTAACTCATACAATATCCCCAAATATACTACAATCACAACAACAAATAGCGCAAATAACCTCGTTACGGATTCTGTTTCGAAAATGCCTTATGGAACTCTATATAATTACTGTGCTACTACAGCGGGGTATTATTGCGATAACGGCACTACGGTCGTTGATAACAAATATACTATTTGTGCATCAGGCTGGACATTACCAACATTGGATGAATTAAGGGTCTTATTAGACAGGTATAGTAGTTTCGAGAAAATGCATGCTCCAATTGAGGATGGTGGAGCTGCATTTACTTTAGCGGGACAATTTTATGATACGGTTAACAATACAAACCAGGGCAATACGGCTGCATATTGGTCGTTAACACAGGGGGGGAAAGTTGGCACAATGGCTCGTCTATACTTGGATAGATATTATTCTACTGCTGCGATTCAATACGATGGCTGGCGAGACGCTGGTCGTTCCGTCCGCTGCCTCCTTAAAGAATCTTAAAAAATGCATATAAAAATAACTCCCTGAAATGGGAGTTATTTTTTACTTTGTTTATTACATCTTGATTTCTGCGTCTACGCCAGCAGGGAGGGAGAGGTTTTGAAGGCTCTCAATCGTCTTTGGAGTGGCATTTAAGATGTCAATTAGACGCTTGTGGACTTTCATTTCGAAAGCTTCGCCGCCGGTCTTGTAGACGTGTGGGGACTTTACTACAGTGAAAGTGCTTCTCTTGGTAGGTAGTGGAATTGGGCCAGATACTTTAGCGCCAGTTCTGATGGCGGTATCTACAATCTGGCGAGCACTCTGATCAATCACACGGTGATCATAGGCTTTTAGTCTAATTCTGATAGTTAGACCTTCTGATTTTTTGGCTTCTGCCATAGTGTATTTCCTTTCTTCTCTATAACCTTAGGTTCGCTCTTAGATGGCTGCCGGTAAGTTTTTAGAGGTAGATAATTAGTTTGCTATAACCCCATTATACCACACTTTGCACGAAAAATCAACTTTTCTAGCGAAAAGTTGTCCGTTCTGCGTCAGTTCAGAAAGAGAAATGAATTTCTCTTTCACTCACTTCCTTGAACGGTCAAGACGTGCTATAATGGAGACATGAGTTTCGCGAAGTTCAAGAAGCGATTTTATTTTAAGTTGGCGGGTTATTTTCGGCGTCTCGCGAATAAATCTCTAAAACGGTGGAATCCGCGTATTATTGCAGTGACTGGTTCGGCTGGTAAAACCACTATGCTTAATTTGCTAGAACATGAGATAGGTAAAAAGGCCCACTATTCTCACGATGCCAACTCGGCTTTTGGGGTGCCATTCGATCTTTTGGGGCTGAAAGGTGTTAAATCTACCAAGTTAAAATGGATTTGGCTGATTATTGCCGCGCCAATTAAATCTCTCTATTACAAGCACAAAGAGCCATTTTATGTGGTGGAAATTGATGGCGAGCGCCCACACGAGGCAGAATTTCTAGCCCAGTGGCTAAAACCAGAGGTAACCATCTGGGTGTCGGTGGGGCTTTCGCACGCAGTGCAATTTGAAGGGGTAGTGGAAGAGGGCGAATTTAAAGACCTTAAAACCGCAATTACCTCAGAGTTTGCCAATCTCCCTGAAAACACCCAAAAATTGGTTTATATTGATGCTGAATCTAGGGCGATGGTAAAAGCTACAGAGGGAATTAAGGCTAAAGTTGTGCCAATCAAAAAATCTCTACTCAAAAAATACGTAGTTTACCCTGACTCGACCGATTTTACCTATGGTGATACGACTTTTCATTTTAACCACCCAGAGGTAAGAGATTTGGCGTTTCATCTGTTCGTGTTGCAAGATTTGATGAAATATTTAAAGCTGCCATTTAACCCTGATTTTTCAGAGGTGAAACAGATGCCGGGTAGAAGCTCGTACTTTGAGGGAATTAAGGGAATTAACATCGTAGATAGTAGCTATAATGCTCATATGATTTCAATGGCGTCGGTACTTGATATGGCAAAGAGAATGCATGCCGAGAAGAAGTGGTTTGTGATTGGTGATATTGTAGATCAGGGGTCACTTGAGGAAGAAGAGCACAAGAAACTAGCTAAACTAATCGCTGATGCCGAACCAGATTTGGTGATTTTGGTAGGGCGCCGCACCAAAAAATGGACTGCGCCAGAGCTAAAGAAACTAGGCGTATCGGCAGCAGCTACGACCGACCCTAAAAAAGCGCTTGCCTTTATTGAAAAACACATCAAGGGCAACGAGACATTGATTTTTAAGGGAAGCCAGTACCTTGAATGGATTATCGAAAAACTCCTCAACAACCCGAAAGACGCCAAAAAACTTTGCCGCAGAGACAGAGGTTCGGTGCAACGTCGCAAAAATTGGGGGCTTGATTCATGAAAGGCCCGTACGATCTCTACATCATTCACGGGTGGACTTATACAGTAGAGCCTTGGAACCGCACGCTGGCGATTTTGAAAGAACAGGGGTTAAAAATCAAAATGCTCCGTGTGCCAGGTTTAACTGAACCTTCTTCTAAAGTTTATGAAATTGAAGATTATGTAAAGTGGGCAGATGCCAATATTCCAGATGGAGCGATTGCTTTGGGGCATTCTAACGGGGGTAGAATTTTGCTTAATCTCTGTTCAAATAAGCCTGGGAAATTATCTGATTTGATTTTGCTCGATTCGGCGGGCGTTTATGAAGTTTCGGCCAAGAAAAAGGTGGTAGCAGGGCTTGCTAAAATTGGAAAACCACTCAAGAAAATCCCAGTAGTAGATAAAGCATTTCATAAATTTACAGGGACGACAGATTATTCCAAAGCGCCAGAAAATATGAAAAAAACCTTGGTAAATATGCTAGATTCTGATAAAAATCTAAATCTTGAGAGCGTGGCGACCCCTACTTTTATTCTCTGGGGCAAAAAAGATACTACCACGCCACCTAGACAAGCTACGACAATTTATGAAAAGTTGCCACACGCTGAGCTTAAATTCTACGCTAATTGGACGCACGCACCATATATTTCGGATCCAGAGGGTCTTGCTCGGGCGCTTTATAATTTGGTCAAAAAATTGCAGGGGGCAAAGAAGTGAAAAGATACTATCTAGGCTTAAACGCTAATGGACCAAGCATTAAAGAGGGGTTTTCGCGTGGCAATTCTCGTGATCTTCGCGAACTTTCTGATTTTTTGGCTAAAAAATACGAGGGTACTTGCTATCTTACCAAAAATGGACGTTCGGCACTCTGTATTGCGCTACAATCTTATTTTGAAAGTGGCGATAAAATCATTGTAAATGCTTTTACTTGCTATGCAGTATATGAGGCAGTAATAGAAGCTGGACTAGTGCCGGTGTTTGCCGACATTGATGAAAAAACTCTGAATTTTAACGAAAAAACTTTGAATGTGTTTTGGGAAGGAGCAGCGATTCACGCCAATAGAATCAAGGGAATTATTGTCCAAAATTCGCTTGGGAACCCCGTGGATATAGAGAAAATTGAGAAGTTTGCCAAAAAGCGTGGGCTCACTATCATTGAAGATTTAGCGCATTCGGCAGGAATTCGCTACCCGGACGGTAGGGAAGCTGGTACCGTAGGAGTAGCAGCAGCACTTTCGTTTGGTAAAGATAAGTGTATCAATTCCATTTCTGGTGGCGCAGTAATATTTAGAGAAACGCCTGTGCATGAGGTTGAGGCGCCTGTTAAACCTCCGAAACTCTCTGATCATCTCAGAGCTCGGTTTTACCCACTTTTTACAGCGCAGTGTAAAAAGTTGAACGCTATTCATCTTGGTGGGGTGATGATGCAAGTTTTAATTAAGCTACATTTTGTAGAACGTTCGGCCGACAATAAATTGGATGTCTCTCGCCGACTTTCTGAATTTGAGGCAAAATTGGCACTAAGGCAGCTTAGGAGTTTTCGCCATCGTGGGGAAGGGAAGCTTCGAGATTTTTATTTTGTAAAAAATCGTGCCGAGGTGCTTTCTAAACTTCGCAAAAATGGCTACTTCTTTGATGCGTTTTGGTATGAAAAACCGGTTTCGCCAGAAAGATATTACCAAAAAATTAAGTTTCCAGAAAAAACTTGCCCGACGGCTGTAAAAATTACTAAAGAAATTATTAATTTTCCACTTTATTATAGTCCGGAAGAATTGGCACCAGCCAAAGAAATTATTAAGCCATATTTAAGTGGGAGGGGTTATGATTAAATGGGAAGAAATTATTAAAAAATACCCAGAAGCGAATTTTTTGCAGTCGCCAGAATACGCTAAAATGAACGAGATTTTGGGTTGCAAAGTACAAATTGAAGATTTTGATGGCAAAGCTTGGGCTCTTTTGATTATCAGAAACGCTAAACGTGGCCGATATATGGAAATTCCATGTGGACCATTGGTAGACTTTAATGATTCCAAATTGGTAAAAACTGTTTTTGATAAAATTATAGAGGTGGCAAAGCAAGAAAAGTGTGTATTTGTGAGGATGCGCCCACAACTTTCTGCGAGTGATAAAAACCTAAAACTTTTGGCTTCTCTTGGGCTTAAAAAATCGCCGATGCATCTTGCGGCTGAACATACCGTGATGATTGATCTCATTAAGTCTGAAGAAGAACTTTTGGCCGATATGAGAAGGCAAACTAGATACGAGGTGAGGCGTGCTGACAAGGTAGGAATCAAAGTTTCTACTTCTTCTGACGAAAAGATTTTTGAGGAATTTCACAAAGTGCAGGCCGAAACTGCTAAAAGGCAGAATTTCGTGCCACCAAATCTTAAAACTTTGCTAGCCGAAAAAGAGGCGTTTGGTAAAGATATCGTAATTTACAAGGCGACGCTCGAAAATGAGCCGGTGGCGTATGGTTTGATTATTAAAAATGGGGGCGAAGCAGACTATTACGAAGCAGCTTCGACACTTCTGAATCGCAAGATGCCGGGCGCTTATGCACTGCTTTGGCAGGCAATGAAAGATCTTAAAAAAGAAGGGTATTTGAGATTCAACCTCTGGGGAATCGCGCCAGCTGGGCAGCCAAATCACCGTTATGCTGGGGTTACTACTTTTAAAACTGGCTTTGGTGGAGAAGTAGTAGAGTTTGTGCCAGCGCACGATTTGGTGCTTTCAAAAATGCGCTATGCGGCAGATTTTGCGTTTGAAAGTATGCGTAAGAAAAAGAGGCGGTTATGAACTTAGTGGGTGCGGAATCTAAAGAGCAGTGGGACGGCTATGTTTCTAAACTTCCGGAAGCGAACTTTTTGCAAAGCTGGGACTTTTACGAATTTCACATTTCTCGTGGCAAAAAAGTCGTGCGAAAATTAGTTTTTGATGGCTCCAAAATCGTCGGGGCCTATGCTGGCGTGGTAGAAACTGCTAAGCGTGGCACCTATATGGCGATTGCTGGTGGACCTTTGATTGATTGGAATGATCCTAAGATGGTGAAGCTGGTGTTTGACGATATTAAGGAAGAAGGCTTGAAGGCTGGGTGTGTATTTGTAAGAGTGCGTCCACAGCTAGAACTTTCTGAAAAGTCTCTAAAAATTATGAAATCTCATGGGCTTTCTAAAGCGCCGATGTATCTTTCGGTAGAATACGCTGGAATTTTAGATCTTCATAAAACTGAGGAAGAAATTTTGGCTGGCGCGTCGCAAGGTTTTCGGCGAAAACTACGTAAAGCTTTGAAAAACGATATTGATATTGAAGTGTCTGATAGCGATGAAGCAATTTCTGATTTTTGCAAACTTGAAAAACTACACGCCGAAAGGCAAAAATACGTGGCGTTTTCTTCTGAATTTCTTAAAAAACAGTTTGAGGCGTTTAGGAACGGTGGGGAAGTTTTGATTTATACCGCCAAAAAAGATGGCGAGATTTTGGCACAGAATTTTATGATTTTTTACGGGCCGGAAGCGAGTTATCATTATGGAGTTTCGTCTGAGCTTGGCACTAAATATTCGGCTGCGCCTTTGCTTCATCTAAAGGCGATGGAAGAAGCTAGAAATCGTGGCTGCATTCGCTATAACCTCTGGGGGATTGTAGAAAAAGACGAAACTTCGCATCGATTTTATGGAGTTTCGGAATTTAAGCGTTCGTTTGGGTGCGAAGAATATCGCTACACCCCAGCGCACGATATGATTCTAAAACCAGCTGCTTATAAATTGACCTTGGCAGTAGAAAAAATTAGAAAAAAAGTGCGCCACGTGTAAAATTATGGTATAATATAACCATAAGCATTTAAAAAGGGCACAATTTTATGGCACATATTAATAGAAGATATATCGACAAACATTGGTTTGTATTTATAATTCGCGGGTTGCTCGCGGCGATTTTTGGTTTTTTGGCATTATTTGGCATAATGACCGATTTTGAAATCGTAGTTTCGGTGGTTTCAGTATTCCTACTCTTGATGGGTATTGTAGATTCCGTGAGCGCGCTTTATGCATCAGTTAAAAAACACGGTTGGGTTAATTCTGTAATCGATGCCCTTGTTGATATCGCTGCTGCTTTGATGCTACTATTCTTTGCCAGAAACAACATCGTGACTAGCCTGATTATCATCGCTGTTTACACTATTGTGTCTGGTCTTATTGACGTGTTCCACGGTTTTCTTTCCACGGTGGACCCGACCGATCGTTTCATCAGAGTGCTTACAGGGGTGCTTGGCTGTGTGATGGGCATCGTTATCTTAAATGCTGGCGAATTTGAAATTATGACCTTTATTCGCTTCTTCGGTGCTTATATGCTAATCGTAGGTGTTACTAGCTTGATTTACGGTGTTCATAACCGTTCGCAAGATATTGAAGATACAGTGGCAAGAAGCCAAGCCCTTAAGGGTAAAAAGAAGAAAACCACAAAAAAGACTGTCAAAAAAGCCAAAAAATAACATAAACTTATTGACAAAAAAACATTAGTGTGATATAATTAGAAGATAAGTTGATTACTCAAGAGAAAGGGGTGGCATTATGAGTAGTAGTACTTTTTCAAAAAGGAGGATAGTTTCTGCCAAAGCGGTAGATAAGATCATCAACTGTACGGACATGCCAATGTATGTCTATGGTACCAGTGGGCTGCTGTTAGAGCTTGCTCCAAGAGTGTTTGATCTTTCGAAGGTCAGGCTCAAGAACAAAGGAGTGCTCTATGTTGTAGATAAATACACAGAGGAAAAGCTCCTTAGGATCGACCGAAGATTTGCGGACATCATAGTGTATCCGAAATATATCGGAGCTGGCCGTGAAGGCCAAAAAATCTACAAATTTGCGAGCGATCAGGAGAATGTGGTACCGATATCGGACCGATGTGGAAGACGAGGTGATGTTATCTATAACTAAGTAGCAAACAATCTGCTCGGCCCAGAATCTATGTGTTCTGGGCCTTTTTTTATCTAAATATGCTATAATTAGGTTTTAAGGAGAACTATGAAAACTGTCAAAAAAGCGATTATCACTGATGCAGGTTTTGCTAGTAGATATCTGCCAATTACAAAAACTATTCCAAAAGCAATGGTGCCAATTGGCGCTAAACCAGCAATGCAACTCTGCGTAGAGGAATGTAGAGAAGCGGGAATTGAAGAAATTATCATCGTAGCCACGCCAAACACTATGGCTAAAGATATTTATGATAATTATTTTCACGATAATGCCGAAAATGTACGAAATTTACTAGAAAAACAGGGCAAATCTGAGCGGTTTGAGCCGGTAGAAGAAGTATTGAATTTTCCAAAAATTACTGTGATTGAGCAAGATCCGACGCTTCCTTATGGCAATGGTTCGCCAATTGTCTCGGCTAAAGAATTTGTGAAAGACGAAGACGCTTTTGTGGTTTTATATAGCGATGATTTGATTTTTGGAAATAGTGATACCAGAACTTTGATTGAAACTTACCTTCAAAACGAAAATGCTAAGGCTGTAATCGCTGCTCAAGAAATGCCAGAAAAAGTTTGGAATAAATACGGTATGATCGCGTTAAAAGAAAACGGCACGCTTTCTCATATCGTAGAAAAACCAGAAACGCCAGACAAAAGCCCGAGTAGCCTAGCTAGCTATGGGCGTTATCTTTTGACTCCAGAAGTATTTGACTACTTGATTCCTTCTAACACCGGGCTTGATGGCGAACTTTGGACAGTAGATGCTATCACCAAGTTGGCTGAGCACGGCGATGTAGTAGTGGCAAAAAGTAATGGTAAATGGATGACCACGGGTGATCCAAAAAATTACTTCACTACACTACTTGAATACGTGCTTGAAACTGGCTTAGTCGGCGCCGATGAAATAACTGAAATATGCTATAATTATAACAAGGAGAAAAATATATGAACGTAGCAGAATGGATATTAGTAGTAATTTTATCATTGACGCTATTTATCTTCTTGATAATTGGCATCATCTTGATGGTAAAACTTCTTGGCGTCGCCGACGAGGCAAAACGTGTGGTGATTAAGAGCCAAGATATCGCCGAAAACGCCAATGGCGTAGTTTCAAATGTCCGCGGAATGACTTCTATCGGTGGGGTAGTGCAAACTTTTGTAGATAAGTACGTGGAACCAAAATTTAAAGAAAAGAAATCAACTGCTAAAAAGGAGGAAAAATAAAATGGCAGAGAAAAAATGTGAATGTAAAGAAGAAGAACAGAAAAAAGGTGGCAAAGGAAAGTTTTTCCTAGGCGCTGCACTTGGCGCAATTGCTGGTGCCGCAGCTGGGCTATTTATTTCTAAAAAGGCTCGTGAAGCTGAAGAGGAAGAAGAAAAAGAAAACGAAGAGCTTGAAAAAGCCGCCAAAAAAATTGAAAAAGAAATGGAAAAGGCCGAAGAACCAGCAAAAAAGACGGCTAAAAATACTACAAAGAAAACCACCAAAAAATAATCGCAGAGTTAGTTTAGAAAAGGAAGGGTAGAGTTTTAGTATGAAGCTAAAGAGAAGTGATTTTGTGCATTTACATAACCATACACATTATTCACTTCTTGATGGGCTTACTAAAATACCTGAGCTTGTTAATTTCGTCAAAAATGACGGAATGGAAGCTGTGGCAGTAACCGACCACGGCACGATGAGCGGCTTGGTGGAACTGTATGAAACTTGTAATGACGCTGGCATTAAGCCAATTTTAGGTCTCGAGGCCTATGTAGCTGCAAGAAAGCGCACCGATAAGGAGCCAGAGCATGATAAAAGGCGTTTTCATATTACGCTTATCGCGATGAATAATCAGGGCTTTGAAAATCTTTGCCGAATTATGAGCGATGCCGAAATTAACGGTAAATATTATAAACCTAGAACCGACCACGAAATGCTCGAGAAATATAACGAAGGTATTATTTGCCTTTCTGGTTGTATGGGTTCGGAAATTTCTGAGGCGATTCGGGCAGATGATGATGAGCGCGCACTAAAACTGATTGATTGGTATAGGAAAGTTTTTTCTGATCGGTTTTATTTGGAAATGCAGGACCACGGGCACCCGAAATCTTCTACTCATTCTTTGGAACAGAAAAAAGTTAATGATTGGTTGATGGCGCACGCCAAAGAACTTAATTTGCCACTAGTGGTAACCTGCGATGCCCACTATTTAACCCACGAAGACCAAGATGCGCATGAGGTGCTTTTGTGTGTTGGCACCGCTTCAAATCTTTCTGATACTAATCGTATGACTCTAAAAGATTTTGATCTTCACGTAATTCCGGCAGAGGAAATTATTGAGCATTGGCAAGATACTTGTCCAGAAGCAGTTTTGAATACTAAGAAAATCGCCGACAGATGCAACGTAGATTTACAACTTGGGCGAATGTTAATTCCAAAGTTTCCGGTGCCAAAAGGCGAAACCGAAGAAAGTTATTTAAATAAATTAGTGTTTCAGGGTTTGGTTTATCGTTACGCAGACAAACAATTAGACGAAGCTTCAAAATTATCGGTGGCAGAATGTAGAAAAATTCTGGAAAAAATTGATAAAAAACGCGACGAACTACACCAAATTTTACCACGCATCGACTACGAGCTTTCGGTGGTAAATAAGATGGGTTATAATGGTTATTTCTTGATTGTGCAAGACTTTATCAACTGGGGGAAGTCGCAGAGAATTGTTTATGGTCCAGGAAGAGGCAGTGCTGCTGGTTCAATTTTGGCGTATGCTCTTAGAATTACTGATTTAGACCCTCTAAAATACGACCTTCTCTTTGAGAGATTTTTGAACCCAGATAGAATTTCGATGCCTGATATCGATACAGATATTCAAGATACCCGGCGTGATGAAGTGATTGAGTATTGTACGCGAAAATACGGTGAGGGAAGAGTCTCGAATATTGCGACTTTTGGTAAAATGATGGCCAAAAACGCCGTGCGCGATGTGGCGAGAGTGCTTGAAGTGCCATATGCCGAAGCCGATAGGCTCGCCAAAATGGTGCCAGACCCGGTGCAGGGGCATCACGTGCATCTAAAAGACGCCATCAAAGAAGTGCCAGAGTTAAAACAAGAATACGAAACTAACCCAACTTCAAAAGAGGTGATTGACTATGCATCGCGGCTTGAGGGAACGATTAGAAACCACGGTGTACATGCTTGTGGTGTGATTATCGCGCCAGATGATTTGGTAAAGTTTTTGCCTTTGGAAGTTTCGCAAAAAGGTCCAATTGCAGCACAATTTCCAATGACGCAGGTAGAAGAACTCGGGCTTCTTAAAATGGACTTCTTGGGGCTTTCTAACTTATCGGTGATTAATAATGCGTTAAGAATGATTCGTAAAGTTTATAACGACGATATCGATATGAGCACGTTGCCGCTTGATGATGAGAAAACTTACAAGCTACTCCAACGCGCCGAAACTACCGGTGTGTTCCAACTAGAATCTGCCGGTATGAAAAGATATTTGAAAGACTTGAAGGCATCGTCTTTTGAAGATATTATCGCTATGGTGGCACTGTATCGCCCAGGTCCAATGCAGTTTATCGATTCATTTATTCGTAGAAAACACGGGGAAGAAGAAATCACTTACCTTCACCCGGGGCTAGAAAATTCGCTTAAAAACACCTACGGAATTATGATTTATCAAGAGCAGTTCATGCAGATTTCCAAGGAATGGTGTGGCTTTACTGGTGGCCAGGCAGATACTTTAAGAAAAGCAGTGGGGAAGAAAAAGATTGACCTCATGAAAAAGGTAAAGCCTGAGTTTATTAAGGGCGCCGTGGAAGTGGGTGGCGCGACCGAAGAAATTGCCGAGAAATTCTGGGGCCAGCTGCTGGAATTTGCTAACTATTGTTTTAACAAGTCCCACGCTGCGTGTTATGCGCTAGTTGCATACTGGACTGCGTACTTAAAGGCACACTACCCAGACGCATTTATGGCGGCTTTGATGACATCTGATATGCGCTGGACGGAAAAGCTGGCCCCAGAGATTGCGGAATGTAAACGTATGGGCCTTAAAGTTCTTGGCCCGGACATTAACCAGAGTTATGGTGATTTTGGTATCGTCGGTGGTAAAAAGACCATTCGGTTTGGACTTTCTGGCGTTAAAAACATTGGAAAAGCTTTGATTGAAGAAATTGTAATTCCAGAAAGAGATAAAAACGGTCCTTTTAAATCAGTTTTTGATTTTGCTAAACGCGTAGATTCTACCAAGTTTAACAAAAAAGCTTGGGAAGCAGCCATTAAGACCGGTGCGTTTGATAGTTTTGGTATTTCGCGCTCTGATCTTTTGTTTAATTTGGAAGCGATTCAAGCTTATGGTTCTAAGATTCAAAAAGATCAAAAAACCGGGCAAATGGACTTATTTGGTATGATGGGTAAAGCTGGCGAAATCGCTGAGCCAGAAATTAAACCTGCACCAACTCAGGCCACTGAAAAAGAGCAGCTTTTGTGGGAAAGAGAACTAATGGGGCTTTATCTTTCGGCACATCCACTAGATAAATATGATTTGTATTTTGATGAACAAACTCACCCAATGGGCGTGGTTTGCCCAGAAAATCAAGACAAAGTCGCGGTGGTGGGTGGAATTATCACCAATGTTAGAATTATTCCAACCAAAAAAGGCGATAAAATGGCTTTTGTAAGAATTGAAAATAAAACTCGCGAAGTAGAAATTATCGTTTTCCCAAAAATTTTTGCAAGCTGTGGTGCGAAACTTCAAATTGACACTGTAATTAGAGCGCAGGGCAAAATTGACGCCAAAAATAGAGATGGCACGATGGGCTCTGATGCAAAAATTGTAGCTGATGTAGTAGAAATTGTTTCGGATGAAACTTTAGAAAATTACAAAGCCACCGGCACCAAGCTGGCGATGCCGTGGAAAAAAGCTGAAAATGAAGATACCAAGTTTTGGCGGAAAAAACCTGCCACTACAATTGACACACCAAAAGTTTTGAAAAATTTACCAAAAGACCCTAGAAAACAAAAGTTGTTTTTGCTCGTAAAAAACCTTGAAGACATAGAAACTTTAACTAAAATCAGAAATCTTAGCGATGAATTTGGCGGGTTTTCGGAAGTGATTTTGGTGACTTATGAAAATGGTGAGAAAAAGGCCTTAAAAATGCCATTTAGAATGGACCTTTGCGCAGAACTTCTGGATGAACTAGAAGCATTGCTTGGCAAGGCATCTGTAAAAGTAGTATAATTAAATTATGAAAAAGAAAAAGGTGATTGGTTCGGTTACAGTTAATCGACGAGCTCACTATGATTATGCGCTCGGCGAAGAACTAGTTTGTGGTATGAGTTTATCTGGCCCACAGGTGCGTTTAATTCGCGATCACCACGTACAACTCAAAGGTTCTTATGTAACGATTAAAGATAATGAGCTTTGGCTTTATGGATTAACACTTGGTGCTGAGCAAACTTCTAATATTAAACTTCTTGCTACCAAAAAACAAATTGCTAGCTTAGTTCGTGCTAAAGTAGATGGCTCTACAATTGTGCCAGTGAAATTACTTGGTGGCGACAGACATATTAAACTTGTAATTGCCGTAGGCAAAGGTAAGAAAAAATACGACAAACGCGAGACCATTAAAAAACGCGATATAGAGAGGGGTCGTTATGCTTAAAATCTTTTCTTGGAACGTAAATGGAATTCGGGCGGTTCTTAGAAAAAAGGCTTTGCAAAATTTTGTCTTTGAATACCAGCCAGATATTTTGTGTCTTCAAGAAACCAAAGCCAAACCGGAACAGGTGGAATTTGATTTTCCTGGATATAAAGTATTTTGGAATCCGGCAGATCGCGCGGGATATAGTGGCACAGCAATACTGGTTTCTTCAGCGTTAGACTTGTCCGCTTGGAATGTCATACGCTGGGACGCCGAGAGAACCGCCCTAACGGGCGAACCTCTCGGGTCCGTCAGGAATATACATCCCAAGCGTCCAAATCTGGATTTTGTTCATGCTTCAGAAACCAGCACCGCTGTGCCTGAAGGCAGAGTGCAGATTCTGGAATCCCAAGATTTTTATCTCGTAAATGTTTATACCCCAAATTCTAAACCAGATTTGTCGCGTCTTGATTTGCGTTATAAAACTTGGGACCCAAAGTTTTTAAACCTTCTAAAAGATTTGGAAATGAAAAAACCAGTAATTACTTGTGGCGATTTTAATGCAGCACATCAAAATATTGACCTTGCGCGCCCAGACGCAAACCACAAAAATGCTGGTTTTACCGACGAAGAGAGGGAAGGAATTTCTAACATCCTCGCTTCTGGTTTTATTGATACTTTTAGATTTTTGCATCCAAATTCCGAGCGTTATACTTGGTGGAGTCATTGGGGTAATGCTCGAGCAAACAACGTCGGTTGGCGGATTGATTATTTCTTTGTTTCGGCAAATCTTCGCAAAAAATTAGTGGGTGCAGAAATTTATGAAAGCGTGTTTGGTTCGGACCATTGTCCGATTTCGATTGAATTAAAATTAAAGGAGGAATAATGGACTTTCTGCAAAAACTAGACAAAAACCCATATAAAGATCTGTATTGGAACATCCCGTCCGAGCAAAAAAATGGTGTAGTCTCGGTAATTGGTGGCAATGGTCAAAATTTCAAGACACCAATGAAGACGGCAGAGTTTATGAATCAGGAGTTTCCACTAAAAGAAGTAAAAGTGGCGCTGCCAGACGTTTTGAAGTCAAAACTGCCGCCACTTGATAATCTAGTTTTTTTGAAAACTACCGATACTGGTTCTTTTTCGGAAGCTGATGAAATCAAAAACGTAATCGAAAGTGTGGATTTTTCTTTGATAGTTGGAGACATGTCCAAAAACGCTATTACAGCTAAAATTTTTGAAAAAGCTTTGCTTGATTCTAAAAGGCCAATAATTCTAACTCGCGACGCAGTAGATCTCGCCGCGGAAGGAAAAATGGAAAGGCTCTTGATGCGAGAAAATCTCACGATTTTTGGCTCAGTCCCGCAGTGGCAGAAGATTTTTAAAAACGTTCTTTATCCAAAAATTTTGATAGCATCACAATCGATTTTACAAGTAGCGGAGGCATTTCATAAGTTTACTCTCAGCTACCCAGTGCAAGTAGTGGTTTTTCATGATGGTCAAATTTTAATCTCTAAAAATGGCAAGGTGATACTAATTCCTCTGATTCAGACTAAATATTCGCCACTAACGATTTGGAATGGAGATTTGGCTTGCAATATCGTGGCATTAAATCTTTATAATCCAGATAAATTTTTGGAAGCAACCGCAGCAGCGGTGTATCGTTAGGATTTTTTGGAGAGTTTTTTCTCAATATCCACGGCATCGCGCGAGATATTGTGGCGGCGCTGAGAGAGAAAAATCCAGAAAAAGAGGGAACCAAAAAGCCCAATGCCCATAATAATGTTTTTGGTAACTAGCGACCATTCCGAAGCATACAAAGTCCAAACTGCCATCGTAAACAAAATTGCAAGATAAACATTGCGACGAGCCAAAATAATTTTTTTGGCCAATTTAAAGTTTTTCTTCATCAAACAATTTTCAGTGCAATCGTCTGGGTGGCCTAAAAACTTACCATAGACTACAAATTCGATAATTAAGCCAAATACGAGATACGGAAGAAGCATCAAAAGCCCGGCCGTGAGATTAACACGGAAAGAGAAGAATAAGTTCATCGCGACTGCAATAGCGCCATCCGCAAACATATCGTACTTGGCAGCGTATTTTCTATATTTTGGAGTTTTATTTTTTGGGAATGGCCATCTAGTTGCGCAAGTGCCATCTAAGGCATCGGTAATTTCACCGAGCATAAAAACAATAAAGGCAGCGTGAAGTGGGGCAAGATAAAAGCTCATCACAAAAAGTGCAGCTGCTAAAATAATACGTGCGAAAGTTAAAATGTCTGCTAAATATCTCATAATTATATTATATCACCAATGTATTTTTCTAGTTTGTCTACGACTTTTGAAACTCGAACTTCACCGCGATGTTCTAGCATAGCTTCACTCATTTTGGTGATTTTTTCGGGGTTTTTGATGAGTGTATTTATGGCATTTGCCACATCTTCTGGGCTTGGTGATTTAGTGAGAATTGAGCCGTCTTTTGCAGCGATTTCCCTTAGGTTTGGATCTACATAAAGAACTGGCGTTCCAGCAGATTCAGCTTCAATTAAAGTCATTCCAAAAGTATCAAAATTATAGGAATTTAAAACGTCTAAATGGCTTTTTACTATTTCTGGGTAGATGTCTTTGAATGGTTTTGGACCGTGAAATTTAACGTTTAATTTATTTGCTTTTACAAATCTTTTGGCGTTTTTTAAATCATTGCCATCACCATAAACATCTAAAACATATTTGCCTTCTACATTTTTTAGAGCTTCTAGAAATGGCAAAATAGACTTTTCTTTGGAAACGCGCGAATGCCAAATAATTCTCAGAGTTTCGCCCGGATTTAATGTTTTTGGTTTTAATTTTGACTGATAGAATTCGTCTGCCACACCATTTGGAAGAACTTTAATTGGCTTATTTACACCGTAGTAGGCGAGTTTCTTTTGGAAATGTGAAGACGGAGTAAAAACTAGGTCAGCAGCGTTGGCGTGATTTACCATTAAAGTCCACATTTTGGCGGCAGCTTTGGTATTTGCTAAATAATCATCTTCTTTGACCGTGATAGGGTGGGGAAGATACCAAGAATGAAACCAATTTAGCATTGTGGCTGTGATGGTTTTAAAACCTTTTGGAATAAGATTTTGCTCGCCGATATCTTCGCGGCCGTGCATAGTTTGAATGGTTTTGATTTTTAGCCTTTTTCCGAGCCTAAGCCCTGCGATAGAGCAGCCAGCTTCGTAGTGCACATAAAATACATCAAAATCTTTGATTTCTGGATATTTTTCTAGAATCTCGGTTTCGATAATTTGTGGTTTTCTAGCAATAGGGGTTAAACCTCTACCCCATACACGGCAAGATTTAACCGGGAAAATATTTTCTTTTTTTAATTTTGCCAGCTGTTTTTTTGATTTTGGATAGCTGCTTGAAAAAATATAGACCGTGTGGCCACGTTTTTCTAACTCTTGTTTTTGTGCGTTGATAGATGTAACAATGCCACCAGTAAGATCCAAATAACAATCTGAAAAAAAAGCGATTTTCATATGGTATATTATACCGCTAATAGGGGAAAAAGGGTAGTGGTTGTGGTAACTTGAGCTACCATGAGACTTCCCATGGATCAGTAGCGGTACCGGAGCCGGAGGAGATATTAGTCCCCTGGGCCAGAGAAATGGCCGGGCGCACCCCGAGCGAGTAGTTCACGTAGAGGTAGCTGTTGAGATAACCACTCGAATACAGGTGGAACACGTCCGCGTAGCCGGTCGAGACCCGGAAGTCCGGGGAGAGCAACCAGAAGCTCGAGCCGGAACGAAGGAAGGAGTTGGCGTGGTAAGTGGAACCATTAGCAGCCGCGCTAGTGCCAGAACCAGCAAATGATGCTTCATCTGCAGTAATTAGGGCGATTGGGTTGGTAAGTTTTTTATTGCCATTGGAGGCAGAAGATGTAGTGTAGAGATCTACAGTACTACGTGGGCAACCTAGTGATGGGGTTTGGTAAGTGGAACGGTTTCTCATATGTGAGCCAAAGTAGAATATGGTAGCACTATCGCCTGATGTATATGGTGTAGTGATGCTAGTGGTGTCGCTATAGGTGGTCCAGGAAGAGCCACTATTCACGGAGCGGTCTCCACAGAAGCCAGCGCTAGTTTCTAGGTGGCTACCATAGGTACTACTGAGATTAGAAGTGTACCAAGTGTCTATCTTGCCTTTGATGGTGGAGTTGGTAGTGTTGCCGGAGAAAGCAGAGTCTTTACCAAAGAGAGTACCAGCTTGAGTAGAGGTGGTGGTGGATTTGTAGCTAGCATTGTACATATAGCCTACGCCTACGATACTCTTGCCATCGCTATTCGCAGTGGTGTCAAAGGCGGAGGTGGATGAGAATTGGGCTTTACTAGTAGCGTTAGCACAAGTAGAGCCAGTCCAGAGGCCATTGTAGATGAGCTTTGCACCGCCAGAGCCAGTAGTTCTAAGGATGCGCCAGCAGGTGCTGGTAGTGCTGTTACCACCTAGTCTGACATAGTTTGGATAAGTCACGGCTGAGCCGTTTGAGCCATAAGAGCCTACGGAGTTTTCTAGGACACCACGGTAATAATATATCTTGTAGTCGTTTGATGCGTCTGTGGCGGCGCCAAAGGTGGTAGCGTCGTATTCATACACGCCAGAGTTGGAAGTGTCCGTGGTGTAGTTATCAGTGGTTGGGATAGTGATTTCTGCCTGGAGGTCTGCAGCGGTTTGGGTGCCTTTGCTCATGGCGGCGACAGCGTCGTAGAGCGAAGAGCCATCTTGCTCCCACATCGCATAAAGGTTAGCAGTAGTAGTGCCAGCAGCAAAGCTGGTGAAGGTGTAGGTATCACCTGGTTGGTAGGTGGCGCCTGGAGTGCCGGTGCAAGATTCGCCATCAGAGCTGAGTGTGCCATCACACCAGCCGAGGAAGTTATAACCAGATCTAGTAGGAGTGGTAGCATTTAGTTCAATTGAAGAAGCAGCGATATCACTTTCTGCATCTGGAGTAAGTAGTGGTGTAGTGCCGTCTGCGTCTAAGTAGTTTATTTGGTAGGATATGTTATTTGCCACAGCAGTAAGGACAAAGGTATTAGTATAAGTTCCTACTGGTTTAGTATAATCTACTCTTGCACCTACACCAAGTGTATAGCTATCTGCAGTAGTATTAGGAGAAGATGTGGTGTAGATAGTTTTAGCAGTAGTAGTAGATGTAGGAGCAGAAAAGAAATCTGTGGTAGTAGCACTATTTACAGTTAGTCTATAACCCCATTTGTTATTGTAAGTGGAAGCATTACCTGTTCTAAAGTCATTTTCTGTGGTATCTGCTGTAATAGTATCTAGGGTATCGCCAGTAGTGCTATTTATAAGTTGGCCAGAGGTGTCTGTTCCTAATATTTTAAGGCTATAACCGGTGAGATTATCTGTGGTGACAGTAAACTCTGCTTGGTCTGCTGCTGCACTAGTTGCAAAGGTACCAGAAGCAGAGGTTGGGGTGATATCTACTGATGCAGTGTCTTTTGATGATACGATAGATAGGGTGGTAGTGGCTGGGACGTAGGTGGCTTCGGCGTTATCAGAAGCCCTAGCAATTGGGAAAATAGTTGCAATAGTAAGTAAGCCGAAGGCAGTTATGCTAGTAAAGCCAATAATACGGACAAATCTATTATATTTAATATAGTTCTTACTAAAAGGTACTCCACTACGCCGGGGTCTAAAACCTGAGAGATGGTTATTTAAAAATAAATCAGGGTCATACAAAAGATTTACTTTTATAAGACCACGGCGTAGGGCTAAAATAATTTTGCTGAGTTTTTGATTATGTATGACCATATTGTTCCTTTGTCTGTGGCCCAACTAAAAATGGCGCCACAAGGTGGAACAATCAGACAAATTTACAAGCAGTATCGCCCATAAACCACTGACATCCTTATGACGCCATTTTTATGGTCTATTTGCGATATTACTTATAAATAAAAGTAACTGCTTATTGTAAAATTATCTGATTGTTCCATTTCTTATTATACAGCATCAAAAATATTATGCAAGTGCTTTTTTAGTTTTTTAGCTAGTGAGCTAATCAGCTTGATTTTTGATGTAAAGTTTGATATAATATAAAGTATATTCGGGAATACCCGCACCCTAGTTGAAAAACTAGGGGACATTTTTTATCTGGAATATAATTTGATAAAACTTGCGCGGACCTTCTCTAAATCCACTTCTGGAATTTGCCCAATTCTACTATACAATCTAGATGCGCTATAAACCCTAGCCTGTGATAAAACTGCCGTTTCAACTCTGTCTTGAAAAACGAAATCTTCATACCAAGACCCACTATGATGTTGTGATGTTAATGGGATACCCATAAAACCATACTTGCTCAATTTCTTTAATACTAAAACTGGTCGCGAGAAATATTCGCTTTTGCCGTTTATCTCCACGCCAACATTTTCGCCAACCCCAACCCACCAAATTTCGCCTTGACGAAGTAATTGAATTTTTTCGTCTGGCGTTTTGTGAAAATCTTCTTTCACAATATTCCAATCTTGTAACAATTTATGTTTATCCATAGATAACTCCTTATTTTAATTTGGAATCTTTTATCATATCTGAAACGAAAAGTAAACCACCCACCCATTTATCTCTGTTAGATTTTTAGCCTAGGCGGAATGGTTTTGCAAAATAGTGATGATTTTGGGAATTATGATTATGGTAACTCTGTATTCTATTGCCCGGTAAGCCAATTCCAGATGCCTTCAAAGAATGATGGCTCGTTTGAAGGAAGTGCTTCGATTTCGCCTTCGTCCACAGTGACATTATTATTTTCGGAAGAAGCGTTTTCGTAGCTTGGTGAGATTTGCTCGCCCGTGACCAATAAACGATAGCGAGAAGTGCCAAGTGGGGTGCAAGTAACTAGCGTAATTAACGGTTTGTCGGTTTGCATTACGAGCGCTGCCACATTGGACGGCTCAATTACTTGTTTGCCAATAACTTTGTAAGTGTAGCGCACGGAATTATAATTTACGTAAATCAAATCGCCGTCCTCTAGACGTTCTAGGCCAGAGAAGATATATTTATATGGGTTAGAGCTATAAACATCGCCTGCTGAATGTCCAGTAATCACAAAGTTGCCGATTTCGCCAGGGAAGGCACTAGCTCCGTTGATACGATAATGTGCCACACCGTGGTTCATCGCTGCCATTACATCAGAAAGTGCCACGTTGAAATTAATCGGCACGTCGATATTAAGTTTTGGAATAATCAGGCGTGGGTCGGCTGAGACAGTCTGAGTAATAGTGGGGTCCAAAGCCTCAATTTCGGACGCTGGCGCGTTGCCTGGTGAAACATAAGCCATAATTGGCGCAAAAATCATGCGGTTGTATTGCAAAAAGAGAATAATAAGAACTACAGTAACACCAGCAATAATCGGAATAAAGCGGCGATACCGGCGAGATTTTTTGGCTTGATCGGTAGCTTTTTTTCGAATTTTTTGGCGAAGATCATTATCTATAATGCTGGCGTTTTCTGGAGTGTTGGTTTTTCTGATAGATGCCAGGACTTCTTCTTCATCGGCTTTTTCGCGAGCATCTTTTAGGCGCTCTCTTGCAATATAATTTCTGGCGGCATTAGCATAATATTCGCTGTAATATTTTTGATAGTAATTTTGCCAAGCAGTGTGGTAAGTTTTCCAAGAATCGGCAGTAGTGGCTGTGTTATTGGTAGTAGTATTGGCAGGGGCAGTATTAACAGGGGTAGCAGTTTGCTTTGCGATGGTATTAATAGGGTAGGCAGCTTTTGGGTTACTGTCTGGGTCGTGGCTATAAATAGCCTGGCGTGGCTGAGAATGAAGCTGAGCTTGGGTTTGCGATTGTATCTGTGGTTGTGTCAGCGTCTGCGGTCGGAATTGGTTTGTTCTAAAATTAGAGCCGAGTGGACCATTTTGAGCGCTAGAAGCATAAGCTGCCAGAACTTTCTTTCTGGCTAAATCTACCGCTGCTCGTCTTTGACCAGAGAATTGCCCACCGGTATTTGAATCCATAGGTTTATTATAGCATAAACCACTAAAATGTGTTAAAATTAAGATACAGCTTAAAATATGGGCGGCTGGCGGAACTGGTAGACGCGCTAGACTCAAAATCTTGTGGTAGCAATACCGTGAGGGTTCAAGTCCCTCGCCGCCCACCAAGGGGCTGTTTTTTATTCCATAAAAAGAAGCTCCTGCGGTAGGAGCATTACACCCCGTGCAAGAACTTCAATACTTTTATTTTATCAAACTAATGCCTTAATGTCAATAATCTGGCCACGTTTGTTGATGAAGATTAAATTTTTAAGAGTAGGTAAATCTTTAGCTTTATTGATCAATAAACGCTGGATATCAGAATCTTTTAGCCCTTTTATCCTAGATGAGTCGATTACCACATTAGGGCATTTTTCTAGAGCTCTCTTAACGTTACGAACTATCTTCTTAGGATTATTAGTAATTGGGGATTTTATCTCATATCTGGTGTTATCTAGGATAATGTCCGGAGTCTTAACACTGGTTTCTGGAATAAACTCTACATAATGCCCGGCCAGAGCTAAGATTTTTGCGACACGCTCTTCGTGAGGCCACGGATTTGCAGTAGCTGGAGTCACAACTTTGCCTCGCAAATTATCCTTAATCATCTAGACGATTCTACCAGATATGAAGTATGTTGTCAAACGTAAGTATTTTAGTAGTAAGGTGCAGGCTTGAATCTCTCTTCGCCCGCCAAGAGGCTGTTTTTTATTTTAGGGCACTATCTATTGAATGTTATTTGTGATATAATTAACTTGTCCTAAACAAAAGGGGAAACCCTAAAATGCAAATAGATGCTCAGCCGTAAAACATGGTGATTTCGTCCAATATACAGGACATCACGGGCAACGGACGAAAGTCTATTTGCAAAAAAGGTTTAGGACAACCATCGTGGTGTCCTGTTTTTATGCAGGCGCTAATAAACCATATCACTAAATAAAGGAGGTATTCCATATGGACAAAAATGACAAAAGCCCGGGGCGACATAGTGCAATAGAGCACAACGACGCTAATAACATTAGAGCAACAGGAAATTCTGTAACTAAAAATCAAATAGATAAACAGTTTAAGCCCGACTCTAAAAATAAGAAAATATTATTTTTGGTATTGGGGATAGCCGTTCTATTAATAGTTGTTGTTATGATTATCATGAACGTTGCCAAGCCTAGCTATGAAGAGTATGATTTGAAGGGGCTTACGGTAAAAGAGGCTTGCGAGAAGGCTCGTGGTGCAGGATGGGAAGTAAGTAGAGTAATTTCAGTTGAGGACGACGATAAAACGGATTGCTATAATACAAGCATTATCGTTACCGATTATTCTTACTACGAATATAACCATTCTATGACCATTTATTTCGGTGAAAAGAAAACTGAAGAACAAAAGAAAGCTGAATGTGAGGCAAGTGGCAAATGGTATCGTGATAGCTCTTGCAAAAGCGAGGAAGAATGGGAGAACGATTATGCTTGGGAAAATGCGCACGCAGCCTGCAAAAAATACGGCAGTAGTGGTTACGCAAAAACATTGACCGATTGTTATGTCGGCAGCGAATATAAAGGTCCGGTAGACGGGGCATTGACAACTGAAACGCAGAGTAACGCTTCTACTTCATCTAGTTCTAACTCTGGTTCTAATTCCAGCTGGAAACAAGTACTCAGAGAATATGAAGCTTGGATGAATGATTATGTTAATTTTATGAAAAAATACAACAATACTTCGGACACTTCATCAAAGCTAGCAATGTTAGAAGATTACACACGTCTAGCGAGTGAAATGACCAGCTGGACTCAAAAAGTTGAAAACGTAAAAGGGGATCTATCAGAGTCTGACTTGGTAGAATACCTTCAAACTATTAACCGTGTTAACCAAAAATTAAGTGAACTTTATTAGGAGATAGATATGAAAAAGGGAACTGATATAGAAAATAAAAGCTTTAATGTTATGCCATCAATATTATTTACTTTGAGCACGATAGTCTATATAGTGGGCACATTTTTATCATGGTACCCGGGTAGTCTTTACGACTTATCTAAATTAAATGGTGGAGTAGCCGCTTTTGTAATTCCGGTTGTTAGCGTTGTAGCCATTTTGGGCATTTTACAGATAATTAACTGTTTTGCCAAACGCAATTGGCTTAGAATAATTAGTGGGGTTTTGGGTATAATAGTTAATATTATTTCTTGGCTAACCTTTATTGGTAGCGCAATAATTATATCGAATTATGGATCAGTAGGTATTGGTGCCTATATAACAGCTGCAGGCTCAATAGCACTAACTATATTCTCAATAGTTTTATTAGCCACAAATAAGAAAAAGAATACCGACTACTAAATTATTAAATATAAAAGTGGCGTGTTGATTTTACGCCACTTTTTTATTTCTCAAATAAATATTCGCGAATGAGGGAACCGTCGCGGAAATAATACAAGTATTTGTCGGCAGTGATGGTGACAGGGAAGTGAGAGGAAACATTTTTGGAAAGTTCGCGATGGTTGAGGCCGTTGAAGTCATAGACATTAAGAACGCCGTCTTTTACTGCGTAAACCATACTGCTATCTAGCCACCCGAAAGTGTTGGTTTCGGTGTTCCATTCGTAAAGTTCCTGGGCTTCCATATCCAAAGTAGCAATATGCCCACCACTAAACATCACAATGGCTTCGCCAGCGGCGCCAACTTTGATTTCTTCGGGATTAAATGAGAGCGTAAAAGCAGATTTCGGCGCGAAATCTTTTTTGAGATAGAGTTCAATGGAGTCATCACTAATGAGGCCAATATATTCATCGTCATAAAACTTAGTAACCACTGCTCTTTTTGGAGCATCCAAATCTTCCACCAACTTTACAATTTCCTCGCTGCCAATTTTAGATGAACCGACATAATATTTGTCGGTCTTAGTATCTTTAGCTACAAACACGATATTTTGCTCATAAAAATCAAAAGACGTAATATTAGAAATCAAAACAGCGGAAATTTGTTTGGAAGAAACGTCGATGCGGTGGAGATTGCCATTTAAAACAACTAGGAGATTGTTGGCGGATTGGTCCAAAATCTTGATCTTTTCAAAATCGGCGTTGAAATCTTTGGAAAGATTGATGGAATTTGAGGGGTTTCTGGTGTTCAAAAGTACCCAATTGACTTTATCTTCGCCAGATAATTTGAGTAGCAGATGGTCGTTGTCGGCGGCCCATTCGGCATCTAAAATAGTACCAGAAAACAGCCCGACTTTGGCGCCTTCTGCTCGACTAACAAACGGCAAAACTTCGGATAAATCTAGGATAGTAGGCTTGATTTCTTCAGTATCTAAGTTAACTAACTCCCAACTAGTAGTATTGTTTAGAAGAAGCATTTGATTTCGGTCTGGGCTAACTGACGCTAGATTGGCGGAAGAATCGTAGGCGGTCTCTTGGAGCCGATTTAGCAAGAATAAACGGGGGTAATGCAGACGATATAAAAGCCCCTCAGTGATATTGATAGTGCGAGACCAAGAATCGTAATTTTCTTTGGTGAGTTTGATGGTATGTTCACCAGCGGTAAGAGTTTTGGAAGTATTAGTACGCTGAAGCCAAGAAGTAGGGTTGCCATCTACCTCAATATCAGCGCCGGTAGGGGTGGAATAAATCTGCAAAAGCCCCTGGCGTTCAATTTTAAAATCTGAGCCTACCCAATAGCCAGAAACCACAAAAGCTAAAATCATCACTGTAACAATAACAGTTATAACCATCAAGGCTTCAGAAATGATAATTCGGCGACTCTGACGACGAGCGCGCTTTTCTGCATCCATACCCATATTATAGCATATGTGGCGATTTCGCTCTTGTTTTTTTAAAGCAAAACTAGTATCATATTATATATAAGCTTAAGTGAGGTAATATGGCCGAAAGTGGCAAAAAACAGGGTGGCAAGACTACAACCAAGAAGCCGGCGAGTTTCAGTAAAAGCGCCGGTAGCAATAGTGCGCCTTCTATAGCGGCGAAGGCCAAGACTGTTGCTAAGAAAACTACCACCAAAAAAACCACGGCAAAAAAGACCACAAACAAGAAAACTACCACTAAAAAAACCTCTGTTAAAGCTACCAAGAAAGCGCCTAAGAATATTCCGAAAAAAACCGAGAAGAAAACTGCTAATTTTGAAGAATTTGAAACACTCAAGCTTACCCCTATTGAAAAATTAGATTCTAAGATTATTATACGGGATGTGGAGAGAGAAACCCCGATTAAAGCGCCTGCTAAGATGTCGAAGACTGCAACGCCAACCCCAGAGCCATTGCCGGTGTTTCACCCGGTATCTCGTCCGCGCCCAGTAGCAAACCCGGTAAAAGTCCCAGCAAAGGAGCTGAAGCAGCAAGAGATTGATAAAGCTATCAAAACCGCTGCTAAGGTGCCGGCTGCAACTCGCCGCGAGAGAAAAGCGTTTGGCGAATTTGGTTGGACTAGAGTGATTTTGGCCACCGCTTGTATCACCACGGCAATTTTTGCAGTAGTTTATTTTGTGAATATGGCTTCGCAAGATATGTCTTTACAAGTAGCCGCCAGCCAGTCTGGAATTGATGCTAAATATCCTAACCCACCGCGAGGGTATGAGCTAGCTGATGTAACCTCTGGTAGTGGTAAAGTTTCAATGCATTACAAGAGTGATGAGGGTGAATTTAGCTTAACTGAGGAATCTTCGTCTTGGGACTCGGACGCGCTTTTAAATAACTACATCAAATCTAATTACGGCAACGATTACACCGTAGTAAGAGAACAAGGCCTCACTCTCTATATGGGTGGCAACTGGGAAGCTTGGGTGAATGGTGGTATGCTTTATAAACTCAATATCATCTCTGGCTCGCTGACCAAAAAACAGATGAAATCTATCGCCACCTCGCTCTAATATGATATAATGTAGGGTATGGAAACTGTTACCCGTTTTGCGCCAAGCCCTACAGGCTATATTCATATTGGAAATGTGAGAAGTGCAATTTACCCTTACCTTTTGGCACGCCAAAATAAGGGCAAGTTTATCTTGAGAATTGAAGATACCGACAGAGAACGCTATGTAGAAGGTGCAACGGAGCTAATTGAAGACACTCTTAAATGGCTCGGGCTTGAATGGGATGAGGGGCCAGTTGTAGGGGGTGATCACGGGCCGTATTTTCAGAGTGAAAGACTAGAGATTTATCACGAATGGGCAAAAAGACTGCTGGCGGCTGGACGGGCTTATTCTGACGATACGCCACCAGAGAAAATCGACGAATACCGAAAACAGTGCACGGAGGCAAAAAAGCCGTTTTTATATCGTAATTATAGACCTTCTGAGCTAAACTACGAGTTTAAAGAGGGTGTGCCGATTAGATTTAAGGCAGAGCCAAAGGATTATGATTGGGTAGATGCTGTAATGGGGCCAATGCACGCTGGCGCCGAAACCCAAGACGACATTATTTTGATTAAAAAAGATGGCTATCCTACCTATAATTTTGCCCATATCGTAGACGATGCTCTTATGCAGGTGACTCACGTAATGCGTGGGGTAGAATATCTTTCTTCTACGCCTAATTATTTGGCGCTTTATGAGGCGTTTTCGCTGGATGTGCCGGTTTTGGTGTCTTTGCCACATATTCTTGCGCCAACAGGGAATAAAAAGCTTGGTAAACGTGACGGGGCCAAATCTGCCACCGAATATCGCGATGACGGCGTGCTTCCTGAAGCAATGCTAAATTACCTTGCCTGCCTCGGTTGGAATGACGGAACCGAACAAGAAATTTACACAAAAGAAGAGCTGATTGATAGATTTTCTCTGGATAGAATTCAAAGTTCTGGGGCTAGATACGACGAAACGAAACTTCTCTGGATGAACGGACAATGGATTCGCCAGATTTTTGACACTCAAGGAGCTAGGGCGCTTTATGATAGAACGGCTGGTTTTTGGCCAGAGAGCGCCGATAATTATTCCGAAGAATATCGGTTGCAAGTTTTGTCTATTATCTATGATAGGCTCAAAACCCTCTCTGATCTTAAAGAGATGACGGCTTATTTCTTCGAGGACCCAGAAATTGACACTGATATGCTCAAAAATAATAAGTTTTTGAAGAAGTTATCAGAGGTAGAAATAGAAGATTTGCTCAAAAAGACTATTGCCAAATTATCGGAAATTTCTGAGTGGAATGAAGATGTTTTGCAAGACGCCTTAAATGCTTTGCTTGAAGAAACAGGGAAAAAGCCAGCCGAATTATTCTCTTTGATTAGAATTAGTGTGAGCTTTGCACCATTTAGCCCAGCGCTTAATCTTACTCTTAATACGCTTGGTAAAGATGTTTCTTTGGCCCGTTTAAATGCGGTCGCTAGAAGTATTTAATTATCAAAAAAGGGCTAGCGATTTTGACTAGCCCTCATTTTGTTTTTGTTTGCTATTTTGTCCCTTCTTCGTCGTCATCATCTTTTCTGCGTTTAGCAGCTACGAAGAAGGCAATACCAGAGGTTGCAGCGACACCGGCGGCTACGCCAAAGGCGGTAGCAAGGGCAGAACCATTAGATTCGGAAGTTACGCCGTAAGCTTGTGCATAAGTAGTGGAGATGTCACCGCTGGTGACCTCAGTAGATGTGGAATCGGTGGCGGAAGAGCCGCTACCGGTGGTAGAGCGAGTGGTGTAAGTGGTTTGGCCAGCAGTGCCAACGCCAGCGGTAGAATCATAATGTGCAGCGTTGTTGATTGGGTCTGGCTCGGATGGGCTGGTTGGAATTACTGGGTTAGCAGTAACAGCAGCAAAATAAACCGTACGCATATAAGTACCAGATTGTTTAGTATTGTCGGCTTTGGCGCCAAAGAAAACGTCTATATCTTGTTCTACACCGACTGGAACAGGGCTATCGGAGGTGGTGTCAATTAGCGGAATTGCTGAGGTAGAAAGTGGATTATAGACTGAAGAGGTGTTTAGCGTATCGGTATCATCAATAGAATAACCCCAGTAATTGGTTGGGAAATTGGTGCCATTTGCGCCAATTGCGCTAGTGGCAGAGGCTAGAGTAGGAATAGAGGTACTTACATCAGAAGCGCTGTAAGAAATGGTATTTCTAAGGTCGGTATCACCCTTGGTATACATAGAAACTTTTATACCTGCACCGCTATTAGACTTGGCTTCGACATTAACCTTATTTCTTAAAAAATCACTTTCCATCACCCCAGTAGTAGAGGTGGAATTAGTAAGCCCGCCACTAGCCCAGTTGGTAGGGTCGGTAATTGTAAGAGTTAGTGCCTCGGCAATATTTACCTGAAATTGCACGGTCTCTGGGTTGGCAGCTTTAGCTGAAGATAAGATCAAAGCTGGCGTTGCAAAAACTGTTGCAACAGCAAACAGTATTTTTGTTTTATGTAATGACCTGACCATAAATTTATTATAGCATAAGCTTTGAAAAATGTGGTAAAATTAATATAAGAATTTTAAAGTGGAGTCTATAAAATGAAAGCAAAAAAAGACAAATCACCCCATAAAAAACCTGTGGAAAACTCTAAGAAAAAACTTTTTGTAATTTTTGGTATTTTGGGGTTTGTCGCTGGTATCGGATGTTTAATAGGCGCTCTCTTGATGCCTACTACTTCTGGTTTTAATGCGGTTTTTCCAGAGATTCCGTCAAAAAAGTCCTCTGAGGAGGTAACTTATAGCGATCTTACTGGGCTTCCACTAACTGATTCATCCCTTAAAACTGCGCCGGCTTATTGTATCCAGACTCCAAATGGAATGGACGGGGCACGCCCTCAAGCAGGGATTAACCAAGCTGGGGTAGTATTTGAGGCGATTGCTGAGGCCGGCATTACGCGGTTTGCAGCAATTTACCAAAACCCAACTTCGGCAATTATTGGGCCAATCCGCTCGCTTAGAATCTATTATCTCAAATGGGACACGCCATTTGATTGTACAATTGTTCATGCTGGTGGTGCACCTGACGCTATTCAAGCAGTATCTCGTGGTGGTTATAAAGATCTTACCGAAAATTACACTTATATGTACCGTGGAACTAATGGCGCAAGACGTTGGAATAATCTTTTCACCACTTCGGCTTATCTTGCACAGATGAACGCTGATAGAAATTATGGCGGCTCAAATATTAAAGGTTTTTCTAGGATGACGCCATCGGATTCTTTGATATCGCGCGTGGATGATTTAGCCGAAGAAAAATTGAATATCGTGAAGCCTTCTACGGGCAAAACTGGCAATTTAGTGGTAAAAACTCCAGCTATTGCAGTAAACTTTGGTGGGTTGGCTAACTTTAATGTACGCTATAATTACGATTTGGCCTCTAATACTTATCTTAGAAGTTACGCTAGCGGGGCGGCACACGAAATTTATGAGTGTCCTTCGGAAGATTTGGGCGAGAAAAACCCTGAAAATGTTTGTGAGCTAAAGCAACTTGCGCCTGCGGTGGTGGCGGTGATGATAGTTTCTGAAAAACGTGCATCGGACAATTATCACGAAGATATCACGGCAATTGGTTCTGGTGATGCCTATATTTTTCAAAATGGCACCGAAATTTCTGGCACCTGGAAAAAGGAGTCTGACTCTGAGCAGATTAAGTTTTATGATAAAAATGGTACCGAAATTGTGCTTGCACCTGGGCAGACTTTTGTAGAGGCAGTGCCTCAGTACGGCTCGGTTGAATACTAATACGTGGACTTTTCTTTGTAAAGAAAAGTTCAGAAAAAGAAACTTAGCTTGAAAAACGAACCGAAAGTGAATTCCGGTTCGTTTTTTGATTATCATTTAATGGTGATCTCGGCGGGATTCGAACCCGCGATTGCCTGGATGAGAACCAGGAGTCCTGGACCGCTAGACGACGAGACCGAGTGAGAGGAAAAATCCAAAATTTATTTTGGATTTTTCAACGAACGAGGAATCGAAGACCGAAGGTCTACGAGACCGTATGTCCATTATATCATATTTTTCATTATCTAACAACTAATCCCCTTATGTATTGATTTTTAAGCTAAAATATTATATAATGATAATATGAAACGCCTACCTATTATCGCTTTAATTGGCCAAACAAATGCTGGCAAGTCCAGCATTCTTAATAGGTTTGCGCATAAAAATATCGCAATCGTGGCCCGCGAAGAAGGCACCACGCGTGACAATGTGATGGCCACTATTGATGACTCGTTTATTTTGGTGGATACCGCTGGTTTAAAAGACCCCACCGATGATTTTGAGGCCTCAATTCAAGACCAAATCGCTGATGCGATAGATTCTGCAGATGCGATTTTGGTAGTGTTAGATTCCTCAAAATATTTTGATCACAAAGATGCCAAGATAGCAAAAGATGCTCTAAGGTCCAAAAAACCAGTATATTTGGTGCTAAATAAGTGCGATCTTGCTGAGTCTCTACCAATTACTGAATTTCGCGCACTAGGGGTTGACCCAAAAAATACTTTCTATATTTCGGCTACAACCGGTAATGGTATTAGAGAGTTAGAAGCGGCCATTCTGGGACTCGGGTCGCTCGCTCCCGTCGTTACGGGGCTCGCGCCCTCTTCCTCGGCCGTTGCCTCCGGACGGTCCCAGAACGGCGCTTCTAACTCTCTTAAACTGGCCTTGATTGGGCGGCCGAATGTAGGGAAGTCGTCGCTGTTTAATGCTCTGGGCAAAAAGCAGCAAGCGATTGTTTCGAGTCGTCAGGGAACTACCAGAGATATAAATCGTGTAGCGGTTCGCTATAAGGGCAGGGAAATTGAGATTTTGGACACTGCAGGGCTGCGCCGTCCAGGGAAGAGAGAAGTAGGAATTGAAAAATTCTCGGCTATCAGAACTCTCGCAGCGATTGAAGAAGCAGATGTTTGCTGCCTTCTCGTTGATTCTACCGAACCACACGTTAAGTTAGACCAAACTTTGGCCGGACAAATCGTAGAATCTGGCAAGGGAATTATGATGGTGGTAACCAAGTCTGACCTCTTAGAAAACGCCGAGCCAACCAATTATTTTGGCGAGGAAAACATCAAAAATCGCACTGCGGCAGACTTTTTGCTAGATGCCTTAGAGCGCGATTTTGATTTTTTGCCATATGCTCCAGTGATTTTGACTTCTTCGGAGACGGGTGCTAACGTGACCCAGATTTTTGAGTTGGCGCTAGAGATAGATAAGGCGCGCCATACCGAGATTCCTACCTCTGAACTCAATAAAATCTTGGCTGAAGCAGTGACCGATCATATTCCGGCAGGGCTTAAAAATACCCGTCCAAAGCCAAAATATCTGGTACAAACAGACACCTGCCCACCTTGGTTTGTGCTTCACGGGCATTCTTTGGGCTTGCTCCACTGGTCTTGGAAGCGCTTTTTGGAACGTAAAATCAGGGAAAAATATCCACTAATTGGCACACCAATCAAATTTTCGTATAGGAGCGACGATAAATGAAACTAATCGTAGGTTTAGGCAATCCTGGGGCAAATTTTAACTTCACGCGTCACAATTTTGGCTTTTTAGCGCTTGATTTTTACTTTAAGCGTAAGAACCTTAGTTGGAGCGAAAAGCCGCGTCTTTCGGCTTTAAATGCCCGAGAAGGCGATGTTTTGTTTATTAAACCCCAAGATTTTTATAATCTTTCTGGGGTTTCCGTGGCCTCTTGGGCGAGATATTATAAGATACCAGCCTCTGATATTTTAGTAATTTGCGATAATTTTGACCTTGGATTTGGCAAAATTCGCTATCGCTCATCTGGGGTGGCTGGTGGCAATAACGGGTTAAAATCGGTAGATAAAGAGCTTGGTACCTCTGATTACCCGAGGCTTCGCCTAGGAACAGGGAATGACGAACTCAAAAATAAGATTGGCGCCGTAGATTTTGTGCTTTCTAAATTCACCCCTGAAGAAAAAGCTAAACTCCCTGAAATTCTCTCCGAAGTTTGCGATAAAATTGACGAATTTATCGCTTCTTAGCACAGCCCCCAATTATTCATACCGAGGGCACGGACTTTACCTTTGATTTCTAGCATCGTAATAGACTGGTTAAATACCTCTGGTGGGAGCTTTTTTAATCTCATAATATCGTTGCCATTTCTGAGGCCGTCTGAAAGGGCGCTTAAGATGGCAGTTTCTACATCATTATCACCGATTAACCCCTGTTTTTTGGCATTTTTGTGTTTTTTGAGGTAATCTTCGGGGAAAAGTAGGCGCAATATATCGTCTGGTTCGGTATAAGGGGTGGCGCCCTGCTGAATTAACTTATTGCACCCCTGGGAGTAGGGGCTAGTGATATTACCAGGCACCGCAAACACCTCTTTACCTTGCTCCAATGCGTGAGTGGCAGTATTAAGGGAGCCAGAGCGCTCGGCTGCCTCTACCACCACCACAATATCAGAGAGACCAGAAATGATGCGGTTGCGATATAGGAAGGAGGCATACTGGTTGATAGATCGCTTGCCGGTGGATTCGTCTAGGTATTCTGCTGGGGCTATTGGGGCATTTTTTTGATTTTTTGGAGCATATTCGCTGATGATTGCGCCATTTTTCTCGATAATCTCTCGGGCTAGGGAAATATGGGCTCTAGGATAGATGTCATCTATCCTAGTGCCAAGCACCGCCACCGTAGTGCCACCAGCATCTAAACAACCCCTGTGGCCGATACTATCTATCCCAAATGCCAGCCCAGATACCACGATCACACCGCGTTTTCCTAGCTCGTAGGCTAGTTTATAGGCCACCTCTTCGCCATATCTGGTGTTATGGCGAGAGCCCACAATTGCCACTACTGGGGGCCTATTTTTTGCCACATTTTCGGGCAATTTACCACGAAAATATAACATTTTAGGCGTAAGCGCAATAGTATTTAACACCTCTGTAAAATTGGCTTCTAGGGGTGAAATTGCATTGATTTTTTCAAAAAAATCTGTAAAAAGTGTTGACATATTTTCTCCTGTGTGATATAATTGATATTAGTTAGGGACAAAAAGCCCCTAAACCGCACCTAAATAAGTTATAATTTCAGCTATACTTATTTAAGTATACCAGAAATTGCGTGCTTTTGAAACCCTTTCTGGCTTAGAATTTCTTAAAGGTTTTAAGTTATAAGTATTACCTCCACTTTGAAAGGAAAATTTCGAAGGCATAGCAATCCCTCTAACCGGCGGGCCCCAATTGTGTGAGGTGGGTCGCGCTTCCGGGGTTCACCCGGTATAGTGATGAAGCGTTAGAGGGCCAAAATAGCCTCAGGTAGTGCCCACCCATACCTGAGGCTATTTTGGTTTCAGAGAGGTGGTTTGGTTGTATCGAGGGCCAAAATAGCCTCAGGTAGTGCCCACCCTAGCTTAGGCTATTTTGGTTGTAGCATCATGGTGAAGCCATCATAATATCTTTGCATTTTGGTAGGATCTGTGTGCCAGCTGTTGCCACCAAAGAAATAGTCGCAAAATTCTTCGCGGGCTTTTAAAATTTCTGTGAGACGAGCGTGATTTTTGACATTTGCTTCTATCGTAAAATCAAAAAGCTCTAGGGCTCGGTCTATAGCGACATCAGCCCGTTTTCGATTGCCTTTTTGGGACCATTTAAGAGAGCGGGAGACTTCGCTGCCAATATTACCCATTTGATAGGCGATAGAATAATTTGGCCAATTTTGGCGAAGTTCGTCGCTGTGAATGTATTTTATTTGAGCCATTTTGCTACCACTGATTTGATTTTTTCTTGGATATTTTCATCTTCCACACTACGAGTGCGATTATTTTGCGCTGGACGAATATTAATCATAGAATCGAACTCAACCATATCATCAATATTATCGCTATCCAAATATAGGTTGATACCCCATAAATCTTCTTGGCTAGAACCGTTTTCTAGAAGTAGCTGCTCGCAATCATAATGCATAGGCGAATCTACAGCCATGATTTCTTTTTTGATATCTACTACAGCTTTGATAGCGTTTTCGTCAATAAAGTTGGTAGAATTTTTGATAAGATCTGACTTTGAGGTAGGTGATTCTAATATTCTCATATTATATATTATAGCATATAGCCTCAGGTAGTGCCCACCCTAGCTTAGGCTATTTTGGTTTTTGATTTTTTAATTAGTATGTTATTATATTATATATGTCTAACAATTTAGTGATAGTAGAGAGCCCGGCGAAGGCGCAAACAATTGAAAAATATCTGGGGAAAGATTTTAAAGTTTTGGCTTCGGTGGGGCATATTCGGAAGGACACTAAGGTAGATAAAACCACTTTTGATGTGACTTACGAGATCGATCCAGAGCATACTAAAATTATTTCGGAACTAGAAAAAGCCGTAAAAGCTGCCGACAAAGTTTGGCTGGCAACTGATGAAGACCGCGAAGGAGAGTCAATTTCTTGGCATTTATGCGAAGTTTTGAAACTGCCCAAAAATACCGCGAGAATTACTTTTCACGAAATTACCAAGCCGGCCTTAGAGGAAGCCATTAAAAATCCACGCACGGTGGATATGGATATGGTGGCATCGCAACAAGCGCGCCAAACTCTAGATATGCTCGTGGGTTATGATCTTTCCGATATGGTTCGCAAAAAAGTACCAGGCGCAATTTCGGCTGGGCGCGTACAGTCGCCGGCTCTTCGCTTAGTAGTAGAACGCGAAAAAGAAATTGAGAAATACGAAGGCAAGTCGTCTTTTAAGATTTCTGGCGAATTTAAAAAAGGCGATAAATTCACAGCAAATTATGACGCGGAAGCACCAAAAGACGAAAAAGAAGCTACTTTGCTTCTAGAAAAATTGTCCGCGGCTGAATTTAAGGTAGAAAGTGTCGAAGAAACCGAGGGAACCAAAGCTGGGCCGGTGCCGTTTACTACGGCTTCACTTCAAATTGAGGCCAATGCTAAGCTTGGGTTTTCTTCTCGGACTACGATGAGCGCAGCCCAAGGACTTTACCAGGCTGGTTTGATTACTTACCACAGAACGGACTCTTTGAATCTTTCTAAACAAGCTGTGGGTTCTATTGCTGGTTTTATCGAAGGAAAATTTGGCAAAGAATATCTCAAAGTTAAAACTTTTAAGACTAAGGATGCTAGCGCCCAAGAGGCGCACGAGGCGATTAGGCCTACTAATATACTTATGGCTTCGGCTGGCAAGAATGATTACGAAAAACGACTTTATAATTTGATTTGGTCGCGCACCGTGGCTACTCAAATGGCTAGCGCTAAGGTAGCAAAAACTACCATTACTCTTTCACATAATTTTGTGGCAAAGGGCGAAGTGGTGATATTTGATGGGTTTTTGAAGGTTTATGGTAAGAGTAAAGATTTGGAACTTCCAAAAGTTGCTAAAGGCGACAAGGTTGATTGCCTATCGATCACAGCAAGGCAAAACTTTGGCAAACCACCTGCCAGATACACCGAAGGTTCTCTAGTTAAAAAATTGGAAGAACTCGGCATTGGCCGGCCTTCTACCTATGCTTCTATTATGACGGCGATTCAAGCGCGTGGGTATGTGGTAAAAGGCGAATCTGAAGGGGAAGAACGTGAAGTTGTAGAACTGACTTCACAAAATGGCAAGGTCTCGCGAAGCGTCGTGAAGGAGAAATATGGGGCGAATAAGGGTAAGCTAATTCCGACGCCAATTGGCGAGCTAGTAGCCGGTTTTCTTACCGATAATTTTAAGAATATCGTAGATTATAAATTTACTGCCAACATTGAAAAAGATTTAGACCTCGTAGCTGATGCTAAGTTAGAGCGGGTAAAGATGCTGAAAGATTTTTATGGACCGTTCCGTGATACGGTGTTGGTGGCTTCAGGTGTAGAGAGATATAACAACGCAAGGCTGCTCGGCCACGACCCAGAAACTGGCAAACCAATTTATGCCAAAGTAGGGAAGAATGGCGGGTTTATCCAGCTTGGCGACAACGAAAAAGAATCTGGCGAAAAACCACGTTTTGCGCCGCTACCTAAGAGAAAATCTACCAAGACGGTAACTTTGGACCAAGCTCTTTCGCAATTAGCCTTACCTTCACTTCCACGCGTTCTCGGAAATGCGCCAGATGGCACAGAACTAATTGCTGCTAGCGGCCCATTTGGACCATATCTAAAAGGTGGCAAATATAACATTCCGATGAAAGATTTGGACCCTTACACCGTGACGTTGAAAGAGGCTTTGCCGATTTATCAGGCTAAAATTGATTCTATTATTGCCGACTGGGGCGAAATTATGATTATCAATGGTGCTTATGGACCATATGTGAAAGGACCGGGTCGCCGTAATAACGTGAAGATTCCAAAAGACCAAGATCCTAAGAAAATTACCGAAGCCGAAGCTCGTAAAATGCTAGAAAACAAACCAAAAACTGCTTCTAAAACTCGCCGTGGCAAACGTGGGGGACGGAAGAAGAAATAATCTATTGAAATTTTATTAAGCTTTGACTCGTAGATCTCTCCTTTCTGGGACAACTTTAACTTACCTAGCATACTGGGGTGGGGAAGTCACCCTCCCCCACCTCATGCTTATGGTTGTTTAAGAATGCAGCGGATAGAATAACCCATATAAGGGTAGGTTCTAGCGTACGGGTGAACTGTGTTTGGTCTCGAAACTTGGAAGGTATCTACGGCGGCGTTGTCAACCATATCAGATTCCCAAAATTGACCATAAGTGCCAGTGCCAGACACACTCTGGAATAATTGACCAGCAAGAGCAAAAGCAAACCCGCCGCTAGAAATTGGTGCTACCAATTCAGCGACTGTATTATATTCAGACTGAGCGTAGAGATTCGTGCCGTCATTAGCGCTTGGTAAACGCCAACCAGCTGGGCAAAGGTCTTCGGTTGAATCGCCAGCAATTCTTCCATTCTCGCAATAAAAGGTAGTCATAGCCGTAGCGGCACAATAGTTGTATAACACTCCATAAGAAGTTTGCGAGGTTGAGTCTATGCCCGCCACAGAAACAAGTTCTGGAGTAAGGCCATTACCAATAGCAGTAGTTTTTTTCCAGGTAGCGACATCGGAAGCTGAAATCATTCCGGAAAAGTTGGAATTAGCGCTCGTCAAATCTGTAACCAACGGGACCGCCCCAAGATTAAGATTTGTCATCATCCAACAATTACCATCAGCAAGTCTCTGTATAATATATTCCTGGTTATCGCGAATATCTAGAACAGTTAGTGGTGTTGAGGTACAACGAGTTGGCGCAATGTTTTGAATAGTTGGAGTGAGCGGGTTAGCAACCAAGCTAAAATTAAAGGTAGTAGAATACGTTCCTTCCGGTTGCATATAATCTATTTTGGTAGCAAATCTAAGAGTGGTATTATCATCATTTACTGGACCTGTATTTTCTAGAACTATATCTCCGGAATTGAATGGGAAATAGTTATTTGAAAGACCATTTTTATAACCCCATTTGTTTGCTACAAAGTCTGAATCTGTATAACCAGCGGTAGTAGGCGATGATGGTGGAAGTGTCTCTATTACAGTGTTAGAGTCTGCTGTATTAACCAGATTGGTATCATCATTGTTGGTAGATATAGTTAGTTTGTAGCCAGTTTCATTATTAGTACCGACACTTATCGGTAAATCTTTATAGCCAAAGGTGGTAGATGATGGGTCTAGTGAGAGATTAAGTGCGGTAGTTGGCATGGTAAGGGTAAGAGATGGCTCTATGCCTACGCTGGTGGTAATGGTTTCTGTCGCAAAAGCATTATTTACAAAAGTTAAACTTATAAAACTTAATGTTATGATTTTTATTGCCCCTGTTAAAACCCGTTTTATGATCATTTTTACCTCACTTATGATTTTTTAACGTGGGGCCAAACTAAAAACGGCACCACGAGGTGCAACAATCAAATATATGTACTAGCATTGCCAATACAGTATACTGACTTCCTCATGATGCCGTTTTAATACTGTATTGATGCGCCAACTAAATAAAAATTGGCTGCTTTACATGCATATATTTAATTGTTGCAATTTTATTATATCACATTTTGAGTTCTGCATATGCTTTTTTCAAAACTTCTAGCATATCTTCATAATCTTTTTCGCTGACGGCCGAGATTGGAGCGTAAATATAAATCACATTATCTACTACTTCTAAGCTGTAGCTTGGATTTTTACTATATAGATATTCCATAAATTTAGGATTTAGAAGTTCAAAAGCTGGCAAAGCGTCGCGAGAAGCCGCGTAGACTTCGTAGCGATCGTTAAATTCGTTCCATTCCATTTCGAACTTTTCGTAAGATTTGTCGGGTTTTTTGCCAGAATTGAATTTGCGAGATTTTACAATTACACCAAGATAATCTTTTGGCACGTTGATTTGGCCGACAATATAATAACTACCCACTGTACGACCAGGAGTTTCGGCGTAAGTGTAAAGTTGAATTAGAAGGTCGCCCCATTTGCCAATTACGTGGTTATTAATATCGGCAATCTTCATACTGGCACCACCAAAGATTAAACCTCGCTTTGGCAGAGCATAGCGGCCCCAATCTGGGCTGTAGAATAGACTGTTCTCGTCGGCAAAGTTCGCAAGGGAACGAACGAGATGCGGGGCAGACTCAGTTGGTTGAGAAATGCCAGAAAGTTTAATGGTTTTGCCATCATAAACAAAGTCCCAAGTTTCTACTGCGTCTGAAACGTATTGGCTGTAAAGTTTGGTGCCGTCGTTTTCTATAACTTCGTCTAGACCAGCAAAACTAAATGCGATACGAAGATGTGCTGGTGTGCCAGTGTTTTCATTGACCGGGTCTAGGAGATAAACTTTTTTGACTTTAAGTTTAGAGACTTTGTTGGCACGATGAAGATTTTGTAATAATTCTAACATTAACTCGGCGTGTTTATAATAATGCGTAGTGGTGTATTTTTTGATGCTCTTGGTGTTAAAATCAGACCAATCGGCTTGGTAAGATTTGAAGATTTCTTCGGCCTGACGGTGAATTTCTTTTTCTTCGGCAGTAGAATTGTAATCTTTGAAGCTAAGTTTTCTGCCACTTTTTACGCAGGCGAAAATTACAATTAAAACAATGGCGATTGTAAATAGTCCGAGGATAGGGTCGGAATCACTAGACGAACTGGAAGAGCTAGAAGAACTGTGCGATGAGCTGTGGTAGGAGCCGCCCCCGCCACCTCCACCGCCGCCGGATGAAGAACCGCCACCACCGGCAAAGCCAAATATGGCAATGGCAGCACTGATGACAATAGCAGCAATATTCATATATATTATTATACCACTTCCTTACCATAATCGTTTTACAATTTTTTTTCAAAAATGTAAAAAATGTGCTACAATAGTTATAGAAAATAATAAATTCCATAGTTGACACAAGTCTAAAACAATGGTATTATAAATAAAAGTAATATAATTAACAGAGTTGGGCGAAGGGAAAAAATAAATGGACCAAAATGCGGAAATCCTAAAAAAAGCAATTGCTGGAAGCCTCAAAATCGTAGAACAAGATCGCGAGAAAGAAATCATTTCAAGGCGATTTGGGCTAAAAGGCAGCAAAGAAACTCTTGAACAAATCGGTGAAACATTATCTATTACTCGTGAACGTGTTCGCCAACTCGAAAAAGCAATCTTGATTCGTCTCCAAATTTCCGCAGAGGAGAACAAAATCCCAGAACTCATCGCCGCAGAAAAGATCTTGGTCCGTAATCTTACTGAAATGGGTAGAGTTGCTAGATTAGATGAGCTAGCATCTAAAATCTACGGCAAACCAGCCACTGGGGCCCAGCAAAATGGTATTTACTTTATTGCTACTTTTGCTAAAAATCTTACTGTAATTGAAGAAAACGACCGTTATTATAATGGTGTTGGTATCGCTGAATATGGTGATGCTATAACTACTCGTGGCAAAGTAGATAAGATTGTTTCTACTATTTCTGCCAACAAACAGCCGATGACTCTAGATGAACTTGACAGCAAGTTAGATTATGAGCATCCTGACCATATTAAAGCTGTTGCGTCAATCTCTAAACTCCTTGCCACTCTTAACGGTTTATGGGGTCTTGCTAAATGGCCAGCAGTAAATCCAAAGAATATTCGCGATAAAATCTTCGTAATTCTCGAGACCAAGCACGAACCAATGCATTTTTCCGACATCGCTGAAGAAATTAAAAATTCCAATTTTAAGCGCAAAAATGTTACCGTGCAGGCTATTCACAACGAGCTCATCAAAGACCCACGTTTTATCTTAATCGGTCGTGGTATTTATGCACTTAGCACCTGGGGCTACAAGAAGGGAACTATCTCCGATATTATCGTTTCTATTCTAGAAAGGTCTGACAAGCCTCTTTCAAAAGAAGAAATCGTCAAGCAAGTTCTTAAAGTTCGCAAGGTCAAAGAAACTACGATTCTTTTGAATTTGCAGAACAAAAAGCTCTTCAAAAAAGTAGATAAAAATTCTTACGAAAAAGCATAGTTTTTATCTCTATTCTATGCTATAATTAAACTATGGAAAACGTCATACATTTTATATTGATGCCGATTTTCTGGATACCGGTAGTAGGTATTTTGGCGTTTTTGACTTATAAAAATTACAAAAAACTCAATAAACTTAAAGTTTTGAATGTAGATTCGGTGCTTCTCATGCTAGAAATTCCACGCACCAATGATAAGCAGGAGCTCGCGGCAGAGCAGTTATTTGCAAGCTTACACGGTATTTTGCGCGACAAAAGGGAACTAAAAAATTCTGGTGGTGTGCAGGAACATCTTTCTTTTGAAATTGTTTCTACTGCTGGGCAAATTCGGTTTTATGTATGGGTGCCAAAAGTTCTTCAAAGTTTTGTAGAAGGACAGATTTATGCGCAATACCCAACCGTGCAGATTTACAAAATGGACGAAGATTATGCTGATGATCGCAGTAGATACCCAGTGTCTTATACTACTGAGCTTACTTTGACTGATAGCGATGCTTTGCCGATTAAAACTTTTGATTCTTTTGAGGTGGACCCTCTGGCAGGTATTACTGGGACTTTAGCCAAGCTAGACCCAGATCGCACCGAAGAAATGTGGATTCAGATTTTGGCACGGCCAATTCCGGATGATTGGCATAAAACCACTACCGATAAATGGGTATCTGCCGTAAAATCAGGGAAGAAAGTACTGACTTCTGGCATTGATTGGACTTGGTTTGTTGAAGCCATTGGGGCCTTATTCCGTCCACCAGCTGGTGGCACTAATTCCGAAACCAAAGTGGAACTTTCTGAACGCGCCAAGGCCCAAATTGCTAAGGCCGAAGAAAAGGCTACCAAACTTGGTTTTGATGTAAAAATTCGTTTGGCTTATCTTGGCCAAAACGAAACTGATGCCAAACTTAATATGCAGGCCCTGGTTGGGACATTTAAGCAATATAATTCTACTTCAATTAACGGCTTCCAACAAAAAGGTGGCAGCTTTAATAAAAAAGATCTTGAGGCTTACAAAACTCGCGAGTTTTCGGACAATGGTTTTATTTTGAACATCTCCGAGCTAGCTTCGGTTTATCACTTGCCGCACACCTCGGTAGAGACGCCAAATATTGTCTGGGCTAACGCCAAAACTGCTGAGCCACCAGCCCAACTTCCAGTCTTAACTGGCGACAAAGCAATTGACGAAAATATCTCGGCCTTTGGTTTGACTAATTTCCGTGGCATTAATCATCAATTTGGTTTGCAGAGAATCGATCGGTCTCGCCATGTTTATATCATCGGGCAGACTGGGGCAGGGAAGAGCGGCATGTTGGAGCTTCTTGCGCTCTCTGATGTATTTTATAATCAAGGCTACTGTATTATCGACCCACATGGTGATTTCGCGATCGACAACCTCAAATTTATTCCTGAATCTCGTGTCCAGGACGTGGTATATTTCAACCCGGCCGATACGGCATTTCCGGTGGCATTTAACCCACTTGAGATTTCTGACCCGTCTAGAAAACCTAATATTTGCTCTGAAGTAATTGGCGTTTTAAAACGGATGTTTGGCGATTCTTGGGGCCCTCGACTCGAGCATATTCTTCGCTATACTCTACTTGCGCTTCTCGATCGTCCATCTACTACGCTACTTGATATTTCTAGAATGCTGACCGATAAAGAGTTTAGAAAAGAAACTCTAAATTACTGCCAAGATGTGACGGTTTTGCAGTTCTGGAAACACGAGTTTGGACAGTGGAACGAAAAGCAGGTAAATGAGTCTATTGCGCCGGTATTAAATAAGGTGGGGGCTTTTACGGCTAATCCAATTATTAGAAATATCATCGGGCAACCTAAATCTTCCTTTGATATTCGCCAGATTATGGACGAAGGCAAGATTTTAGTAGTAAATCTTTCTAAAGGTTTGATTGGTGAAGATAACGCTTCTATTCTGGGTGCGTTTCTGGTTACCAAAGTCCAGCTCGCTGCGATGAGCCGATCTGATATCCCACGCGTCGAAGACCGTCGTCCGTTCTATCTTTACGTAGATGAGTTCCAAAACTTTGCTACTGATTCGTTTGCTGTGATTTTGTCTGAGGCTCGTAAATATGGCTTGAACTTAACCGTAGCCAACCAATATGTAGCCCAAATGACCGATTCGGTGCGTGATGCTGTATTTGGCAACGTCGGCACCACGATTTCGTTTAGAGTGTCGGCAGAAGATGCACCAATTTTAGTAAAGCAGTTTGAGCCAACTTTTGATGCTTCTGACCTCTTGCAGCTCAATAACCGCCACTTCGTGATTTCGATGATCATCAACGGCGAAAAGGTGCCTGCTTTCTCTGCTACTACCCTTTCGATTCCATCTTCGCCACAAGATAACTTTTCGGCTATCGTAGAATACTCTCGGGTGCGTTATGGTCGCCCACGCGAAGAAGTAGAGAAGGAAATTAAAGAGACGATTGAACAAGCAGAGAAGTATAAAGAAGAGCTTTCTAACTCTGGTAGAGCAGCTGGTAGTGCTCCGGTGTTTGCGCCGGTTTCCACCTCTGTTTCCACCTCTGTTCCCTCCCCTGTTATCTCCCCTGTTGATAAGATAGAAACTACCGAACAAAAACCGAACAAGAGGCCTCGCACGCCACAAGGTGATTTTATGAAGGCCAAGCTCAGCCCTAATGCTGCTGAAGGCAAAGACCGTCCAGGCTTGAAAGATCTGGCAAAGTTAGCAGAACAAGTGGCAGGGAATGAAGACAAAGCCGAAAAAACAGGGAACGACAAGAAAGTAGGGAATGAGCCTAAAAAACCGAACAAGCATAAAAATAAGAATAAAAGACGGGGTAAAAAGGCTCTGAACCCTCATGTAAAGGTAGAATTTCAAGAGAAATCTGCGGCAAAAGTCCCAACTTCTAAGAGGCAAGCTTCCCCGGTTTCCCTATCCACCCCTGTTAGCAACCCTGATAACTATGAGTCGAAAGATGTTTCGGCCGATGGGTTTAAGGCAGCCAGAAAATAACTAAATAAATAGTAGGGTATAAAACTACTAAAAGTTTTAGTGGCTTGAAAAAAATGGTCGCGAAAAGCCACAACGTTAGTCGTTCAAACATACATACATCAAACGTCGCACAATATAGATTTCCAGACATTGAGGTTAAATCAAAAAGACGATAAGTTAATCGTCTTTTATAGGGGCGATATTCTACTTATGCTTAAAAAGCCAGGGGAGGAACAAATTTCGGAAATTAGTAGGGTGGCTTTAAACCAGTCATTTGCTTATCTGGACTTGATTTTTTAAGCACGTCATACACTGGGCCGCGGGCAGAACCGCCCTTCGGGCGAACCTGTCCGGGCCGTCAGGAATATACGTGTTAAAAATTCAAATCAATTTTATGATTCGCAACTAACTGGTTTAAAGCCGTGTTCAGCCTGTAAAATTATTTTTATAACCCCTAAATTTACCGCCACCCCTGTTACGTTGATCTGGGTCCGTGAAGTTTTCCACATTTGACTTTTTCCCTCGTTTATTTCCCTATTTGCTATTTTCCCCTGTTATTTTCTATATTTTTATTCCCTATTTTATGTGAAGTTTCCAAATTTACCGAACAAAAACCGAACAAGAAGAGAAGAAAATAGGGTACTTAACAGAGGTAAAACAGGGGTGAAATAGGGGTAAAATAGCCTTATCTTCCCTATTTCCAATAGGCTTTGCCATCTATACGTACATCGATATACTGAAAATCACCTATTCCCTGCTGCCCAAGATAACGAAGCATTCTTTCGGTGTCTTCAGCAGTGACCCCTGAGCCTCTATCTATAGTGGTTTTAATAAAACCAGTGTAACCATCTAAATAGACATCTACTTCCCTGATGGCGCCAGCTGGGACTACGGCTTTAACAGGGGTAATACTGAGGTCGCGAAGATCTGCCTCTAGCTGACCGATGTATTCGCTCATACGATTAGTGATGCCAGAGGTAGTATTTTCGTTTATAATTTCTATGGTTGGTTTGTAAGTTTTTACTACGGTGGTAGGGGTAGTTTCGGCTTCGTTTTCGGCGCGATTTTTTAAGAAAACTGCTATAAGAATGGTCACAGTTATTGCGACTGCCATAAAAAGAACTACCGTAAAACCAACTCTAAAGGTTTGACGCTTTTTGACCTTTTTCTTGGCTTCGAGACGTTCTGAGGTGGTTTCGGGACGCTCGCGAGTGCTTGCGATAGTGCGCCCAGATTTGATGCGAGAATGTTTGTTGGCGCGCCTACGAGTTAATTTAGGTTCCTGATTTTCCATCAGCTTCCTCCAGAATCAAATCGGCAAGACGGCTGGCTGCGTCTGAATGTGCCTCGGCGTGAAGATGCTCGGCGAGATCGGCACGCTCACGAGGGCTCCTTATTAGATGACGAATAGCATCTAAAAGTGCGGAAGGGTTTTTCATCATTTTGGAATCGCTAACAACTAAAGCGGCGTTCGCGGCTTCGAGACGTTTAGCGTTTTCGGTTTGGTGACCGCCTGGCAGACGTTCAAACGGTACTAAAATTACAGCCTTTTGAAGCGAAGCTAACTCGGCAATGGTGGTGGCACCAGCACGAGAAACTATTACGTCGGCAGCGCCCATCAGTTCGTCCATCGTGGTATTAAACTCCCACATTCTGAAGTTTGACTCGAGTGAGGCATGATCCCAGTTTTCGTATTTTTTGAGATCGAGCATATTTTCGTAATGTTTGCGGCCGGCAACGAGAGCTACGGAAGTAAATTGTAATAACTCTGGCAAAATCAGACGCGTGGTTTCGTTTAGATTTTCGGAGCCTTGAGAACCACCGGTGATTACTACAAGTGGTTTGTCTGGGCTAAAGGAAAAGGCTTTTTTGAGTTGCTCTTCTTTAAATAGACTTACGGCTTTGAATTCTGGAGCTACCGGAATCCCGGTATAAACGTAATTTTTGTGTTTTTCCATCGTTTCCTCGGATGGTGGCATACCAAAAGCAACCTTTTTGGCCTTTTTCATGAGAAGACGGTTGGCTAGACCAGCGACAGAATCGGACTCGTGAATAATATATGGAATACGAAATAGCTTAGCTACAATGCCAATAGGAAGACAAGTGTAACCACCTTTTAAGAAAATTACGTTAGGACGGTTAAACATTAATCTGAAAAAGCTCATTATAAGGCCGCTTAAGAAACCTAGGAAGCCAAAGAGATTACCAAAAATCAGGTCTTTGACAGTGATATCAAAATGCACAAAATAATCTCTAAAACTCCAACCGGCAAAACGATGGAACTTGCCGGCTAAGGTTCTTTTGACTCTAATAACTGGGCCTCTTCTTCCTTTTTTGGACTCGTAGCCTTCGGCCCAAGACACGCCGATTTCTGAACAAAGTTTGGTGACATTTTTAAAATATTTAAAATCGGTCCAAAATTCTACCTCGGTGCGAGGACGTTTTTCTAGAATTTCACGAATGACGGCGACGGCTGGAGTAATGTGACCCCCGCTGCCGCCCCCCACTACTAATATTTTCATGCTTAATTCCCTCTCTACTAGTATAACACGAAAGTTGCAAAACAAGACCAATTGCGAAGGCAATAAAGACCATCGAGGTGCCACCATAAGATAGAAGTGGCAAGGTAATACCAGTAACTGGAACTAGCGCAGTCATTGCCATTATATTAACCACTACTTGAGCTAAGGTCCAAGAAAACACGCCTACGATGAAAAAACGGTTGTTGTCGTCTGGGGTGTGATCGGCAACTTTAAGCATTCTAAGTAGCATAATACAAAAAACTGCGATCACTAAAAATAGCCCAACAAAACCGAAAGTCTCACCCATAATGGCAAAGACCGAGTCGTTGATAGATTCTGGAAGATAACCAGTGGCTTGGACAGAATTGCCAATGCCTACGCCAGCAAAACCACCAGCGCCGATGGCGAGCATAGCGTTGTCAATATGATAGGTAGAATCTGATGATTCCCCACCGGTTAAAGTGGTAAACCAAGCATTAACGCGCTCCATACGGTGAGAAGATAGGGCCACCGAACCTACAGCTCCTACTAATACAATCAATAGCATTAAAAGATACTGCCATTTTGGGACTTTGGAAACTAAAAGCATTCCAAAAATAATTGCCATCAAAGCTACGCCAGTGCCGAGATCGCCTTGTGCTACGACTACGAGCCCTAAAGATAACCCACAAACGATAATAAGTGGAAGCCAAAATTCTTTCGGGTCGCCGATTTTGCCTTCTTCCCTTTTTCTGGCAAGAAAATCTGCAAGATAAACCACGAGAGCGATTTTTAGAACTTCGGCTGGCTGGAAGCTGGTGCCACCAAACTGAAACCAACGACATTCACCAAGCTCGCATTTAACGATAGATGAATGAGAAAGTGATAGAATCCATAGAAGCCCCGATAAAACTAACGCAAAAATAAGGAGTGGTTTAGCAAATTTTTTAATGTATTTATATGGAATAACTTTGAAAGCTAGAAAAAATGCAGCAAGCGACAAACCAACTGAACGAAGCTGCCCCAAGAAAAAATCGTTTGGACCGTAGTCGGTGCCGTAGGTAGTATTTAAAACGTTGGCACGCATTGGACCAATGGCATAGATTACAATTAACCCTAGCGCCATTAAACCTAGCGTGGTAAAAAGTATCACGAGGTCCGACTTGTGTTTTCGGTTCATTGTTTAGACCGCTCCCCCAACGGCAGCTAGAAATACGCCAAAGATAGCGCAAACGCCAGCAATAATCCAAAAGCGCATTACGATCTTTGCTTCCCCCCAACCTTTGGCTTCTAGGTGGTGATGAAGTGGTGCGGAAATAAAGATTTTTTTATGCCAGAATTTTTTGGAAATTAGCTGAATTAAAGACGAACTAGTTTCTACTACAAACGGAAGACCAATGATAGGAAGAAGTAAAAGTGAGTTAGTCATCATTGCGACTACGCCAAGCCCGGCGCCAAGCGCAAATGAGCCGGTATCGCCCATCATAAAACGAGCTGGTGGCACGTTAAACCAAATGTAGCTTAAGAGCCAACCGATAACTGTCATACAGAAGCCAAAAATTAAAATGTTGCCTTGAAGAAGTGCGATAATTCCAAAAGCACCGTAGCTTAGCATTGCCAGACCACCAGCAAGACCGTCTAGACCGTCGGTGATATTAACGGCGTTCGACGTCGCCACAACAATGAAGGCAAAGATGATGATCATACCGACTATGCCTACCTCTAGGTTGCCAATAAATGGCACTAAGATGGTAGTCCAACCGAGTTTGGTGGCAAAGAACCAACCAAGCAAAACGCCAACTAGAGTGATTAAGAAGAATTTAACTGGCCCACGAAGACCCGCAGCGCCACGACCGGTGCCAAAAATGTTGATAGAATCATCTACTACACCCACAAAAGAGCCACCAAGAAAACCGATGAGCGGAAGCCAAGTTTGTCCACGATCTAGGTTAAAAATCCAGGTGACAACTGTAACTGAAATGATACCAATTAAACCTGCCATAGTTGGGAACTTACGCGTAAATTTGTGCGCGTGAAGTTTGCTCATCACTGGCAAATCTTTGCCATCTACGGTTTTTTCTTTTTGCTTTTTCCAGAAATGATATTTGTAAGCAAAATGCGTATAAAGAGGGGTCAAAATCATTGACAAAAGAAAGCCAGCTAGCGCTAATAGTAAGCCGTAAAATACCTCCTCGTTAATAACTCCCATAGTGCTATTATACTCCTTCTGGTTTAATTTTTAAATAGTCTATCACGTAGTTTGAAAGCGTGTCGAAGAGATTTTGGGCTTCCCCACCAGAAAGGGCTTTGCCTTCGCCCCACATTTTTACCATAATTACATAGGAAGGCATCTGCCCAGACGGAGCGACAAAACCAATATAAGAACCAACAAGGTTACTCATAGATTCGTCATAAGCACCATCTACGATTACCTGAGCAGTACCAGATTTACCACCTACATCATAGCCTGGTTTATCGATGCCAGCACGAGCTTTGTAACTACGGTTGTTGATTAAAAGACTTCTCATCGTGGCAGAAGTTTCTGCAGTTAAAATTTGGTCTTCGACTTTTTCGTGATTTTCTAGTGGCTTGATGGTGCCATTTTCTAACGTTCCTTTGACAACTGACGGGGTGCGCCAAACGCCACCATTTACTACGGATGAAAAGGCAGTTGCAGTCTGAATCATCGTGGCAGAAAGGTTTTGGCCGAAAGTCATATTGGCATAGGCTGCGTTAAGACCATAAATCTCGGCGTGTGGCTCCCAAATAAAACCTTCTTGTTCGATTAGCTCAATACCAGTAGCATGACCCAAGCGAAATTTATTGTAATAATAATCGTACATTTTTTCCCTGCCTTCTGCAGTAATTTCGTTAGGGTTGCCACCTAAAAATTTGAGCGCTTGAATTGAGCCAACGTTTAAGGACCAATAAAGAGCGTCTCTCATAGTGAGAGTTTGATTATTTAATTTGGCGCGCTGCTCGGCGTTCCAAATCGTGTTGCCATCAACTTCGGTAGAAGGCGTGTTGACGTAAGTGGTATCGGCAGTCATTTTGCCTTCATTTAGAGCAGCTGAGAAAATAAAGTTTTTGAAAATAGAAGCTGGTTCGTATGGAACTTCCGTAACTTGATTAATATAAATAGATGCGTCTTTAACATTGCCATAATCGCCTGGATTGTAGCCTGGAAGAGCAGTCATTGCTACTACCTCGCCAGTGTTTGGGTTCATTACAAGTGCGGCGGCGTTAGTGGCGGCGGTGCTATTGATAGCGTCTGCTAAAACTTCTTCTACGCCTTTTTCTAAGCCACGATCGATTGATAAAACTACGTTTTTGCCATCTTCGGCTGGGATTTTGATATTGTCTTTACCAATTGAAAGAGCCACGTTATTAACGTCAGAGATAGATTTTAAAAGACCGTCTTTTCCAGTAAGTAAAGTATTTAAAGAGCCTTCTACGCCATATTGACCAAGCCCGTCTGAATTAACAAAACCAAGTACAGTTGAGCCCATTTCGCCTTCTGGGTAAACGCGTTTGTTTCCCTCTTTTAGCCAAACATTTTTAATTCCCTCTTCAGCGATTTTGCTAGCGTTGGTGTATGGCACATTTTTGGCCACAATAAAATAACGTAAGCCTTCAGTATTATAAACTTCATCTAAATTGGCAGTAATATATTCTTTGGCGTGTTTTTCGAGAGCATTTTTAATTTCGTCTTTTGGCGTAACGGCTGGATCGATAATCACTTGATAAACAGCTTGATTCAAAACTACGGCAGTTGGTTCTTCCCCGTCCATCATATAGATTTCGCCACGTTTGGCAGTGATAGTTTCGAGAATCGTATGTTGCTCGTTGGCTTTTTCTACCCATTTATCGTGCTCAATAATTTGAATAAAAAATAGCCGCACGGTAATAATCAAAAATGCGCCTAAAGTAATATATTTTAGAACTTTGAGGCGCTTCATAATTATTCGGCAGCGTAGCCGGTGACGGTGGCGTCTGGCATAGCAGCTGCTACGGTGCTGGCTTTGGCGTTAGCGACAGAGGTAAGACGAGCCTTTTCGACCGCAAGGTCATCACGACGAGCATTCAAATCGGAAATTTCAGATTCAACAGCAGAGATTTCATAATCAAAACTAGTAGCTTTAGTTCCTTCAGCAGCATAAATCAAACCAAATACTAAGGTAAGAAGACTAACAATGACAATTTGAGAAATTGAACCAAGATTTTTCTTTTCTAGACGAATAGTATTTCTACCACGAGCGAAACTCATTGGCACGGCTTCACGACGGCGGGCATAAGTTTGATAGCTACTCATTTTTTATTTTTAACTCCTATTTTATTTTCTACTTTTTGTTTTTGTTCTCTTTGGTGCTGATCATAGGCCAATGGCGCTTAAGTTAGCAGAGCTATAAGTGACTAGCTTAAGGCCATTGGAAAGGTCATACACTACACTCTACACCAAGTGTGAACTCTATTTTGGTGAGCCCGAAGGCCCATGTATTAAGGTGCTTTTAGATTGTGGGGTCGTTTTGATGGGCGACCCCACCAGGTCATACAATAAAGTTAATTATTTCTTGAAATTAACTTTGATGGTTTGGGTGCGAGAGCGGCTCGCGACTACGATTTGCTTAGGCATATTGCCTCCTTTTTTTGTTTTTATTGTTTTTATTTTATCAATTCCGCTTCTTCGCAATGCGTAATTTTGCGCTGCGTGCACGCGGGTTGATAAACAACTCCTGATTTCCCGCAGTGATTGGTTTTTTAATCTCTACTTTTAGTTCGGACTCCTCGCCGAGGCTGGTGGCCTCTTTCAAAAATTCTTTGACTAACCGATCTTCTAGACTATGAAAAGTGATAATTGCGAGCCTGCCGTTTTTGTTTAGCAGTTTTGGCATAAGTGGTAGAGCGTATTCTATCACTTTTAGCTCGTCATTTACCGCGATTCTGATCGCCTGAAAAATGCGTGTAGCTGGATGTGTTTTTGAAAAACCGTGCGTTTTTGATTTAATCAAATTGGCTAGTTCTTCTGTGTCTTTAATCGGGCGGTGATGTACGATTTCTCTTGCTAGCATCTTGCTACGTCCGGGTTTTTCTTCCCCATACTTTTCAAAAATGCTGGCTAAATCTCGCTCGCTCCAATGGTTGACAATTTTGTCTGCCGTAAGAGTTTGCCGCCTGTCCATACGCATATCTAGCGGGGCTTTTTCCTTGAAGGTAAAGCCGCGATCTTTTTGATCTAGCTGCGGTGAAGAAACTCCAAAATCCGCAAGTATTATATCAAAAGTTTTTCCACTCTCTAAAAGCTGTAGCATAGCATTATAAAAATCATCGTGAATAATCGTGATGTCTTTGAATTTGCCTCTTAAATACTCCACTGCAAATTCGTCACGATCCACTAAAACGGAATCTTTATAATTCTGTGTTACACCCAAAATTTCTGCAGCGTGTCCTCCATAACCTGCTGTGAGATCTAAATATTTCTCGCCAACTTTAGGCTGGAGCCCTGCCAAAACTTCTGGTAGTAATACCGGAATATGTAATTTCTCCATATATATATTATACAATATATATTCTTTGTTTGAGAACGCTCAACTAGAAATTTCAGCGGGTTTGTGTTTATTTGTTTTTTGTTTTAACACAATCTATCTACCACAATTATAAAAATTGTAGCCGTTGAGAGACTTATTGTGTTTGGTCTTGACGACCGATAGAGTTTTTATTGGGAGGTGTGTTAAAGAAGGTGCGCACGATTTTGATTTCGCATTTCGCTTAAAATTAATGCGCGCCGAAACTCCTAGTTGGCCGTTCTCAAACCTTTTTAATGTGCGTGTTTGTTTGTGGGTTTTTGTGATGACTTTCCACTAATCTCAGTATAGTATGTTTTTTCAAAAAATGCAAGTGCTTTTTTTGACTTTTTTTACATTTTCTTATATGAGAGTTTTCCACAAGTGTGGTATAATGGTAAAAAATAAAGTGAGGTAAATTATGGAAACTGAAGAACCGTTTGATGTGTTCTTGTGGGCGAACCAAGTAGATGCGATAAAAAACAATGTGTCGGCAGAGCTGTTTTTATTTAATAAAAATTACACTCCGTACAAAATTCGCTATTCCGATAAATTGACAGGGGCGGTAAAGTCGATTTTTATTCAAGAAGCGGTGTCTTATATTATTGAAGAAGCCGAAAAAGGTTTGGAATGTAGAGATTACGAAAAGGCCGATGGCGAAGATAACGTAATCTACCGCGCTTCCCTTTCCAAGGTAGAACGAGCGGATACTTTGATTCATTTGATTGAGCACGAGTACAAAGATATCGATTATTTTTCTGAGAATGAATACGATTTTAAAAAGGTCAAAGGTATTATCGCTAAGTTTACCTACCCTGGCGATGATGGAATGAAAACGTTTTATATTGCCAAATTACTTCCGGCGTCTTCGGCGCTTAAAGGTGGTTCTTCTTGGGAAATTAACGGCGAAAGTTTTGAGCCTTTCTCTGCCGAAATCGCGCTCAAAATGCCAACCGACAACCAAGTGGCAATTGTAGATGGCACGATTATCGTATTTAATCAGTCCAAATTTGAAAATATGTTCCAATATGATTTTAAATCGCAGGTTTTGGCAGAAGCCAAGGCTAAAGAACTTTGCGATAAATATAAACTTTCCTTCTCTGAAGGTTTGACTTTGGATGGTTTATTGGCGGACAAAAAACCTCTGCTCAAAAAAGTTCAGGCAATGGATATTGCTGAAGAAATGCCACAGGATAAACTACTTGATTATGCCGACGAAATGCAGCTTGAGCTGATGACTGATGATGATGGCTCGATTATCATTATGGACGACAAAGACCTCACGATGTTTGTAAATTTACTAAACGAAGATTACTATGTGTCGCCGGTAAATGGCAGACGCTACGAAATTAAGAGCAAAAAACTTCTCGGTGAGCCAGATGGCGAGCCACCACGGGGCTAAAGTTCAAAATAAGTAGATTCGATAACGTCGGTTTCGCCGAAAGATCTTAGAGTATTGATGAGCTCTAGTTTGGCTTTCATGGCTGGTTCTTTCTCTGATAAGACTGATTCAATTTTGGCGTAAATGGTGTTGTTTTCGTCTAAAGTGTCTAGGTAAAGCATAGTGTTTTCGGTCATTTTGATTTCTTGACGACGACGCGAAACTTCGCCGAATTGTTTGAAGCCAAGCTGCAAAATTACATTGACCATTCCCTGATAATCGGTAATCGGACAATCTTCAATGATATCTACGCCAGAATCTTCGATGTGACGACGAAGACTTAAAAGATAGGTAGGTGGGTCGTCGATGGCGTGCATCTCGGTGCGCATAATCAGGCGTGGGAAGTTGCTTCTTCCCTTGTAGCCACGTGGAACGAACACACGGTCGTGTTGCCAATAAACCGGCGAAAACTCTAAATCTACGCCTTCTAATTTTTTCTCAAAACGTTCCCTGTTATGCACTTTGCATTTTACAATAACCTTCCTCATTCTACCTTCCTTTTGATTTCATTATAACATAAAAAAGGCCCGAGTAATAAAACTTCTCGGGCCCCACTCAAGATATTTCGGCTCCCCGGGGGAGCCAAGGAGGTGTGAGAATTAGTCGTTTTTAGTAATGACGTAATAGTCTTTGTCCCCCACTTCTACTGCAGCTTTTGCGCTGCCCTTTCTGATAAGCTTTTCCATAACTTTGGCAGCGGTCAAGGTGATAAATTTTTCGAACTCTTCTATAAGCGTAAATGATCTATCTACGCTTGTTACCCTTACTACCAGCCAAGTCGGAATACGATTAGCGTCAATTTCGGCCCCTATCGGGACCATCGAGTCGAGACTCATTACAACACCACCGGGTGGCGTGTCTATATCGCAAGTAAGCTCAAAGAGCTCGGCGGCAATACGATCGAATGCGAACATTTCTGCACCAGTAGTGTAATCTGTTATTTAGGCTTCTATATCGATGAGACGGGCCTCGATGGAGCGGACGCCGTTCCATTCGTTTTCTGTAGGTTTGATGAGAAAATTATATTTTTCGTCTTCGTATAGACTAAACCAATCTTTGGGGGCGAAAAAGGCGACTGATTTGATGGTTTTGTGGTCTTTGGCCTTTAAATCTAATCTGAGGTGGTTTTGGTCCTCGCCCATTGCCTTCTTCTCTATTATCTGGGCTTGTTTTAGGCAGAAAATTGGTTCTTCATTCCCTGGCCCGAAGGGCTCTAAGGTCTTTAAATCTTCTAGAAGTTCTAAGTTGAAATCTTTCAAATCTTCGATGTCTAAATCGGCGCTGGTTTTTAAAAATCTCTCTTGGTTTTTGAGTTTTAGACTCTTGTAATAGTCGTTAATTTTTTCGTAAAATTTATAGAGGTTTTCTTGTTTAATTTGCACGCCGGCTGCAGCTGCGTGGCCACCTCCGCCTTCGATAATATCTTTGGTTTTTAGAAGCGCATCGGCCAAATTGAAATCGCCAAAACTTCTGCCGGAACCTTTGAAAATGCCCTTTTCTACCTCTGTTAAAACAAAAGTTGGCTTATGATAAGTTTCTGCCAAACGGCCGGCGATAATGCCGAGAACTCCTTCGTGATAATCGCCGGTTTCGACAATTACAGGGGTGTCTATCGGGTGTTCTTCGTATCTTTTGCTGATTTCTTTGACGGCAGCGCGTTGCTCATCGCGACGTTTTTTATTGAGTTCTTCTAACTTTCTGGCGAGTTCGGCAGCTTCGGTACTAGAGGTAGCCCTTAATAAATCAAGGGCGATTTTGGCAGTATCAAGACGCCCAGCAGCGTTAAGGCGAGGTCCAATCTGAAAACCGATAGACTCTGAGGTAATTTGTTTTACCCCAGCATTTTTCATCAGCTCTAAAAGTCCTTTTCTTCTGGTTTTTTCTAGGACGATTTTGCCAAAATAGGTCAAAATACGATTTTCCTTTGAGAGTACCATGCTATCGCAAATCGTGCCAAGAAGCACTAAATCTAGAAGCCACTTTTCCTGGCCCTCTTTGATTTTCCCTGTTTTTACTAGCCCTTGGGCAAGTTTAAAGGCTACGCCTACGCCGGCGAGGTCTTTTAATTCTTCGGGGCCGTGATAGTCGTGGCGATGTGGGTTAATTACTGCTGCTGCCTCTGGTATGGTCTTTTCACATTCGTGATGATCGGTGATAATGGCATCGATTTTTGCCTGGTTTAGTTTATCTATAATTTCGTGATTTCTCGACCCACAGTCTACCGTAATAACGAGGGTGATTTGGTCTTTTTTGGCGCGGTTTATGAGCCGCTCACTCATACCGTAACCATCTACAAAACGGTCTGGCAGCATAATTTCTACCTCTGTTAAACCGGCCATTTTAAGGGCCTGTTCCATTAAAGTAGAAGCCGTTACGCCATCCACATCGTAGTCGCCATAAACTAGCACTTTCTCCCTGTTTTTTATGGCTTTTTCGATGCGTTTTAGGGCCTTTTTCATATCTGGAAGCTGGTCTGGGCTTTCGAGATTCTCATATTTTGGGTTTAAAAAATCTGGAGAAAGCCCACGAGCCTCTACAAGTTGAGTAAAAATTTTGTTCATTTGATACCCCTGTTAGTTGATGGTTTTTGAAGGTTTTCCGCCCTTTTGGCTTTTGATGACGATAGACTGAAGTTCCTTTAAAATTGGGTAGTTTTTGTTGGTTTGGTAGATTCTAGTAGCGCCTTTTTTGGTCATTACAAGGAAATTGCCATCCACAAGACGTTGAAGTTCTCTTTGAATGTTGCCTGGGTCTTCTTTGATAAGCTTGGCAAGACCGCGAGAGTGTATCTTAAAATCTGGATATTTCGCAAAAACCACCACAATTTTGCGACGGACACGCGACGAAATAAACAGATCTAACATACTCTACCTCCTTTAACTTACCCCATTATACCACACCTTTTGTAAAAAATACAACAATGATATAATTAAGATATGCATGTGGAGGTAGTCGTCGGAAAGGCGGTGGGCAAGGGGGCAAGTATTTTGACCTATGCTTCTTCTCTACCGGTTGAGGTGGGCTCTATCGTGGAAGTGCCTTTGATGCGAGGGCGTGCTCCGGGCGTAGTATACAAAAAAGTTGCTCAACCGAAATTTAAGTGCCGGGAAATTACACGAGTTTTGTATTCAAAACCACTGCCATCACATCTTCTTGAAATTGCGATATGGATTTCGGAGTATTACGCTGCGCCACTCTCGAGCGTGATGAGTATGGTGCTACCTACCGGTGTCTTGAAAAAGCGGCGTTCTAGGGGTAAAACCGAACAGACCGAACATGAACAAGTGGCTGAACCTGTTTTTCTCTCAGCTGGACTTGAATTTTTAAGCACGTCATACACTGGTCCGCCGAGAGAACCGTCCCTTCGGGACGGACCTCTCGGGGACGGCAGGAATATACGTGTTAAAAATTCAAATCAATCTTTATGCTTCGAGAAAAACAGGTTTCAGCCACCGACCTATTCCATCCCTCTCAACCCTGCGCAAAAAATGGCGCTTAAAGGGCTTCAGACACCCCTAGAAGGCACGAAAGTGCTGTTTGGCGTTACCGGTAGTGGTAAAACCAACATCTACCTTAAAATGGCTCTAGATGCCCTTTCCGGGCAAAAGTCAGTTGTGCTTTTGGTGCCAGAAATCGCTTTAACCGGGCAGCTTGTTAAGGTGTTTCAAGATACTTTTGGCGATATTGTAACAGTAATTCACTCTAAACAAACAGAGGTGGAAAGGCAACGAATTTTTGATTCCCTCCTCTTAAAAGACGCGCCTAAAATCGTAATCGGGCCCCGTTCTGCGCTGTTTGCCCCCCTTGATGATTTGGGGCTAATTATCATCGATGAGGAACACGAATCTACTTACTACCAAGAAAATACCCCTAAATACTCTGCGATAAGGGCAGCTTCCAAGATGGCCTCTATCTTAAAGTGCCCTTGTATTCTCGGTTCGGCCACGCCGACTTTGGAAGATTTTTATCTGGCGCGTCAAAAGAACTCTCTTATAACTTTATCTGAAAAGGCCAAAAAAACTGCCATAAAACCAGAGGTCAAAATTATTGATTTTAAAAATCGTGATAATTTTACAAAGAATCGGTATTTTTCTAACGACCTCTTAAAATCTATCACTGACAATCTTAAAAATGGGCGCCAAACGCTGATTTTTCATAACCGGCGAGGGTCTTCTCCTCTAACGATTTGCGAAAATTGTGGCGAGGAATTGCTCTGTCCTACCTGTTATTTGCCACTGACTTTGCATGTAGATACCTATGAAATGCGTTGCCATACTTGTGGCTATAAGAGTAAGGTGCCTTCATCTTGCCCTCATTGTGGGGCTGCTGGGCTGATCCACAAGGGCTTTGGGACGAAGCTTTTAGAGAGTGAACTGGAACGGCTGTTTCCAAAGACTAGAATTAAACGTTTTGACGGAGATACTAAAAAAGGCGAGGGCTTAGAAGAGATTTATCAAGAGGTAAAAGACGGCGAGGTAGATATTTTGGTGGGAACACAGACTCTCGCTAAGGGGTTAGATTTGCCACTTCTGGCCACCGTAGGGGTGGTGCAAGCTGATGCTGGCTTGTCTCTCCCTGATTTTAGTGCCGAAGAACGAGTATTTCAGCTAATTACTCAGGTGATGGGGCGCGTGGGACGTGGGCATCTGGAGCAAGCTGAGGTCTTTATCCAGACTTTTCGGCCAGAGCACCCGGTGATCAATTTTGCAATTTCGGAAGATTATCTGGGGTTTTCGGAATACCTGTTAAAACAGAGGCGACGTGGAGGGTTCCCGCCATTTAAATTTGTGGCAAAGGCCTCGGCGACGGCCAAAACAGAGGCCACGGCGCTAAAAAAGATTCGGGCGCTTTATAATCAGCTCTCTTCTGATTCGCGGTTTTTGGTTTCGCCACCTCAGCCGGCGTTCCATGAGCGAACGGCGCGTGGTTTTACCTGGGAAATCATAATAAGATCTTCCTCTAGAAAAGCCTTAGTAGATGTGCTTTCTGGGTTAGATGCTAGTTTTCATTCTTCCCTGGACTTACCTTCCCTTTTATGATATAATTAAGCTTATGAAAATTATTACCACGCCAGATAAAAGGCTCAGGGAGAAATCGGAAAAAGTCGCAAAAATTGACGACGAAATTCTTGATGTGATTGAAAATATGCGGAAATTGTCTCTGGATTGGGAGGCCAAGCACCCTTATGAGCTCTCGGCGGCGATGGCAGCACCTCAGATGGGGGTTCTGAAGCGTATTATTATTATTCGCGATGATATGGAAGACAAGAAAAACGCGCATTTTACAGCCTTTATCAACCCAGAGGTGACTAAGACCGAAGGTAAGACGGTAACTGATTTTGAGGGGTGTTTATCGGTGCCTCATATTTATGGCAAAGTGCCTCGTCCTTTTAAGGTGAGAGTAAAGGCTAAAACAGAGGACGGTAAAGAGGTGAGAATTAAGGCTACTGGCGAACTCGCTCGGACGCTTTTACACGAAATTGATCACCTTAATGGGGTTCTCTTTATTGATCATATTCGCGACAAAAAAGATGCATTTTACAAAATGGATAGCAAAGGCGAGCTTTTGCCGGTAGAAGATTACGAGAAGGAGATAAAAAATAATGACAAACTCTGGGGCGAAGAGTAATTCTAAGCGAAAAATCATCTTTTTTGGGAATGGACCTCTATCTTCGTATGCCCTTGGTGCGCTCTCTGATTTTGAGGTGGTTTTTCACGCGCACGATAAAGAAGATTTATCAGAGGTGGTAAGGTTAAAACAAGAAAACCCTGATGCAATCGGTGTTTTGGCTTCGTTTGGGGTTTTGATTCCCTCCTCTGTTCTGGAGGCTTTTGAACCAGAGGGGATTTTAAATATTCACCCGTCGCTTTTGCCTCTTTACAGGGGTGCTTCGCCGATTGAAAGTGCGATTCTTAATGGTGACACAAACTTTGGCGTATCTGTGATGAAACTCGCTAAGGCGATGGATGCAGGACCGATTTATTCCCAGGCTACAATAGAGAATGTGCCACTTTCTAGCGATTTGAAAGATTACCTCTATAGAACTTTGGCGGAAATGGGGGCGGCGATGGTCTCTTCTCTGTTGAAGGCTAAGGAGTGGCCTGAGCCAGTGGCACAAGATGATTCAAGGGCTACTTACTGTGGCAAATTAAATAAAAATATGTCATTTTTGACACCAGAAACAGATACGGCCGAGCAGACTTTACGTAAAATCGTGGCTTTTCAAGGTTATCCAAAACCTAAATATACGTTTTTTGGCAAAAATTGCATCATTTTAGAGGCGCATATAGTAAAGCAGGGTGAGACAGCCCTAATTCCTTTAAAGTGTGCTGATGGCAAAATTTTATCTATTGACCTCTTGCAGCCAGAGGGTAAAAAACCAATGGACGCAAAAAGTTTCCTTAATGGATACGGAAAATAATTAAGCTAGTAGTTTAGCGCGATTTTTAGTAATAGCATCTTTCATTTCTTCGATGCAGCGATTGACGATTTCGCGGTAGTCTGGACGATTTTTTTGAAGCCACTCGGCAGCAGCTTCAGTGCCGAGAAGTGAGTCAAATTCCTGGAGCTGTTCGTCGGTGAGGCCTTTTGAAATACGCTCGCCAATTCTAACTTCTAGTTCCTCTTGAATATAATTCAAAAATTCTTGTTTTTTGTCTGCCGGCATCGCCGAAAGACCCATTTCTTGTAAAAAGTTTTCGTCAAAATTCATAAGCTTATTATAACACAAAATAGTTATGGCAATCTACATATTTTGAGTATAAGTCGTGATCCAATATTCAATTTGGTCTTGGTTGTGGGCGGCGAGGTTGTCTAATGGGTTTATGCCATTTTCTGTAGGGAAAGCCTCGGCAAGTTTGTTCCTAAGCGTGGCGACGGCTTGGTCGCCCTCATCACCACTTAGACAATAAGCATCCACAAAATATTTCATATCTACTTTAGTAGCACCGGCAGAACTTAAGAATTTGATGAATTTATAGTATCTTGGGTAGCCAGGTATTTTGCCATTTTTTTCATCTTTCTCGTAAACATTTTTTTGGCCAGAAACTAATTCTGCCATGTAGTCTGTCATGCCCTCGTTAATACATGTGCCGAGATAACTATTCTCATCTTCAAATAGTCTATTCATCCCCGCGACTAAATCACTATTTAGGCCTTCTAGCATATGCGAAAATTCGTGCCTTATCGTTTGTTCGCCTGCATCGTATTCAAAAATGTCTTCCGGAAATTGGACCTCGTGGCGATAAGCCAATCTACCATCATTCATTCTATAACGGTCGGAGACATGGTTTGCGAAGGCTCTTCCTAGATGTTCTTCAGTCGTTTCTATTTGTTCGGCGGGTATTACTTCTATTCCGGCACTCCAAATCTCCCTTTTTCTGCCCACATCTTTATATAAGTCCGGCAATTCTCCGCTAGCGATTTTTGCATCAATATTTTTCAAAAAAGTTACTTTTTGCTCGCCAATGGCTAATTTAATTGCCTCGGTCTCCCGAAGTTTTTTGGCTTTATCTGGGTCAAAATCTGGGTATTCTACCACCTCAGACGGCTGGCTGGTATTATCTTGCTCAGCGCTGAAATTATCTTTTTCCATACAACCTCTCAATAATTTCAATTGTAAAACTGACATTATCTACTGTGCTTCCCCGAGATAAATCTGCTAGCGGCTTATCGAAACCCTGAACAATTGGCCCGGCCACTCGCCATCCACCTAAATATTCTAGAGATTTATACAGAATGTTGCCAGAGTTTAAATCTGGGACAATTAAAATATTGGCATGGCCCTGGATGGCGGAATTTGGGAATTTTTTCTCGGAAATTTGATGGCTCATCGCGGTGTCTAATTGCATTTCGCCATCGATTAGCCACTCTGGGTGGTTTTGTCTTATCTCGGAAATTACAAAATAGATTTTTTCTAAATCAGGGTTTTTGCCACCAGAACCATTGGTAGAATACGAAAGCATTGCGATTCTTGGCTGGTCATTAAAACATTTTTGGAAAGTTTTGGCAGTGTCTTCTACGATGCAATATAATTGCTCTTTAGTGGGGTCTTTGTTGACACCACCATCGGCAATTGCTATATTTTGACCATTTTTACTACAAATAAAACAACTAGAGAAAAATTCCGAAGTCATTTTGAAATTTTCTTTGAAACAAAGAATCACATCTCGCGTAGAATAATTAAACCCGGAAATCATCGTATCAACCGCGCCGGCGTTTACCAAGTTCGCGGCCTCGTTTAAATCTCTGGCCGGCACAAGCGATACGTCTTCATAAATATCAGCGGCCTCTTTAATAATTGGATCGTTTGATTCTGGAATGACTATTTTCATTTGTTTTTACGGACCATGTTATGAGTTTTAACTGATTCGTCTGGGTAGCCGGTTTGGCTAGAGACAATTTCAAACCCATTCTTTTCATAGAGATGGATAGCTGGTGGATTGTCGGCTAGGACAGTTAAGTGTTGTTCTTGATATGGAAGGCTTAAGAATTTTTCAAACATTTTTGACGCAACACCTTTGCCACGAGCTGATAAATCTGTGGCACACCATTCAACTTCGGCAACACCATCTGGCAAACTTCTGGCGTCTTCTGTGACGGCTTCCATATAGTTTTTATTTGCACGATCAAACTGTTCTGGCATCTCGATACCAAGGTTCTCAACCTTTTCCTTCATTCCTTCAGTATCCCAAGGTTTGATGGTATTGTCGGCATAGACCAAGATACCAAGGAGTTTGCCATCCTCTTCAGCTACGATAGTGTGATTTGGGTCAAACAGACCACCTTCTTCGCCAAAAATTAGTGGCCCCATTTTTTCAGCGCGCTCGGCATCACCAAAGAAATCAGGGCAAATATAAGGATCAACTTGGTATATTAAATTCGCTGCACGATTTAGATCGTCTTTTTCTGGGTCGAGTAGGCGAACTTTAACTTCGCTAGCTACCTCATGGTTTTCGCCAGCTTGTTTACCTGCCATAGCGGCGACAGATTCCCAACCGGTATTTTCACTATTGCCATTACTGCTTACTGTGGCTTCGTATTTACCTTCCATTACACCTCCGTATTATTGCATCTAATTATACCCCCCCCCCCGTGAGATGTCAAGAGCCCACCAAAAATTAGAGGGTGCGTTTTTTGGTTTCGCGAGTGAAGAATGATAATCTGTCGCCGATTTGGAGATCGATTTTACTCTTAGTTTTAAGAGCCAAGCCACCGGTTTCGCCGGCCACAAGGGCTGGGACATCCATTTTTTCTTTTTGAGTGCTAGTCACTTCAGCTTCGCCGATGAATTTTTTATCTCTGACTATACGAGCAAGATAACCTGGTTTTACGTCGCCTTTTAGGACTTCCCCACCGGCGATGATGCTAGTCTTTTCTGTACGAAAGACCCCGAGGACTTTCATTTCGCCTTTGTCTTCTTCGACGATTTCGGCATCCAAGAGATTTTCCATCTCTTTTTTGGCATCGTCTAGGAGTTCGTAAATCACTTTGTAGGTGCGAACCGGAATATTATCGCGCGCAGCCATCTTTGAGATGTTGATTGGCACCCCTACGTTAAAACCATAAACGACGGTGTTTTCGCCAGCGGCCATATAGACGTCGTTTTCGTTGATGTCGCCAACGCCAGTTGAAACGATATTTAAGGTGATTTCGCCGTGAGTATCAATCATTTTGAGGCTATCTACTACGCTTGTAACAGAGCCTAAAACATCGCCTTTGACGATCACGTTAAAGACTTTGGAGTTGTCGGCAACGTTCATCATGCGAAGAAGGTCGGTTGAGGTGACATTAGCATTGGCAGATTCGTCGGCAGCGGCTTGGGCATTTAGAAGAGCCATTTTTCTGGCAGTTTTTTCGTCTGCGACTTCTGTGAATCTATCGCCGAAGTTTGGAAGTTCTTTAAAGCCAGTGATGGTGACAGGAGTAGATGGGGTGGCTTTGCCTTTTGGTTTGCCCTTCCAATCTAACATCGTGCGAACTTTGCCATAGGTAGAGCCTGCCACGACAAACTCGCCGGTTTTTAATTCCCCACCGGTTACAAGTAAATTTACTACCGAGCCTTTGCCGGTTTCCATATGAGATTCAATAACAAGACCTTCGGCTGGGATATCGACGTCGGCTTTTAGTTCCTCAATGTCGGCAGTGAGTAAAATCATATCAAGAAGCTGATCGAGATTTTGATTTTGCTTAGCAGAAATTGGGACCATAGTAATGTCGCCGCCCCATTCTTCTGGCTGAAGGCCGTGATTTGAGAGGTCAGCTTTGGTGCGATCGATGTCAGCGCCTTCCCTATCGATTTTGTTGATAGCCACAATAATCTTGGCGTTGGCAGATTTGGCAAAGTTGATGGCTTCTACGGTTTGTGGTTTTACGCCGTCATCGGCAGCGACTACAATAACTACGATATCAGTAAGCAGAGCGCCGTGCTGGCGAATTGCAGCAAAAGCTTCGTGCCCTGGGGTATCTAGAAAAGTGATTAATCTATCATTATATTTTAGCTGATAAGCCGAAATGTGTTGAGTAATACCACCGGCTTCGCCTTCGACGGTTTTCTTGTTCAATAAAGTATCGAGTAATGTGGTTTTACCATGGTCGACGTGCCCCATTACGGCTACTACTGGCGGGCGTAAAACGGCTTTATCTGATAGTTCTCTGTGATAATCAGAGGTCTTGGTAGCGGTGTTTTTCTTCTCGAGTTTAACGTTTTTAAGCCCCAATTCATCGATGATGATCTGGGCAGTTTCGTAATCTAGTCTTTGGTTGATAGTAGCAACGATACCATTTTTGAACAGTGTCCCAATTAATTCGGTAACAGAAAGCCCAAGGGCGTTTGCTAATTCGTCCACAGTAATAGAACCTGCAATCTGTATCGTTTTTTCTTCCATTCTGTTAATTTTACCACATTTTGAGAAAATATGCTATAATAGAGGTACTATACCTTATGATCCCGGGTAGCTCAATGGTGGAGCAAGAAGCTGTTAACTTCGAGGTTGCTGGTTCGAGTCCAGTCCCGGGAGCCATAGACCTATGGGTCTTTTTTTCTTGGACTCGTTCTTCGAATCGAGTCCAGTCCCGGGAGCCACAAAAAAACAATGCCTTTTAGGCATTATTTTTTTAGCCCTTCACTTCCTCAAACCGATATTTGCCGGGTTCGATTTCTTCCATAAACATATCATACGGCCGGCACCAGAGTTTATTGTCGCCGTATAGGGCACGGTAGGCCACCATTTTCTCCCCTGTTTCGGAATGATAAATAATATCTTCTACTAGATAAAGCCCACCTTTAAAATGTTTATAAACACCGTGAATTTTGAGTTTTCTATCCATTTTAAACTATTCTACAATACGGTAATAGATGCCATCTGGATGATAGGAAGCGTCGTCGTGATATGAGTAGGCGTGGCCAAAGCTACCGTGTTCAGCGTCCCATTCAATATAGAGAATGCCGTGGTGAGCGCCTTCCATAGGGTCTAGCACAAAATCAAAAGTAATGTAGAATACATCATTTTCATCTGAGATGCCATAGCCGGTGATGTAAGTATTGGCGTCTTGGTCGTTCACTATTAAATCCATATCGCGAATATAGCTTTCGGCAAGATCATCAAAAACTTCGAGCTTTTTGGTTGCTATATCAGACTCATACGTTTTTAGTTGAGTGAAAGAAACGACACTAATGATAATAGAGATAATTAGTGCTATGCTCAAAGCAAAAATAATTCCTACCGATGGGCGGATACTTGATGAAACTTTAGTTTTCTTGCTGGTTTTCTTTAACATTGATAAACTCCTTATGCTATTTATTCAATTATAACACAAAAATGCCCCGCTTGTAAAAGCGGGGCTAAGGTGGGTGGTATTAGCCGTTTTCGCTGGTGTTTTTGGCGAAACGACTCGTGTTAATTTCTTTGTCGTTGACAAAAAACTTGAAGCTTCTAAAACCGAAAAAGTCTTTGGCAATATCGCGTGGAATCATAACTAATTCCGGCCAAAACTTGAGAGCGCCGACATCAAAACCATCCGAAACGGTATAGTGAAGCTCGGCTGCGTTCTTGGGTGAACGATAAGCGCTTCTGCCAAGATTCTCGTTGTAGGTAAGCCTGAAATCGACCTTTTCGATGTGCTTGAAAGCCAGCGCCAAAGTGCGGATGTTGTTATCAAATGTATGAGCATTAACTTCATACGTTGACGTGGTAACGCGGTCCGGCCCGATGTTGAGCGCGCTTGCCAAAAGTAGCGCAACCTTGGCGGCAGTGCCGGTATCCAAAATCGGCTTCGTCTTATGGACTTTGGCAAGCTCTTTCATTTTGTCGAAGTCCCTGAAGAGCTTATCTCTTTCGTTGTAATGTAAAATCACATCGGTGATGATGTCCTTGTCTTCCTCTGAAAGTCCAGATTTTTCCAAAAATCTATTGATTATAGTTTTCTTAGGTTCATTTTTCACATTAACCTCACAGAGTAAAGCCGCAATGGTTGCAACATGTTTGTCGCGCTCAACTGAGTGGCAGGCATCATCATAGAAGAAGTCTTTAAAAGCACTGTCCTTTAAGTTTTCTAAAAACGCCTTTGTGATCTCAGCCGTCTTTGTGGCGTAGTTGATGCCCCGGTCAAATGCCAATTCTGGCGAATTCCAGATGTTCTTGGTATTTGCATTCATCGCAGAAATCCAATCTTGATCCTCAGTGAGTTCCCAAGCGAACGTGAGATACTCCTTTAAGATGAACGGGCACCAATCCGGAACGTCGCCATGCGTTTCTCTGTTTTCTATCGTACAACGGCTGCCAGATTGTTGCTCATGATATGGACATTTAGAGCACTTTTCAATTTCTACAGTTACTTTAGCCTTCACAAAACCACCTCCTTGTTAAAAAACACCCACCTTTCGTTCTATTATAACATATTTTTCTGTTTTTGGCTAGTTTAATGATAACGGTACTGCTTGCATACTGCCTCTGTATTTTATATAATTGAGGCAATATAATTAAAAGAGGTTGTTGTATGAAAAAACTATCAATTCTCACTACACCAGCGATTGCGCTTGGTGTTGGTGTTTTGTGTGCCCCGCAAGCTTTGGCGGTAGGGTATACTCTGAATCAAACTAATGTTGATGCAGCAGTGGCTGCAGCTGGGCATAACACAGAGGGTATATTCTGTGATGATGGTGGTGGACAATTCTGTACTCTAAACGAGGGCGATTGGACTCAAGAGGGTGATGTCGCGATGCCCGTCATTGATGATTCTCTTACTCCTGCTATGAGGTGGGGATTAGTACTTCAAAATGACGTCAATATCTCTAACCCAGATGGCGGGACTATTACCGGTGATGTTGCTATTACTGCCGATGAGGTTACACTTACCGATGTAAATCTCACTGGTAGCGTGACTATCGATAATGCCAATGCCGAAGTGACTATCGATGGTGGTTCTTATACTGGTGAAGGGTGGGGGGCAGCGCTTAATATCAATAACGTAAACACTGTCACTATCAATAATGCCACTTTTACGGCTGGTGAGGCTAGCGCAGCCTATATTGGGGGTGGAGACATTACTATCACTGGCAATTCTTCTTTTGCTTCTGATGATGATTTTGGGATTTTGGTCTTTGGTGGTCTCAATTCTTTGAACATTGCTAGTGGCACGTTCAGTGGCGCTAGAGGCGGCCTAGCCTTTGAAGGTGGCATCCCGGATGGGAGCACGGTCTCTTTGAGTGGTGGCACCTTTACTGGTACTGGCGCAAATGGTCGTGCCATCACGGTTGATAACACCGATGACACTACTGCTATTAGTGGCATGTTGGCTTCTGGTTACCATTTTACCAATGATACTATTGAAGCCGAATCTGGAATGGGTGCTGGCGTTTATATTGCTGGCACCACTACCGTAACCGATGGTAGCGATGAAGATAGCTCAGATTCTGACTCTACTTCCAAGAGTGGTCTTGGTGCACCAGATACTGGCGTCTTTACCGCCGAAGGTGGTAGCGCAGAAGATACTACTGCTATCATAGCAATTTTGGCTGTTCTTGCTGCGGCAGGACTTTACTTGCGGCGCAGAGTTCTAAGATAATTCTTGACGTCCGGCTCTACACGAAGTGAATCGCAAATTTTGGAAATGGCCTTATTAAAAGTCCATTTCGGAAGGTGAGAGACTTTGAGATAACTCAGAGTCTCTTCTTCATATTTGACGAAACATTCGGCGATTAGCCAAGCGATGGCCATTTTGATATAATATTCTTCCCTGTTTCTTAGCGATTCTACACGGTCAAAAATCACGGCGAGATAATCTTCTGTAACATAGCTTCCGAGTAGCAAAACTAGCCCCACGCGGACTCCAAATTCGCCTTTTCCCTGCAAAAGTGGGTCAATTTTTTGTTCAAAGAATTCCTGGCGGTGCTTTTTGATGAGTGGTTTTAAGCTCGAGCAAAAAATGTCGCATGAACACCAATCTACAATTTCTGCTACTTCGGAGTCGAAATATTCTAGCATTTCGTCGTAATTCAAACACGAAATCAAAATCCCGCGGAGCATCACTTCTTCCATAGAGATTGGTTTTTCTTCTAGAATTTTCTTGACATTTTCGCGCGGGACACTTCTGGCGATTTCGCGAATAATCGGCACGCGCACACCTAAAATCGGCCGCTCAGTGGGAATGCCTTTGGCTTCAAAAGCCTGAAATTTGTCATCGATATTTTTGGTAAGCGTAAGTTTTATGTCGGCATAATTCATAGCTACATTTTGGCAAAGATTTTTCATAATTTATTTCTTCCAGTAAGGTCGTTTTGAGCGTGAGAGACCATTAGTTTAACGCTGTCAGACATATTGATGGGTTCTAAAATTATATCTGGATGTTCAATATTGAAGACACGGAAAATTTCGTCGGCAAAGGCTTGGCCAATCACTTCCACCCCAGCAAAATTGAAAATAATTTTTTTATACTTATCAAGACCGGCAAGAACTTTTTTGGCCTGAGAGCGAGAGATCCAAATATCACCTTCGCTATATAAATTAATCGGGATAGCCGTGGTATCTAGAGTTAGGTGCTCGGTATCAAAAGTATAGTCGCGGAATATTTTACGAATAGATTTTGAAGTATTTTTGGAAATTTCAAAATAAACTTCGGTCCCAATAAGGTTTTTTTCTAATTTTTTAATAGTATAATCTTCTATATTATTATCTACAACCAATTCATATTTATAACTTTTTAATATAAATTTATCGGCAATTTTTGAGGTCCAAAAAATACCTTCACCAGAATGGCGACGAGCAGCAGTAGTGAGTTTGCCTTTGACTATCTCTTGAATGGCTTCGGTTTCTGATGCAAGATGTTTTTCAGCCATCACATTTTTAAAAACACCAATGCCGCTATCTTTGACAATAAATTTGAGTTTATTATCTTCTAACCAAATTTTGGCATAGCCTACACCGGAGTGAGAATGATCAATGGCGTTATTGAGCATTTCGGTAAAAGCAAAATAGAGAATATTCTCCGCTTGCTCGGAAATATCGTTTAAAAAGGTAGTAGTTTTTCTAAGTTTGGCCCAAATTTCGTCCTCGTGAAGACCCTTTAATTTGAGATTTTCTTCTAAGCCAATAACAACGTCTGATACAAAATAAATTACGTTCCTTCCCTGTTTTTCGCGGCGAATGCGCTTTTCTGCCACTAATTGACTGAGCAGGCGACTAACATAGGTGCGTTGGGAAAAATTCCCTAATTTCACAATTTTAGAAGCAAAAACACCTGGGTTTTTTGAAATGATATTATAGATTTGGTCTTTTTCATTCATAGATACATTTTAGCAAATATGTATCTATTTGTCAAGAATATGTATCTAATATGTATCTATTTTCTGAGTTTTAGTTTTGGAAAGCTAAGACCAAAGTTGATAGCGTTTTTCTGGAAGCTTCTGATGGTGGCTTTGATGACGATGACTGACAATACTGCAATTTCAATAAGACCAATCAAAAGCTCTGGTGTGGTAAGTGTGCCGAAGGCACTTCGAAGCATCATCGCGGTAGGCGCAGTGAGTGGGAAAAAGGTCAAGAAATAAACAAACCCAGTAGGCTCGGTAGCCATAAAGGCAGACATAAAGTAGAGCGGAAAGACTACGCCGATAATCACCGGGCCGATAAATTGTGAAGCGTCTTTGGCAGTGGGTGTGATGGTGCCGATATAAGTAAGCAGCCCCGTAGCCAAAAATGACGAGAATACAAATAAAAGCAGGTTGGTGATAATTGCCGCCGGATCAAACTCAATGCTAGAAATGATACCACTAACCATTTCGTTGTCTTTATAAATAATTAGCGCCACGATAACCGGTATAATTAGTGTGGCGATTTGAATGAGGCCAAGCAGCATCATTGAAAGAATCTTGCCCACAATTAAATGTTTGGTAGAAACGCTGGTTAAAATCATCTCGCTGATGCGATTTTCTTTTTCTTCTACTACGGTCATTAGCATGCGCCCACCAAAGAGCGTGATTAGAAAGAAGAATAGCACCAAGAACAAAAATGGAATAATGGCTTTGCCGAGGGCGTTGGAATCTTCGCCGGTGGTGGTGAGTTTGTTGTCGGTGACTTCAAAATTACCAGTAAGCGCAGTGACGTCTAAATCGGAAAATCTGGAAGCTACCGCTTGATTCAAAATGCCTTTGATAGCCTGGCCATCCATATTGAAAATTTCTAGACCTTCAGAAATGTGATAAAAACCAACCTTTTTGTTTTCTGCAAAATCAGCTGGAATATAGAAATACAAATCTACTTCGCCATCTACGACTTTTTGCTTCCCTTCTTCTTCGGTATAGTCCACCACCATTGGGAAACCAGCCGGAAAGACTTTGGCTTCGTCGGTGATGGCAACTTTGGTGTTTTCGTCAATGGTAGGCGTGGAAGTATTATTTGAAGAGACCAAAACCGAAATCGTCATCATCGCAATGACAAGAAGTGGAATTAAAATAATTGTTGCCCAAAAAGATGGTTTTTTGATCTGTCTGATAAATTCAAATTTGGTAACGGTCCAAAGTGGGTTATTCATCTTCGCCTCCATATACATCTATAAAGATTTGTTCTAAGGATTTGTTTTTGTGCTGCTTCTTGATTTCGGCGATGGTGCCGTAAGCGTGAGCCACGCCATCTTTTAAAAGAATCGCACGGTCGCAAAGTTTTTCTACTTCGTCCATGTAATGAGTAATCATGATAATAGCAGCGCCTTTTTCGTGGGCTTCTTCAATAATTTCCATAAGAAGTCTTCGGTTTATTGGGTCAAAACCTTTGGTAGGCTCGTCTAAAATCAAAAGTTTTGGATCGCCCATAATCGTGACACCAAGCTGAACTTTTTGTTGCTGACCACCAGAAAGTTTTTCGAGCTTCTCGGTGGCTTTGTCTTCTAGTTTGACACGCTTTAGATATTTCATAGACCAGTCTTTTGGGTCTTTCAAGCCTTTGAGCTCACCAAAATAAACCATATTATCTAGGACGGTTTCTTTTTTATAAAGACCGCGCTCTTCTGGCAAATACCCGATAGTGATTGAAGTATCTTCTGGGTCGTATTTTTTGCCGTTTATTAAAAGTTCGCCTTTGGTTGGTTGGTAAAAACCTAAAAGCGCCCTTAAAGTAGTAGTTTTGCCGGAGCCGTTGGAGCCAAGCAGCCCAAAAATCTCGCCGGCTTTGACATCAAAGGACAAGTCCTTGATGACAGTTTTGTTTCCAAACTGCATCTTAAAATTTTTGATCTCCACAATGTTTTTCATACTATGAATTATATCACCCAAACAAAACTCTGAAAACGCCTAGTGAGACGAGTAGCATAATTAAGCCGGCGGTAATGACGCCGGCAATGACGGCGAGCATAGATTTTTTGAAATCTAGATCGAGAATGCTGGCAGCAAGCGTGCCGGTCCAGGCGCCGGTGCCTGGAATTGGGATAGCTACAAACAAAAACAACGCCACATAAACGCCGGCTTTGGCTTTTTTCAACATTTTGTCGCCGGCTTTTTTGCCCTTTTCCAAGCAAAAATTGCAGAATTTTTTAAACCATTTGATTTTACATTTTTGGCCCCATTTGAGGACTTTTTGGGCGAATAAATAGATGATTGGAACAGGGAGAATATTGCCAATTAGAGCGATAATTAGAACTGCCCATTCGGGAAGACCCAAGTCCATGCCGATGGCGATAGGAATAGCGCCTCTAAGCTCGATCAAAGGGACCATTGAGACAATTAAAATCAAAAGAATTTTCCAAATCATGAACTAATTATACCACAGGTGGTATAATTTAATTATGTTACTTTCTGTCATAATTCCAGTTTATAACGCAGAAAAATACCTAGACCGGTGCCTTCAGTCTGTTTTTAAGGCGGTGGCACTTTCTAAAGTGTCGGCAGAAGTAATTTTGGTAGATAATGGTTCGACCGATGATTCCATAAAAATCGCTAAGGAATTTGCGGCAAAATCTCCGCTTCGAATTAAGATTTTACAGTGCCCGACAAGGGGCGCAGCAGCAGTGAGAAATTTTGGCGTCCCCCACGCTCTTGGCGAATATATTTGGTTTGTAGATGCTGATGACACCATAGCCGAAAACAGCATCAAACTCTTGATAGAAAAGGCTCGTAAATCCAAGGCAGACATTACGATGATGGGTGCAAAACGCGTGTATGAAGATGGACATTCTGACTATCTTTCGGCAATTGACCCTAAATCTTCTGATTATAAAAGTCGGTTCGTGAGGTATGGTGCTGGCCCGTGGCAATTTGTCTTTCTAAAATCTTGGTGGGTTTCTAATGGATTTTTATTTAAGGAAGGCATTATCCACGAAGATATGGAACTAATTTCTTCCCTAATTTTATATACTGACAAATTTGCTTCCGTAGATAAACCACTTTATACTTACTACCAAAATGAAGATTCGGTGCTGCATAAATCTCGGTGGGACCCACATTATCTTGATATTTTCCCGGCGCTAACCGGACTTTATAATCGATTTTTAAGAATGGGGGCGGCAAAAGAATACCACGATGAGCTGGAATGGTTCTTTATTTGGAATCTTTTGATTGACTCGGCCTCTGATTTTTCTAAGTTCCCGGAAGGAAAAGAAGGCTTTTTGTTCTCGCGCGAGATGCTGAAAAAGTATTTCCCGAAGTGGCGCAAAAATCACTTTTTGAAGCAAAAACCTTTAAAACTTAGATTGCGAGTAAGACTAAATTATAGAAAATCACAATATTTCGGAAGTTTCGCATCGTGATAATCTTCGATTATATCACGATGCTCCACCTCTGCGCGCACAAAATCAAAGATTTTGTGCTTGATGTTCCTCAATATTGTGATTTTCTATTTCTGCTTCTCTTCAGCTTCTAATTTTTTGAAGGCGACTTTGCCAACGAGAGTTTTTGGAAGTTCATCTCTAAATTCGTAAGCAGTTGGCATAGCGTAAACTGGAATGTTCCTCGAGAGTAATTCTCTGATTTCTTTTTCGATACGTTTGCCTGGCTTGTAACCTTCTTTTAGAACGATAAAGGCTTTTGGCACCTGACCTTTGTGTGGGTGGTCGATACCGATGACGATAGAAGTTTCAACAGCTTCGTGCGAGTTGATAATAGATTCGAGGTGGGTTGGGTAGATATTGTAGCCTGACGAGATAATAATACGTTTGAGGCGCTGACCGAAGTAAATCAAACCATCATCACCAAGATGACCGATATCGCCGGTGTGAAGCCAGACTTTGCCGTCATCGTGAACTTTGATTACCTTTTTGGTTTCTTCTTCGTCACCAAGATAGCCCATCATTACAAGTGGACCAGAAATACAAATTTCGCCATCTTCCCCATTTTTGATTTCTTTTTTGGTGCCTGGTTTGACGATTTTAAAGTCCATATTCGGCATCGGAGCACCGATGATGCCGTCTTTAAAGGCGTTTTCTGGGGAGAGACAAACTGCGCCAGAACCTTCGGTAAGACCATAACCGACGCGGATTTTGGCTTTGGAACCGTGAGCAGCCAAGAATTCGTTAACTTTATCTCTGAGGGTGCTATTTAAAGTATCGCCACCACAGATTACAGCAGTAACAGACTCGAGGTCGTTTGGACCGAGCTTGGTATTGATAAGGGCTTCAAAGAGTGTTGGCACGCCTACGATGAAGCTAGGGGTGTTTTTGCGTAAAATATCGGCAAATAGCTTGTGCGAAAAGGCTGGAATAAGGTTACATTCCATACCTTTACAGAGAGGGGTGTGAATACAAACACCTAGCCCAAAGCAGTGAAATAGTGGCAAAATAGACAAAACATTAGCCCCTGGGACGATTTGGCGTATCATAGTGGCGTCGCAGATAGATTCTGCGTTGATATTAAGGTTTGAAAGCATAACCGCCTTAGGAGCGCCCGTAGTGCCTCCAGAGTACATGATAATGGCAGGATCGGCACCACCACGGTCTTCGTGGTAGCTTCCCTGATAGAAATAGCTATTGGCGATAAAATCTTCCCAGAGAACTACCCGGCCATCGTTCATCGGTAGGCGAACTTTTTTGACGTGCAGTAATCTGTAAAGTTTTTGCTTTAAGAAACCTAGACCATCTGATGGGCGCACGACAATGATGCGTTCTAAGCCAGCAGTATCTCTTAACCTGTAAATCTTATCAAATACAGCGTCGATAACCATCACGTATTTGGACTCTGCCACCTTGATATAATACTCTAATTCCTTCTCTGATGATAAGGGGTGGACCATATTACAGACAGCGCCAACCATATTTACAGCGTAAACCATAGTAATACCCTCTGGGGTGTTTGGCATACAAATAGTAACCTTATCACCCTCCTTGACACCGTAGTTTTTAAGGGCGCGAGCGGCTTTTTCGATCTTTCTGACGAAGTTTTTATAGGTGACTTTGTGGCCATAATAAGAATATGCCACGTTGTCTGGGTATTTTTCGGCAGTCTGAATAATCATATCTACAATGGAACAATCTGGGAATTCCAATTTTTCTGGAATGCCATCTTCCTTGTAGTATCTTAGCCAAGGTTTCCCACTAGTTTTTACAGTTTTTGCAGTTTTTTTCGCAGTTGATACTTTTTTCTTCACAAAAATCTCCTTATGAATAATTATAGCATAGTTTCATTAGGCTGCCAGAATTTTGCTAGCGTTTTTGATGATGAGCCAAGTACGAAAACCATTGCCCCATTTGAGATTGTAGCGATCTGGATATCTGTTAACCTGCTCAACGAGCTTGCCAACATATTCTCTGCCTTCGTCTGAAAGGCCGTCCCACCACTCGTTCCAGCGTTTTTGAGATTCTACGCTAATTGGGCTTTCGTCTAGCATAATCTTGATGCCCTCTTCGCCACCGATTAATTCTTCACTACTTTTAATGTTGTCTACGAGAGCTTCTTCGCTCGTATCTAACGTAAGGTCGTCCACTGCCTCTGAAAAATCGGCCGCGTCCATCACACTAATCTTATTTTTCTCGATAAAATCAAGAATCTTGGTGATGTTGGCTTTTTTGGCCACCGTAAAGGCTTTTTCGGATTTAACATCATAGGCTTGAAAACCAGCCATCACTCGAGCCATAGCAGTTTCTTGCTCAACCTTGCTCTTAGCATTTTTGGCGATATTCATATATCGCATTGCGACAGTTTTGGCGATATCGAGATAGTTGTTAGCATCGCCTTCCACCATTTCGTCCATATAACGGTTAAATTTGCGATCTACCTCTTTGATAAAATCAGGGTCGTTTACTACGTCTGGGCGAATTTCGCTAACATCAAGCATAAATTTAGCATAATCTTCGATGGTGCTTTTGATTTTGGCGTTAGTTTCTTTATCAACTGGGGTAAGTTTTTCGCCATTTTTACCACGAAAACCTTCCTCGGCCCACCTTTTATGGTCGATTTCACGCATTTCTTCTACAGCATCATTTCTAAAGTCGTCGATTAGATTTTGCTTTTGCTCTTCGATAGCTTCGGCGATAGTCTTGCCGTTTTTGTCGGTGCGTTCACCGTCTAGAAATTCTTCGGTATATAAATCTATATAAGTCTGACGGAAAAGCCTGCCCTTCCAGATTTTCTTGATTAGGCCGGCTTCTTTTAATTCTTTGTTTAATTCTTTTTCGGCGAGATTTTTAGCCAAACGCTCTTCGCTTTTGCTCCAATCAACGTTCATAGCTACGAGTGGCTCTGGAGCTTCCTCTGGCTCTTTATTTTTGATGCTGGCAATTTCTTGGTCTACTTCTTCTAGCTCTTTTTTGAGCGCCATAATTTCTTCAACTTTTTTGGCAAGCTCTTGATCTACCGGTTCGGTGCCTTGACCAATAACATCAATCTCTTTGCGAGGTTCTTTGGCGATAGTAAGTTCTTCCATTTCTGGATCAAATTCGGAAACTTGCCTAATCACTCTAGGAGCAGGAACGACTTCTCTTTCCTTTTTGGTAGCTTCCTCTCGCTTAGCAGCTTCTTCAGCCATGATTCTTCTAACATCTAGACCACGAGTTTGTTCCATTTCTTTAGAATTTTCTAAATCTAGTGCCTTATCTGTAGCTAGTTGAATCTCTCTAGAACGATCTAGCGCTTCTTCTCTGCCTTTAGCAAGCTCTTCTTCTCTGATGCCGGTTCTGGCTTCTTCAGCGCTCATCAACCGCACTTCTGGCTGACCGGTTTTTCTGTTGATTTCGTTAATTTCTTTTACAATAGAGGCGAGATATTCTTGGTTATTTTCTTCGCCACCTGGTTTTACGGCGTCCCAGTTAGAATTTATTTTTTCAGACATTTTAGTTTTTCCCTCCTAAATATAGTTCGCGAAACTTTTTCATTGTGTCTTCGGTGGTTTTTTCGATGTTTACGCCGGCGTTTTTAAAGAATTCGGCAATTTCAGATTCGGACAAATTCTTGATTTTATCAGCTAATTCTTGGGCTTTTTCATCTGATAATGCATTGACGGCAGCGCGATTAATTTCTGCCTCTAACTTCTTTGCCATATCGGCTACCACTTGTTTCTTAGCCTCAAGGTCATCAATAGAAATCCCCTTTTCTTTAAGGAGAGTCTCTACAAATTCGTTTATTTTTTGCATTTTTGTTGTAGCCTTTCTTTAGCTGTTTTCTTTATTATAACGCTTATTTTTAAAAATGCAAGAAAAAAATTGCTAAGTTTTACCTTAGCAATTTTTTCGTTTATCTATTTGCTGACAGACAAAGAGATTTTGCGGCCTTCTTTGTCGATGTCGAGAACCTTGAAGCTCTTGCGTTCGTTTAAGGTGAAGACCTTCTCTGGGTCGACATCAGAACCTTCGCCAAGCTCAGATACGTGGACCAAAGCTTCTACGGCTGGGCTGATTTGAACGAAGGCACCAAATGGGGTGATACGGGTAACCGTACCTTCTACCTTGGAGCCTTTTTTGAGCTTTTCGACTTCGTTTAGCCATGGATCTTCGGTGAGTTGTTTCATCGAGAGAGACAAGCGTTCTTTATCAATAGCAATAATCTTGGCTTCGATTTCGTCGCCAATTTTGACGTAATCAGATGGGTTATTGACACGCTCCCAAGAAATCTCGGAAATGTGGACCAAACCTTCGATACCGTCGACATTTACGAATACACCGAAATCTACTACGCCAGTGACTACGCCCTTTACTACATCGCCAACTTTGAGGCTGGAGAAGCGTTCGGCGAGACCGTCTTTGATGGCTTCCTTCTCTGAGAAGATAAGCTTGTTTTCTTTCTTGATGGCGTCCAAGATACGCACCTTGATAGGCTTACCTACAAGAGAGTTGAGTCTCTGCAAGATTTCGTCTTTGTCGGCGCTACCAACTCTTGGGTAATGCTCGGCAGAAAGTTGAGAAACTGGCAAGAAACCTCTGATTCCTTCGTATTCTACCAAAAGACCACCACGGTTGGCGTCGTATGGAGTAATTTCCACGGTTTCGGCGTTGTCCATTTTTTCTTGGACCAAGTCCCAACCTTTGTCTTTGACAGCTTTTCTGAGCGAAAGTAGCACATAACCGTCGTCCATCTCTGCTTCGATAACAGAGGCGGTAACATCGGCACCTACTTCTAGATCTTTGATATATGAAGCCTCGCGGCGAGGTACAAGACCTACCCCTTGACTTCCGAGATCGATCAAAATCTCGTGTTTTTTGACAGAGATAACTTTACCATCAATGGTATCTCCGGCAACAACTTTTTTGGACGCATTTTCATCCTTTAGGAGTTCGTCCATAGTAACTTTTTTGGCATTAGCCATAATTATATTTTCCTTCCTTTAGGCTCATTCAGAGGTCTCGTTTTGTAAGTTTGTGACGAAATCTTTGAATGAGCCCAAATCTAGTCTAATTATAGCAAATTTCCCTTAAAATGTCTAGGGTGTAATTTTGAAAATGGTGTAGTATAATAGGGGTATGTATTTAGCGGTAGATATCGGAGGTACTAAGACACTCGTTGCGCTTTTTTCTAAGCGTGGTAGAGTGCTTCGCCGGGTTAAATTTAAGACTTCTTGGCAAAAAGAGCGCTTTATGCGTGAGTTAACTCAGGTCTTAAAACAGTTTTCTAAATATCAGCTTTCGGCTGTGGTAGTAGCTGTTCCGGGTGTTGTACAAAAAAATTGTTCAGTTAGGCTTGGGAACCGTGATTGGGGCGATTTCTCTCTGGTAGAAACCGTACAAAAGTTGTTCGACTGTTCAATTTATTTTGAAAACGATGCAAATTTGGCGGCGGTTTATGAATCGCACCGGTTGCCTGGCAAAACAGTATTTTTGACATTTTCTACCGGCATTGGTGGTGGCATTGCCACCCGTGGCCATATCTTACCGGAGTCTGATAGTTTTGAACCTGGGCACAAAATTTATAATTACAACGGGGTGAAGGCTGAGTGGGAGGACATCGCTGCTTCCTCTGCTCTAGAAAAGGCCTTTCACGTAGATGCAGCAACAGATTTAAGAGGTAAAGAATATATGATGGAAATCGCCGAGCGGGTATATTTGGGGCTTTCTGATGTAGTTTCCAAATATCACCCTGATACGATCGTTTTGGGTGGACCACTAGGAAAGATTTTTAACCTTTACGTAAAATATTTACCCAAAATTGAAGGCGTGCGGTATCGTCGGCCTCGGCGACCGCTCGAATCGGTGATTTATGGATGCTACATTTTTGGCAAAAATCAAAAGTGACTTCCCTTCCCTTAGGTTTACCCCTGGACCACGGTTTTTGTTCCGGCCGCCTCGGACTGTAATATACGTGGCTGATTCCCCTGAAACGCTGCTATTTTTGCACGAAATTGGGCACGCTCTAATTGGTCTTTATGATTTTAAAACAGAGGTAGGACGGCTTAAAATTGAGGTTTTAGCCTGGGAGAAGGCGCGCGAGCTTGCTTCCTCTTATGGAGTCCCTGTTGACGAAGATTTAATAGAGGGCGAGTTAGATAGTTATAGAGATTTTTTGCATCAAAAATCGCGTTGCCCTAAGTGCGGACTAACGCGATTTCAGACCCCTGATGGGGTGTTCCATTGCCCTCTAGAAATCTAATTATTTCTTGGCTGGGCCACGGCGGGAGATACGGCCACCCTTGGCACCTGCAATACGAGCAAGAGCTGGGTTAGCGGCGAAACCGCCGGTGTGACCATTTTGGCCACCTTTTTTACCGATACGAGCATAGAATTCTTTGCCGTATTTGGCTTTGTTGGTAGCAGCAGCTTTCATGCCGCCAGCTTTAGTTCCAGACATCTGAAACTCCATTCTGCCCACCATCTTATACTAATAAAACACACCTTGAAAAAGGCTATGATTTAATTATAGCATAGTGCTTTCGTTTTGTCAACACCAATTTACCGAACACAAAAAATTTATTTTCCCGAACAAATTTGTTAAAAATTATGTTAAAAAAGTGTTGACATTATGCATGGCGTGATATATAATAGAGGTAACTTGCGTAGATTAAACTGCGAGGCTACACAAGTTATATGTATGACCTGGAAAACCGCCCCTCTCAAATAAAATAGGCGGTTTTCTCTTGGGCTATTTTTTTGGTTTTTTTTAACTAAAAAATGCCCCCAGCACGATTGCTGGGGGTTGTTTTTATGGGGAATTTCTGAAAAGTTCTACTTCTCTCTGCAAAATACCGAGCATTGCATACATTTCGCCCCTTTCGTAAGTGGCTTCTATGTTAGAGAGAATAAATTTTCTAATGAGTTTGTCGCTACACGGTTTGTCTGGATGAATCTCCTCATCTTCGGCTATAAAGTCGATGATGGACTGCCTGTCGTTGATTTTCCTGATTTTTGGGAAATTAATCAGCCAGTAAATCCACTTTTTATAGATAAAACCCAGAGAGGTATCGTAGATGTAGCGCTTGCCGTCGTTGGTGATTCTCTCGACAAAACAATGATCTGCATCCGAATCTTTGTTGTTAACGTATATCGGGTTGAATTTAAGATCAGCCACCGCTGCATAAACCAACCTGACATCGCCATCGTCTTCTAAGAAAACTCTGGACAGCAGAAGCGCGCGATCATAACAATTGCCGTTTGTGATGCCTAGGCAAAGTAATAACACCGATGCCGGAATACCGTCGTAGTAAATACCTCTTAGTCTTTTAATTAACTCTTCATTATAAGGCTGAATATAGCCTTTGTCTAACCCCCATAGAAGAAGCCATTTGGAATAAAATTTGTAAAGCTTCCATCTTAAATTAATGAAAAAATTGGCCATATTCTGCCCTCCCTATCTTATAAATATACTTTCAAATTGTTTGAACTTATCTATATTATACCATAAACGTTTAAAAAAATCAAGAGATGCCCCTTGATTCTTCCCTGGTGGGGATATATGGACTTGAATCATAGACCTCGTCATTATCAGTGACGCGCTCTAACCAGCTGAGCTATATCCCCATTGCGTTTTAAATTTGGTGGAGTAACAGGGATTCAAACCCTGGACCTCTGCCTTGCAAAGGCAGCGCTCTAATCAACTGAGCTATTACCCCATAAAAATAGTAATGTGCTCTTTTATTTTACATCAGAAACGTGAAAAAATCAAGTTCTTATGGTATAATTAAGGTATGGATTTTACTTTTAGTATTGGATGGGTATTTGGTGGACTCGCTATTGCTGCCGTTGGTGGGGCGATTGTGGTGTTTTATCAGAAAATCGCTGACAATTTAGCTGGGGGTGTTCGTTCTTATGATCGTGTGAAACTATTTGGGGTGATTACAGTGGTGGTTGGGCTTTTGATTGCAGCCAATCTTCATACTTTGATTTTGACGCTTCTGGTGAATTTTATTAGGGGTGGAAGATAATTACTGCCAGTTAATCTGGCGAGTCCATTCATACATGGCAATGGCGGCGGCGGCGCCGACGTTGACGGAGCGAGTTGAGCCAAAGCTCTCGATATAACGCACATCGTGCGCTTTTTCTAGCAGCTCCTTTGTAATGCCGTTATTTTCAGACCCAAATACGAGAGTAGTGTTATCTCCGAACTTCTTTTCGTGCAGAGGCGCCGCCGCCACATTGTTTTCAATGGCGACCAGTTCCCTACCCTGTTGAGAAGCTAAAAACTCCTCTATAGATGCGTGGTGAACAATTTCTAGATATTTGTCAGTACACATTGCCCCGCGACGATTATATTTTTTACGGCCAATGATATGAACCTTTTTCACGTTAAAAGAGTTGGCCGTTCTCACGATTGAGCCAATATTAAAATCGTGTTCAACGTTTTCGATGGCGATCTCTAAATTTTGGCGTTTTTTAGACAACTCATCAAAAACTTGTTCATTGGTTTTTCCCTTAAATTCATCAATCAAATTCCGCGTGTCTTCCATGTTATAATGATAATATGGACATGGATAAATATCAAGAACAGATTAAAAAATACGACACTTTTTCTAAATGCGATTTGAAAGAAGTGGGGTTTGTTGAAAAAGTTTTGGGCCTTACTGGTGAAGCAGGTGAGACAGCGGATAAAATCAAGAAGATTTTAAGAGATAAGGATGGGGTTGTCACCGATGAAGACCGTTCTGCCATAGCCAAAGAATTGGGTGATGTTTTGTGGTATTTAGCTTCGATTGCGAGATATTTAGATTTGGATTTGTCGGATGTAGCCAAGGGGAATATCTCTAAATTGGAAGACCGTTATCAGAGAAACAAAATCCACGGTGCTGGCGACGACAGATAATTTGCCAATGAAAAACCGGGCCATTAGGCCCGGCTCCTCCCTAAATTATTGATTGGCTTTTTGATCTTGATGCTGATTTTTCCTTTGAAGCTATACTCCCCCCATATCTCATTTACGGCATCATCGAATGAGCCGTAGTAGTAGGCGTAATTGTTGGGATGTTCCATCCCTGGGTCCAACAACACCTCTGAGTAGGTCGGCTTGCGGTCGAGTTCCTCAGTCTTTCTGAGTAGAGAGTCGTGCATTGCGTTTTTCTTTCTCTCATCTGTTAGCATAGCTTCTTCACCTCCTCCTGTGAAAGTGATCTCTAAACCAATCAGTAACTCCGTTAGTTAATTGTCTTCGGGAAATCTGTTCTCGAAGAGGTTGGCGTTACCCTATTCCCAAGCCTGAGTAATAATAACCGGCTGGCCATTTCTTCTGCGGCGTTCCCTTAATACTGCGATATTGACAACCGCAAATGGTCTGACGCCGAGTTTTTGCATGTCTCTCTCGGCGTCTTCTCTTAAGGCTAATGCCAGTTCCTTGGCGTCGCCATAACCGTACCTCTCGTAATCTTCGTGATACGGCATATGATGTAACCTTGCATCGAGCTCTTCCACGATGGCGAAAGCCTCATCAAAACTATACTGCTTCGTTGCTGTTGCTACCATAAATCCACCCCTTTCTTGATAGCTAAAAACCAATCAAAAGTTAAGTTGCGTCACCTCAAGTGATTACTTATATTATAGCACAAAATGCTTATTTTTTCAAGTGTTTTTTGGGTTTTGATTTTTGGCAGCAAAAAGCCAGGCATTTAACCTGGCTTTCTCTGGTTATTCTACCTTGAAGGTAAGGGTAATTTTCTTACCATAGAAGTCATCGCAATAAGACCTGCTTTCCATCTGGAAATTGGTACTCATCGTGATAAGTTCGAGTAGCTCGCGCTCCACCAGCATTTTATGGATCTTTTCCAGCCGCTTCTTGATCTCATCCATAGTGACGGTTTCTTCTGCCCTGGCTTCTATAGGGGCCTTGATAGGAACCGGGGTCGGCGTAGGCGCTGGAGATGCCTTTTTCGTGAGACCACCCTTGTTGCTCGGTATAAAACCATCAGGTAAACCTTCGGGGAAGATTTGCTTCTCCCATTCCCCTCTGTTGCTACCAATTAGGTTGTAGACTGTCTGGCATGATGGCCATACCGAAACACCTTCTTTATAAAACTCTTGAATCTCCTTATCTGTAGGCCAACGTAAGTTTTTGATGGCAAACTCGCGCAAAACTCCTTTTAACTTCTCGCTATCTGTTCTTGGCTTGTTCACTTTCTTCACCTCCTGCTTGAGATCCTTTTTCTCTTCTGCTCGCTTGGCGGCCGCCACAATACCCCGGGCTATTTTATCCATGTTATCTTCAGCTCTCTTAGCTACTGCCGCCTTGGCGTGTTCTTTGTTAAGCTCCCTTTGCAATTTGTATTTCCGCCCAGTCTTTTGTTCTGCCATTGTACGGATAATGCGTTCATCAAGTTGATGATTTTTCCTTAGAATGGCGACTTCTTCCTCGGTGATATAGGGGTTTTTCTTGATATCCCTAGCCGTAGGAAACCCACCACCTTTTTCAATATACATATCCACAAACTCCGCAAGCACTTCTTCTATACGCTCGGGGTCAAGCATTGGGCTTTTTTTCGACATACTCTCACCTCTCTTTCTCAATACGAAAAAATAACCAGCTGTAAAATTTGCTTCATCCCACTCTATGACTGATTATATTATATCATATTTTATCTGTTTCGCGAGCTTTTTTGGCGGCTTCGGGGTCAAATGGTGGAGTATCTTCTTCATCATCTTTTTCGTCAAAATTGTAGCCATTATCCCAATTATTTCCGTTTTTGTCTACTAGTGAGTTGATATCTTCATCTGGTAATTCTCGGTCCCATTTTGGGTTGGTCCCTGGAATAAAGCGTTTTTCCATTTTTCCTCCTTTTTCTTATTATAACAAAATCTGCTAAAATTACATATCAAATAAATCGGCGTGCGAGCCGGTATCAACCAAGGTTAAAACCAAAATATCATCTTGTATTTTGTAGACCAGTAACCAATCTGGGTGGATATGGCATTCGTGATAGCCTTTGAATTTGCCTTTTAAGATGTGGTCTTTGTACTTTTTATCCAGTTTTTCGCCATTTCGTATTTTTTCGATTACAAATTGTAAATCTTCCCTCTTTAGCCCACGTTTCATCATCTTCTTGTAGTTCTTCTTGAATTTTGTGGTATATTCGAGGTGATACTTCATTCTGCCTCCAGAGCCGCCATAAGTTCTTCGACGGTTTCATATTTGGGGGTATTTGGGTCGCGTGAAATTTGCTCCGCCTCTTCCATCGCTTCTAGAAGTTCTTTATTCGGGCGGGGTTTTCTGATGCGAAAAGGGATACTACCGGTGTTGACGCATTGTTTTAAAAACATATTCACAGCGCCGGACATGCTAGTACCAAGCTCCTCAAAAAGCTCATTGGCCTCTTCTTTGGTTTTTTTGTCTACTCTGATTTGGATTGGTATAGTTGTAGTCGTGCTCATAATTATTTTCCTTAATTTCTCTATTTTAATTATACTACAAAAACAATACAAATGCAATGTTTTTGTAGTATTTTTTGCGGCACAAAACAAAAAACCGCCGTTTTGGCGGTCTGAAGTTTAACAATTTGGTTGTGCAATCATTATCTCAATTCTGTTGTTAGCTTAATGTTACGTCTGGCGAACCAGAGTTGTTATGATTCAAGCTTGCTAATCATAACCGTAACCGACCTGACTATCTGCGACAGATAAATCCGTTTCAGACGTCTAATTCCTTCTCAAGAAAGGAGGTAATCCATCGACACGTTCTCGTACCGATGCCTTGTTACGACTTAACCCCAATCATCTCCCCCACCTTAGGCCGCCGAGGCGGA
>JAFRBI010000010.1 GCA_017404935.1 Candidatus Saccharimonadota bacterium
TAATTCTGCGCTGCCCACACCTCACGTATCTTACCCATTGATACATAATATCCATGTGTATCATCCCCCACAACATATCCATTTTCAAACTCTTGCCACTCCATCCCAGACGTATTATTTTTCAGAATATCAGTCTTCGGCCATCCCAAGAAACCAAACTCATAATTCTGTGCCGCCCATTTCTCGCGAATTTTACCTATAGAAATATGGTATCCATGTATTTTATTCCCCACAATAAATCCATTTTTAAATTCCACCCAGTATATTCCGCTCGCCTTATTCGTCTGAAGATCTGTGATTTTACCCCCCAAAATTCCACTTTCGCCACCATATTTGTGGTAGATTTTATTAATATCGCTCAACGGATCATCCTCCCAAGTCGCCCCCCCGAACCAATCCTCAAAATATGCAAAGAAATTTCTATTCCCATAAGCCCCACAAGGTGCCGTGCCATATCCCGCCGCTAAAGCCCCTGCATTTGGCTGATATGGAGTATATCTATATAACGCCGAGGTAGCCAAGTTCTGTATATATACAGTAGAACTGCCACAATTAGGGTCCGGACTGTATCTCACATTATTATATCCAATTGGATAATAAGATGAGTTACCATCCATCACTACTCTGAACAAAGACGCAGCATTCCTGATCTGGTTCTTAAAACCATAATATTTTTCCGAACAAGCCGCTGTATCTGGACATCCATACCCGGCCGTCCTCTGGTAGTCCCAGCTATTTGGGATTGGATCAGTAATAAGACCGGTCTCCTTTTGAATTAAAACTAGAAGCACCTTCGGATTAATCCGGTAATCTTGCGCCGCTTGCCAAATAATATGCGCTGCCGATTCACCGTTCATATTTTCCTCGGCCAGACACACGGTATGCCCATTTATTACGTGCCAAGTTGTTGGTGGGGTATGATCAGAAAAATAATCAACCCTGGCACCCACTCCACTAAAATTCGTATTATAGCATCTGCCCTTAGACCACAAAAAGTTTTGGATATCCGCCTCGCTCATAGAGGTATAGTCCGTCATCTGGAAATCTGAAATAATATAGCCGGGATTAAAACTTGCCAAATTAGCCGCGTTAGCCTCGCCTTCAGTTTTACCAAATTTCTGCGCCAAAAATGCAAACAAAAATACCGCCACAAAAATCCCCAAGCCAAAAACAACTATATTACGGTAGTTTCTTCTTCTTACAATTTTTGTTTTTATCATATTTTTACCCTACCCTCTATTTTACCACTCTTACCGTCAGAATCCAAATTAATTTCTACTTGTAAATTTCCGCTTGGAAGTTCCGACGTTGAAATTTTAAATCCATCACAAGTAGAAGTGGTTACTGATTCTACAATTCCTACTGACTGAGAATAATGAGTTACGCCATTTTTACTCAAAGTCAAATTGCAATCACCAGACTGCAAAAATTGATCAATATTCACTCTAATTATCAGCTCTCCATCTTTTACGTCTGCATAGGTAATTAGCCCCGTCAATGTTTCTGATTTATTTGGGCTTTCACCATCATATTGGGGAGCTTTTTGCTCTGGCTCGGCTTCTTCTTTTTGCTCAACTTTTTGTTCAGTTTTTTCTTCGGATTTTTTATCATCCGTTTTATTTGTCTCCACAGCTTGAGAGGTATTTTGGTCATCTTTTTTATCAAAATAATTATTTTTCACCAAAATCACTACCGCTACAGCCCCAGCAATTAATAGCAAAAAGAGTAGCCATTTTACCCATCTAAAGTTTCGTTTTCGCTTTGGCATCTTAACGTCCTATATAATATATTATACCCTTATTTACAGATATTTTCAAGCACTAGTAAAATATGCTAAAATATATCTATGAAAAGCTCGCGCGCCAAAGTAGCTAAGCCTATGAACAAAACTAAACGCACCAGAAAGCTTTCTCCTCTTATTGTTATTCCCCTTATTACAATTACTCTCTTCGTCCTTGCTGCTACTACCTACAAAATCGTTGAAATAATAATAACCGGCCAAAAAGATACCTTCCCTACCCTAGAAATTTCCCTAAAAGACGTGCCAATTGAACAAATCGATGCCGGCACTAAAGATATCAAATATCCCGGCAACACCGTTACCATTACAGCAAATAACAAAACCGCCACTTACGACGATGTAGAAATCAAAGGTCGTGGTAATTTTACTTGGGCGCAGCTTAAAAAGCCCTACCAAATTAAATTCTCCGAGAAAACTGACCTATTTAATAAGGGAGCTACCAAAAAATGGGTGCTTTTAGCTGACTATCTAGATGAAACCCATCTTCGCAACGACACAGCTTTTTACCTAGCAGATTTATTAAATGAAAATTACAACTATCAAGGAAACCCCGTAGAATTATATATAGATAATAATTATCGTGGGCTATATTATATAGTAAAGAAAATCGGCACCGACAAAGCCGGCGTTAATCTCAAAAACGACGACGGTATTCTTGTAGAACTTGATAACCATTATGGTGAACTAGATGGTTGCAGTTATGATTCTAAAGGAAATTGTTTCGTAGAAAAAGACATTATAAACGAAGACTATTCTATCTCTGCTATGGAAGACTTTATTTCCTCAATAAATTCCCTACACGAAGCCTCTGTCAAAAAAGACTTTGAATCTGTCAAAAGAGTTATTGATGTAGATTCCTTTGCCAAATACTATTTGTTAAATGAATTTACTATCAATCCAGATGCATACAGCAGTAGTTTTTATATGTATAAAGATGGTAGGGATAGCAAAATTTATGCTGGCCCTGTTTGGGATTTCGATATAGCGCTTGGGAATGAATATTGGAAAACTGATGGAATAGATTCAAACGATATCCAGTCTCCATTCAAAACTATGGTTTTTAAAGACCACTTAGACCTTACTACATCTTATGTGTCTTCAATCTCCACCATCATCTACGACCTCATGGACATCCCCGAGTTTGAACAGAGAGTCAAAGAAATTTACCAAGGAACCCTCTCCGGAAAAGGCGATGAAATCTTAGACTACATCAGATCTCAAGCCGAATACATCAAACCGGCAGTCTTAAGAGACCAGGAGCGCTGGAAACTCAAAACCAACTTCGACGAAGAAGTAGATTACCTCATAGATTGGGTCGCCAAACGCTACGACCATTTCGAACAAACTTACGGAGCGAACTCCGAAAAATCAATCAATCAAAATCAAGCCCCAGAATCTCCGCAGCCTTCTCAAGAATAGCCCGGTCTTCTTCTGACGCTTCTTTCATTCTCACTTTAAATAAATTTACCGTTTCGGTATGCTTATAGTCTAAAACTTCTAGCGACCTTGCTTCTCCAGGAGTCTTTAGTAAAGCCCCCTTAGAAACCAAATTATCAATATGCTCCGCCACTGCCGAAACCGATGAAAGCCCTAACCCCTCCATTACTTCCCTATATGAAGGTGAGTGCCCATTTTCCTCTGTAAAATCTCTAATAAAGTCTAAAACCGCTAATTGTTTTTTTGTGAGTTTTACCACATTCATGCTATAATTATATACAATGACTGACGATAAATCAATTGATGGGCTTTCTACTAAGGCTGCCAAAACTAAGGCCAAAGCTAAGAATGTGCCAAAAAAATCCAAGAAAAAAACCGTTACTCCAGAAGAGTTTGCCAAGACCCCAGACACTAATCTTTGGGACTCTATTATAGAAGACGCTAAACCAGAAAAAGATACTCCAGAACTTGAAGAAAAATTAGATATAGAAGAAGAAATTATCGAAGAGCCAGAAGCCAAAAAACCAGCCAAAAAACCTCGCCAAGTAGATGGTTTTACCCCTATTAAAAAAGAAGAAAAGCCTCTTAACTTCCTAAAACCAGTTGCCGCCTACGATTTTAATGAAGAGGAAGGCTTGAAAGAGAGCGAAGACACCGTAGAAGATATGAAAAATATCGGTTTAGACGAAGAAGAAATTGAAGAAAAAGAAGACGAGAAAGATGAGGAGCCAGAAATGTCTGCAAAAGAATTGAAGAAAAAGGCCAAAAAAGAAGCCAAAAAGGCTAAAAAAGACGCCAAGAAAAAGCCTAGTAAAAAGCGCAAAATTATCACTATTACTGCTCTCGTAATTGTATTATTAATGATCGGCGTGGTAGTTTGGGCTATTTTCTGGGGTAATGACATTATCGCCAAAATCACTGGTGGTCGTGGCAATATCTTTGATTTCTTTGTAGAAAAATACGAACCTCTAAAAACCGACGAAAACGGGCGCACTAATATCCTTGCTATTGGTACCGGTGGTTATAATATGGACGGCGATGAGGGTAACGGTGTCCACGATGGCGCTCAGCTCACCGACTCTATTATGCTTATCAGCTTTGACCAAAAAACCGGCGACGTTGCTATGATTAGTCTCCCTAGAGATCTTAAAGGCCCAGCTACCTGTACTTCTACCGGCAAAATCAACGAAATTTACTGGTGTAATGGTGGTGGTGGCAACGCTTCTGTAGAGCAAGAAGAAAAAGCTGCAACTGCCGTAATGGAAGCAGTTGGCAAAATTCTAAACGTAGATATTCAATACTATGCCCACTTAAACTGGGGCTCACTTGCTTCCATCGTAGATATGCTTGGAGGCATCACTGTCACTCTAGACGAAGATATCAACGATTACAACTATACCGAAGCAGTCTTTAAGGCCGGCGTTCCTTACGAAATCAACGGCGCTCAGGCTGTAGGTCTTGCTCGCGCTCGCCACGGTACTGCTGGTGGCGATTTCTCTCGTGGGCAATCTCAACAAAAAATCATTGTTGGTATTAAAGATAAGCTCCTAGAAAAAGATCTCTCAATTCCAGATATGCTAAATCTAGTTTCTACTCTTGGCGACAACCTTCGTACTAACTTCTCTGTTGCCGAAATCAAAACCCTCGGCCACGATCTTACTACCTTAGATTTTGATGTTATGCGCCATATTTCCCTCTACCCAGATTATATGGGTACTGGTATGCTTAATGGCATCTCCTACGTCTTACCAAAGGCTGGTGCTGGTAATTATAGCGCTATCCAAAAATACATTGCCTTGCAGCTATCGAGCGATCCACGTGATTACGAAGAACCGACCATCGCTATCTACAACGCTTCCGATACAGACGGCCTGGCTAGCGAAGAAAAGAAGAAACTAGAAGAAAAAGGTTACACTATCACTCTTATAGACAACGCCCCAGCTGGCGAATATGAAAAAGGCACCAGCCTCTATGCTGTTAACCCAGAGAAAGCTGGCACCAAACGTATGCTCACCGAAGAATACAACTACGATCCAAAAACCAAGGATGAACTCCCAGCAGGCATAGAACCGAATTACGACTTTATCATTATCTTGAATGATAAGTAGAAATTGTTAAGGTGTCCTAAGGGACATAAGACTTGGCCAGAGCGGCCCGGAGCGTGCCCGCAGGGCACGCTTAGCAATTTCTACTTATCTTTTGCTAATAATTAATTTTCGTTCTCTGCCTTCACCCTCAGAGTGCGTTTCGATATCAGAATAATCTTGTGCCACTTTATGCACCACACGCCTATCAGCTGCGTTTAGGTTAATAGTCATAGATTCGCCAGTTTCGCGCACCTTAGCGATCCAGCCTTCGGCTTTTGATGCGATTCTATCTTCTCTCTGCCTCTTATAATTAGCAATATCAATGCTAACTCTAGTTAGCTCTGCGTTCTTAGTAACCAATGCCATCATCACAATATGCTGAAGAGAGCGCAAATTATCAGCGTTTCTACCAATCAAAAGCGAGTTTAGAGACGTAGACGGCACAGATAGCTGTATCACTTCATCCTCCGCCGTCGCATAGACCGCTACGTTAATGCCAAAAAAGCTCAGCAGATCTTCCAGGTATTTGCTAGCAAATCTAATTGATTCTTCTTTATTCATTATTATCTCCTTTTCTTTTTATTATCTTTTGCGGAGATACGAGTAATTTTTGTTCCAGTTTTTTTGTTTTCTACCACCTCTGCTTCTCTAATTTTAGCCCCCTTAGCGATTTTTGAGCCCTTTTCAGACTTCTTTAACTCTTTCAAAATAGCTTTATCTGTATTGTCGTCCATTTCTTCGCGCACTTTGTTAAAGATTAACTTCTGCTGTAAGATCGTAAAGATGTTGGAAAGGAAATAGTAAAATGCCAACGCGCCGTGAAGATTAAACATAATGATAAACATCATAATTGGCATCATCTTGGACATTTGCCCAGTGGCAATTCCAGAAATATCACTATCGTCAACTTCTTTGCCTTCCTTAGCCTCTTTCAAAATCTCACGGAATTTTTTGCGCTTCTCACTCTTACCAGAAGAAGCTTGTTGTTTTGCTACAAAATATTGCGCAAACGCTGCTGCTAGTGAAATCACTAACATAAACACTGCGCTCCAAGAAAATCTTGAAGGATTAATTACATCACTAGCCTTAGCGGTAAGATCGATTGAGTTAAATAGCTTTGGGTCAAAGTCGTATTTACGTTTTTCCTCTGCTGGGATATCATTGTTAGCTAAATCTTCTAGATAATCTATTTGCTTTTGTTCCAAAGTAGCAATCTCAGAGCCCTCATAAGCCACAAAATCGTATGCCCGGTTTGTGAGATTGTCTTGTGGAAGCGGCGTAGCAATTACTCTAATTGCTGAGAACACTGCGATAAAGATAGGAAGCTGAATCAAAAGTACCAAGATAGATGCAAATGGCTTTACATTGTATCTTTTATAAAGGTCCATTGTCTGAAGTGATTCTAGTTGTTTATTACCGTTGCAATTCTTACGAATTTGTACAAGCTCTGGCTGAATTTTTTGCATTAATCTAGTCTGAATTAGCTGCTTCTTGGTCAAAGGCCACATAAATAGCTTTACCAAGATAGCAAGAATCACAATTGCAAGGCCAAAGTCGTGCACAAGATTAAAGATCATAAACTGAATATTTACGATTGGGCGTACGATGATAAGATCAATTAAGTTGAATGGGCTACCTGTCGCAATTGAGCCAGCAACAAACGCCACAAATAGCGTCAAGATAATATATTTTTTCACAACTCTCTTATCCATTAGAATCTATTATATCATACTTTACTCTCGGCGACTAGCTCTCCTAAGAGTTTTACTAGTTCCGAATATGGCATTTTTAAAATATCTGCCGAATATACCACAAAAATATAATCACGCTTTAAAGGCACAAATTCAAAATTCTGTCTCAAAGCCTCATACACACGGCGTCTAATTCTATTTCTAGAAACTGCCGTTTTACACACCTTCTTAGAAACTACCACTGCCACTCTGGTAAACCCACGCGAATTATCACAAAAAACCAAAGACATCTTAGATTTTCTAATAGTCTTTCCGTGTTGATAAACATATTTCACCCCTCCACGAGAGTGAAAGCGGTATTTTTTCTTAAGCATTCTATATATATTATACTATATAGCTAGTCTTGCGCGACCTTTAATACGACGACGCTTCAAAACTTTGCGTCCATTCACGGACGAATTTCTCTTCATAAAGCCGTGTTCAACTTTGCGTTGCTTTTTGTGTGGTTGATAAGTCCTTTTCGGCATAATTATTTCCTTACAGTTTATTATTTTTCAAATTCTTGTTATAGTATAGCATACTTTTCCACATTTTTCAAAGACTTTTCCACATACTTAATAGGTAAAACGTAAAATTTGTGGAAATCTCCACCCCTGTTCGCAATTTTACATATTAAAAAATATTATTTTCCTCACAAAACCTGTGGAAAACTCCCAACTTTTTTGCTATAATAACGAAAAAGGAGGTCTAAATGTACAACGTGTGGGAAAACGCCCTAGCTGAGATTGAGCAAAAAATTTCCGCCGGCAACTTCTCTACTTGGTTCCAAGACACCAGCCTTCTATCAGCAGAAGATGGTCACGTTGTGATTGGTGTGAAAAACTCCTTCTTTATCAAACAGCTTCAGTCCAAATTCCTAGATGTTATTAAAGCAGCTCTTATTAATAATGGCGTAGAAGTAAAAGATATTAATTTCGAAATTCAAGCTAAGGTAAAGTCTAAAGTTCGCCCTCGTGAAGTGGTCGCCCCTACTCAAATCGGGCAAAAACTTCCCTCTATCAAACACCTCAAAGGCACTAAAAACTTCACCAGTGGCTTAAATAGTAAATATACCCTTGATAATTTTGTGGTAGGGTCTAACAACGACCTTGCTGTTGCTGCAGCCAAAAGCATTATTAATAAACCAGGCACCAGCTATAACCCATTCTTCCTTTATGGTGGCTCTGGTCTTGGTAAAACTCACCTTGTTCAAGCTATCGGTAATGAAATCTTAAAAAATCACCCAGATTATAAAGTTCTCTACACTCCTATCTCAGATTTTTATGCTGATTTCGTAGATTCCGTAATGAAAGGTAAAGGCAAAGAGTTTAGTAACAAATTCCGTTCTCTTGACGTTCTTATTATTGATGATTTCCAGCTTATTGTAAACAAGGAAAAATCTCAGGAAGAATTCTTTAATATCTTTAATAATCTTCACCAATCCAATAAGCAAATCATCGTTACCTCAGATCGTCTTCCATCAGAAATTAAAACCGTAGATGAACGTATGGCTAACCGTCTTACCTGGGCTGGTGCATTTGATCTTCAACTTCCAAAATTCGAAGACAAATGTGCAATTTTAAGGTCTAAGGCTAACCTCACCGGCGCCGAAATCGAGGACGAGGCTATCGAATACATCGCCGAAAACGTTAACACTAACATTCGCGACCTCGAATCAGAACTTTCCACTATATTATTAATGTCTGATGTTCGTGGACTTACTCCATTAGAACTTATCAACAACGGTTCTATCAATGTCGTTCACGAACCAAAATTAAGACCTACCACTCCTAAACGCATCGTAGATAAAGTAGCAAAAAGCTTCAATCTCACCACTTCTGAGCTTAAAAGTAAGTCCAGAGTCGCTCATATTAAAAACGCCCGTCAAGTGGCAATGTATCTTCTTTCTGAAGAACTACATTTAAGCACTCCTAAAATCGCTCTAGAAGTTGGTGTAAAAGATCATAGCACCGTTATTCACGGCATTAGAAAAATTAAAAATGATCTTAAATTAAACTTCACTCTTCGCGATCAAATCGCTGAAATTAAGGGGAAAATCTATGATTAATTACTGTGAAAAACTTTGTGAAAATCTCGGCGCAAAATTCTGTGAAAAATTTTGTGAAAAACTTAAAACTTTAAAAAACCTGTGTAAAAAAGCTACTTTTTCCCCACTTTTTAACAAAGTTTCTACCATACTTTTAAACAATTCATTAATAGAGGGTATTACCAAGACTTTCCCACAATTTCACAAGCCCTACTACCACTACTACGATATTTTAAAAATTAATAATATAAGAAAGGTTTAAAAATGGAAATTGAAGTTCTTGCCGAAAAACTATCAAAAGCACTAAATAATGTTAGCCGCATAGCTACAAGCAAAGTTAGTCTCCCTGTATTAAATAACGTTTTAATCAAAGTAAAAGAAAAACAAGTATCTTTAATTACCACTAATTTAGATATGGCAATTATTGATTTTCTTCCAGTTTCTTCTTCAAAAGATGGTGTTATTACAGTGCCAGCCAAGCTTCTCGCCGAGTTTATCTCTACCCTTCCAAAAGAAGCTAAAACCAAAATTTCCACAAAAGATAATAAAGTTAGTATTAAAGCAGATAAATATTCCTCAGTTATTAATGGGACTCCAGCTGATGATTTTCCAGAACTTCCAGAAATAGATGAGAAAAAAGCTGTTATCTTTAAAATGAGCACCGAAGAATTTAAAAAAGGTATGGAACAGGTTATTATTGCGAGTTCTAATGATTTTAATCGCCCAGCTCTTACTGGTGTCCATTTTTACACTAATAATAAAATTCTTTACACCGTGGCGACAGATGGTTATAGAGTAGCTAAAAAGAAATTAATTAAAAATGTTCAGAGTGAAATTAAAGTTACCATTCCAGCAGGCACTATTCAAGAAGTTTTACGCTCTATTAATGACGAAATGGAAGAAATTGAAATTTCCTTCAATGAAGATTTAGTCCGCTTCCGCCTCGGTGAAATAGAGATTGTATCAAAATTAATTGATGCCGAATACCCAAATATCGATAATTTTATTCCAAAAGATCAAGATATAGAATTAGAGGCCGATCGCGAAGAACTCTTACGTATTACTAAACTTGCTAGCCTCTTTGCAAGACATGGTGCCAATGATGTAATCACTTGTGAAACTAAAACCCCAAAAACTTTCTCTATTCACTCTATCGCTAATGAATTTGGTGAAAACGATTCTACTATTGAAACTAAGGTAGGAAAAGACGGAAAAATCTCTATTACTTCAAAATATCTCCTAGATGCATTAAATGTAATGGAAGGCGAAGAAATTATTATCGGTTTTTCTGAGAGTGTTGATAAAGTCACCAATATGGCTGTGCCAATGATTCTAAAAAATAAAGGCTCAGATGATTATATTCATATCTTAATGCCAGTAAGTGTTTAAATGTTAATAAAGTCTATTAAATTAACTAATTTTAGAAACCACAAAAGCTATGAGTTAAATTGTAAACCCACCACTACTTTGATTTTGGGTGAAAATGGCTGTGGTAAAACTTCAGTTCTTGAAGCAATTTATATTTTAACTCAAGGTAAAAGTTTTCGCGCCACCGACCCAGATATTATTAAAAGAGACACCGATTATTATCTAATAGAACTAGAATATGATACTGGCGAAAAAATTGTCGCAAGCTATGATAAAAAAGCCAAAATTTTTAAAGTAGAAGATAAAAAAACTAGGCGCCTTAGTAATAAACATAAATACCCGATCATTTTGTTTTTACCAAGCGACCTAAACTTAGTTAGTGGCGCACCAAGTCGCCACCGTGATTATTTTGACCGTTTCTTCTCTGTTTTAAGCCCAGAATATCAAACTGCCCTAAATAAATATAATAAAGCCCTACTTCAAAGAAACAAGCTCTTAAAAGACGAATATTTAAACGAGGCGGCAGTTTTTCCGTGGAATGTAATGCTTTCTAAAAATGGCGTGATTTTAAATAACTTAAGGCAAAAATTTATAGAAGAAATTAACCAAACCATGACTTCTACTTATCGCTCTATTGCTGAAAATGATGATGAAGTTGAGGTGAAATATTCTACCGAAACCCCAAATCTCACCGAAAACGAATACTTAAATTTACTAGAAAAAAATTACGAAAAAGACCGAATTTTAACCCATACCAGCTTTGGCGTGCATCGAGATGATTTTGAATTTATTTTCAATAAAAAACCAGCCGATGGCTCTGCCTCTCGTGGTGAAACTCGCTCAATTATCTTGGCCCTAAAATTTATTGAGGCTAAAATTATCGCCGAAAAATTAAATAAAAAACCTATCATTTTACTAGACGACGTTTTCTCAGAGTTAGATAATAAGCGCCGAAAATGCCTCATCAATAATTTTAAAAACCACCAAGTAATTATAACGTCAGTAGAAAAATTTACAAACTCGCGTAGTAATCATTAAGAAATGCCACCACTGGGTTTTCTGAGCCTTCAAAGTATTTTATATTATTATAAGCAGTTTCATCGCCGTCGTATTGGCGAAGCGCGTCCGTAGCACGAGCAAGCGATACATATCTTTGAGCGTATTTATATTTCGCCCAATCTGGGTTAGACGAAGAATTTACAAACACTTTACCAGTAGCAATAGCCTTGTCTTCGTCCGATGCACCCAGCCAAGTTTTAATCATAGAAATAATATCAGAAATAAATGGAATTGAAGATGAGCCACCAGTAAGAGCCTCCAAAATTCCTCCATCCATTGCCCCAATTGGCGTCATTCTTTCATTATTATATTTAATAAAATTAGCCAAATCTGAATCTGGCTTCACCGTTCTTTTGCCGTTTTCATATTCGGTATTTTCCTCTACAAACGCCATAAATTCACTATTGTTAAATGGATCATCAAGCGTGCTTGTATCAAAAGTAGCGATTTCTGAACAGGCTGCCGAACCTACTGCGCCTACCGAACCAATAGTTTCACAATCAGTGCCAAAATTAGAAAGATATAATGTGCCTTCATCTTCTGCTGAAGCCGAAGAAAACAGGCTAAAAATACCATTTTTAAACACCGAGCCAAACTTATGGAAAATTGACCCATGAAAAGTATTAGAAGAAGTAATATCAAACGGACTTTTGTTTAACCTATCTGCCTCTTTATCTAGAGCTGCAATTTCATTCCCTAATCTAGCGTAAGATTTTACTGCATCGCCATCACCGGCTGTGCCACCACTAGCTTTTGCGAGCATTTTACCTACATTTACTGCTCCTTCTACCAAAAGCTCACCACCGTAAATTCCACCGATTGTATCAAAACCATTATCTACCATTGACTCATTAACTATCGGAACGGTGTTGGCCATTGCATCAAAGCTTGCCGTCTCTTCTCCACCCCACAAAAACCTACCAATTGTGCCTCTGGTTTTAGTGCCAGTAGAAGTAACGTTTTCTTCGCGATATTCATTACTGACATTTCCTGTGCCCACGCGATTTTCTACAGATTTGAGCACCCTATCAGATGCATAATTTGTCACCTTATTTACATCAATTTTTTCACCTGCCAAAATCGCATAAAGACTTGGTGATTCTAGCATACTACCTTTTGTGGTAATAGTTTCGCCAGTTTTTACATCTGTAATACTAGATTCTCGCTGCTTAAAAAGATAGTTCATCGCCTCATTAATTTTGGATTCGTTACCATCGCCCGCCTTCATTTTGCTGATATTTTCCATAAACGCCATAAAGAAAATCGCTGATTTTTGTTCTTTGGTAATGATGTCAGCGTTATTGATAGCAGTAGTGGCGTTCATCGTCGCCGAAAATTCATCTTCGTCAATATTATTTTCTGCCACTGTTTTTACGAAGCCCTCAGCCGAAGAACCAGAGTGCCCTGTTTCGCCAATTACTTCATATTCCTCATATTTCTCACCTTTTTCATTTTCTTTTTCTACTAAGCCCACGTTGCTTACATTTACATCACTGCCCTCGCCTACGAGCCTACTCATCACTGCGTCAAATTCTGAACTTTTGCTGTAATTATTGCGCGTGGTGCCAATTTTTCTAAACACTTCCTCGGCTGGTTCATCATAAAAATACGCTGCCCGATCATAGGTCGCTGCCGTAAAAGCATTATAAAAAGCTGCATTAGAATGAACTTTGTCTATAAAATTTCCTGCTGTGATAGTTTCACCTTTAAAAGTAAGGGTAGAGCCATTTACTTCTACTCCCTGCCCTTCCAAACGTTTTACCGTGTTAGAAGGAATGTCGCCACCTTCTAAGGCCTGTTGAAATACTAAAATTTTACTTTCTACGGCATCGGCATATTGTACATCAGTAGCTTCAATCAATCTCTCTGAAATCGCTGCCGGAATAAAATTGCCAAACGACATCAAGACTGCTGCGACCACCGCCATCAAAGCAATTACACCAAGAGCGCCCCAAGATTTATAATGTTTTTTACCAGCGGTTTTTCCCGCTACACGAGAAACAAACTGCTCATCGGTATTGTAGGTTGCAGACCTTTCGCTTTCCTTTAAAATCTCCTCGGCGGACATACTATCTATATTATACAATATATGTTATAATATGGCTAGTGATTAAGGTAGAGAAATTTATTCCGGGTGGTTTTGCTCTTGGGACTTCTTCCGAGGGTAAAAAAATGTTTTTCTGGAATGCTCTGCCTGGTGAAACCGTCTTAGAATACGAAATTACCAAGAACAAATCTTCTTATGCCGAAGCTATCGCGACCTCAATAAAAAACCCTTCACCTTATCGCAAAGAGCCCAAAGACGAATGTTTTCTTTCTACTTCCCCTTGGCAGATTCTAGATTATAACTACGAACTAGAGCAAAAATCTTTGCTCGTTCAAGAAATTTTTAGAGAGCACGACCTTAAAATTGATGCGCCAGAAGTTGTAACGGATGGCAGAGATTACGAATATCGCAACAAAATGGAATATGCCCTCTATTATGACATCGAAAAAGCCAAGATTTTTCCAGCTTTTCATGCTCGTGGCTCACATCGAAAAATTCCAATTTCTAAATCTTCCTTGGAGCGCCCCGAAATTTTTAAAAAAGCTTTAGAAATCATTGATGATCTAAACGCACGTGGCGAAGAAGCTCACAAATATCAATCTTTACTTTTGCGCTGTAACCAAAACGGCGAAGTTTCTGGCGGACTCTATGAAAACAAAAAGCCCCACCCGGTTTTTAATAATTTGAAAGATAAAATTTTAGGCCAAGAATATTCTTATTCGCCAAACGGCTTTTTCCAAATCAACCTTCCAGTTTATGAAATGGCTCTTCTAGAAATTAAAAAGCACATTGTTTCTGAAAATGTTTTAGATCTTTATGCTGGCGTTGGCACCATCGGTCTTTCCGTCGCGAGAGACAAAAATTTGACTTTGGTGGAGATAGACAAATCTGCTTTCGGCGAGCTCTGTAAAAATTGCGGCGCGCTAGGAAAAGCTCTTTCTCGGAGCATAAATGGCGACGGGCCATTTACGGAGCGACTGAGCCCCGCGACGGCGGGCGCGAAGGAGCGTTCCGAGAAAGACGCTTTTCTAGCGCGCCTTGCTAAATCTGAGGAGGCTTTAGAATATATCGCGCCAGATCAAACAGTTATTTTGGACCCTCCTCGTGCCGGTTGCGACAAAAAATTAATCGACAAATTATTAGAAGTAGCGCCAGAAAAAGTCATTTATCTTTCTTGCAACCCTGCCACTCAGGCTCGCGACATTAAACTTTTATCAGAAAAATATCAAATAGAATTAGTCAAAACCTTCAATTTCTTCCCTCATACCCCGCACATAGAAAACCTTGTAATTTTGGAGCGAAAAAATGGATGATTTGCCAAAAAAACGCACACTTTGGTTTGTTATCGTCAATGCATTTTTGGTTTTAACCACAATAATTGTTTGTTATATTACTTTGCGTTTTGGTACCGTTGCTGGCCAAGTAGATACCGGCGCTAGCTATGGTTGGGAATATATTATTACTTTTACCGTACAAAGCAATCTATTGCTGGGCTTAATTGCGGCCGTTAATTTAGTTTTTAGTATCAGAAATCTCAAATGGAATAAACCTATCCCGCGCGCCGTTTTTAACTGGTATTTAGTAGCTTCTTCCGCTGCAATGCTCACTGCGCTTGTAGTGATTTTCTTCCTAGCGCCACTTCGGGCTTTTTCTGGTCGTAATTATTTTGATATGTTGCTTGGCCCGATGTTTTTCTTCCACTTTTTCAACCCATTTCTTGCTGCCACTGCTCTTATTTATCTCACACCCAAAATAAAATTCGCTCGCCCAGACTGCCTTTTAGCACTAATCCCCCCAATCGCTTACGCTGGGCCATATATTCTAAATGTGATTATTCTTCAAAATTGGCCCGATTTTTATCACTTTACCTTCGGCGGACATAACTGGGCAATTTTACCGGTGTTTATCGTTATTTCTACTATTACATACTCCATCGCCGCACTTCTCGCCCATCTTCACAATCACCGTAAAATATGATATGATAATCTTACGCGGAAGTGTGGCCGAGCGGTTTAAGGCGCACGCTTGGAAAGCGTGTAACGGGGCAACTCGTTCGCAGGTTCAAATCCTGTCGCTTCCGCCAAGCTAGAAAAGAGCGAAGAAAAGCGAAGCTTTTCTAACAGACTGGAGGAAATAAAAATAGAGAGCTTGCTCTCTTATTTTTATTGACGACAGGATGTGTAGAAACGAAGTTTCTTCGCTCTCTATACAGTTTGGCGGCTCTAAGCACCCAGGAATATTGCTCTTTAGAGCGATTTTTCCTGTCGCTTCCGCCATTTTTTTATGTCAAGAAAAAGCCAGAAGTAAAACTTCTGGCTTAAACATAAAGTGCACTTGGAAAATAGACGTATTCATCATCGCCCACGCAGTCGATAGATTTTAGATATTCACGATGCAAATTTGTGGCTTCCTCTGCATACTTCAACCCTAAAAAGTCCGCTAAATTTTGGTCTGCTACCATTAGTACAGAGCATCCATTCTTATCTGTCGCTAAAAGCTCGTACTCGCCACAAGGGCTAGTGATCCCATACAAAAATCGTGTATCATCAAAGCAGGTTGCCACCAACATCACTTTCGATGTTGCCACACCAAGTGGTATAAGACCAATCTTTTCATCCGACAGCTCTTCAATTTCGTTAATCATTAAATAACAATCAACCCCATAAAACTCCTCAAGAGCCACCAGAAGTTTTAGCATATTTGGAGAAGGAGACAAAATCGCCAACGGTATTTTAATTAATATTGGCCGCATTTTATACTCGTCTTCATCTAGATACACTACTCTCATAAAATACGAATTTTTCACTATTTTTCACCCCCTTAATTTGAAGGAACACCACCTGTTTATATTATACCAGATTTATGTTGTATTTTCCCCATATTTTTGCTATAATTGGGTTAATTAAATAAAAGGAGTTTTTTAAATGACACTAAAAAAACTAATTCTTGCTATTGCTGGTGGCGTAGCTGTTATCGGCTCATTTTTGCCTTGGGCTGCAGTAACATTCTTTGTTTCTGTAAGAGCGAATGCTTTTCAAATGGGTGAGCCTCTACCAATCATCTTGGCAATTCTTACCATTCTCTGTGGTGCAGCAGGTATTCTCCTTAATGTCCTCAAAGAAAAACAAATCAACAACATTATCAAAATTAAAAATGCAGAAAAATTGCCTTTTTTTGTAGGCATCGCTCTTATCGCCATTGCTATAATTGCATTTATTTATGTCAAAGCTTCTACTAATGGCGTTGCTAATGCTAGCTTTGGTATCTGGCTAATTGGTATCGCCGGTATCGTCACTGTTGTGCTTCCTTTCCTAAAAAGCATCAAAGAATTAGACAAAGTTGTTTTCGGCAAACCAGAAAAAGCTGCAAAACCAGCTGCAAAACCAGCTAAGAAAGAAACAACCAAGAAAAAATAATCGTCTAAAAGTGTGGGGAAAATGGACGATAACGTAGTTATAAAATTAAGTGGAATCACTAAGCGCTTTGGATATGGCGACGCTACTTCCTTTGCGCTTAAAGATTTTGATCTAGAAGTAAAACGAGGCGAGTTCATTATGATAATGGGCCCGTCCGGCTGTGGTAAAACTACCCTTCTCAATATCATTGGGCTTTTAGACCGTGCCACCGAGGGCGAATACATCTTAAACGGTGAAGACGTTTCTGATATTTCTTCTTCTCGGCAGGCGCGCCTTAGAGCCCGTAAAATTGGTTTTATTTTTCAAGATTTTAATCTTATTCAGAATCTCACTATCATTGAAAACGTGGCGCTTCCTCTAGTTTATGTTAATCGCCCACGCACCGTTAGATTAAAAGCTGCCTCCAATGTCCTCGGCAGATTTCACCTAAGCGAAAAAGAATATTACCGCCCAAGTCAACTTTCTGGTGGGCAAAAACAGCGTGTGGCTATTGCTCGTGCCATCGTTTCAGATCCAGAAATCATCTTGGCAGACGAACCTACCGGCAACCTAGATTCCCGTTCTTCTAACATTGTAATGGACGAGCTCAAAGCTATCCACGAAGAAGGCAATACCATTATCATGGTGACGCATAATCCAGCTCTCACCGTTTATGCCACGCGTGTAATTAATATGTTGGACGGCCAAATTCATACCGACGTCAAGACCGTAGAAGATCATAATCTTCCTAAGCCAGTCGTCGCAAAGTCTAGAAAACGCTTTAACCGCAGAGCTCTCAAGAAAGGACTTTTCAATGTCGATGCTTTTTAGGACCCATTTCAGATTGGCGAAAGCTTCTATCAAGCAAAATCGCACTCGCTCGTTTTTGACCTGCCTTGGCATTTCCATCGGTATTGCTAGCATTGTGTTAATTTTAAGTCTTACCGGCAGCATTTCTAGCCTCATTAAAAGCGAGGCCAAAGAGATTGGCGCCGACCTTGTAGTGGTTCGCCCGTCCAGAAGCAAAGATACCGTTACTAATTTTGTAGAAGAACTCACTATGGCTACTACCTTTGAGAAAAGTAGCCTCTCGCTCGTAGATGTATCTACAATTTCTAGCGTAGAGGGCGTTACTGCCGTTGCACCAATTGCTATTTCTACCAATACTCTTAAAAACGAAACCAACACTATTCCTTCCGCCACTATTGTTGGCACCACCCCAGATTTTAATGTAATAGAGCCACTTGCTCTCAAATATGGCGTCTTTTTAAATGAGAAAAATACTGATAGCGCTGTGGTCATTGGTCATAATCTTGCTCTACATCTTTACAATTCATCTAACCCAATTGGTCGCACCCTTAGCTTTCTTGGCCGGCGCTTTATCGTGATTGGCGTCCTAGACGAAATCGAAGAAGGTGTTAATTTTGACAACGTAGATTTTAATAATGCACTCTTTATGGATATTCACACTATGGAAGACCTCATGGAATCTGTCCAAATCCAACAGATTAATGTTCGCGTATTAAATACTAGCGTCCTAGAGCCAATCGCAAACAATATCGAAAAATCTCTCAAAGAAAACCGCTTTGGTGACACCAATTTCTCCGTAGCTTATGGCGATGCTATCGCTCACCCAGCTAGCAATCTTCTAACTATTATTTCCAGCATGCTTGCCTTAGTCGCTGGCATTTCCCTAGTGGTAGGCGGTATTGGCGTAATGAACATTATGCTTGTTTCGGTATCAGAGCGCACTCACGAAATCGGCATCAGAAAAGCCGTCGGCGCTTCTGCTCAAAATATTATGATGCAATTTATGTTTGAAGCCTTAATTCTCTCTGGTCTTGGCTGTGTACTTGGCATTTTCCTAGGTTATCTTTTTGCCTTCCTCGTTTCGGTCTTCACGCCATTTAGCCCATTTATCAGCTGGGAAATCATTGCTATTACCGTTGTCACTACAGTAGCCGTAGGTATTCTCTTTGGTACTTATCCAGCTCTAAAAGCTGCCACCAAAAAACCGATTGAATCCTTGAGGCATTATCAATGAGCCTAAAAACTTCCCTAGAAAAACTTCCTTTTTACAATGACGCTGTACTCCCTTATCACTTTGCACAGTCTGTGGTGGCCGGCATTAAAAACGGTTGGCCAGGCAAAAAACTGCACGTTATTGGCGTTACTGGCACCAACGGCAAAACTACCACTTGTTTTATGCTCTGGCATATTTTAAATAGCGCCGGGCTTAAGACTGGTCTTATGACCACTGTCGCCTGGGGCGTAGAAGATTTAGAGCCAGAACTCGGCCATATGACTACCGTAGATGCCCTTACTTTAAATAAGCGCATCAAAGCCATCAAAGATCAAGGCGCAGAGTATCTAGTATTGGAAGTCACTTCCCACGCCCTTGCAGAATATCGCACTCTCGGCATTCCTATTGAAATCGCGATTTTTACCAACCTTACTCACGAACATCTAGATTATCACAAAACCATCAAAAAATATCGCGATGCCAAGGGTAAATTATTCAAAAAAGCCAATTTTTCTATTCTTAATGCCGATGATAACGCCGCCAAATACTACGAAAATCTTTCCCATAAATATATCACATATGGTATAAAAAACGGTCAAAATCAGGCAAAAGATATAAAACTTGGCGTATCTGGCGTAAAATATTCACTCGGTGATATGGAGATTGAGACTAAAATTCCAGGTGAATTTAATGTTTATAATTCTATGGCAGCAGCACTTGCCGCCAAAAAACTAGGGCTAACTAATGAACAGATAGAAAACGGCATCAAAACTCTAGACTCCGTAGAGGGCAGAATGAATATTATAGATGAAGGTCAGCCATTTACGGTAATTGTGGATTACGCTCACGCCCCAGATGCTCTCGAAAAAGTTTTTGAATCAGTCAAAGGCCACGAAGGTCGTATTATTTCTGTTCACGGTGGTGCTGGCCGCCGCGATCCATCCACCCGCCCGATTAGAGGCGCAATTCTTGCCAAATATTCCGATATTGTTATTATCACCGAAGACGATTCTCGTGACGAAGATCCAGAGAAAATTGCCGAAGGCTTTATTAAAGGCGCCGAAAAAGAAGGCAAAATCTTAGAAAAAGATTTGTTTAGAGAACTAGACCGAAAAAAAGCTATCAAACTTGCTCTGGATTTAGCCAAACCAGGCGATTTGGTCTTGATTTTAGGCAAAGGTCACGAAAAAACCATTCTTCGCGCCGACGGCCCCCACGATTTTGAAGATATCAAAGTAGTGAAAAAACTGTTGAAATCTAAATAAGATTCCAAATTTTTGGTAAGATTTTTGGACTCAATTCCAAATTTCTTATAAGATTTTTGGATTTTCCCCTTGACAGACTTCCAAACATTTGCTATAATGAACTTATGATAAAACGTAGTATTGAAGACAAGATCAAGGCAAAAATTGGCAAAGGAAAGGCAATTGCCCTTTTTGGCGCTCGCCAAGTTGGCAAAACTACCCTTCTTCACCAGATTTTTGATGATACCCCAAATACGCTCTGGCTCAACGGCGACATTGAAGCCGTTAGGGCTAGCTTTGACAGCCTATCTTTAGATACTGCAAAGACTTTAATCGGCGACCACGCCACCGTCATTATTGATGAAGCACAACGCATCGAAAATATTGGTATTAAACTTAAAATTCTTCAAGATGCTTTTGGTGATGAAGTCCAATTTGTCGTTACTGGTAGCTCTTCTTTTGAACTTGCTAACAAAATCAATGAGCCAATGACCGGCCGCCAATGGACTTTTTGGCTCTATCCTCTTAGTATTCAAGAGCTAGTTTCTGCTAATGGGTCTGTCACGGAGTTAGGGGCTCTTGAAAACCGTCTCATCTATGGTTCTTATCCGGATGTCGTCACCCATCCAGAATCCGCTAAAGAAATTGTTACTATGCTCTCGCAAGAGAACTTATACAAAGACGTTCTCAATCTTTCCGAAATCATTAAAACAGACCGTCTACATAAAATTCTAAAGGCACTTGCTCTGCAACTTGGTTCTCAAGTTAGTATCAACGAGTTAGCCGGGCTAGTTAGGATAGACAACAAAACGGTAGAAAAATACATTTCCCTGCTTGAACAGGCTTTCGTTATTTTTCGCCTTCCTTCCTATGGCAAAAATTTACGCAATGAGCTCAAATCTTCTCAAAAAATTTATTTTTATGACATTGGCATCAGAAACGCTTTGATTGAAGATTTTCGCCCCATAGAGATGCGCCAAGATATTGGAGGAGTTTTTGAAAATTATATTATTGCAGAGTACAAAAAGCAGACTGCTTCTCCACTTTATTTTTGGCGCACTTCTAGCCAACAAGAAGTAGATTTGCTTATTGAGAAAAATACTGAACTTTCCGCTGTCGAAATCAAATGGAACGAGAATAAAAATTCCACCATCCCGAAAACATTTGCAGAAGCGTACAATCCAACCAGCGAAACTTACATCAATCGCAAAAACTACCTTGATGAAATTATCAAATTTTCCAAAACAGAATCATAAATAAAAACTCTTGAAATCATAATTTTTATGTTATAATAAGCTTATAGGAAATCACGAAACTCCTGCACATTTTTATTAGAACCAAACTTAATTATTGTTTAAACATAAAGATCGGCACCGTTAGGTACCCTTGTGTTTAAGCAATTATTATTGTTTGGCCGCAGGAGTTTCGTGAGCCTACGGTGCCGATTTTTATTATCGGCCTCAAGGAAAAATTATGAGGTTATACAAAAATATAATTATTGGTATTGTTAGTAGCTTAATTATAGCAGCGGTTTCTACCTTCCCCGTTTTCGCATCCGAAAACTTCACCACAGACGTAATAGTAGAGCCAAGTCTTACAGTCACAATACCTTCTGGCCCACTAAATCTTAATCTAGACCCATCATCTACTACTTCTGGTTCTAATAATCTTACTATTACAGTAGGGACTAATAATGCTACTGGCTATAAAACTATTATGACAAGCAGTAGTGGAAATACTGATCTAGTAGAAACTACAGACAATACTCTAACCATCCCA
>JAFRBI010000002.1 GCA_017404935.1 Candidatus Saccharimonadota bacterium
AAAATGGATATGTTGTGGGGGATGATACACATGGATATTATGTATCAATGGGTAAGATACGTGAGGTGTGGGCAGCGCAGAATTATGAGTTTGGTGGGCTAGGTTGGCCAACGAGCGATATAATTGAGGAGGGTGAAAAGAAATACCAAAACTATGAAAATGGTGTAGTGGTAGGAAGCGATAGGACTGGATATTATATCTCTTCTGGTGGGACTCGTAAAAAATGGCTAGAAATTGGTCAGGAAAATGGAGTTTTGGGATATCCGGTAGCTTGGCCGATGATGAATAATGCATCTGGTATTAGATGGCAAGAGTTTGAAAATGGATATGTTGTGGGGGATGATACACATGGATATTATGTATCAATGGGTAAGATACGTGAGGTGTGGGCAGCGCAGAATTATGAGTTTGGTGGGCTAGGTTGGCCAACGAGCGATATTGTCGAAACAAATGGAGTTCAAAGTCAACAATATGATGGCGGTACAATATATTACTCTAAAAAACGGGGCGCTTGGGTTGAATAAGCATTTAGCTTAGAGTATAATATTATTAATATGAAGAGCAGTACAGACGATGCTTTATTTATTGTAATGCCTGCATATAATGAAGAAGAAAATATAGAGCAGGTAGTGACTGATTGGATGCGAAAAATAGAATATGGCTCTAAAAAATCTCGACTAGTGGTGGCAGATAGTGGCAGTAGTGATGAAACGCATAAAATTTTGCTAAAATTACAAAAGAAATTCAACCAATTGGAAATACTTGAGACCGCTAATCAATACCACGGGCCGAAAGTGATGGCGCTTTATCGATATGCGTTAAAAAATGGAGCAGATTTTGTTTTTCAAACCGATTCTGATGGACAAACTGACCCGAGTGAATTTGAAGAGTTTTGGGAAGATCGATATAAATATAACGGAATTATAGGTGAGAGAAAAGTGCGTGGAGATGGCAAGAGCAGGGCCTTTGTTGAAAAAGCGGTTTGTTTTTTGCTGAGAATTTTCTTTGGGGTCAAATTAAACGATGCGAACGCCCCATTTAGGTTGATGAGCAGCGATTTATTAAAAAAATATTTGGGTAAACTTCCGACCAATTATGATTTGCCGAATATTATTTTGACGGCATACTTTGTACGTTTCAATGAGAATATTATTTTTAAAGAAATAAAATTTGCACCACGAATAGCTGGTAAAAATAGTATCAATTTTGGAAAGATTTTTAAGATAGGATTGGGATCTTTGTGGAGCTTTTGGAAATTCAGAAGAGATATGAATGGCAATGAGCCAAAAGGTAAATTTGCTATTATAACATTGTTTGCGCTTGTTGCTGGAGTTCTAGTTATGATATCCTCAGCTTTTCCATGGAATGGCGGCGTAGAAATGACAGATTCCAGTGTATTTTTGACAGTGGGAAGACAAATGAAAGAAGGAGCAGTGCCGTATGTTGACAGTTTTGATCATAAAGGGCCTTTGATGTATGTAATAAATTTCTTTGCGGTGATGATAAACGAAACAAAAGGGATATTTGTATTTGAATTTTTGGCAGTATTCATGACACTTTGGTATATGTATAAGATTTTTAGGTTTAAGAATAATAATGTATGGTTTTCTGGTTTAATGACCTTGATATTATTTACACCTTTTGTAAATTTATATTTGAGCGAAGGTGGTAATTTGACCGAACAGTATGCTATGCCATTTATTACGTATGCGCTTTATGTGTTTTTGAGATATTTTTTGGAGGGGAAAGTTTCTTCAATAAAAACCTTTTGGGCAGGAATCGGGCTTGCCTGTGTATTGATGATGCGGGTAAATATGGCGGGGGTGTGGTTGGTTTTCGGCTTGGCCGTTTTAATTAGAAGTATATATAAAAAAGAATTTAGTGAATTGTGGAGATATATAAGGTGGTTTTTAATTGGTGTATTCGTCGTGGTCGCACCAATAGCCATTTGGCTTTTAGTAAATGGTGCGTTTGAAGCGTTTGTAGATACATATATTAAATTTAATATATTTTATTCTGGAAATGAGACAGATGGTATAATCTCTGCGATCCTTTTCTTTATGAAAGATATAACGATCGTTCTTGGTTTATGTTTGTCGGTTTTTTTGGTGGTAGTCAAGAAAGAAGAAAGATTTATGGCGGCTACTTATCTAGTGACATTCATTGTTTGTGTTTTGACGGCATGTATGTCTGGTCGAACTTATCCGCATTATGGGATGGTGTTGGTACCACTTATAGTTTTCCCATTTGCAACTTTTTGCCATGATTTAAATAGAGGGGAGAATCGTAAACCAATACTAATGTTTTTGATGGTGTTTTTGATATCCCTTACTTTTGGGACTTGGCTAGAAATGGCAAACCGTGAAGTTGATACTTTGAATAAAAAACTGAGAAATCCAGAGGCAGTTGCGACTACTAGCGAGATATGTAAATATGTAGATAAATACACTATCGCTTCGGATAAGATTTCGGTTTATGGTAATTGGGATTATGTTTATCTAAGATGCAACCGTTTACCGGCATCTAAATATTCGTATCAATTTCCGATAGGAGAAATAGATTCAACTATTATGGATGAATATTTTGAAGAAATTAAAAAAAATAAACCGAAAGTATTTGTAGTACAAGGTATATATTACGATGAAACAATTAAAGAATTTCTCGGGTTACATAATTATACGGAAAAATGGGTAGAAGGCAATACTGGTGCTAGGGTATATGTTCTAGGCGATTTAGAATATTGAGAGCAAAATAATGCCAATCAGAATAATTGTTAATAAAGATTGGTATACTAAAAATAATTGGTAAAATACTAAAATTGGTCAGTGGATTGATGCTCTAAGGATGGTTATTATGATATAATATTAATAGACGTGATGGAGAGATTATGATTATAACAAGAACGCCATTTAGAATAAGTTTTTGTGGTGGAGGAAGTGATTTGCCTAGTTATTATCACAAATATGGGGGGTGTGTGATAAGTACTTCTATTAATAAATATATGTATATTGTGGCGCATAAGTCTTTTTTCCCTCACCAGACGGTATTAAAATACTCTCAAACTGAGATTGTAGAAAATTTAGACGATATAAAACATGTAATTTTTAGAGAGTGTTTAAAGCAAGAAAAAGTGGATGGGATAGAAATAGCGTCTATTGCTGATGTGCCACAAGGTACAGGACTAGGTTCCTCTAGTTCTTTTACAGTTGGACTTTTGAATGCCCTAAAATGTTATAAACGAGAATATGCTACAAAACATGAGCTTGCAGAGTCTGCATGTAATATGGAAATTAATGTGTGTGGCTCGCCGATCGGCAAACAAGATCAATACGCAGCTGCATATGGAGGTTTGAATTTTTATCGTTTTAACCAGGATGATAGTGTATCGGTAGAACCAGTACTTATTCCTAATAATAAGTACGAGGCGTTGGAAAGGAATTTAATTATGTTGTATGTGGGGGGCGAACACGATGCCTCGGCTATTTTAAGAGAGCAAGGCAAAAATATTGTTGACGAAAAAGAAAAAGAAGAAGGGCAGAAAAAAATTGTATCGCTTACTCACGATTTAAAAGAGCAATTAGAGAGAGGAAACATAGATATTCTTGGGAAAATTTTGGATGAAAATTGGAAAATAAAAAGAACTTTGGCTAGCGGAATTTCTAATTCAAAATTTGATGAACTATATGATTTGGCGATGAGAAATGGTGCACTTGGCGGTAAGATATTAGGTGCAGGCGGTAGTGGCTTTTTCTTGTTTTATGTACCAGAAGATAAGCAGAATAAATTTAGAGAAGCGATGAAGGATTTACCAGAGATGCAATTTAGATTTGACCATCAAGGAACCATACCAATAAGCATAAGTTAAAGCTAAAAGGAGGAATTATGAAAAAAGTTTTAGTTACAGGCGGCGCAGGGTTTATAGGGACAAATTTGATCAAGAAATTACTTGCAGATGGTAATGAAGTTTATTCAGTAGACAATTTTACGATTGGAACTCCTGAACACGCGGCTTTATTTAAAGATAATAATAATTATCATTTTATAGAGTTAAATATTGATAATACAGAAGAATTTTTGATGAAATTTAAGGACGTTAATTTTGACATGGTCTATCATTTGGCAGCCAATTCAGATATTCAGAAAGGTGGACAGGACCCGAGGGTGGATTATAGGGACACTTTTTCTACGACTAGGAGCGTGTTGGAATTAATGCGCCAAAATGATATTAAAAAATTATTTTTTGCTTCTACCTCTGCGGTATATGGAGATATGAGTGGCGAGTTGATTACTGAGAATATAGGTAATTTGAAACCGATTTCGTATTATGGTGGGGCAAAATTTGCTAGCGAGGGGTATATTTCTGCATATACCTTTATGAATGACCTTAGTGTGGTGGTTTTTAGATTTCCGAATGTGATTGGCCCATGTTTAACACATGGGGTAATTCATGATTTTGTAAAAAAATTAAAAAGTGATCCTAATAAGTTGGAAATTTTGGGAGATGGACATCAAACTAAACCATATATATATGTAGATGATTTGGTAGATGTAATTGTAAAGATGACAGAAAACATTCCAAAAGGGATGGGTATATACAATATAGGTGTGGATTCAGCAACATCGGTGACCAAGATAGCGGATATTGTTTGTGATGTGTTGGGCTATAAGGGCGTGACGTATAAATATACTGGTGGTAATGTGGGGTGGAAAGGTGATGTGCCTAAATTTCAGTACAATTTAGATAAGATTCATAAAACTGGTTGGAGGGCTAAATATTCTTCAGATGAGGCGGTACGTAAGACTTGCGAGTGGGTGAAAGAGCAGGTTTTATGAAAGCAGTAATCATGGCGGGGGGCAAGGGAACGAGGGTAGCGTCTATTACAAACGATGAATTTCCTAAGCCGATGCTTAAAATTGATGGTATTCCAATCTTGGAACATCAGATTAAATGTTTAAAAGACAATGGTATTGATGATATTATAATAACGGTTGGGCATTTAGGGGGAGTGATAACTGATTATTTTGGAGACGGGAGTAGATTGGGGGTAAAAATTGATTATATCTTTGAAGACGAAAATAAGCCATTGGGCACAGCGGGAGCACTGTATTATTTAAAAGGGAAAATTAATGATGACTTTGTGCTAGTATTTGGTGATGTGTTTTTTGATGTAGATTTTCAAAAAATGATAGATTTTCACAAAAAGAATCGGGCCGTGGCTACTTTGCTTACACATCCTAATTCCCACCCGTTTGATAGCGATTTATTGGTGGTGAATGAAGATAATGTAGTAATAGGTTTTGATTCAAAAGAAAACGACCGGAGTACTTATGATTATCAAAATATAGTTAATTCGGGAATTTATGTATTTTCGCCGGAGATTTTGAAGGTAATTTTGGAACCTATGAAAATGGCCATAGAGAAAGACGTGGTCGCTAACTTTATAGAGAAAAGAAAAGTTTATTCTTATCATTCTACGGAATATGTAAAAGATATGGGGACGCCGGAGAGATATGAGTCGGTAAACCTTGATTACAAAAATAAAATTCCTTGGGCAAGAAACCTTAAAAATAAACAAAAGTGTATTTTTTTAGATAGAGACGGGACAATTAATGAAGATAGAGGATATATTACCGATAAAAAAGATTTAGTTTTGATGGATGGAGTGGCAGAGGCAATAAAAAGAATAAATTCTTCGGAATATTTGTGCATTGCGGTAACGAACCAACCAGTAATAGCACGGGGTCAGTGTACCGTGGAGGGTTTGAATGAAATACACAAACATCTAGAAACTTTATTAGGCCGGGAAGGTGCATATATTGATGGGCTATATTATTGTCCGCATCATCCAGATAAAGGATTTAAGGGGGAAGTTTTGGAATATAAGATTGACTGCGATTGCAGAAAACCAAAGATTGGTATGGTTAAAAAAGCAGCAGAATATTACAATATAGATTTAGAATCGTCTTATATGATTGGTGATTCCTGGCGGGATATTGAAATGGGTAAAAATGCAAAAATGTACACTTATTTAATTAAAAATAAAAAATCGAGAGGAGATCCGTATTTAATCATGCCAGATGAGCAAGTTGATAATTTATTGGAAGCTGTAAATAAAATAATAGGAGGATAAAATGGATTTTAAGCCAGCAATAAAAGAGTATTATAGCAGAGAAATGAAGATTATTGAAAATCTTAATTTAGACGAATTAAATGTTGCAATGAACGCTATTTATGAAGCCTATAATAAAGGTGGCACTATTTATGTTTGTGGGAACGGGGGTTCAGCTGCGACGGCATCGCATATGCAAAATGATTTTAATAAAGGCATTAGTGAATTTGTAGATAAAAAATTCAATTTTTACTGCCTTAATGATAACGTATCCACAATGATGGCAGTAGCGAATGATATTGGTTACGAAGAGATTTTCAGATTTCCACTTACTGGGAAAATAAAGAAGGCCGATTTATTTATTGGGATCTCTGGCTCTGGTAATTCTAAAAATGTATTAAATGCGGCTGAATATGCGAAAGAACAAGGCATAAAAGTAATTGGAATTACTGGTTATAGCGGAGGTAAATTGAAAGAGTTGGCGGATTATCATATGCATGTAGATGAAAATGATATGCAAATTACCGAAGATATACATATGACTTTTGATCATATGATGATGAAGATTTTTTATAATTTCTTGGTAAATAACCAAATTTCTGGTAATAATATTAATGATAAACATTAAGGCGGGATGGAAGATGAATAAAGAAAATAAGCAAAAAAAGAAAAATGTAGCTTTGGTGTTTGGAATTACTAAGGATTACACTTTTGCTCTTGCCAACACATTGATTGGGCTTAAAAAACACAACAAAAAGTTTTGGGATGACATTATCGTATATCATGATGGAGTACCTGAGTATGAGAAGGAAGCTATAAATAAAATAGTGAAGGTGAAATTTGTAGATTTATCTGAATCTGAGCATTTCCAGAAAATTTCAAAGTTTAATACGGAAACAATAAAGAAGTATAGTGTAGCAACTTTTTACAGATATGAATGCTTTAATTTATTAAACAAATACTGTAAAGTAATATGGAATGATGTAGACATATTGATACAAGGTGATATTTCGGGGCTACTTGAATATGGCGAACACAGTGGAATTGCGTTTTCGATGGCTTTACCGACATTTTCAATGGGGTCGAGTTTGAAACGCTTTGTTGGAGAATTTCGAATGTTTAAACCGCTCTGGAATGTTGGGGTTATGATACTTTCGGATAAATTGGATAAATATCAAGAAATATATGAGTGGTGCATTAAGGCAACCATGGAGTATGAAGATATTTTGCTTTGGCCGGATCTTGCAGTTCTGAACATGGCATTGCAAGAATTCGATTTAGAACCAGAAAATATTGATTTAGAAAAATATGTATGTTTGCCATTGGATAAAAAAGCGAAAGATGCATTGATAGTGCATGCGTATGGGGATAGAAAGTTTTGGAATAATTTTGAATATATTCGGGCATATCCAGAGTGGATAGAAAACGCTATTGAATGGTCAAAAAATGTGTACGAGAGGATGAACAAAGAAACTCCTTTGGTATCATGTGTAATGTCGTGCTACGAGAGATATGATTATTTGATAGAATCTATAAATAGTATTTTGGCACAATCGTACCCGAATTTTGAAATTATAATGGTTTTGGAAAAGTCAAAGAAACAAGCGCAAATAGAGAAAGTTTTGAAAGGAATTGGCGATAAGAGGATTAAGATTATAAACAATACTGAAAAACTTGGTTTTGCCGCTTCTTTAAATGTGGGGATTGATGCAGCTTCTGGTAAATATATTGCGCGAATGGATGACGACGACATTGCAGCTCCATGCAGATTGTCTATGCAAGTAAAATTTATGGAAGAACACAATATGGTTGGTGTCGTAGGTAGTAATATGTGGGTGTTTGGAAAAAATGAAGGACCATTATTTACATTTGAAAAACACGAATTTATTAAGGCAAAGACCCTAATTGGCACACCATTCATGCATCCAACGGTGATGATGCGAAAAAGCATGTTGGACGAGTGTAATTTACGCTATGATCCAGACTATTTTACAGAAGATTACGAGCTATGGAGTAGAGCAGTGTATTTATTTGAGACAGCAAACATGCCAGAATTTTTAGTGTTTTATCGGAGCCATGATGCGCAAGCGACAAGTGGATTAACAAGCGGAAATGAACTTAAAATTCATAGCTCACATAAGAAAATAATGCAAAATCAATTGGAGAAATATCTAAAGTTGGATTTGACAGACAATGAAATAGAGACTATCCAAACTCGAAAATATTGTATGTTTACAGTAACAGATGTGGATGGGGCGTTTTGGGTAAGAGAGCAAGCAATCAATAAAATATTAAAAGCAAATAAACAATATAATATATATGATGCGAAAGCGCTAGAGGACGTACTCAATTATGGCTTACCAGAGAAGGAGAAAAAAGAGCGTGGAATATTGGGACGAGAAAACCAAAGTAAAGCAAAGACTAAAGTTAAGAAAATTCTGAAGCCAATTATAAATCCGATATATGGTAGATTAGTCGCGAAAATGGAGACAATGATGATGAGACATGATGAAGAATTAAGGTTGGAGCTTCAAAGACAAATTGACGAAATAAACAAAAAAGGAAAAATATAGATTATAAAATGCTTAGGAAATTTTTCTATACTGTAGCTAATAGACCTAAGATGGCAACATTAGTGGTGCTGTTTGTTGTTGCGATAATAGAAGTAATTTTGTTTCCCGATAAATTTTTGATTTGTTTTGGCGTTACATTGGTTTTATTCGCTGCAGTAATATTGTTTTATAAACTTTTGGTTTGGTTTTTGAACTTACATTTTAGCGTCAAAAAATATTTTATTAGCAAACCGATTCGTAAAGTAAGTGCAGTAGTGCCTAACTATAATTATGCAAAATATTTAAAAGAACGAGTGGAGTCAATTGTTTCGCAGACTTATCCGATTAGTGAATTGATTATTTTGGATGATGCGTCTTCCGATGGGAGTGTAAAAGCGATAAAAGATATTATGGCCGATTTAAAAATACGATATCCAAATTTAAAGGTAAGATTTATTCCGAATCAGAAAAATAGTGGGAATGTGTTTAAACAATGGGAGAAAGGTTTTTCTGAGAGTGAAGGTGATTTTGTTTGGATATGCGAAGCGGATGATACTTGTAGTAAGTATTTTTTGAATACGGTAATGCGTTCATTTAATGATGATAAAGTAGTGCTATCTTATGCAGAGTCTCGAGCTATTGATGAGAACGGGAGAGAGCTGATGCCAGATTTGCGTACTTGGGTTGATGAGTTCAAGACGAGGCATTGGGATAAGAGCTACGTGAATGATGGAAAAAAAGAATTAGCAAATTTTCTCTGCGTTAATAATACGATACCGAATGCTTCTGGAGTAGTGTTTAGGAAGATTAATTCCCCAATTGGCAAATATTTAAGAGAAGCTCAGAAATTTAGGTTGGTAGGGGATTGGTATTTTTATGCGAAATATTTGTTGAATGGAAAGATCGCATATCATAGTGAAGCATTGAATTATCGTAGAATGCAAGATAGTAGCGTTACTTCAACAACAGATAAATACCAGCAATTTTTGGAAATCGAAGCGGTACAAAAGAATATAGGAAATGATGTAAAATTGAGCCTAGATGCAAAGAGAAAGATAAAAGAATATAGAAGAGTGGTGATGGCTAGTTTTGGTTTATCTGAAAAAGAATTGGATTATATGGCAATTCCGTTTGAAAAAATTCTTAAAAAGAGCAAGGTAAATGATAAAATACTCCTTAGTGTAATCGTGAGTGCTTATAATGCAGAAGAATATATCGATGCATGTCTTGAATCTGTAGAAGCGGCCTTACCAGAAAAGTCTGAAATACTTGTAGTGAACGATGGTTCTACTGACAGAACCCTTGAGATAATCAAGGAACATAAAAAGAAATGCCCCAGTATAAATTATTATACTAAGAAAAATGAAGGGCTGTCTTCAGTGAAGAACTTTGGCTTGTCTAGGGCCAGAGGTCGTTATGTGATTTTTATGGATGCCGATGATAAGATCAAATCGGATGGATATTTGGTGATGTTAAAAATGGCGCTTGAAAATGATGCAGATGTGGTAGTTTGCGATATGGCATTAATTTATGATGACGGGAGGGTGTACAATTTTCCAGTTTATCATGAAAAACCAGGTGGGCTTTTGGGTTTTTTGGTTGACGGGCTGATGGCGTCTTCTAACAACAAAATGGTGAAAAAAGTTTTGTATGATAAGGTGGGAAAATATCCCGAGGGGAAGAATAATGAAGACGTAGCGATCACGCCAGTTTTGATGGCTTTGTCTAAGGATACCCAATATATCCCGAGCTCGTTCTATGAGTATTACCAGAGGGAAGGATCGATTCAGAATTCTGAATTTGATGAAAAACGATTAATGATTTTCGATACGGTGGAGCAAGCTTATTTGGCAATCCAAAAAATATTGCCAAAGGAGGCAGAAAGTATCTTTGGGATAATGGTAGGGAATCAACTGATTGCACTTTTGGTGCATGTGATGTGTAATATCGAAGACATCAATAAGAGGAATAAATTTATTGGGGAATTTTGTGAAAAATATCGAGCTCTAAATATTTCTGACAATATTTATATTAAAAAATACTGTGACGAACTTGGTCTTTTCGAATTACCACGATATATTTTAACGGCATCTCCTAAAAAGATTTATAAATATATTAAGGGTGACAATAAATTAGTTAATTTTTTGGATTATATTGGGCGAGCGTTTGGAATAAAGATGCTGGCAAAAAAACGCTCTACTAAATAAGATAGAATTTGGTAAAATATAGGTATGGGTTCAAAAGGTTTAATCGGTAAAGCAAAAAGGACTTTAACAGAAGAGGGGATTTCTTCGGTTGCTAAAAAGACGAAGAATTTTTTGATATATAGAGCTAAGACTGGCTTTAAAAAAGAAGAAATGGTAGATATTCTGTTTATCAATGGTTGTGCTTTGTCTCATCCAGAGAGATATCGTGTGGATCATCAGATGGAGCAGTTGGAGGCAAATGGGCTTAGCGTAGACAAGGTTTTTTATACAGAGGTAAAACCAGAGATGTTAAGGCTTTGCCGGGCGGTGATAGTTTTTAGATGCCCAATTACCGATGAGGTAAAAGAATTAATTGAAAAGGCGCACTATTTTAATAAGAGAGTGTTTTTCGATGTAGACGATTTGGTGATAGATACTAAATATACGGATAAAATTGAATATGTGCAACAAATGAACAAGACAGAAAAAACTACTTATGATGACGGCGTAGTAAGAATGGGTGAAACGATGAGGCTTTGTGATTTTTGTATCACTACTACTCCGGCTTTGGCGCGAGAATTAAAAAAATATGATAAAGAAGTGTTCATAAATAAGAATGTAGCAAATGAGAGGATGGTAAAGCTTTCTCTTGATGCAATTAAAAATATAAAGAAAGATGCGAGTAAAGTAAAAATTGGGTATCTTAGTGGAAGTATCACTCATAATCCAGATTTTGAGATGATAAAGCCGGCGCTTGTGAAGATTATGGATGAATTTGAGAACGTGGAATTAGTGGTGATGGGGCATTTGGATTTGCCAAAAGAGTTTGGGCGTTTTGAAAATAGAATCATTAGACAAACGTTCGGGGATTGGGGAAAGTTGCCAGCAATAATTGCTGAACTAGATATTAATTTGGCGCCAATTGAAGAGTCCATATTTAATGAAGCAAAATCTGAGAATAAATGGACAGAAGCGGCATTGTGCAAAGTAGCAACTGTGGCTTCTGATTTTGGAGCGTTTAAGGATGTGATTTCTGATGGCGAAACGGGAGTTTTGTGTAAGAATGGTGAAGAATGGTATAAAAAATTAAAAATGTTGGTAGAAGACGATTTGCTTAGAAATAAAATTGGTGAAAATGCGCATAAGAAAGCAATGAAGGAATATGTGACAACTTATTCTGGACGAGCACTTGCAAAATTTATCAAATCGAAATTAGCAAGGAGTATTGCTTTTGTATTGCCGTCTACTAATGTAAGTGGTGGAGTGAATGTGGTTTTGAAACACTGTGATATTTTGAGGCAAAATGGAGTGGATGCGATGGTGATTAATATGGACAATAGCGATAATAACATAATGAATTCCGATGGCGAAGTAAATGTAGTGAGTGTAGAGAAACATGATATTTCTGCAAAATTTGACGGTATGGTAGCAACGCTTTATACTACAGTGAAATTTATTAAAGAATACCCAGATGTAAAGCAAAAATATTATTTGGTGCAAAATTTCGAAACAGACTTTAATGAATATGGGTCAGTAACAAAGCGAGAAGCAAACGCCACCTATACAGAGTCGGATGTAAGTTATATTACGATTTCTGAGTGGTGCAAAAAGTGGCTTTCTCAAGATTTTGGTCAAAAGGTAAAATATGCACCGAATGGAATTGATTTAGATAAATTTGAATTTAGAGAGAGAAAATTTAACAGTGGAAAAATTAAGATTTTGATTGAAGGAAATTCAGACGATTATTATAAAAATGTGGATGAAAGTTTTAAAATTGTGGAGAAATTAGATAGGAGCAAATACGAGATTGTTTATTTATCTTATCAGGGCGAACCAAAGAAGTGGTATAGAGTAGATAAATTTTATCATAAAGTGCCAAATGATGAGGTGGGGAAGATTTATTCTGAGTGCGATATATTGCTTAAAACTAGCATATTGGAAAGTTTTTCTTACCCGCCGCTTGAAATGATGGCAACTGGTGGTTATGTAGTGGCCGTGCCAAATGAGGGGAATAAAGAGTATTTGAAAGATGGAGAAAACTGTCTGTTTTATGAGCAGGGGAACATAGATGAGGCAGTAGAAAAAATTGAAAAAATTGCGAGTGACACCGAGCTCAGAAAAAAGTTAGTAGAGAATTCTAGAAAAATAGTGACCGAGCGGGATTGGAAGAAGTTAGAAAAAGAGATTCTGGAGCTTTATAAGTGAAGAAAGTATTATATATAGCAGAGAACGTTGAATCTGCACAATTTCGATATCGGGTAAAAAATGTGGCAGAAGCGCTCCAGGATTCTAGCGACTGGTCGGCTAAGTGGGTTCTTAAATCTGATCTTGCCAATACGGATTTGTTGAATGTAGATTTGGTGGTAATTTTAAGACAGACAGAAAAAGATGGAATCTTGCTTGATTTTATTAAGAAGGTGCATCTTGCTGGGCTAAAGGTGTTGTTTGATTTAGATGACCTAGTTTTTGACTATAAAGATCTTCTGATTTTAATGAAAGGAACTAATAGCAAAAATATAGCTTATTGGGCTGGATATATATGGGGGATTAGAAGAATTGCTAAAAAAGCAGACGGTTTCATTACGACTAATGAATTTTTGGCAGGGAAACTTAAAAGAAGTTTTAATAAACCCTGTGGCGTGATTCCAAATTCTTTAAACTCGGAACAAATTAAGGTTGCAGATGAGAGCTTGGAAGACAAAAAGCATGGCGGGTTTGCAATAGGCTACTTTTCTGGTTCACCTACACACACAAAAGATTTGAAATTAGTAGAACCGGAAATATTTAGATTTTTGGATGAGCATAAAGATGCGAAGTTGAGGATTGTGGGGTATATGGAACTATCTTCTGAAATGCAAAGAAGAGTCAAGAATGGCCAGGTTGAGATTTGTGACTTGGTGGACTATCTGGAGCAAATAAAAATGATGTCGAAGGTGGATGTGAATATTGCGCCGTTAGTAATTTCTGAGTTTACAAATTGTAAATCTGAGCTGAAATTCTTTGAAGCGGCAGTGGTAGAAACTATAACAATTGCTTCTCCTACGTATGCTTTTAAAAAGGCAATTTCTGATGGTAAAAATGGATTTTTGGCACAGCCGGGTGAATGGTATGACAAGCTAGGATATCTTTATAATAATCCTTCTGAAAATCGTAAGATTGCCAAAGCTGCTAGAAAATATGCGTTAGAAAATCACTATGGAAAAAAGTTTGTAAAAGAGGTGGAAGAAGCATATAGATTTTTTTGTAACTAATAGTTTTTAATTTTTTTATTGATTGCGCTCTCTCTTAAGATTTTTTTGGAGTGCCGTCTTATATGTAAGACTTGTTTTTGTATAGATAGATTGTTAATAATTTTGCTACTTATTTTTTCATAAGTGTCAAGAGGATTTTTATTGATGGCGCCATCTACGTTGTGGCGTGTGCCATTAATTTTTTTAATTTTTCGGTAATGTTTTTCCACAGTGGGACTTCTCATTATTATTTTATTTAGGTTCATGTAAAATCCTAAATATTGCAAAAACTCTTTATTTTTAGTATATTTTTTTACAAATTTTTTGGTGATATCTATAAATATTTTTTTATTTGCTTCTATATAAAAAGCTTCTGTTTTGTTGGCCCCGATTTCCAATTTATATTTTTTTATCTCGTTCAAAATAAAAGCGTATATTTCTTTAGCGTATTCGTCTGGTATTGCCACTAGTATATCGTCACAGTAGCGTTTATAGATAGTTGGTTTAGGTAATTTAGCTAATTTGTTGTTGATTGAATTATCAAAATCGTATAAATATATGTTTGAGAGTATGTCGCTAATAGGGGTTCCCTGAGGAATTCCGTATGCATTGTTATTTTTGTGTTCTAAGACTGTATTACGTATGAATCTATTATATTTTTTAGGATTGATCCAGCTGTTTTTGCCCATGACATATTCGACGTCTTTATAGAAGACATACTTATATTTTGTGACTATCTTGATTATAAATTGCAGGTTGTTTTTTGGTAGATCTTCAGAAAATGGTTCAATAGCCTTACGAAGAACAGAATGATTGATACTGTCAAAAAAGCCTTTAATATCTATGCATAGAACAGTGTATCCATTTAGAGTTTGCAACGATTTAAATAAATCATTAGCAAAATTTATATTAGATTTATTCCTTTTGCTTTTTGCGGCAATTGGTATTTTTCTATATCCCAAAATAGAATCATTCAGTGTGGAATTTTTTAATTTATATTCGTAATTCTTTCTTAGGACGAAAGCATAAAAAGACATAATACAAGAATCTCTATGGGCTGGATACATGATAGATCTGTTTTTCTGTTTTATTTCTAGTTTGCCCTCTAGATCTTTCGAATAACGTCTTTTTTTCTGATCAATTCGAATGAGTGGCCAAAATTTTAGGGAATTTAACTTATTTGAAAAATAAAGATCTTTTCTATATTTACCATTTATGGCATAGTCAGATTTTGATACTTTGGAATCAAAATGTTTGTAGGAAGACTTTATACAACTTTTCTCTTTTGAATCCTGATTTTTTAACCATTCGTCAATTAGCTGGTCATTCATACTCTATTATCATGAAATTGGCAAGTCCTCACCAGCACCAGGTTGATAACGGTCTTGCCAATACTATGCGTATAGCACATTGCATCACTACGGGGGTGCTTTTTCACATTATGAAATTTAAACTGTATAATAAACTTATGAAGTCTATTGTGTTCAAACTTCTCGAAAGTTTCTTGGAACATCTAATGGGCCGAGGCCCACATAATGATACAAGAATGAACCTTATCATCAATAATTATGTAATAATCATCAAAGAAAGGTATTGACCTTCGTATCCTATTAAAGTTCGAGCCCGATGCAATGACTCTCAACACCTCACGTTAAGGATAATTTAATTATAACGTTTTTTAAATATTTGTCAATCATATTTTGGCGCAGACGTGATACGTATAAGAACCTACCGTTTAAAATTGCTAAAATATTGATTTTAAACGGTAAGTTTAGGCCGTCCTTTGATTTATATCTGTTTAGTGTTATAATATTTTATATGCAGAAAGACTTTGATGGTTGGAATGAACTGAAAAAAGACTTGGATGATAGATCTGATTTTTTGCCAGTCAAGGAGGGGGAAGTCTGGTGGTGTTCAATTGGGATAAACGTAGGTGTTGAGACTTGTGGTAAAAACGAAAAGTATTCTAGACCGGTAGTGATTTTGAAAAAATTAAGTCAATTTGGATTTCTGGGAGTCCCGTTAACTTCACAAGAGCATACTGGGAGTTGGTATACAGAATTTGTATTCAAAGATAAAAAGCAATATGCCGTGTTGGCACAAGTTCGAGTTTTCAGTACCAATAGATTGACTGATAGGATGGGGACACTTCCCCAATCAGATTTTGATAAGATAAAGGGGGGATTTTTGGAATTATATAAATAAATACACCCTGGCCGAAAGACCAGGGCAACGGGTATTCCCGAATATATTTCCATTATACCATATGGGTTTAAAAAATGCAAGGAGAAAAAAGCATAAGAAGAAAAGCTAAAAAAGTTTCGGTAATCGTGCCGAATTATAATTATGCCAAATATTTGAGACGGCGAATTCTTTCAATTGGGCAGCAGACCTACCCGATTTATGAACTAATTGTGCTTGATGATGCCTCAAAAGATGCCTCAAAAACCATAATCAAAAGAGCAGTGGCGGAAGCGTCTAGACTGAAACCAAACATGAAAATTAAATTGATTTGGAACAAAGAAAACTCTGGCAAAGCGATTTCGCAGTGGCTTAAAGGTGTGGAAGCGGCGACTGGAGATTATATTTGGATAGCAGAGGCAGATGACGTGGCTAGAAAAGATTTCCTAAACGAAGTGATGCGTGGGTTTGAACAAGATGAAGATGTGGTGCTAGCCTACTCTGAGTCGGCTATCATTAATAAATATGGAATTTTGATGATGCCGAATTTTCGCCATTCTAGAGATAAAGAGGGAACAGGACATTTTAGAAATAGCTATATTCGTTCAGGGAAAAAAGAAATTGAAGAGATTATGGCGATTAGGTGTACGATTCCAAATGTGTCTGCGGTGGTTTTTAAAAATACGCCGGAATTTTGCAAATATTTAAAACAGGCAGAAAAGTTTAAACAGGTAGGGGATTGGTATCTTTATACAAAACTACTTGAAGGCGGCAAAATCTTTTACAACAAAAAGTCTTTAAATCTCTTTAGGGTGCATGGTGGTAGCGCAACCAATCGTGGAAAAGACCATGTAAGAGAAGTGGAAAGAATGCATGAGTATTTTAGGAATAACTACGATTTAACTCAAGAAAGGCTTGGTTTTATGGGGGTGGAACTTGAGCGAATCAAGCAGAAATATGGTATAATTAAATAAATAATTGGAGTTATTTTAATGAAGGGAATTATCCTCGCTGGTGGTTCTGGCACCCGGCTATATCCATTAACACTTGGCACCTCTAAGCAGATGTTACCGGTTTATGATAAACCGATGATTTATTATCCTTTAACTACTTTGATGATTGCGGGAATCCGGGATATTTTGATTATTTCCACACCTGAGGATTTGCCTAATTTTGAGAGACTCCTTGGGGATGGTTCTAGTATGGGGATCAACCTTTCTTATAAGGTACAGCCTTCTCCAGATGGTTTGGCACAGGCATTTATCTTAGGTTCTGAATTTATCGCTGGTGGGCCGTGCGCAATGATTCTTGGTGATAATATTTTCTATGGCTCTGGATTTACGGATACACTTAGAGCTGCGGTAGACAATGCTAATAATGGTAGAGCTACGGTATTTGGTTATTATGTAAATGATCCAGAAAGATTTGGTGTGGTAGAATTTGACTCTGATTGGCATGCAATCTCAATTGAAGAAAAACCAGAAGTGCCAAAAAGCAACTATGCAGTGACAGGACTTTATTTCTATCCAGGTGATGTGTCTAACCGAGCAAGCCAGGTAGTGCCATCTGATAGAGGTGAACTGGAAATTACTTCTCTGAATGAAATGTATTTAAAAGACGGACTTCTAGACGTGCAACTTTTGTCGCGTGGATTTGCTTGGCTTGATACTGGCACGGTGGATTCTCTTGCTGATGCGGCCGATTTTGTAAGAGTGGTGCAAAATAGACAAGGGATTCAGATTGCTGCGCCAGAAGAGATTGCTTTTAAGCATGGCTGGATTTCAGAAGAAAAACTTTTAGAGGCGGCCAATAAATATAAAAAGACTGCCTATGGCAAACATCTTTTCAAGGTAGCGGAAAGGAAACTTTACGACTAATGGGAAAATTCAAATTTAATGCAACCAATATTGAAGGTGTTTATGTGATTGAACCAACCGTGTATGGCGATGAACGCGGATATTTTATGGAGACCTATTCGGAAGAAGAGTTTAAAGAAGCGGGTCTTGATTATGATTTTGTACAGGACAACCAGTCTTCTTCTAGAAAAGGGGTTCTTCGAGGTCTTCATTTTCAAAAGAATCATCCACAAGCCAAACTTGTGAGAGTGCTTTCTGGTGAAGTGTTTGATGTGGCGGTGGACCTTCGTGAAAATTCCGACACTTACGGTAAGTGGGTCGGGGTGCTTTTATCTGCTGATAATAAGAAACAGCTAATGATTCCACGCGGTTTTGCGCATGGATTTTTGGTGGTATCAGATACTGCAGAGTTTGCTTATAAATGTGATGATGTTTATCATCCAGAAGACGAGGGTGGTGTGATGTACAATTCTTGTGGGATTGATTGGCCAGAAATTGACGTAGAGCCGGTTTTGTCGGAAAAAGACATGAAACATCCTGCGCTTTCAGAATTAGATTTTAAATTTAAATTTTAAGGAGGTAAAAGTGGAAGACAAAAAGACAATTATTGTAACAGGTGGGGCTGGGTTTATCGGCTCAAACTTTGTGTATTATATGTTGAAAAAATATCCGTTTTATCGGATCGTGTGTTTGGACGCTCTTACTTATGCGGGGAACCTTTCTACGCTTGAAAGAGCGATGAAAGACCATCCAGATAATTTCCGGTTTGTAAAAGGTGACATTCGTGACGCGGAATTAGTTGAGAATCTATTTGTGGAAGAAAAACCAGATATTGTAGTGAACTTTGCGGCAGAATCACATGTAGATAGATCAATTCTAAACCCACAAGAATTTTTGCAAACCAATATTATGGGTCCACAGGTATTGATGGATGCTTGCCGCAAACACGGCGTAAAAAGATATCACCAGGTATCTACGGACGAAGTATATGGTGATCTTCCTTTGGACCGGCCAGATTTATTCTTTACCGAAACTACGAATTTGCATGCTTCTTCACCATATTCGGCTTCTAAGGCTTCGGCGGATCTTGTGGTGATGGCATACCATAGAACTTATGGACTGCCAGTATCTATTTCTAGGTGTTCAAACAACTACGGGCCGTATCATTTTCCAGAAAAGTTAATTCCTCTCATGATTATTAATGCGCTCAATGATAAACCTTTGCCGGTGTATGGTGATGGACTAAATGTGCGTGATTGGCTCTATGTGGAAGACCATTGTAAAGCGATTGATATGATAATTCATAGCGACTGTGTGGGTGAAGTGTATAACGTAGGCGGCCATAATGAAAAATCTAATATTGAAATTGTAAAATTAATTTTGAAAGAGCTCGGTAAACCAGAAAGCTTAATCACATATGTTGAGGATAGAAAAGGACATGACCGGCGCTATGCAATTGACCCTGCGAAAATTCAAAGAGAACTGGGTTGGGAACCAGAAACAAAATTTGAAAATGGCATCGTCAAAACCATTCAATGGTATCTAGACCACAAAGATTGGTGGGAAGAGATTATTTCTGGCGAATACCAGGATTATTATGATAAGATGTACGGAGAAAAGAAATGAAAGTATTGGTAACGGGAACTTCTGGCCAACTAGGCCATGATGTGATGATGGAGCTTGCCTCTCGTGGACACGAGGGAATTGGCGCGGATAGATCAGATTCTGATGCAGAGTTTGAGCACGTGATTTTGGATATTACGGATGCCAAAAAAGTATCTGAAGTGGTGAACGGAATAAAGCCAGACGCGATTGTACACTGCGCAGCTTGGACAAATGTGGATGGGGCAGAAGATCCAGATAATCGTGACAAAGTAATGGCAGTGAACGTAGAGGGGACTCGTAATTTAGCCGAGGCAGCAAAGGCCGTGGATGCTAAGTTTATGTATATTTCTACGGATTATGTATTCAATGGACAGGGAGAAAGACCGTGGCAGCCAGACGACAAGGATTACGCTCCACTCAATGTATACGGGGAGTCTAAATTAAACGGGGAATTAGAAGTTTCTAAAATTCTAGACAAATATTTTATCGTAAGAATTGCGTGGGTGTTTGGTAAAAATGGCAATAATTTTATTAAGACGATGATTAAGGTTGGGGAAACTCACGACACTGTAGAAGTGGTGGCAGACCAAATTGGTACGCCAACCTATACATTAGATCTTGCAAGGCTTCTGGTGGATATAATTGAAACTGATAAATATGGATATTATCATGCCACTAATGAAGGCGGATATATTTCTTGGGCCGATTTTGCCGAGGAAATTTATAAAGATGCTGGGATGGATGTGAAGGTCGTAGCGGTTTCTACAGAAGATTATGAGAAAAAAGCTGGTAAAACTGTAGCAAAAAGGCCGTTTAACTCTAGACTTGATAAGTCTAAACTGGTTGAGGCTGGCTTTGAACCATTGCCAACTTGGCAGGATGCGGTGGAGAGATATATTTCAGAGTTGATTTGACTTTTCGCTTTTTTGGTAGAATTTAGTGAGTAATTTTGCGATTGGTGTAGGCCAAAAGCGTTTGAAAATTTGATAATCTTCTTTGGTGCGGATACCTTGATTGATAATGTCGGTAGTGGTGGAATTCTTTGAGATGCGATGTCCCATGAGAGGTTGGTGAATATAAGTAAAAGCACCTTTCTCTTTGCTGAGTTTTTCCCAAGCATGCCAATCACAGTTGCACTTAAAACTTGATTTAAAAATATCTTTAGGGCAGTTTTTAACTACAAAAGTGACAGCGGGGCAACAGACGGGATTGCCAAATTTAAGGATGGAGCGTTTAAAGTGACGAGATTTGAGGGATTTTTTGATGCGGATACTGGTTAAAAGTAGATGCTTTATTTTTAATAGTGTATTAGAATAGACACGCTCTTTGTCACGAAGTTCAAAATAGTCCGTAAAAATAATGGATGAATCTGGGTATTTCTTATAGGCTTTTACTATTTTTTCAGAATAATTTTTTTCATAAACATCGTCTTGGTGAGCTACGGTTATAAGTGGGGTGTTCCCAGAATGTATAGCAAAGTCAAAATCACCACCAATATTCGTATGTTCGCCTTCAATCACTTTGAGATTATATATTTTGGCTAAATTTGATATATAGGAATTCTTGGTCGTAGTGGCGACAATAACTTCACTAGAATAGGACTGATTTTTGACGGATTTAATACAGTCCTCTAGAAAAGAACTTTCTTTATAAGCTAGGATTACAAAGGTGTGAAGAGAATTATTTTTGTTTTTCATTGTTCTTTTTGTCATGTTTTAAAATTGATACTTCTTGAATTAGTTTAGTGATTTTGTTTTGTTGACGACTGAGGATAATAGTGAGAAAGAAACAAATGAGAATGAGGATAGCAATAACCACTAAGAAAATAAAATTAGATAGAGTTTCAAAGCCAAGCCAATGAGCAAAAGATTCTAGGGGGCCGGGAAAAATAGCGATGATAATAAAAGCTATTGGGAGTAGAAGCCAAGTGATAGAGCTTCGAATGGACAAACTATTTTTGGCGAGTCCAATTATAATAATAAGAAATAATATAATAGCGGCGACTGTCATTTCAATTTGAAGACTGGTCATTTTTTGATCCTCCTAATTTTAATTATAAAAATTGATATTAAAACATTTATAACATAGTAGGCGCTTTTCCAAGAGTGGATACTAGATTTTCCAGCTTGGCGTTCATGCATCCTGGCGGGGACTTCTATGATTTTATATCCAAGCTTAACTAATTCAAAATCGGATATAGGTTCTGGATATTCTTTCGGATAATGATTTGCAAAATATTTTATCACCTCTTTATTCGCGGCGCGGAAACCGGAAGTTGTATCATAAATGCGTTTTCTAGAAAATACAAAAATCATATTTGATATTAAACGAATACCAACTCTTCTTAAGAAGGACGATTTAAAGTTATTAGAATTTTTTCTGATAAATCTTGAGCCAATAGTGAAATCTGTTTCACCGTCAATAATTGGCTTTATCAGGTCTTTTATAGATTCGGCATCGTGTTGGCCGTCGGCATCAAGCTGAATAGCAATGTCATAATTATTTTTATAAGCATATTTATATCCAGTTTGAACGGCACCACCAATGCCGAGATTATAACATAAATCAAGATGGTTATAATTATTCTCCTCCAAAATTTGTTTAGTATGATCGGTAGAACCATCATTGATAACTATATAGTCATAATTCTTAATAGAATTGATGGTTTTTTCTATAGACGCCTCCTCGTTGTGAGCGGGAATAATTAGTAGTATTTTCATAATGTGAGATCCATTGCCTTTTTGATTACGTCATCCATATCATAGTATTTATATTCAGCTAATCTACCGCCAAAGATGACATTTGGTTCTTGGGTGGCTAATGCACGATAAGCATCCGCTAGAGCGTCATTCTTTTCATTGTTAACCGTGTAATATTTTTCAGATCCTTTTTGGTACGCGGCTGGATATTCATAAGTAATGACAGTTTGCGGGCTAGTATTGAATTCGAAATGTTTATGTTCTATGACTCTAGTATAATCTACATCTAATCCTGTGTAATTTACGACAGCACAACCTTGATGGTTTTCTTCATTTAACACTTCGGTTTCAAATTCGAGAGAACGCCACTCTAGTTCGCCAAGTTTATAATCAAAATATTCATCAAGAGGACCAGTATATATAATATGCTCAGCCATAGCTTGATATTCGTCTTTGCGCTCGAAAAAGTCAGTGTTTAATCTAACTTCAATTCCGGATAACATATTCTGGACCATTTTAGTATATCCACCAATCGGTATGCCTTGGTATTTATCATCAAAATAGTTGTTATCATAAATAAAACGTACAGGTAAACGTTTGATAATAAATGTAGGGAGTTCGGAACAAGGGCGCCCCCACTGTTTTTCGGTGTAACCTTTAATAAGTTTTTCATAAATAGTGCGACCGACTAAGCTGATTGCTTGCTCTTCTAGATTTTTTGGAGCGTGAGAAATCTCTTGGCGTTCAGCCTCTATATGTTTTCTTGCATCTTCTGGGGTCACTACGTCATCCCAAATCTGAGCAAAAGTATTCATATTAAATGGCATATTGTAAACTTTGCCATCGAATATCACTATGGGGGAATTAATAAAATTATTAAATTTAGCAAATTTGTTAACATACTTCCAAACATCTTCATAATCTGTATGGAAAATATGGGCTCCATATTTATGGATATTGATTCCAACTTGTTCTTCCGTGTAAACGTTGCCGGCGATATGATTTCTTTTGTCAATAACTAGGACAGATTTGCCAGCGCGATGAGCACGCTCAGCGATAGTAGCACCAAAAAGTCCAGCGCCTACGATAAGATAATCATATTGGTTTGTCATTAAGATAATTATATCATATTACAAGTGAGAACAGGCTATGACAGAAATAACATAGATGCTTTCGAAAATGAAGAATGCATAAAAGTAGTAGTTGTTGGTGATTTCTATTGTTGATTTTATGATGGCGTTCCTATTTTCTATAGGAGTCCTTTGAGCTGGTAAGAACCAGATTGGGATCAATAACATGATAGGTAAGAAATATCGACCTTGGACCCCATCGATGATAGTTTCGCCGGACTTTGTCCAGGTTACAAACATAGCAGTAAATATCGCAAAACTGATAAGAGCAAATAGTAAAATAGATAAAATTTTGAGATCTTTTGGAATAATATATTTAGGGCGAGTTTTAATACAAAGAACGATAAAAATAATTAGCGATAGAAAGATGTAAAATTTTGATGGTACGATATTAAACCATTCCAGATAACCACCAAAAGCACCAGAAAGGTACATCATGGCATTGGAAGAAATAGAGTGTATAACAATGGAAAAATATTTAATTGGGTTATGAATAATAAGAGAGATTTGCCCAGATGCATCTGATACGGTAATAGTGGGTGGAGAAATAAAATACCATATCAGGTAAGCCGCGACTACAATAGTGCCAGTGCCAAAGATCCAGAAAAGCTTTCTCTTGATATCTTTACCGCCAAAACGCTCTTTGGGAATGCAAAATAGAATGAAACATAGTGGCGCATAGACAATTTTGCTAATGCTAATAAACAAACAAAGAGCAAGTATAATGAAAAAATGTTTTTTATTGAACGCTTCTTTGCGGCTGTAGATAGAATAAAGAACAAATGTGATTAATGCAATGGCGGAAACAAAGATCGGAGCGTCGGCGGAGAGAGAAGCCATAGATTGCATTGAGATGGGCAGAAAGGCAAGGAGAAAAATGAATTTTTTGAGAAAAGGAATATATTTTATACATAAATAGAGAATAGTAATACAGAAAAAAAGATTAAAGAATTTAGCAATGTAAGCAGAAATCAAGAAGGGGAGATGGAGAATTTTGCCAATAAACATACCCGCGATTTGCGGAGTGTATGCGAGAGGACTGTAGCCATATGCGGAAGTGGCTATAAAGGTTTTTTCTTCGCTGGCTTGCAAGCCTAGGTTATTTAGAACTTCTGAATAAGTAACATTTTGGTTTGCAAATTTGCTAACAAGGATAATATTTTCGGGTTGAACGCTACCGGCAAAAGTGTGGTTTTCGTCACTCTCTGACACGAAGTGTCCTTCAGTGATTTCATAAACCCTAAAGAAATGCGATGCTTCATCTGGGACGCGTCCAATGGGTAAAACTAGTACATAAATACTGCCAATAATAAGGCTTAGAATTAGAAAAATTTTTTCGATTTTCCACTGATGTTTTTTGGCGAAATATAGTATATAACATAAAGCCGTTTCTGCTAAGATTGTTCCAATAAGCATTACTACAAAATAAACACCAAAGCTTAAGGAATTAGATTTAAAATTCCAAATTAAGAATAAAATATTAATGATGGTAAAACAGAAAAATAAAGCCAGGTTTTTAGTTTTGTCACCCCCAAAGTTTTTTATAGGCTTCAGTGACTTCTTTTGGTTTACCATCTAGCTTGACCTTTCCTTCTTCAATTAAAATTGCACGGTTGCAATATCTTTCAACATTACCCATATCATGAGTGACTAAGATGACGGTTTGTTTGCCTTTGATGGCAGCGAAGTAATCGGTGCATTTTTTCTGGAATTCGGCATCGCCGACGGCAAGGACTTCGTCTAGGAGGAGAATGTCACCTCTTGCGCGGATGGCAATGGAAAAAGCTAAACGGACCTGCATGCCAGAAGAGAAGTTTTTGAGTTTTTGGTCCATAAAGGGACGAAGTTCGGCGAAATCTACGATTTCGTCATACATGGTGTCCATTTCTTTGTTGGAAAAACCAAGCAGAGCACCGTTCAAATAAACATTTTCGCGGCCGGAGAGCTCTGGGTTGAAGCCGACGCCAAGTTCGATGAATGGCACCAATGTGCCGTTAATATCAACAGAACCTTTTTCTGGGAAATAAATTTTGGCAAGAGTTTTAAGTAAAGTGGATTTACCAGAGCCATTACGGCCAACGATGCCGACAAATTCATTCTGGTGGATGTCAAAGCTGATATTATCTAAAACTTTTTGCTCGGTGTAACCTTTGATACCTTTGAGGCGATTAAAAATAGCTTGTTTTAATCCCCAGGCACGCTCGGTAGGGAGTTTGAAGCTTTTGTGGAGATTTTTGACGGAAATAACTACAGGCGCTTCTTCTTTCATTAGATTTCCTCCGCGAATTTTTTAGACTTTTTACGGAAATACCAGGAGCCCCAAACGAGCATAACGATTACGATAATAATAGGGATAAATTTCCAAATGAAATTTTCTTCTCCTACAAAATGCCAGGTAGTAATAGTTTCTTTTGTAACTAATGAGTATCGTATATCTTGGATTACTTGGGAAATTGGATTTAGGAGGATAATTTTTGCGGCTGTAATATTTGTGCTTGCCACCATAGAAATTGGATAGATGATTGGGACGGCATAAAAAAGCGCTTGCATAAGTACATCCCAGATAGAAGTGATATCACGATATTTAACGTTAATGGCTCCAAGCAGAAAAGCAATACCAAGTGAAAATATATAAAGCTCAAACATCAGTAGCGGCACCAATAACCATGTCCAAGAGGGTGTGACTCCATCGATTAAGGCAAAAATAACAATGACTACTAAATTGATTAAAACATTAATGACTGCTGTAAGCGTGGCTGATACTACCACGATGTACTTAGGAAAACAGATTTTGCGGATGAGGTCGCCACGTGTGACCATAGCTTGGATGCCTTGGTTAGTGCATTCGCTAAAAAAGCTCCAAAAGGTTGTACCAACTAGTAAGTATACTGGGTAGTGCGGTATATCGCCGCCTATGCGGAGTAGCTTGGCAAACACTATATATAATATAGCAAACATCATAAGAGGACGAAGCAATGCCCAAAGATAGCCTAATACTGAGCCTTGATAGCGGAGCTTAAAATCCGTTTTGGTAAGCTCCTTTAATAGAACACGATTGTTCTTATACAGAAAATTAGGGATTGCCATACTATATCTATTTTATCATATTTATGAGTGTTTTTTTAAGAAAGTGAGCGTATCTTTCATAGCGTCTTCGATGGTGAGGTTTGCATGCCAGTTTAATTCTCTAGCGGCTTTTGATGAGTTGGCCCAGATTTCGGCGAGGTCACCAGGACGGCGTTCTACAAATTTGTGTGGGAGAGGTTTGCCAGAAATTTTTTCAAAAGTATTAACCATTTCTAAAACAGAAGTAGGAGCGCCAGTGCCAAGATTGTAAGTTTTAAATCCTGGAGTTTTTAAGACTTCAAAAGCGGCGAGGTGGCCATTTGCTAAATCTACCACATGGATAAAATCGCGGCGACAGGTGCCGTCTGGGGTGTTGTAGTCATTGCCATAGATAGAAAGCTCTTCTAGTTCGCCTGATGCGACTTTCATAATGTAAGGCATAAGGTTATTTGGGATACCGTTTGGCTCTTCGCCAAGTAAACCAGAGCTGTGGTTGCCTACGGGATTGAAATAGCGTAAAGCTACAGCAGAAAATTCTGGATCCGAAGTGCAGACATCTTTTAATATTTCTTCAATCATATATTTGGTTTTGCCATAAGGGTTGGTGATACCTTGACCGGTTGGCATAGTCTCGATACATTCGCCTTCATTTCCGCTGCCATAGACTGTGGCGGAAGAAGAAAAGATGATTTTTTTAACTTTGAATTCTTGCATACATCTGAGTAAATTGATGGTGCCGGCAAGATTTTGCTGATAATAGAGTAGTGGTTTTTCGACAGATTCAGAAACGGATTTAAGCCCGGCAAAATGAATTACTAAATCAAATGTATGATCTTTGAAGATTTTTTCAATGGTGCCAAAGTTGATAAGGTTTTCGTGATAAAAAATAGGTTTTTTGCCAGTTAGGTTTTCAATGCTATCTAGGACGGAAACTTTGCTATTGACGAGACTATCTATAATAACGACTTCGTGGCTCTGATTTAACAATTCGGTGACAACGTGTGAACCGATATAGCCAGTACCGCCGGTGACTAGGATTTTCATTTTTGCTCCTCCTTTTTTTCAGGTTTTTTGCCGAAAACGAATTTGTCATAAAATAAGAAATTTAAAATCATAGTGACGATGCCGGTAAATACAAAAGCACCAGTGGACTGAACAAAATCATAGGAGAAATTAATGTGCATATTTTGAAAAATGTTGTAGGCGAGGTCGTAGGCGGATGTAAAAAAGCTAAAAAGTTGAGTAATCCATGGACCGATAGCAAAAGCAAACATTAAGTTCCAAATAAAAAATTTGTATTTGGCGGTTTTAGTAATATTTCGTTCTTTCCATGTGATTTTAGAGTGAGCAAGGTATGCCACTAAGGTGGTAACCAAAGTAGAAATAAGAGTGGAAGCCCAAAGAAAGTCATTATTTTTAATAATTAAATTTGAAAGGATTGTATAAAGCCCATAATTAAATATCGTAATAGAGATTCCAACAATTAAATACCGAGTTTTATGACGTGGTTTTTTGGCTTTTTCTGGCTTCTCAGTTTTTTCCATAGACTAATTATACTCTATCTGGACAAAAAGCACAAAAAGGTGTATAATAGGACAGTTTATGGATGATAATTTTATTAGAGTGCGGGGAGCACGTCAGAATAACTTAAAAGATATTGACGTGGATATCCCAAGAGATAAATTGGTGATTATGACTGGGCTATCTGGTTCTGGTAAGTCTAGTCTGGCTTTTGATACGATTTATGCCGAAGGACAGAGAAGATATGTGGAATCGCTTAGCTCTTATGCGCGGATGTTTCTGGGGATTATGGATAAACCAGAGGTGGATTCCATTACTGGGCTATCTCCGGCGATTTCGATTGATCAAAAATCTACTTCTAGAAACCCTCGTTCTACGGTGGCAACGGTAACGGAAGTCTATGATTATCTACGTCTTTTGTTTGCACGGGTAGGGGTGCCACATTGTCCGATTTGCCACAAGCCAGTAAGTCGTAGAACCAATGAAGATATTGTAAACGAAGTGATGAAATTGCCGCTTGGGTCTAAACTAATGGTGCTCGCTCCAATAGTCTCTAGCAAAAAAGGTGAGTTTTTACATATTTCGGAACAATATACAGCAAAAGGATTTTCTAGGGTAAGAGTAGATGGAATTATCTATGCGCTAGATGAATTTCCAGAGCTCAACAAAAACGAAAGACATGATATTGAAATCGTGGTAGATAGATTTGTTTTATCTCCAGAGCTTTTATCTAGAATTACTAGTTCGGTAGAACAAGCGTTGGAGCTTGGTCAGGGAATTATTAAAGTTCTCAAAATCAATGACCGTACTACGGCAGTAGGGGAAGCGAAAATTACTTCTGATAATGCAGAGGTGATTACTTATTCTCAAAGATATGCTTGCCCGGACCATCCAGATGAATTGATCCCAGAGTTGACACCTAGATTATTCTCATTTAACGCGCCGGAAGGGGCCTGCCCAGATTGTACAGGGTTAGGCTCTAAGATGGAAGTAGACCCGGCTTTGGTATTTAATAAAAATTTGACGATTGCAGAGGGTGGAATCCGGCCGTTTAATCGGGTGCAACAAGAATCTTGGTGGCTAAAAAGATTAATGGCAGTGGGTAAAAAGCATGGCTTTGACGTGCAAACGCCGATTGGTGATTTGTCTGAAGAAACACGGCATTTGATTCTTTATGGCACAGGTGAAGAAAAATATGAAATGCGAATTTCTGGTTCTGGTAGGTTTGCAGACGGGACAGTCTATGAAACGACTTATGAAGGTGTGATACCAACTTTGGAACGTCGTTATAACGATCCAAAAATTTCTGAGTTTGTAAAACATGACATTGAAAGATTTATGCGTGTAAGAGAATGTCAGACTTGTCATGGTGCGCGGCTTAAACCTTCCGTTTTGGCGGTGACAGTGCACGATTTAAACATTGTGGATATGTGCAACTTGGATGTAGATGCAACACTCGAAGTTTTAAATAAAGATTTGGAATTTAGTCCAGAAGAAGAAATGATTGCGGCGCCGATTCTAAAAGAAATTCGTGAGCGGGTGAAATTCATGAAGGACGTGGGACTAGGATATTTGGAGCTTGGTAGAGCAGCAAACACTTTATCTGGTGGTGAAGCACAGAGAATTAGGCTAGCTACACAAATTGGTTCGGGGCTGCAGGGAGTTTTGTATGTGCTGGATGAACCGTCAATCGGACTTCATCAGAGAGACAATGATAAATTAATTAATACTTTGAAACATTTGCGGGATCTTAAAAATACGGTTTTGGTGGTAGAACACGACGAAGATACGATGTGGGCGTCGGACTATATTATTGATATTGGGCCAGGTGCTGGTGTAAATGGTGGACGGCTGGTAGCGGCTGGTACGCCATCCGAGGTCGCAGCAAATCCAGACTCGATTACAGGGCAATATCTTTCTGGCGCGAAAAAAATTGATGTGCCGAAAAAACGCCGAAAACCACGCAAAGGTATGGAGTTAGTGGTGAAAGGTGCTCGCGAAAATAATCTCAAAAACATTGATGTTTCTTTTCCTTTGGGTGTAATGACGGTAGTTTCTGGTGTGTCTGGCTCTGGGAAATCAACTCTGGTTAATAATATTTTGTCTAATGAGCTTTTGGCTCGGCTTCACCGTGCGCAGACGGTGCCGGGGCTTCATGATTCGATTGAAGGAGTGGAACATATCAATAAAATTATCGTAATTGATCAGAGCCCGATTGGTAGAACGCCGCGTTCGAACCCGGCTACCTACACAGGTGTGTTTAACGCAATTCGCGAACTTTATGCTTCACAGCCAGAGGCTGAGGTGCGTGGTTATAAGGCTGGAAGATTTTCGTTTAATGTGAAAGGCGGCAGATGTGAACATTGTCAGGGTGATGGCGTAAATAAAATTGAGATGCATTTTTTGCCGGATGTTTATGTGACTTGTCCGGCTTGCCATGGCAAACGTTATAATTCTGAGGCCTTAGAGGTAAAATATAAAGGCAAAGATATTTCACAGGTGCTTGATATGACGACTGACGAGGCGGTAGAATTCTTTGGTGCAATTCCTTCAATTGCAGGCAAACTTAAAACAATCCAGGAAGTAGGTCTAGGATACATTAGGCTTGGTCAACCAGCCACGACCTTTAGTGGTGGTGAGGCACAGAGAATTAAACTAGCTACGGAGCTCGCGCGTCGTTCAACTGGGAAAACTTTATATGTGCTTGATGAGCCAACGACTGGTCTTCATACTGATGACGTAAAGAGGCTGCTTGAAATTTTGAATCGGTTGGTGGATGGTGGTAATTCAATGATTATCATTGAACACAATTTACACGTAATTAAGTCAGCGGATTGGGTAATTGAAATGGGCCCAGAAGGCGGTCTTAAGGGTGGTAAGGTTTGCGATGAGGGCACGCCAGAAGATTTGGCTAAACGTGCTAAGACACCGACTGGGGAATATTTAAAGAAGTATTTAAAATAATGGCTTTTAAGAATGATCAGGTTTCTGAAAAAGAAACGGAGTTTATTATAAGAACGGCGCGGGAATGTTTGGGGGTCCCAGGTGATTTCGTAGAGTTGGGGTGTTATAAAGGTGATACCTCGCTAGCTTTGGCGGAATTATTAAAAAATTCGGGTTCAGACAAAAAACTGTGGCTTTATGATTCTTTTGAGGGTTTGCCAGAAAAGTCTTTAAACGACGAATCGGTTTTGGGCAAAGATTTTAAATCTGGTGAGTTGATGGTCACAAAAAGAGAAGTGAAGGAAAGATTTTTAAGAGCTGGACTGAAAGTTCCAATTATTAAAAAGGGTTGGTTTAATGATTTTTCTTTTGATGATTTGCCAGAGAAAATTACATTTTGCTTTTTAGACGGAGATTTTTATGAATCAATCAGGGATGGGTTAAAACTTATTGAAAATAAAATGAGTGATGGTTCAATTTTGATTGTGCATGATTATGGAAATCCGGCGCTCCCGGGGGTAAAAAAGGTGGTAGATGAGTGGATTAGCACTCGGAGCTTGCAAGTGCTAGAAACCTGTGCTATAATCAGTTTAGATTAGCTTTTTAAGCAGAAAAGGAGTTAAACTATGGCACTAAAACCATTAAAAGACAGAATTGTGGCGGTAGTAGAAAAACCGCTTGAAAAGACCAAATCCGGTATTCTTCTAGGTGAGGCCAAAGAAAAACCAGCTTATGCGGTGGTAGAATCAGTAGGGAAAGATGTCAAAGACATCAAAAAAGGCGACAAAATTGTTTACAAAGAATATTCCACTACAGAAATTAAATTAGATGAAAAAGATTATATTATTCTAAAAGAAGAAGATGTTCTCGCAACACTTTAGAAAGGCAAAAAAATGGCAAAGAAAATTTATTACGAAGCAGAAGCAAGAGAAAAAGTTTTGTCCGGAGCCAAGCAGCTTTATGATGCGGTGAAAGTAACTTTTGGGCCAAAAGGCAAAAATGTAATCATTGAAAAAGATTATGGTGCACCAGTGATTACGCATGACGGCGTAACGGTGGCCGAAGCAGTGGATTTACCGTCTTCTGAAGATACAATGGGTGAAGCAGTGGGAGCTAAATTAATCAAAACTGCAGCTCAGAAGCTAAACAAGGTAGCGGGGGATGGCACTACCACCGTGACGGTTCTGACATATAATATATTGTCGGAAGCGAATAAGTTGATTGCGGCTGGCGTGAACCCAATGGAACTAAGACGTGGGATCGAAAAGGCTGGCGCTGAGATTATTAAAGGTATTGAAAAGACTGCTGAAAAAATTGAAGGAAATTCTAAGAAGGTGGCAGAAGTGGCAACGATTTCAGCCGGGGATGCTGAGATTGGCGAACTAATTGCAGAAGTGATTTCTAAAATTGGCAAGGATGGCGTAGTGACAGTAGAAGCAGGTCAGGGCCTTGAGATGGAACAAGAAATTGTAGAAGGTTTTTCTTACGATAAGGGTTATGCTTCAGCTTTCTTTGTGACAGATGTAAACCGTCAAGAAGCGGTATTTGATAAGCCATTGGTGCTAATTACCGAGAATAAAATTTCGGCGGCTTCAGATATTTTGCCACTGCTTGAGAAATGTGCACAGGCTGGCAAAAAAGATCTTGTGATTATCGCTGAAGAGGTAGAAGGTGAGGCATTGTCGCTTCTAGTTCTTAATAAACTCAAAGGCGTGTTTAACTCATTAGTTCTTAAGGCCCCTTCATTTGGTGAGCGTCGTAAAGAAATCATGGAAGATATCGCTATCTTGACCGATGCTACAGTAGTATCTTCGGACAAAGGTTTTAAGCTAGAGGAAGTAGGGCTTGAAGTTCTTGGTTCTTGTTCTAAAGTAATAGCTACAAAAGATGAAACTACGATTATTAAGGGCGCAGGTTCTAAATCTGAAGTAGACAAAAGAATCGCTTTGATTCGGACTTTGGCAGAGGCTGCTAAATCTGATTACGAGAGAGAAGAATTTGAAAAACGGGCGGCAGCACTTTCTGGTAAAGTAGCAGTAATTAAAGTTGGTGGTGCTACTGAAACCGAGATTGATGAAAAGAAATTCCGTGTAGATGATGCTGTGGCGGCAACTAAGGCGGCGCTTGCGGAAGGCATTGTGACTGGTGGCGGTGTGACACTAGTAAATCTGGCATCCGCACTCTCTGATTCTGATAATGGTTCCAGAATTGTAAAAGAGGCGCTTAAAACTCCATTTATTCATATTATGGAAAATGCAGGACTGAATGCGCAAGCACTACTTGCGGAAGTAGAATCGGCTAAACCAGGCTTTGGCGTAAATGTGATGGCACCAGAAAAAGGCCTCCAGGATCTTAAGAAAGCGGGTGTAATTGACCCAGCTAAGGTAACAAAAGAAGCGGTTAAAAATGCAACCTCAATTGCGGCAACGGCGATTACAATGGGTGCTTTAATTTGCGAAATCCCAGAGGAAAAGCCGGTTTCTCCAGCCCCTGAAATATACTAGTCTATCTATGATAGAATAATAGTATGGGCGGGGCAAAAGATTGTCGCTATAAAAAGACCGAAGAAAAAATTCTTGCGGTCTTTTTTAAACATCCAGAATGTACAATGTGGGAATTGGCTAAAAAAGCTGGGATTGCGCGCTCTACAATTTATACGCACCATTGTTCTGTCAGGCAAATTATTCCAAATTGCGAAAAACGAATTTTGGAAGAATACTCCATGATAATTGGAAAAAAGACGAGAAACGCTAAGGTAGGACTACTATATTTGGATACGGTAGTTTTTATCGCAAAAAATCGTAAAATTTTTGAAATGTTTTTGAAGTTTAGTGGTAGGGAAATTATAATAAAAATGATTTTAATTTTGGAGCCAAAAATTAATGAGCCAGAAAAAGTGTTTAAAATTTACTGTAGTGAAGTGGTGGAAGTGATTTTTGAATGGGGCGAGAGGGGGTTCGAACAAGGAGAGATAGAAAAAGTGCTGGCTGATATTATGTATTTAACGCGGACTTGCCACGATAGGTTGATGCCGTTATGCCGGGAATAAAAAAACTGCGCAAGGTGGAAAGCGCAGTTTTTGGAGGAATTTACATTTTGTCGATAGAATCGATGATGTAAAGAAGGGCTTCGCCTTTTTCTTTGTCATCGGCGATTTTAGATGCAGCTTGGTAAGCTGGTTCGATCACGCTAGAATCGTGATAGTTGTCGATTACGTTCTTGTAAATATCAAACTTTTGTTCAGCTGGAACATCAAGTTTTGATAGAATTGGTGCAAGCTCGCGGAGAGCTGCCTCTTTGACCTGGTTAATGCCCATCCCCTCTCCTTCTACGAATGGGGCTTTTTCAATATCTTCTTCGTGGCCGATTGGCCCTGGTTTGATATCTTCTTCTGGGGCAGAAACTGGTTCTGCTGGCTTTACTGGCTCTGGCATTGGCATTGCTGCTGGTGGCATTGGGCCAGGAGTAGCCACTGGAAATGGACCAACTGGTGCTGGTGCCGGAGCAGCTACAGGATCAGCGAACAATGGATCGCCACTAGTAGTTTTAGTAATATCGTCAATTGCTTTTTGTAGATCATTATCTACAGATGTATCTTGTGTCATTTACCCACCTTTAATAAAAATTAGTTATACCCATTATAGCATAAGTATTTTGGTTTTGGCAAGTCTAAATGCGAAGAAAATCAACAAGTTTGTCTAAAAGATCTGGTTTCACTTGCTCCATAGGGAGGCGAGCGCCTAAGTTATCCACAATAGCTTCACCACTACCTTCAGGAAAATAAACTTTGACGTTAATACCAAGGCGTTTTTTAGGAATTAAAACGGCGCTGTAATGAGAACCTTCTTTAACGATGCCAAAGGCGCGGAAATTATCAAATGGATGCTTCATTTTGCCTTCAGTGAGGCCGTCGCTATTTAGGGTGTAATGGATTTTTCTAGGAGGGCGAAGATTAAAAACTAAAACCGTGATAGCGCTGACAATAATGAGTGCGAGAAAGGTCCAGCCTTGAAGCCAAATAGCAAGGGCGGAAAGCCCGGCCGTAACAATAAAAAGCCCAAAATACCACCAACCGTGGTGTTCTTTAACAATATATTCTTCTGCTTCCCAAGTGATTGAATTTGAATTAGCCATAACCTAATTATAGCACAAAAAAATGGCGGAAGATAAGGATCTCTCCACCCTCAAAACTCTCAAATTTTACAAAATATGGAATCATAAAATGATTTTTAAAATCAGCTAGCAAATTTTTAGAAAAATAAATTTTTCTAAAAGCTTTACTAGTTAATTTTAAAACTCCACTATCGTGGAGTTCCATATTTTAAGAAATTTGGCGGAGGGTGGGAGATTCGAACTCCCGCTCCAGATTACTCCAGACTAACGATTTAGCAAACCGTCCCCTTCAGCCACTTGGGTAACCCTCCGTTTAATATATTCTATCATATTTTTCTAAAATGTGGTATAATTAGGATATGAAGAAGATTTTTGCAAAACTTGTTTTACCACTATTAATTTTAGGGGTTTTGTTTGGTGTAACTGTGGCTGGTACTATTGATGCATCAGCTATGACTCTTCGCGAAGGTGCAGAGGCTGCCAAATGTACGGACTGTCCAGAAAATCTTTTTGGCGATACAGGAATCTTTAAAACTATTACTAACACCGTGCTTTATATCGTAGGCGTAATTGCTGTGATTATGCTTATCATTGGCGGTATTAAATATGTGATTTCTGGTGGTGACGCTAAGAAAGTTACTGATGCAAAGAACACCGTGCTTTATGCAATTATCGGTCTGATCATCGCATTTCTAGCATTTGCTATTGTAAACTTCGTAATTACTTCACTTCCTAGCTCAAGCTAGAATAGGCTAACAGAGCTATTTTGATATTTTTTGCTCCGGCATTTTGTAAGATTTTTTTAGCGGCAGTAATGGATGCGCCAGTGGTCCAGACGTCATCAAGTAGAATATAGGTGGCGTCTTTTTTAATCTTAATCTTAGGATTTATGGCGTAGGCTTCTTTAGCTTGGGTGAGGCGGGCTTTTTTGTCGGCGCCAACCTGGACGGTGTTTTTGTTTCTAACTAAGATTTTCTCTACCTTAAATTTACGGATTTTTCCGAGATTTTTGGCAAGTAAATAAGTGTGGTCAAAACCACGGCTTCTGACATGGTGGGTAGCAGTGGGAAGGGGAACGATGACAGAATCTTTTGGCAAATTTTTTGGTAAAACTTGGTCTAAGAGTTCTGCAAGTGGGCGAGCAAGGGCACGGATGGAATGATATTTATAGTCTTGAATAAGCTGGTCTAAAAGTCCGTTGCGGCGAGAAACCACATACATATTGGACTTTTTGAAATCCTTGCGGTTTCTGATGATGTTATTTTTACAACGCTCGCAAAGCACTTCACCGGTAAGCCCACAACCCCTACAAGAGTGGGGAAAAAGTAGGTCCAGAAGGCCTGGGAATGTTGTATTTTTTACAATAAAAAGCATAATTTCCTTGATTTTACTACAAATCTGGTTTATAATAAAGCATAACAATATAAGTGGAGGAAATATGGCTCGTACAAATAGTGAAGATTTGTTAGACGATGACCTAGCTGCAGCATTTTTAAGCGAAGATGAAACCGCAGCAGCAGCTCCTGAAGTAACTGAAAAAGTTGCGCAAGAGCTTACTGAGGAAATCAATAACGAACCAGCTGAAGATGAGTGGGGCACAGAAACCGACGATTTTCCTGGGCAACTAGCAGTAGATGTCTATGAAACCGCCGATAAGTTAGTAGTAAAGGCAAGGACTGCTGGTATTTCCAAGTCAGATCTTGACGTAAGTATTGCTGATAATATCTTGACCATTTCTGGTGTACTTTCTGGTGGTGAAGATGAGCAAACTACTAGATGGCACATTCAAGAGTGCTATTGGGGTGAGTTTTCCAGGATGATTGCACTTCCAGTGCAGGTACGTGAAGATGAGAACAGCGTAAAAGCTGAACTCAAAGATGGTGTTCTTACCATTACCTTTGAAAAGGAAAAGGTTGAAGCACCAAAAAAGATCGCAATTCAATAGAGAGTGGGCGGCGAACCCTAAAAGGTAAAAAAGGTTATACAAAAAAATCCGGCCGTGAAGCCGGATTTTTGATTTTCTAATTAACCTTTCAAGATGTTTGCAATGACGAAGTTTACGATTGCGAAGGCAAGTACGCAAACTACCAAGCCAATCACGCCATAAAGGATGGTGTCTTTAGCTTTTTTGACTTTGCCAGCATCGCCAGAAGAAGTCATATAGTTAACGCCACCGATGATGATAACGATTACACAAACGAGAGCAAGCACACCTACAACGGCATTAATGATGCTGATGACAGCAGTTTGCAATTCGTTACCGGAACCATTACCAACGGTGTTGATCTTGATACCGCCATCAACGCTAGAAGAAGCGCCGAAGAGTGAAAGAATGTTGTTCATTAAATTTTCCTTTATTTAATTTTAATATTATTTTATAACGTTTTTAGTTTAATTGCAAGAGTTTTTTGCCTTAATTATCGGGGACGACTTCGATAGTGACTTCGTCAGAACCACTGCTATCCCCAGTATCTTTAAGAATATTTACAACTACGAAGTTGACGATGGCAAATGCCAGAGCTGCAATAATCAAACCGATTGTAGCATAAAGAATGGTGTCTTTGGCTTTTTTGGTTTTGCCAGGATCGCCTTGGGAAGTCATATAGTTGACACCACCAACTACGATGAAGATTGCGGCAACGATACCAAGCACGCCAACGATACCATTAATGATGCCAACAATAACGCCAGAAAATTCGGCAGAATCGCCTGCGCCAGAACAGCCGTTGGCTTTTAAAACTTCTTGTGACGTAGTATTGTCGGCTTTAAGTTGATCGCAAACGCTGCTAGCTGCATTTGTAGTGGCTGGAACCATGCTCAAACCAAAGATGCCAAGAATACCAGCAATAACAAGTGCTACAATTTTAGATTTTTTCATTTTACCTCCTTTATATTAGCGATTTCTTGTACAATATAACCTTGTGGGGCTTCGTTTGATTCGTTGACGAGATTAGAAATAAAGGCGGTGAGAACTTCTGCGAGCGCCACAATAACAAGACCGATAAGCGCATATAAAATAGTAGTTTTGGCTTTTTGAAGTTTGCCTGGATCGCCATTGGCGGTGATGTAACCAAAGGCGCCAACTACAATGAAGATAGCTGCTACAGCGCCACTGACACCAACTACCCATTGGATAAGGTTGGTGATCATTGTTCCACCGTCTGTGCCGTTAAAGAAATCATATGACTGGTTTCCGATCAAGGCGATTCTAATAGCGCCAAAGATTGTATAAGCTGAAAGCACAATAGCAAGGCCAATAAAGGCTTGGGTTAAAGTCTTTTTGCCAGCGGCGGCTTTGCCAGGGTCGCCAGACGAGAACATATAAAGATAACCACCATAGATAACATAGCCAAGTACTAAATAAGCTGCTATCACAGTAATATCTGTGAGGATGTTGGTGGCAATAGTAGCAATGCCAGATTTAAGACTTTCTTCGTTGTTTATATCAGAAACGCCACAGTCCCAGTTAACAAGACCACCGAAATAAGTACAGGCGCTACCGTCTAATCTGGTACCATCTGCGAAAACAGAGGTGGTAGAAACCAGGCCAGAAGTGGCTGAAACAGCAGCAATTATACCAAGAAATAAGACAATTTTTTTGAAAAAATTCTTCATATAGTTAAATAATAGCTAGAATCTTGAAAAAAGTCAATAAAAAGGGGTGAAAAATAGGTTATAATCATTGACAAAAACGCTTATGTGTGCTATAATTAAAGTAAGCCTAATTGGAAGGCGTTTTTATTATGAAAATAAGAAGTAAGATTATTGGCGGGTTTTTTGCCATAGTTTTGATGCTTTCCAGCCTTTTTGGAATTACCCCTGGGCTAACAGAGAACGCATATGCTGAACCAGCAGAAACGGTTTCTACTACTACCTGTGAAGACAGTCTTGGTTCTCTGGGGTGGCTAGTTTGTCCAGGGACAGGTAAGATATCAGAGGCAGTTGACTTTTTGTATGATAAAATTGAGGGCGTCCTAGAGATAAACCCAGTGAAGATGGAAGATGGGTCGCCGATCTATGAGATTTGGAAGTATTTCCAAGGGGTGACTAACATCCTATTTATCGTATTTTTGTTGGTGGTGGTATTTTCGCAAATTACAGGGGTGGGGATTACCAATTACGGGGTTAAAAAGGCCCTACCGAAGTTAATTATTGCAGCAGTTTTGGTAAATTTGTCGTTTTATATCTGTTCTTTGGCGGTAGATGTATCGAATATCTTCGGGGAAGGAATCAGGGGGTTATTTGATAATATTGCAACCTCTACCTCTGGTAGTATAGAAGGTGCTACGGTGGTAAATGATGGTGGCGTAGCCCTGTCTGAGATGTATTCGGCTCTAGCCGGTGGCACAGCGCTTACCATTGCTGGTGGCGTAATTGCCTTTGAAACAGGGGCAATTTGGATGTTAATTCCGTTAGCACTGGGGGCCTTAGTATCAGTAGTAATTGGTATTATCACGATTGCGATGCGCCAAGCAGTAGTAACGCTTCTCATTATGATCGCGCCTCTTGCGATGGTGGCGTATATTTTGCCAAATACAGAGATGTGGTTTAAAAAATGGCGCCATTTACTCTTCCAGATGTTAATATTCTACCCAGCATTTTCGCTCCTCTTTGGAGCATCATCTGTAGCTGGTTGGGCTATTATTGTTTCTTCTCAGAATGGCTTTGGGGTGTTGATTGGTGTAGCAGTGCAAATTTTCCCATTATTCTTCTCTTGGAGTTTAATGAAAATGTCTGGTACTTTCCTCGGCGCAATCAATTCCAAGCTCAACACACTTATGTCCAGACCACTTGCAGGTGTTTCTGGTTGGGCGAATTCTCACAGAGAACTTACGCGCCAAAAACATTTGGCTTCGAAGAATGCCTATACTCCGTCACTTAGACTTCAACAGTTTTTGAATGATCGTAAGGTTGCTCGTGAAGAGGAAACTAAAGAGCATGCAGAGACTGTAAAGAACAGAGGTTTGGCATATGCAGCTATGAGAAATTATAAGCGCGGTACTGATATTCCTACTAGAGAGGGCGAAGAAGCTTACGAGGCACAGGCTAGAAATGCTGAGTATTTGAGACAAGTAGAACGTCATAAGAATAATATGAATAAGGGTCTTGGTCAGCTTGAGGCAGTAAAACAAAATGGTACTTTGGCACAGAAGGCTAGACTTGGTGCGCTTGACGGTCAAAATGTGAAAGCCTTTGACTCGCTCAAGATGGAACAAGCTCGTGGTGAGATGATTGATTACAAGAACGCGGTTGGTTTCCATAATCGTATGGAAGCAGCGATGAATGCTCATATGGATGCTGCGCATGGTAGCATCACGAATGATGCTGGTGAAAGAGCGCTCAATAGCCAATACAGGCATCACTTCGAGCAGAATAGTCTGGACTTGGCACAAGCAACCGATCGTTATTCAACGCTTTCTGGCATTATGGAAGGCGATGTGGCTGATGCACAGTATGCAGTGGCTACAGCAGCGCATGCTTATGATACACAAAATAAAATTATGGCTACGAAGATGCAAAAATATATGGAGCTTACGCCGCCAACGCAAGATTTGGTATATCGTTTGGATGAGTGGACTAAGCAAAAGAATGCAGCCTATAATATTGATGCGATTGTACAAGGTCTTAAAGTTCTCAATCAACGTGGTGATACTGATCTCGTGAAAGAGCAAATTGATAATCTTCTCAATAAAGAGCTTAGTGGTGGTATTCAACTTGGTTCTCACGCATCGCAAGCTTTAGCTTCGTTCTTGATGTTTGACGTAAAAGATTCTGACCCATGGCTCAGACGTTTTGGCAAATATATTAATCTTGAAACTGCGAACGTATACAATAAGAATAATCGTAAAAATCTAGATTTGAGCTACGAAGAGTATATCAAAGGCTATCATGAAGAACCAGACGGTACTATTATGTATGCCAAAAAGGGTATGAAAGAATTGATGGAAGGTACCTCGCTTGATAATGTAGAAAGAACGGCGTTTTCTAACTTTGATGAGAGCTTGAGGAAAGCCTATACTTATACTGAGGGGGAAGGTGATAATAAAAAGACCTTCTTTAATGTAGACGGTTATTTACAAAAACGCGAAGAAATCCAAACGGCGATTGGTCCACAATTTATTTCGGCTTCGCTTAAATACTTGTCCGGTAGCGAACAGTTAGTGAATGCAGTAAGCTTCCTTACTGGCTATAACCATAAGCAGAAGAAAGATAATAATGGTAATGTGGTTCTAGACGGAAATGGCAATCCAGTATATGAATGGAAACCAGTATGGGATGATTATAAAGATTCTGAAAAGGTGGACTTTAAGAACAGCCCAGATAAATTGAGAAAGTATTTCAACAAAAAGGCTCTTCAATATGTGACCGATCAGACGCCATCACAGATTCTTGGTATGAGATCTGATTACTATGCTCCAATGCTTGAACATTTAGCGATGGCGTATGAAGAATCTAAGATGGAAGGTTGGACTGACGAAGAGATTTTGGAACACGAAGAATATACTAAAGAACTTGCTGAGATTCAGACGCGCTACGGTGATTTGCCGCCAGAAAAAGCTAAAGAGATGCGTGAAAAAGATATCAAGGCGCTTAAAAATAAAATGGCTGGTATTCAGTTTAGGAAGTTGCTCGATAGTAGAGGCAAGCTCAACCAGATTTACAGAACTCGTCGTTCTGGTGCTGCCAACAATGCAAAAGACTGGATGCGTAATTGGCTCGATCTTGATAATGATACGGCAGTTTCTTTGAAGCTAGATGAAGATAGACGCAAAGAAAAACAAGAGCTAAAAAAAGCTAGAAAAGCCAAAGAGCAAAAGCAAGGTGGCGATAGCCCAGAAGTAGAGACAGGTAGAGTTTATAGTGATGTAGATATCGCTGGGTTTGTGTCAAATATTGAAGATATGTGGCACGACCTTAGAAGCGAAGACGACGATGTCTTTTATGAAGAATCCCTTGATTATATTAAGAAAACTTTGAGCGCAGAAAGTTATATTGCAAATAAATATGAAGAGTTTAGAAAAGACGATCCATATGCAGATAGTCATATGCTTAAAGAATATTTGGTGGATCTTCTAAACGACCCAGAAAATTATTAAACTTATGCTATAATTAATATATGGCACAATACAAAGTGCCTCAAGATGTTGAGGCGGATGATAAATTGATCGGACCGTTTAGTTTTCGGCAGTTCGTTTATCTTTTGATTGCAGCAGGTTTGATTGCACTTGCGGTAGGGCTTTTCCAGATTTTTCCACTGCTTGCGATTATTCCGGTGCCTTTTGTGCTTTTCTTTTTGGCACTCGCACTTCCACTTAAAAAGGATCAGCCAATGGAAACATACTTGGCGGCTTTAGTTTCTTATTATTTAAAACCTAGAACTAAAAAATGGATGTCTGGGCAGAGAGAATCTACGATTTTGATTACTGCGCCAAAGATTGTGGAAGATAAAAGAACCAGAGATATCACCGGCGAAGAAGCCACGCACAGGCTTTCATTCTTGGCAGACATTGTAGATACTGAGGGTATGGCAATTAAGGGTGTTGGTTCCAGCCCGATGCGTGAAGATTTGGTGGCAGAAGCAAATGCTACACCAGATATGTTTGAAGCATATCAATCACAAGTTTTGAACCGTGTGATTGATCAAGATAAAATGAGTCGTCATAATGATGCCGTAAATGAAATGCGTAATGCGATTGAAAGAAGCAAAGAGACTTTTTCTGATGCTTTGGATGAACCAGTGGCTGGTGGCGAGCGAGTGATTGCAAGGCCTGGTGAGACTACAGTGCCAACGGCCCCAACTGTAAAACCAGAGCCTCCAAAACCTACGATTATTATGCCAGAAAAAACCGAAAAAATAGAGGAGGAAGAGATTCCAATTCCAAGAGTGGGAATTATGGAAAATGCAGTTTTAAAGGCTGATGAAGATATTGAAAATAGTGATGTGATTGTGATGCCAGAAGCAGAATCGGCGCCAGAAGCTAAAAAACCACAAGCAAAAACTACCACAAAACCGGTAAGCAGTAGTATAATGGAATTAGCGCACAACAACGATTTTTCGGTTGCGACCATTGCAAAAGAAGCGAATAGAATAAACGAAAAAGGAAAGGAAAAGGGCGAAGTTTTTATATCGCTACACTAAAATATGAATCCGCAAGATAACATGATGGCAAATAATATGATGGCTGCAGGTGGCATGGTCCCACCACAACAGCCTATGCCGGGTATGCAGCCTATGCCAGGTGCGCAAGCTCCAGCTAATGCCCAAGGTATTGGCTCGGCAGCAATGGTGGCAAATCAGGTAGCGCCAATTTCGCCAAACAAAGATAACCCACTTTCTACGCAGGCTACACTTCTGATATCTGAGCTTCGTGATAATGTGGTAATTATGAAAGATGGATCTTTTCGTGCGGTAGTGGCTTGTAAATCCATCAACTTTGATTTGATGTCTGATATGGAGCGTGAAGGTGTAGAATATTCTTATCAAAACTTTTTGAATTCACTTAACTTTACAACGCAGATTTTGATTAGAAGCCAAAGAGTTGACATTGGCCCATACTTAAACCGTTTGACAGAAATCCGTCGGAATAATGATAATATGTTGCTCGGAGTTCTGATGGACGACTATATTAATTTCATTGAGATTTTGTCGCAAGAAGCCAATATTATGGATAAATCATTCTTTATTGTGATTCCATATTATACTTCGCCAGATGCTGAAAAATCTTTGCAAGAAACCAAGAATTTCTTTAAGACCTTTTCTAAATCAAAGGGCCCGGAAGTAACCAAAATCGACCGTGTAACCTATGATAAAGCAATGACCGAATTAAACAATCGTGTAGATACAGTAACTTCTGGTTTGTTCCAAATTGGTATTCATTCAGTAAGATTAAATACTAAAGAGCTCGCACAGCTTTATTACAACTTCAACAACCCAGACACAGCAGTGAGAGAACCTTTGGTTGATTTTTCTAAACTTGCGACAATGTATGTGAAGAAAGGGGAGAAAGAGTAATGGCAAAGAAGAAAAAACTGACAGCAGTAGAAATTGCGGCGCAAGCCGAAGCGATGGAAATGGCCGAAATTCAAAAGGCGTTTGAACAAGGTACCAATACTTTACGTGATTTGATTTCGCCTTCTGCAATTGAGATTCATTCAGACTATTTTAGACTTGGTAATAAATATGGGCGGACGATTTATGTATATGGCTATCCGCGTACGCTTTATACGGGTTGGATTTCGCCGATTATTAATATCGACGAAGTGATTGATGTTTCGATGTATATTTATCCGGTAGAATCGGCAGTAGTAATGAAAAATTTGCGTACTAAAGTGACGCAGCTTGAAGCTTCGTATAATTTAAATGCCGAAAAAGGTAGGGTGCGTGACCCAGAACTTGAAGCGGCAATTAATGATGCTGAGGAGCTTCGTGACCAACTTCAGGTTGGCGCAGAAAGATTTTTCCGTTTTGGGCTTTATGTGACGATTTGGGCAGATTCTTTGGACGAACTAAAATTCGTGCAACAAAAGATTGAAACGATTTTTGGCCAGCAAATGATTTTCTCAAAGGTGGCAAATTCGCAACAAGAACAAGGCTTAAATTCGATTACGCCACAATGTATGGACCAATTACAGATTCGTCGTAACATGAATACTGGTGCAATTTCTACTTCGTTCCCATTCACTTCAGCAGACCTTACTCAGGACAAGGGTATATTATATGGTATCAATATGCACAATAATGGCTTGGTGATCTTTGATAGATTCTCGCTTGAAAATGCCAACATGGTGGTATTTGCAAAGTCTGGTGCAGGTAAATCATTCACGGTGAAACTAGAAGCGCTTCGTTCGATGATGACAGGTGCTGAAGTAATTATTATCGACCCTGAAAATGAGTACCAAAAACTCTGTGATGCAGTGGGTGGCTCTTATATTAGACTATCTCTTAACTCGGATGTCAGAATTAATCCATTTGACCTTCCAAAGGTAGTAGATGCAGAAGACGCCAACGATGCACTTCGGGCCAATTTGGTAACGCTTCACGGTCTATTTAGATTAATGCTTGGCGGGGCTACAAGTGGGGCAAATGGTCAAACTGGTCCGGCTCTTACACCAAATGAGGAAGCAGATCTAGACCAGGCTCTCATTGATACTTACGCACGGGCAGGTATTACATCAGATCCATTAACGCACCAATCTACACCTCCAACGATTATGAACCTTTATGATACGCTCCTTCATATGGGAGGTAGTGGTCCTACTCTTGCACAGAGACTTAGAAAATATACTACTGGTACTTTTGCAGGCATCTTCTCGCAACAGTCTAACGTAGATATTAACAACCAAATGGTGGTGTTTAACATTCGCGACCTTGAAGATGAGCTCAGGCCAGTAGCAATGTATATCGTGCTTTCGCACATTTGGAACATTGTACGTGCAAATCAGAAGAAACGCTTACTCATCGTAGATGAGGCATGGCAATTGATGCAATATGAAGATTCGGCAAACTTTATGTTCTCACTCGCTAAGCGTGCTCGTAAGTATTATCTTGGTCTTACCACAATTACGCAGGACGTAGAAGACTTTATGGGTATGAAGATGGGCCGTGCGATCGTAGCAAACTCATCAATGCAATTACTTTTGAAACAATCAGCGTCGGCTGTAGACGTTTTGTCGGATGTGTTTAAATTGACTGAGGAAGAGAAGAGAAGATTAGCTAACTTCCCGGTAGGACAAGGGTTATTCTTTGCTGGCCAAAACCACGTACATATTCAGGTAATTGCTTCGGAAACAGAAGAAAGTTTGATCACCACCAACCCAGCGCAACAGGCTCAGGGGTGAGATTCGCCAAAGCGTGCCCTGCGGGCACGCTCCGGGCCGCTCTGGCCAAGTCTTATGTCCCTTAGGACACCTTTGGCAAATCTCACCCTTTGTGTTATAATATAAGTATGAGAAAAAAGAGTTTTTTGGTGGGGCTGGTGGCCGCTCTTTTGGCGCTTCTTCCTTTGAATGTTCAGGCTTTAAGTATTATTGATGAGGCGCTCCTATATTTTAATGGAATGAACGGAATTTATTTTTATCGTGGGCATAAAAAAGACGAATGTATAGTAACAAACGGCGGAAATCAAAATTATGCAGGTGTGCCAGTATGGAGTGATGCAGAGCTTGCGGCTATTTCAGAAAACCAAGCAATTTATGAAGAGGCAGCTTCAGAATACGGTTTTCCGTGGCAAGTGATGGCAGTGCTTCACTATATGGAGACAGGGCTTAGGCGTTATAACCCAGGTAATGGGCAGGGTGTTTACCAGCTGTATTCTTATACCAAAGGCGGGACAAACGAAAATCGTTTCGAGCCTGCTTCCGAACTTTCAGAAGCAGAGTTTAGACGCCAAACACAGATTGCAGCAAATTATATTAGTTCTGCTGTAGGCGATTTAAATGATGCTGATAACGTAAAGAAGCTATTCTTTAAATTTAATGGAATGTCTTCTAAATATATAGAAAAGGCACTTGCACTTGGTTTTTCGGAAGAAGAAGCTAGAAACGGCGAAGGCTCACCATACGTAATGAATGGTTATGATGCGATGCGCGATCCTTCATCTTCTGAGATGAACCCAGCTTGGGCAGGGAGATATGTGAGAGATGGCGTATATGATTCATCCTCTACTTCTACTAGATTTGGGGCATTTGTAAAATATTCAGCACTTTATGGAAGTGTATATTGTAGAGAAACTACAGATACTGGCGGTGATGGTGATATTGTGAATACAGCGATATTGCTTACTTGGGACGAGCGCAATCACGGTAAAAATGATCCAAAACAGGAATATATTGAGGCAATGAAGGCAGTAGGAACTTATTTCACGCCGTGTAGAAGCAATGGTGACTGTGCACCAGTGGGGGCATCTTGCGATATCTTTGTTTCTACAGTAATGAGGTATTCTGGTGCGGATCCATCATTCCCAGCAACTGGGCCGGTAGTTCAAGAAAATTATATGAGATCGCATCCAGAAATGTATAGCCAAGTTTTGGTTTCTGATACTAGCGAACTACTTCCTGGTGATATTTTGGTAGCCACAGACAATGGGCGGCATATTTATTTGAATCTTGGTGGGGGAATGCAGGCGTCGGCGTCTTACAATGACCGGACGGGTGAAAGATTTTCAGGAGTTTATCTTAGCGATTATGGTGGAACTAGACACTATAACGTATACAGAAGAATTCAATAATTTTTAAGTTGGCACTCTTGAATTTTGAGTGCTAATACTATATAATATATATATTATGGCAGACAAGCGTGATTACTATGAAGTTTTGGGCGTTTCTAAGAACGCTTCTGATGATGAAATTAAAAAAGCCTATCGTAAATTGGCGATTAAATACCACCCAGATAAAAACCCGGGCGATAAAGAAGCCGAAGCTAAGTTTAAAGAAATCAATGAAGCTCACGACGTTTTGTCTGATAAGCAAAAAAGGGCACGTTATGATCAATTTGGTCATGCTGGCGTAGGTGGTGCTGGCGGCGGTTTTGGTGGTTTTTCTGGAAATCCATTTGGGCAAGCTGGCGGATTTAATTACAATGGGCAAACGTTTAATTTTGAATTTGGCAATGGTGGGGTGTTTGATGATATTATTGGGAATTTGTTTGGGTTTGGAAATGCTCGTCGGCCACGTAGAGGCGCAGATTTGCAAGTAGCAGTGACTATTACTTTTGAAGAAGCAATTTTTGGTACAACTAAAACCATAGATCATAATGGTAATTCACTCAAAGTAAAAATTCCAGCAGGAATTGATGATGGAATGAGTATTAGAATTCGTGGCAAAGGTGGTCCTGCGCCAGAAGGTGGCACAGAACCAGGAGATCTCTATGTACGTGTGAGAGTAAAACCACACAAGTCGCTCACGCGTGAGGGAATTATTATACTTTCTGAACAAACAATTGATATGGTAGATGCTGCACTTGGTTGTGAGATAGAAGTTGAAACTGTGGATGGTCCAATCACGATGAAAGTGCCGGCAGGCACACAAAGTGGTACGCCATTTAAACTTTCTGGGCACGGTGTGCCATTTAGAAATGATGGTGATAGAGGTCCGCATATTGTAACGGTTTTGGTGGAAACGCCAAAGAACTTATCTAAGAAACAAAAAGAGCTTTTGGAAGAATTTAAAAAGTCTAAAAAACGCGGAATTTTTGGGCTTTAAGAAGTTTTTAGGATACAACGGACAGAACTCCCGGCAGTCCTGTCGTTGTAATATTCATTCGTATAGTTAGTATAAAGACCTGTACCATCATACCTTAAATGATATCTGCGATTGCCGCTGAGTGCTTGGCTAGATGTCCAAAACCCCATTGTATCATAGTAAAATTTGCCATTATAATACTTCCCACTGGCTATAGGAGAGAAATCACTTGTATATGGTGTAATTGAGTTAAATTGGCTATAGTTTGGTAGATCCCAATTATATGGGCAGATGTTTTGTGTTGATAGGGTGGAATTGCCACCTGCAGTGATAGTCATGGCTGAAACTGCGGCATAGTTATACCAGACGCCTGTGGTAGTGTCGCCAGAATCGTGATATTTAGCATAATCATAGGTATTATAGGCAACTGGGCTATCAGAAGTTAGGTCGGTAATAGATATAGTAGTATCTGTGTCAACATTAGATGTAGCAGATTTTAGGTACCAAGTGGAGGTGGTGGAAGTGCTACCTATTGTATCGCCCATATAGCGTAGGTTTTGTGTCATCCAACAATTTCCATTAATATATCTTACAGTATATTCTTGCCCGTCACGCTTGTCTAACACAGTATAATTTGCACTAGATGCTTTTTCTTGACATATAGTGGTGGTGAGGTCCTGTATGTAATCTAAGAGTGGGTTCGCCACCGCATTAAAGGAAATAGCAGTAGTATAAGTGCCAGATTCTTGTAGATAGTCTATTTTAGTAGCAAAGCGTAGATTAGCAACATCTTCATTAGTTCTAGTAGAGTTCTCAAGTAAAGTTTCTGTTAATGGAAAGCTATTATAGTTATCAGTGTTTCTATTCTTCTTATAACCCCATTTATTAACAATGAAGGTGGAATCTGTATAACCGCCAGAAAGGCTAGGTAGAGTTTCTATCACTACACTATTTTCTGCTGTATTAACAAGGTCTGTACTAGTAGTACTCATGGTAAGTACATAACCAGTTTCATTATTAGTACCTACTATTACGTCTAAATCATTATAACCAAAAGTAACAGAAGATGGGTCTAGATTAAGATTTAGAGTATTAGCTGAAACGGAAAGAGTAAGTGATGGTTCTACATTGACATTAGTGTCTATGTTCTCGGAAGCAAAGGTAAAACTACTAGAAAACAACCAGGAAATACTGAAAATTGGCACTATATATAATATATATTTGATTTTTCGCATCCTATCTTCCTTTATTAATTATGTGAGGCCATTTACAAAAATGGCGCCACGAGAGCGACAACCAAACATATATATCGGCATTGCCAGATACGATATGCATGATTTCTCATGACGCCATTTTCTATCGTATCTAGGAGTGCCAATCAAATAAAAATCGGCTGCCTTAATATACATATTTAGTTGTCGCACTTTAATTATAACGTGATCTAAAATTTTTTTCAAGATTTAGCATAAGTTTTTAATGTTTTTAGCATAAGCTGGGGGTGGGGGGTTGAAATTCTGCGTCAGATGTGCTAGAAATATTTCAATCTAAAATAAAGGAATTATTTATGGCGAAAAATATTATCACAATTGCAGAGGGCAATTTGCAAAATAAAATCTATATTATTCGCGGGCAGAAAGTGATGTTAGATTTTGATTTAGCGGAGATATATGGCTACACCACCAAGGCATTTAATCAACAAGTCAAAAATAATATAGAAAAATTTGATGAAGACTTTAGATTTCAATTAACAAGAGACGAGATAGAGGATCTATCGAGGTCAAATTTTTTAAACTCGAATTTAGAAATCTTGAGGTCAAAAAATTTGACCTCAAGTTGGGGCGGTCTAAGATATTTGCCTTACGCTTTTACTGAGCAAGGGATTTATATGTTAATGACAGTCTTAAAAGGTGAGCTCGCTGTTAGACAAAGCAAAACTCTAATTCGCCTGTTTAAAGATATGAAAGATTATTTAATTAACGAGCAATCAGTAGTTACTAAGATTATAGATAATAGCAAAAATATTTCCGAAATCAAAACTGAAATCAAGGCGATCAATAATGAGATAGCAAATACCGTGAAAAAGTCTGAAATTTCTCCAGTGTTTTTAGATTTTGCCAAAACCACCGAAGCCAAAGAGTTTCTGCTTCTTGATGGTGAGCCGGTTCAGGCCAAAGAAGCCTATATGGAAATCTATAAACACGCCAAAAAGAAAATCTATATTATAGACAATTACGTTAATCTCAAAACTTTGCATCTTCTCCAAATAGTAAAACAAAATTTGGAAGTGATAATCTTTACAGACAATCTCAAAAACTATTTGAGAAAGTCAGATTTTATAGACTTCAAAAAAGAACGTCCAGACCTTAAAATCACTTTTATTAAAACTGGTGGCAGAATCCATGACAGATTTATTATTCTAGATGAAAAGAAAGTCTATTCTGCTGGTGGTTCTTCTAAAGATGCTGGTACTAAAATGACTTCCATCCACGAAATTACCGAAAAGTTTATGCTAAACGGTTTATTTGCCGAAATTGAAAAGCTTAAGAGAAATGGGTTTTTGAAATTAAAATGATTTTGCCTGTGCTTGTCTTTTGATTTTGGTGGGAGTAAAATAAAGGAAACAAGTGGAGGTTTAAAATGGGAAAATTGGAAGAAATGCTCCTTTCTAACGGAGTGATTTATCGTGGGCCGGAAGGTTCGGCGTATATTGAGGGGAGTATTTTGTCTAATTCTTTGGTGGTCAGAAATTCTTCGGGTTGGGTAACACACAAAATTGAAAAATCTTGGGACGGCGTAAGTTTGATTGTAAGGAATGTTTCTACGGGCTGTGTTGAATTTACGCTGCCAGCATAGAAAAACAAACACCCTTTTTCGGACACACTCAAGGCCGTTCGGCCAAGCTTATGGTCCTCAAAAGGGTGTTTTGTTTTTCCTAAAAATATGGTATAATCAACATAGAAATTAATTAATTTGATGTTATTTGTTAACCCGTTGATATAGAGAAAAATATCAACAAAAACAATTAGAAAGGGAATTTATGGAAATTGTAATCCCAATTGTTGTCGCAGTGGTAAGCCTTGCGGCAGGGGCGGGAGGGGTTTTTGCTTACAATAAACATAATGAAAACGGGGGTAAAGATAAGGCTGATGACTTAGTTCGTAAAGCCAAAAGAGAGGCTTCGGAAATTGTTTTGACGGCCAGAAAAGAAGCATCTTCGATTGCCGAAAAAAGCCAAGCTGAAGAAAGCGAAAGACGCAAAGAATGGAAGAAAACCGAAAATCGTTTGTCTGAACGCGAAACTGCGTTAGATTCCAAGTTGGACCAATTGGAGAAAAAGACCGAGAAATTGACTGTACAGGAAAAAGAGCTCGAAGATCTTAAAAATGAAGTGCGTGATATTCGCAATAAGCAACACGAAAAACTAGAAAAAATTGCTGGGCTTTCTAAAACTGAGGCGCGTGATAAGCTCATGAAAATGACCGAAAACGATATCAAACAAGATCTCGTTAATTTGGTTGCCAAAGAGCAAAAAGAAATTAAACACGACATAGATGAAACTGCACAGGCAATTCTTCTCACCGCGATGGAAAGAATGTCTTCTGAGGTTACGGCAGATAGAACTGTAACTGCACTTCATCTTCCAGATGATGAGATGAAAGGTCGTATTATTGGTAAGGAAGGGCGTAATATTCAGGCGCTTCAACGTGCTACTGGTGTAGATATCTTAGTTGATGATACGCCTGGTATGGTGGTGCTTTCTTCGTTTGACCCAATTCGTCGCCAAGTTGCTAGATACGCTCTTGAGCGTTTGATGAAAGACGGTCGCGTAAATCCTGCTTCAATTGAAGAAGCTGTGGCAAAAGGCGAAAAAGAAATTGAAAAAGAAGTTGTGCGGGCTGGCGAAGATGCTGTTCGCGAAGTTGGTTTGGTTGGCATTCCACGTGAGCTAGTGCATCTTCTTGGTGAGTTGAAGTTCCGTACTTCTTATGGGCAAAATGTGCTTCTACATTCTATCGAAATGGCACACGTAGCTGGTATGATTGCTGAAGAAATTGGTGCAGACAAAAGAATTGCTAAAACTGCAGCTCTTATGCACGATATGGGCAAGGCTGTTACTCACAAAATTGAAGGTAAGCACGCAGAAATTGGTGCAGAGCTTGCCAAAAAATATGGTATGCCAGATGAGGTTGTGCACGCAATTGCAGCGCATCACGATGATATTGAGCCAACTACGCCAGAAGCAATTATTATTAAGATTTGTGATGCGATGAGCGCAGCTCGTCCTGGTGCTAGAAACATTTCGGCTGAGAACTTTGCAGAACGTATGCGCGATCTTGAAAACATTGCAACTTCGTTCCCAGGCATTGACAAAGCCTATGCAATTTCAGCTGGTCGTGAAGTACGTGTAATTGTAGAGCCAAAGCAAATTGATGATCTTTCGGCACTTAAGCTTGCTCGTGATATTGCAAACAAGATTGAAGCTACGATGAGCTATCCTGGCGTGATTAAGGTGAACGTAATTAGAGAAACTCGGGCGATTGAATACGCAAAATAAGCTGTTACCGTGGCGCTAGACTTCGTCAAAGTTTCCGTTGCTCAGTCGCCGTATCTTTAATACGGCTCCTTCCGCTACTCAACTTTTCCTTGTCTAGCATCCACGCTAACTAGCTTATTTGACATGATTAGTACTCTGTGTTATAATCAGGGTAATTGGGTGGGCATCAGAATAATGGAGCTGATGCCAATGTATGCCGTAATCAAAAGAGTAATGGATTTTGTATTTGCCACCATTTTATTGGTGGTTTTTTCTCCATTAATGCTTCTTACGGCAGCACTTATTAAAATTGACAGTCGTGGTCCGGTATTTTTCCGGCAGGAAAGAGTGGGCAAAGGTGGTAAAATCTTTCGGATTTTTAAATTTAGAAGCATGGTTTCTGATAATGACATGCGAGATTATTCTAAAAAAGATCAATATACTTTTGTGGGGAAGATTATTCGTAGGCTATCTATAGATGAATTGCCACAGCTTTTTAACGTGATTGCTGGTGAAATGAGTTTGGTGGGGCCAAGGCCTTGGGTGGTAGAATACTGGACTAATATGAACAAGGAAGAGAGGCTTAGGGCATCTGTTCTCCCTGGTATTACCGGTCTCGCACAGGTAAAAGGTAGGAATAAAATCTCAATTTTCTCAAAAATTGAGTATGATATTATTTATGTACAAAACTTTTCGTTTAAACAAGATGTAAAAATCTTGATTTTGACGGTTTTGACGGTGCTTTCTGGTAGAGGTTTAGATGCCGGTAAAGAGGGCGTGATGGGGGATGTGAGAAATCTACGGCAACGGTAGATTTTCACTGTTGACAGAGGGCGAAAATTGATATATAATAATATGTACAGGGGATGTATTCCCCACGGTCGAGAGTGAACCTTCGGGGGCGCTCTCATTTTTTATGAAATATAGTTTTTGATTGTAGAAATATTTGATAGTTGATATTGATTTGGTATTTCTTTGTATAGTTGTTTTAATCTGCTCGATAAAGTATTCTTTTCGGGATCTTTCACTGGCGGAGTTGCAACTACTGTGATGTAGATATTTGAATTTTTTGTTGCGGACTTAATTGCTTCTGCATAATCACCATCGCAGGAGAAAAGGATAATATGGGTAGGTTTTTTGGTAGAAAAGGCAATTTCTAGTAATTCCGTAGTAAGAAAAACATCTACATTTGATTTTAATTTTTTGCTTTGTGGTAAAACTGTGGTGCGATTTTTATGGTGGCACTTTTTGCATTCAATGTTTTTAATAATAGCTTTATTTATATAGGATTTTCTGGAGAGAGATTTGATGGTGTAGCCTGATTTTTCTAGTTTTTTAAATTCCAAGTTCTTCTTTTTATCACCTTTTGCAATTCCTTCATAATATCTTACATCTTGTAATTTGGAATATTTTTGTTTGAGGTAGTCTAATAATTTCTTGAAATTAATTCTAAAATCGCAGGTTCTGAGGCAACATGAACGAATATTGCTTACATCTATAAGCACATACGTTGGCAAATCTGATAGATTACCTCCTGATTTCATGTTTAAATTCTAACATTTTTAACCTAAAAAATCAAGAGTAGATGAGGTAAAAATGCGGTTTTATTCTTATCTGTTGTTTAGATTTAACATAAGCTCTATGTTTATACTAAAAATAGTGGTATTCTAGTTGATATTTTTGCGTAAGTATGATATAATTATAGGGATAAATATTAGTTATGTTTTTGGTGGGCGTAAGGATGGTCGGTGAACAAACAATATTCAGTTCTGATGTCTGTATACGCTAATGAAAAGCCTGAGTTTTTGCGTAAAAGTATGATGAGCATGTATAGCCAAACTGTGCCGACGGATGATTTTGTACTGGTGTGTGATGGCCCGTTGAACAAGAAATTAGATAAAGTGATTGATGATATGCAACAGAAATTTGGGGAGAGGCTTCGGGTATTTAGGTTGGAAGAAAATCAGGGTTTGGGCTTGGCACTTAAATTTGGATTAAAAAAATGCAAGAACGAACTAGTTGCACGGATGGATTCGGATGATATTTCCAATAAAGACAGAATAAAAAAACAACTTAAAATTTTTGAAGAATTGGATGTGGATGTAGCGGGCTCTAATATTATAGAATATGATGAAAAAATGAAAGTTAAACGTACCAGAAGAGTTGTTCCAGAATGCCATGACGATATCGTAAAGATGTTGAAAAAGCGTAATCCGATGAATCATGTTACAGTAGTTTTTAAGAAGTCGAAAGTTATGGCGGCTGGTGGATATAAAGAAATGATGTTTTTTGAAGATTATTATCTTTGGGCAAGAATGATTAATCGTGGATATACTTTTTATAATATACAAGATGATTTGGTTTCTGTAAGAGCTGACTTCGGGATGCTTGCAAGAAGAGGTTCTTTAGATTATATTGTTTGTATTAGAAATTTTGAACAAGAGCTTAAAGCTATGAACTTGATCAATATTTTTCAGTATGAAACTAATTTGCTAACTCGATATTTAGTAGCCTTGTCTCCGGTTTTTTTGAGAGATATTTTATACAATAAGGCGTTAAGGAGAAGAGTATAATGCGATTACTTAATGCGATAAAGCAAATTAAACCAAAAGATTTTTTGGCTCCCCTTGTCTTTTTAGTGTTGTTTGTGCCTTCGATTGTTTTTAGGACAGTTAATAGGGCTAAGCATAGGAAACTTTGGTTGGTGACGGAGGGCGGTGAGGCTCGCGATAATGGCTACCATTTTTTTAAATATATTCGGGAAAAATATCCAGATGATTTTTGTTTCTATGTAGTAAAGACAGATTCAGTGGGATACGAAAAAGTGCTTGAACTTGGTAATATAATTAAGTATGCAAGTCTGAAACACTGGCTTTATTATATGTCAGCAAATTTGAATATTAGTAGCCAGAAATCGGGCAATCCTTGTCCGATATTTTGGTATTTTATGCATGTAATTTTGGGTCTATATAAAAATAGGGTATTTTTACAGCATGGTATCACAAAAGATGATGCAGATTGGCTGTATTATAAAAAAACGAAATTCAAATATTTCATTTGTGGAGCTAAAAGAGAATATGATTATATAAGAAAAAAATTTGGATATTTGGCGGATGCTTTATTGCTCACCGGTTTTCCTAGATGGGATACGTTACGAGACACTAGTTTAAATAGAAGAGAAAAATCAATATTAATTATGCCAACTTGGAGAAATTGGCTTGGTGGAGAAAAAAATACATTGTTTGAAATTAAAAATTTCCAAAATACTAATTATTATAAGTATTGGAACGGTTTATTAAATGACGAAGATTTTATTGAGTTTGTTGAACGAAATAAAATAATAATTTATTTTTATCCACATATTAACATGCAAATATTTTTAGATGATTTTAAGTTAAGTAGTGAAAATATAAAAATTATTTCTTATAATGAAGACATACAAGAATATTTAGGTAAATGCAAATTAATGATTACGGATTATTCTAGTGTAGCGTTTGATTTTGCATATCTTAATAAGCCTGTTATTTATTATCAATTTGATTTAGAAGATTATAGGAAAAAGCAATATCGTGAGGGGTATTTTGATTATGAAAAAGATGGGTTTGGCCCTGTGAGTTTTAACAGAAAAGAAGTGCTTAATGAAATCAAATATTATATCAAAACCGATTTTAATTCAAAAAAGAAATATTCCAATAACATGAAAAAGTTTTTCTTGTTTCGAGATAGAAAAAATTCAGAAAGGGTTTACAGGGCAATAAAATGAGAGGCGAAAATTACCCATTAGTAACTATAATAGTCCCCGCTTATAATACAAGAAAGTATATTAGCGCTTGCCTTGATTCACTTGTTGGACAATCATACAAAAAGATTGAGATTATTGTTATTGATGATGGTTCTACAGATGGGACGTGGGATGTGATTAATAGGTTTGCTGGAAAAGATAAAAGAATAAAAGTTATAAGGCAGCGCCACCTTGGTCCTAATTTAGCAAGAAAACGGGGTATTGAAAAAGCTACTGGATTATACACCATGTTTGTGGATTCGGATGACTATATTTCTCATAACGCAGTTTCTAGTTTGGTTGAACAATTAGTCAAAAACGATGTAGATGTGATTAGATTTGGAGCTAAAAAAATGCCTAGTGGAAAGTTGTTCTCTCCGATTATGCACTCATACAATAATAAGGTTCTTTTGAAAGTTGATATTCTAAAATTATTACTTACTTCGGGCATACTGAATAATCTTTGTTTTCAAATCTATAGGACTAAATTCTTAAAGAATATTAAAGCCTTTGACTCAAACATGAAATTTGGAGAAGATCTTTTGGTGAACATAGAAATTCATAGAAGGACAAAAACTTTGTTGTTGTATGATAAAACGTTATATTACTATAATAGCAATCCGGATTCGATCAGCCGTAATATCAAATATGACGTATCGATTGATAATTTCAAAGAGCGAATTTTTCTCACCGATAAAATTATTAAAATTTCAAAAAAATATGACAAAGATATCCAGAATGCCGCTATTTACTATCAGACTAAAATAATAAAATATCGTATAGCTATATTAGCTATGGCCTCTAAACGCGACGACAAAAAATTTTTTGATGCTATTGAAGAGCTTTTACCTATTGGGTGGAGTGGGGAAATAGATTATGATGGCTTGGCTCATTTCATGAAGACGCTTGATGTGCTTGAGAGAATTAAGAACCAAAAAATAGTATTGGCGATTCTGTCTTCGAACTACAAATATATTTGGAAGTATGTGCGTATATATAATTTCTTATATGGATCAAGGGTATCATAATGACGAATTTTATAGATAGATTTTTCTCAAAAAAGATAGAAAACCCAAATTCTGTATTGTTTTATGTGTCTTTTTTCCTAATTTCGCTATCTAGAATGTTACAGAGTTCTGGCCTTGTTGAGATTCCTGAAAGCATCATGGATGTATTCATGGTATTTGCCTGCGTCTTATTGTTGCTAAAAATTATGTTTGACAAAACAGGGGCAAAAAGGCTGTTGATAAAGATATTGGTAATACTAATGGTGATATTGCTAAGAACTTTTGGTTTGCCAATGCCAATCGTTTCATCTTGTTTTGCATTTTTAGCAATGGAAAAGGTAAACATCAAGACCGTTATAAAAATTGATTTACTAGTTAAATGTGCATTCTTTATATTTAGTGCAATTGTTTTTGGAGCGGACTATTTTACTGGCCAGGAAAGAGTTGCCGAATATATATTTGAAGCTAAAAAGGGTACAGCAGTGGCACTATACTTTAAGAACCCCAACACAACTGGTCTTGTAGGAACTATGATTGCACTTGATTTATTATATTTGAAAGATAATAAAAAATTTAGAGATTTTGTATTTCCGACTTTGATTGCGGTGGCGACTTTTGCTTTGACTACTTCAAGAGCCCCATTTTTAGTTTATTGCGTCTACTTATTATTGCAATTAATTAAAAATGGAAAAGTGTTAACTATTATCCAAAAATTAACTTATCCAGTTTTGTTTGGTTTTACGTTTTACGTCGTCAATTCGGTGCCAGTCGGCTCCTCAATGTATAGAATTTTGAACCCATTGCTATCAAGTAGGATTTGGTATTCGATAGTTGCATATAACTCTGCCGGATTAACAATCTTACCCAGTTTGGCAAACACCATACTATTAAAAAATTATATTATTGATATTTTCTATGTTAGATGTATCGTAAGATATGGGCTTATTACGCTTTTGTTATATTATATTCCGCATTTGATGCTTCCAACCAATGCCACCAATGAGCAAAAAAGAATGTCTATAATAGCAAGTGTTTATCTATTCTTCGAAGATGCAGTTAGCAACGTGGGATTTGCTATACCATATTTGATTATTGCTGATGCAATTTTTAATAAAAAGGAAATTCCTGATGGAAAAAATAAAAAATAAGATTAAAAGCTCTGCACCGGCTAAAAATTCTGCAAGTGCGTTTGTTGGAAATATAGTGAATATTCTGACAAAATTTGTGTTGCAAAAAGTATTTATAGATAGTCTTGGCGTTGAATATTTAGGTCTTAACGGCGTGCTTACTAACATCATTTCTGCATTAAGTATAGTGGAACTTGGCATTAGCAGCGCAATTATTTTTAATCTTTACGAGCCAATCAAAACCGGAAAAGTTGAAGTGATAAAATCTTTGATGAAATTTTATAGAAAGGCATATTGTATAATTGCTTTGATTACGGCTGGGGCTTCTGTAATACTGTTACCATTTCTACACTTGATCGTGCGTGAGCCGGTGCCTGGCGTGAACATGTATTTGGCGTTTATTTTGATTTCGGCAAGCACGATTGCCTCGTATATGATGTCATATAGACAGAGCATTCTATATGCGACTGAACATGGGTATATTACTACAAATGTCCAGACAGTTACGAATATTATAACTGCGCTACTACAAGCTGTGTTGCTAGTTTTTGTAAAAAATTATTATATCTATTTGTCGATTAGTATAATAATGCAACTTCTAAAAAATTTCTACCTATATAGAGTTGCCGAAAAACGATATCCGATTCTCCGCGATAGAGATGTAAAAAAGCTCGATAAAGTGATTGAAAAAGATATTTTCAAAAAGATGCGGGCATTATTTATTCATAAAGTTTCGACTTTTATTATATTTAGTACCGATAATATTATTATTTCGGCTTTTATTAATGTGGCTACGGTTGGTTTATATTCTAATTATCATATGATATTTTCTGCGGTAGAGACTATATTTATGCAGACGATTAAAGCTTTGACGCCAACAGTTGGCAATATGTTGGTAGACAAAAATGTTTCTAAAAATTTCAAAACATTTCAGAAAATTCGACATGTGAATTTTATGGTGGTGCTTATATCTTCTGTGGGAATAATGCTGTTGGCAGATTTGTTCGTGAAGTTGTGGTATGGTGGCGAATATGTTTTGTCTAGTTTTACTCTGATCACTCTTTTGATGGTGCATTTTCAAAGAATGATGCGAGAGAGTTATTCGGTATTTAAAGAAGCGGCAGGGATCTATCATGAGGATAGGTTTGTGCCAGTTGTGGAATCCTTGCTGAATATTGTAGTTTCTGTAGTTTTAGTGCAATTGATTGGGCTACCGGGTGTGTTTATCGGTACATTCGTAAGCTCGCTTGCGCTTTGGTTTTATAGCTATCCTAAATTTGTGTATACAAAATTATTTGGTAGAACTTATAAACAATATTTTGGTGAGATGTTATTATATTGTCTAATTTATTTGGCGGTGATGGTGTTAGCATGGTTAATTAAGGGTTGGGTTGGCATTTAGATTATGGTCTAACAGTTGACAATTCTAGTGCGAGGTGCTATATTATATATAATATATAGTAAATGTGGTGGGGCTAAGGAAATTGGATGTCCGAATTAGATAAGAACACATTTACGAGAGGTGAGTTTTCTAGGTCTGGTAATAACTCTGCTTTTTCTGTAAGAAGCGGTAATGATGGTATCTGGCGTGCAACCCAGACTTCGCGTGTATCATCCCAAACTATGGGACTTTCTGCTAATCGCCCAGAAGTAAAAGTAGAACCGAAAAAAGAAAAACTAAAGGAAGAACCAGAATTTAGAGAGCGCCCAAGAAGGCATCACGAGCCACGTAGATGGCCAATCCTAGGTTTGACTTTGGTAATTGTGCAGATTATTACTTCTGTGCTTTTGATGATTTCACTTATTACAATGAACATCATCAGCGGGCGCTGGATTGCTCTTGTTGGTGGTATTCTCACTATCCTTGCAATTTTGAGCGCTATTAAACTTTTGTTTCATAAAAATGCTTCCAATGCGTCTAAGATTGCTTGTGGGACGGTGTCAGTGATTGCAATCGTGCTCTCAATTTTTGCGCTTAGATACACAGATGCGTTCAATGGTTTCTTAAATAAAGTAACTGAAAGAAAACCAGAAACTAAACAATATAGCGTGGTAGTGATGGAGCAAAGTGAGATTAAAGAACTTCCTGAGCTTTCTAAAAAGAACGTTGGTTTTCTAAAGAACGATGAAAAGGCTGGCAATGCCGAAAATTATCTTTTGGAAAAAGTGCAATTTACTGCAAACTTTTATGATGATGCAGATACGCTCGCGAAAGTTCTAAATACTAATATTGTAGATGCAATTGTGCTTGAAACTGACCGTATGGAAATTTTGAAAGAGGAAGCAGAAGATAGCGTAAAAAATACGCGTGTGATTTATACTTTTGAAATTGAAATTGAAGCAAAGAATGCAGAAATTTCTGAAAAGCAACTAACTAAGGACCCATTCGTTCTATATATTTCTGGTTCAGATTCTAGAAATGGCGTGAAGGCTCGTGCGCGTTCTGATGTAAATATTCTCGCAGTGGTAAATCCGGCTAAAGGTAAAATTTTGCTTGTTTCGATTCCACGCGATACCTATGTGCAACTTCATGGTACTACGGGCATTAAGGATAAATTAACTCATGCTGGTGTTTATGGCATTAATATGAGTCGCGATACGATTGAAGATTTTCTTGGCGTAAATATTGATTATACTGTGAAAGTAAGCTTTGATACTGTGGTAAAAGTAGTGGATCAACTTGGTGGAATTGAAATTGATTCTGATCAAGAAATGACTTTGAAAGACGGTGAGCTTTTGAAAGACAAAGTTTGCCACTACACAGTAGGCAAACAAAAAGTAGACGGCGACTGTGCACTTAGATTTGCTCGCGAACGTAAATCCTATAAGACCGGCGATAGGCATCGTGGCGAAAACCAAATGCAGGTAATCACTGCGATTGTTTCAAAACTTTCTGAGTCCAAAGATTACATTCTAAGACTTCCAGAAATCCTAAATATTGCAGCAGATTCATTTGAGACTTCGCTTACTCGTGATGATATTTCATCATTTATCCGGATGCAACTTAATAATGGCACCAAGTGGGAAGTAGAATCTATCTCGGTAGATGGGACTGGTTCAATGCAAGGAACTTATAGTATGGGAGCTAGTCGGCCGCTTTATGTGATGATTCCAAGCCAAGATTCTGTAAATAGTGCTGTTAGTAAAATTAGAGAATATCTATCTGTTTAGCTATTTACAAAATATCTATTCTGTGATATAATTATAGACAAGAAAAGGTTTTTATGGAAGAAATTAATATCAAGGACTTCTTTTCGTATTTAAAGCATTATATTATTGCTTTTATCTTGGCTGTGATTTTGGCAGTAGGCGGAATTGCGACCTATGATGTGGTGTTCAAAAAACCGGTTTATCAGGCTAACACTACTATTGTGATTGCTAAGTCTGATAATAGTAATAACGCAGCCTCGACACTTAATGATGTAAACGCTTCCCAAAAACTTGCAACAACTTATGGTGAAATTGCTAAAAGTGAACTAGTGTTAAACCGGGTAGTTTCTAATTTGAACCTATCGATGACTTCTAAAGAATTAGGTAAAAATTTAAGTGTAAAGCCTGTAGAAGATACTTCAATTCTTTCTGTGACTGTAAAAGATCCGGATGCGTGGCAAGCATCTAGAATTGCTAATGAAATCGCCGACGTATTTTCTAAGGAAGTTTCGAAGATTTATAAACTTGATAACGTAAGCCAACTTTCTGTGGCAAAAGTGCCAGACGCACCAGCAAATAATACTTTGACTCGTGATGTGATTTTGGCATTCTTTGGGGCAATTGCTGCTGTTGGCGGTTTTGCATTCCTCAGATTTTATCTTGATGATACAGTAAAGCATAGTGACGAAGTAGAGAAGATTTATGGTCTTCCAATGACTGGTAGAATTTCTAAAAGCGACTCTAAACCAGCTAAAAAAGGCGCACCAGTTTCTGAGCTTGTAGTAGAAAAATATCCAAAGGCAATTGTAAGTGAAAATATTAAAAGTCTTAGAACTAATTTACAATTTACCGCGATTGACAATAATCTCAAAACTATTTTGGTAACTTCTACTAACGCAAGTGAAGGTAAAAGCTTTGTGTCAGCAAACCTCGCAATTTCATTTGCACAAGCAGAGAAGAGAGTGCTCCTTATCGACTGCGATCTTAGAAAAGGCCGTGTGCACAGGCTATTTGATGTGCCAAATACTGATGGTCTTTCAAACCTTCTTACTGATGAGCTTGATAATATTCCACACTACATTCATAACACCGGCATTAATAATCTTGATATTATTACCTGTGGGACTTACCCACCAAATCCTTCTGAGCTTCTCGCATCTAAGAAAAACAAGCGTTTACTCGCTTCACTTCGTCATCGCTATGATATTATCATCTTTGATGGTGCGCCAATTGGTGGTTTGGCCGACTCAGTAATTTTGTCTTCTTTGATGGATGAAACAATCATCGTAGTAAAAGATGGTGCGACTTCTAAGAACGATTTGATGAATGCTAAAAATGAGCTTTCTAAAGTTGGTGCAAAAGTAGCTGGTGTAGTATTTAATATGGTAAATAGAAGATCATCTAAATACTACAATAATTATTACTATTATGGTGACCAACCAGGGAATGGTCATCACCATAGAAAATAGTGGGGTTTTATGATTGATATTCATTCACACATTTTACCTGGAGTGGATGACGGGGCAGCTGATTTAGATGCGTCAGTAGAATTAGTGCGTGAGCTGGCTTCTGCTGGCGTGACTGATATTATTGCAACGCCACATTATGTGGATGAAACGAATTATGTTTCTACAGTTTCTGCCAATTCTAAATTACTTAAAAAATTGTCTGCTCGGCTCAAAAAAGAAAAACTTGATGTAAGAGTTTTTTTGGGGAATGAAATTTATATTTCAAATCGGATTTTGGGGCTTTTGACTAGCGAGGAAATTACGCCGCTAGCTGATTCTAAATATTTGTTGGTAGAACTACCTCTTAGTGGCGAATTCCCAAGTTATTATGATGTGTTTTTGGAATTGATTCGTGAAGGTTACAAAGTGATATTGGCGCATCCAGAAAGATATGCGACTTTTCAAAAAGATTTTGAACCAATTGAAGAGCTTCATGATATGGGCGTTTTGCTACAATGTAATGTTGGGAGTTTCATAGGGCATTATGGCAAAGCTGCTCGTAAACTTGCTGAAAAATTGGCTAAAAATGATATGATTTTTGCAGTGGCCACTGACATTCATCATCCACGTGGTTCCAAATTTATGGATGCAGCTTTTAAGCGTTTGTCTAAATTCTACGGGGCTTTTGAACTAGAAGATATTTTAGAAAAGAACCCGAAAAAAGCCATCTCTGCTTAGTTTGTATTTTTATCGCTACTGTTATATAATGGTGATGTATTAAACAGGACATAAAAATGGTAAAGAAAAATACAAAACTAACAAAATTTGGTAAAGTTTGGCGGGCAACTTTATGTATTTTGTCGCCGCTTGTTGGCGGATTTTTGATTTCGCTTCTTACTCGCAGCGCGATGGACCAATTTGGCATGTTGAAACAGCCGCCACTAGCTCCGCCGGCATGGCTATTCCCGGTAGCCTGGACGATACTTTATGTGCTGATGGGTGTGGCGTCGTATTTGATTTGCTTGGTAGCTTTGCAAGGGAAAAAATCTGAACGCAAAATAGCGATTGCGGCTTTGATAATTTATACTACACAGCTCTTTTTCAATTTTATTTGGACGCCGATTTTCTTCAATGCTGGGCTTTATTGGTTGGCGTTTGCGGTTCTTGCCGTGATGTGGGCGTTAGAAATTGTAGTTCTAGTTTTGGCATTTAGAATTTCTAAGCCAGCATTTTGGTGCCTTGTTCCTTATATTATTTGGACTTCGTTTGCGGCGTATCTAAATATTTCAATTGCACTTTTGAATTAGGAGATTTTTATGAATGTGCTAGATTATAGTAAGGGCGTAGAGCGAATGGTGGATCCGATGCAAGTGGGAAAGGTTTTGTCTTTGCAACCTAAAATGCGGCGCTTGCCGGTGTGTTTGCAGAAAAAAATTGTGACGAGTGCTTCTAAAAAAGCAGACAAAATGCCTTTTGTGGTGGAACCGTATTGCTCGTTTTTGTTTTATGCTCTCAATGATCCTAGTAAGATTCAGAAATATTTGCCGGATGGATTTGTGCCTTCTCGTGCGTCTGTGTTTGAAGGTGGGCCAGAAAAATACTATGGCGTGGTGAGTATGTTTAGAATTCATACAAGTGTGTTTTGGGGAGCGCGGGCCGAGCTATATCTCATGGCAGAGAATTCTAAAACCGGGCTACTTTCTTGGATTATGATGGACTATATGAGTGATACGATTTCTTATGATGAAAAAAGTGGATTAAAATCGCCGGACGTTTCTAAAGCGGTGATGACGACAACTTGTGATGGTGATTTTGTGTGTGATATGCAAACTAATGATGGTAAAAAGTTTGTGAAATGTGAAATGTCGCTTCTTAATGCCAAGATGCAGAAGCTTAACCAAAGATTTTGGATTGAAGGGAATACTTCGATTGCTTACGGGAGATTGGCGGGGGAAGCAGACGGAGATTTGTTTTCTTTGACGTTTTTCCCGGAAGAAATGAAACAGGCCCTATATGTGCCGCTTTCTGATGTAAAAAATGTGGCTGTGAGTGATAATGCGGATATTGATGGCACGCTTGATTTAGCTTGTAGTTTTCCGTTTGCACAGCATATGCTTTCTGACGCACCGGGGCAAAGCACGCACTATGGGTCGGAAGAAAAACTGCGCGCGGCGGTGGAGAAAGTGAATTTTGCTAAGATAAAAGGGCTTTAGAGTTTTATTTTGTGATAGCCCCGCCGATGGCGGGGCTGATTTTGTGGCTAATATAGTATAATAAGAAAAAGGAGCAAAATGGCAAAAGTATTTTTTACTAAAGATATAACGCCCGAGGGACTTAAAAAAGTTTATGAAGCACTTGGTGTAGATTTTTCTGGGTTGAAAGTTGGGGTGAAAGTTTCTACGGGTGAGAGGGGAGCGAAGGGCTATCTTAAGGCAGATTTGATTGGCCCGTTTGTAAAAGAGCTTGGTGGCACGATTGTGGAATGCAACACGGCCTATCCAGGGGCTAGAAACACCGCTTCGGATCATATGGAAGTGGCTAAAGAACATGGTTTTTGTGATTTTGCAGATGTGGACATTATGGATGCGGAAGGGGAAATAAAAATCCCGGTTAAAAATGGTAAACATTTGAAATACGATCTTTTGGGTTCGCATTTCGATAATTATGACGCGTTTGTGAATTTGGCGCATGGCAAAGGCCATGTGATGGGTGGATTTGGTGCGAATCTTAAAAATCAGTCGATTGGATTTGCGTCTAGAAATGGGAAAGCTTATATCCATTCTTGCGGAAAAACTAAAAGCCCGAAGCTTTGTTGGGTGCTTAAACATCCGCAAATTGATTTTATTAAATCAATGGCAGAAGCGGCGACGGCGGTGGCGGATTATTTGCGTGAAAAAAGGCGGCCGATTGTGTATATTACGGTGATGAACGCGATTTCTACGTCTTGCGATTGCGATGCTGAGCAGGATGATCCGGTGATGGAAGATCTTGGGATTGTGGCATCTCTAGATCCGGTGGCAAATGACCAGGCGTTTATTGATATGGTGTGGGCGTCTGCTGACCCAGGAGCCTTGAAATTGCGTGAGCGAATTGATTCTAAACTCGGGCGCGAAATTTTGCCGTATGCGGAAAGTTTGGGGTTGGGCTCGTGCGAGTATGAGTTGGTGGAGGTGTGATATAATTCTAGTATGATTATATCTAATGAAGGCATCAAAATAGAACAAGAAGAGTACAAAAATGAAGATGAGCTGCAAGCGTTGATTTTTAAGCATCCGGAACTTATTGGCGATGAAGGTTCAGAATTGGTAAGTATTGCGCGGGAGGTAAATACTTCTGCTGGAAGAATTGACGTGCTTGCTATGACTACTAACGGCACTATAACTTTAGTGGAAGTAAAATTAGGACGAAATGGGCAAAGCAGAAGAGAAGTGTTGGCGCAAATCCTTGATTATATTTCCGAATTAACTAAATATTCTTATTTTGAGCTTAATACTGCTACAAATAAAGTACTGGGAGACATTATAGATGGTTTTGAAAATAATGTAGAGCTTCCGCGTATTATTGAAGATAATTTGAAAAATGGCTTGGTCCGACTTGTGATAGCGGTTGATGAATCTAATGAAGATTTGAGGTGTTTGGTGGAGTTTGTAGCTAGACATACAGATCTCCGTGTAGATTTAGTGGAGATTAAGAAATACTTAAGCAATGATGAATATTATTATAGCTCTAATGTTATTGTGCAATCGAGTTTTTCTACCGTCTCCGATAGAGCGGATTCTAAAAAAGAGTATCCATTACTTGATAAGGCAGTTTTTCTTTTGGAGCAATTGGATGCGAAGGGAAAATTAAACAAATCGTTAAGAATTAAGAATAGCAAGAGATCTTTTCGTCAAATCAGAGTTAATGGTTGGCCGGCGGCAGTTCATTATGAATTTGTAGTTTTTCGTAATGACCCGGCTTTATATGTGAGGTTAGACAATGAGTTGCCCGCTAGCAACCCTCGGTCTAACGAACTATCGGCTGCTATGGGTGCTTTTGCCGGTTCAAAAATTGGTAATTATACTATTGAGTCTAGACCGTATAGTCGAACTACTGGAAATGGAAAGATTATATATGTAGCATTACCCGAAGAAGGAATTAATGAAGCCGGGAAGGTTATGGCCGAGCTGATAGAATTGACGCAAGATACAGTGACGCAGGTGGCGGGAAATTCAATGAGCAAGCCTACTACTTTTGAAATGCTTGGGATTCCGGAAGGGACGATTTTGGAGCCACTAAACAATAGATATCCAAGAGCGACTACGGTAGATTCTAAAAATCTAGTTAGGTTAGATGACGGTACAGTTAAAACTATTTCCAGAGTGGTTTCTGATGAGACGGGGACTTCGCTAAATGGGTTTTCATGCTATAGATATAATGGTGAAATCTTGGCTAATATCCGTAAGAAAATGGATGAAAATTATCTTCCTAGTTTGCGGTGATAGGTAAGAGACAGTTTTTTAGATTTAGTATTTTCAAAACTGTTATGCACTTTCCAAAGATTACTTTTTGTGTTATAATTTATCTAACCATTGCATCATTAAAATTCCTAGATGGATGAACCCCCTAGGATAGCGTCCGCTGAAAATGCGGGTGCTGGTGCAGGAGAAAAACAAGATGGTTGTGGAAAACTTTGCTTATGCTTTTTGCAAAATGTATAAAAAAATTGTTCAAAAAAGTATTGACTTTGAGATGTAAAGAAAGTAAAATAAGAATATCCATGCAGAGGAAAGGTACGAATAGGTTTATAAGTGAGGTAGCGTATGTATGGTTTTTTGCAACTTCAAAAGCTACCGGTAACTAAAAACCTTTAATTTTTGTTTGAAGGCTTCTAGTCGCTTATAGCGACCGAGATTCTTTCTCGTATATCACGGAAGGTACAAAAAATAGCCCTTAATGGGCTGTTTTTTGTTGGTAGGCTAGACGAGATTCGAACTCGTATATCACGGAAGGTGATAGCGATTTTGGAGATCGCTGTGTATACCATTTTCACCACTAGCCCGCCAGAGCACGATAATTCGCACCGAAAGAAAGATCATCTTATACTCGATACTCTGTCTTTCGGTACTAACTACCCGTTTCTTTTAATGTGCTGCCCTCCCATTTTTTGCCTCGCTCTCCATTTTTGTTTTTGTACTTATCTACATTCTAACATTATAATTGCGGGAGGTCAATACTTATGCTCATTTTTTTCTCCATGGTCTTATTTGTTGGGCGTATTTTGCAAAAAAATGATAAAAGTGTTGTAATTTTATATCTATCGGGAGTAGCTCAGAAATGGTAGACTATAAATAGTAGTTAAATATATTTTGGAGGCTAGATGGTGGTGGCAGATGTGAAGAAATTTAAAGAGCAAGAACAAAAGAAAGTTGCAGAAGAATTCTTAACCTTTTCAAATATTAGTTTTTGTGATATAATTATGTATGGTTGGTCCGGTAGCTCAGCTGGTTAGAGCACGAGCCTCTTAAGCTTGGTGTCGAGGGTTCGAGTCCCTCCCGGATCACCATTTTTAACATTATGCATATTTGGTGACGAAATAAGCCCATCGAACTCTGGTTTCCAGAGAACGGTGAGCCTATTTTTGTGGTCTATGTAGAGTTTCGAGAACAAAGTTTTGGCGATTAAGTCTTTTTGCTCAAAATCACCATTTCTCATCTGTAAATGGGCGGTTTCGAGGAATTTGAAGAACTCTTCCTTGGTCATACGGACTTCGTCCTCATCTTGCAACTTATCTCTGACTTCGTCCAGTTCCTTTTCGAGTTGTTTTACTCTGGTATCTAGTTTCTCCACACGAGCCTTGCTCTCCTCTATAAGAACAGGGAGTGCTTTGCTCAAGGTGAGGTTTTTCAGGTCGTCTAGTTCCGCCTTGTAGGACGCTTTGACGTTCAAAAGTCTGGCATTGAGGTTTAGGCTCATCTTGTTTAATTTGTCCGTCTCCATCTGGATGTAGTCCTCAATAGCCTCGTCATACTCGTCATAAGCCTCTTTAGAGAGTTTTAGATGTTTCAATTCTTTGCAAAGTTGGTCATAAATCACTTCGCCACGCACGCTTACAGTTACACCATTCTTCTTGGCATCGGATTTTCTGGTGCAATCCTTGGTGTTTTGACAGTCAAACCTGATGGTTCGTGTCTTTGCGTTCGGCTTACCCTTGGAGGCGTAGCCGTGCATCTTGCTCCCACATTCGCAATAAACAAGCCCTTGGAACGGTATGAACGGAGCATCATCGTTCTTTGGCTTTGTTCGGAGCGTGTATTTTTCGTCAAGTATGGCTTGTAGTTCTTCCCATTCTCTGCGAGTAACTATTCTCTTGAAGTCGTGTTGGACTTTGAGTAGATTTCGCTTTTTGCCAGCCTGCAGGAGCATCCCATAATAAAATGGGTCGTGGAACATATGCGTAAGTTGTGGTTTACTCGCCAGAGATACTTTCTTTGCGTTCTTCTTCTCGGTTTCTTTAGTCATATAACTGATGTCGTTGTCCTCTGCATACTGGAGTATCTCTTCGTAAGTTTTGCCGTCAAGTGCCATCTTCCAACACTCACGGACGAGAGCAAAAGTCTTATCTGGCACATAAAAGCCTTTTGGACTGCGTTTATAACCCCACTTGTGTGCTCCAGAGGACTTACCAGCCCTGAAATGGCTTTTCACACCCCTCGTAACTGTTTCTTGAAGATGGTCAGAATACTGGGTGGCTATTGAGAATAGCACTGCCAGCATCAGCCGTCCACTGCTGTCGTTGTGGAATGCCGTTGCAGGGAACACAAGGTCTTTCAGCACCACCTCTTTCTTGCGATTCGGCTTGAGCATATTCAAGATTTCACCAGCCTCTAGCATATTTCTGGACAGGCGGTCTGGGTGGTAGGCTATGATACCGTCATACTCGCCTTTTTTGATGGCTTTCATCATCTTGGTGAACTTTGGACGGTTGTTTGGATGTCGTGCCGACATCTCCTCCTCGATGATGTCTTTCTCGTCTATTTTGATGCCCAGCCTTTTTGCACAGTCCAGACAAATCGTTTTCTGGTCTTTGATAGAGCAAGTCTGTTTCCCCTCATCCTCGGTGGATTTACGGAGATACATCACATACTTGAGTTTCTTGCGGTCAACTTCAACATAGCCGAAGATTTCGTTCAGTTCCTCTTCGAGACTTTCCTCGTCCTCGACATCGTCCTCCAGTTCTTCGTCCTCCTCGCCCAAGTCGTCATCAAAATCATACTCGTAAGCCTGCTCATCAGGGGAGAGTTCTTCCACTACATCTTCTACGTTGTTCTCGTTAGAATTAGCAGTTTCCATCCTCTAGTTTCCTGAACTCTTCTTTTAAATCCTCAACATACTGGTCAATCTTATCACGAGGCTTTGATTTTTTAGCCTCAAAGGTGGTGGGCTTTTCCTCGGTGTCGTCGTTTAGTTTGATTTCTATGTCATTATGGTCTTCCGACCGCACATCTACATTCTCGTCTGTGCCAGCCCCAATATCTTTTAATCCGTGAACAGCCCTTGCGATGGCTTCACCGCTCTCGCCGTAAGTGCCGAACTCGCTTTCCATATTACTACTATTATACCACAAAATAGCCCCTGTGAGCCACGGAGAGGGGCTGTGAGGGGCTTCTATTTTTGTCTTGGTTAGTTATTGTTAGCATCATATTCTTTTGCGGCTTGCTCTGCTTTAGCATCAGCAAAACCTCTCTGCATCTCTGCAGTTCTTTCAGCACTGTGCTTTTGGAATTCACTTGTTGCATTTTTAGCAACTTCATCCGCTCTTGCGGCAACAGTCATATTTTCATTTGCGGCTTCAGCCATTGCTCGTGCCTTGTCTATGTCTTCAACAAGTTCAGAAGCATCTGGAGTTTCAACGTTTTGAGTGGCATCATATTCTTTTGCGGCTTGCTCTGCTTTAGCGTCTGCAAAGCCCTGTTGCATTTCTGCGTGGCGTTCGGCAAAATGTTTTTGGAAGTCACTTGTGGCGTTCTCGGCAACATTATTTGCTCTTGCGGCAACAGTCATATTTTCATTTGCGGCTTCAGCCATTACTCGTGCCTTGTCTACATTTTCTACTTGGTTATTATTGCCAGCAAAGGGAACTTCTGAAAGATTTTCCCATCCACTATTACTACCAGCCTCTTGAGCATTTTCTGGATTACTATTTAGTTTTTCGCTCATATTGTTTCTCCTGCGGAACGACCGCTTTAATTTGATATTAAGGCGAGTTTGTTCCCCTAAAACCAAGTGGAACACCCCGCTATGGAGTGTTCTGAACTTCATTTTCTACAGACTGGCTTTCGACCTGACTGGAGCGAGGTGCTCCACACGGAGGTCGAAGATTTAGTCATCCTGTCAGAGATGAACCAGTATGTAGATTGGAAATTCAGAACACTTTAATTATATCACAAAAGGTGCCTCTTTTACAGTGCCGAAAATCCCCACCTCTGATATTTAATTTTGTGATATTTTCGCCGAGAAAATGGTATTTTTAGGCTTGCTGTGTTAATCTGTTGCATAACTTGTATCACCAACATTTGGGCAACACTCACCCCAGTAAAATCCCCAACTTTCGTGTGGACAGGTTAGTAAGCGTTTCGCACGCTCTCCGTCCGCCACCACTCCTCGTAAATCTCGTCAACAGATTTACCGCTATCCACGCTCGGCATCGTGAACGGCAAGTTGTTGGGGCTTTGGTAGTTTTCAGATGGACGGTTTAGTTTGCGGTTATAACCTCGTTTCTTGCGTTTTCTCACTATATCATAAGCGTATTTCCACTGTAAGTCAGTAGCCTCACATACGGCTTTATTGAGGTCAGGATACTCGCCGAGCCACTTGTAATAGGTGCTACGCCCAATTCCAACACTCCTGCACGCATCCGTAATAGAGTAGCCTTCACGGATAAGCCCTAGGATTATTTCGGTTCGTTCTTTAGTGAACTTGGTTTTTCTACTCATAAGTCCATTATAATCCAGATGGGTCTCGCATTTTTTGGCGTATATATATTAAAAGGGCGGCAAAAAACGATTATCAGGTCAGAAAGTGTGTTTGTGTCTATTTTGTCCACTTTGGATTTTCCAGAAGTCCAACCTTTGCGGTTGCTTCCATCAAGCCCATCAACAGAGGTAGGGGCGTGTGAACAGACTCTTAATCCCCAACATCAAGGGTGGAGTTCTCTCGCACTAGTCGGTTATACCACGCAGGATTGCCATTGCGAAACGCATCAAGTGAACAAGAGAACTGAACATAGCGTCCGCCTTGTCGCTTCAGATATTCCACAAAGCCGTTACTGGGGTTCACGCAGGGAGTTAGCGGTTCATCGTCCGTGATACTGCCGTAGCGGATGCGTAAGCCCTCATAGACAAGCGGTTTGCCAGTCCTTGCTACTTCTTGCTCTTTTTCCGCCATTTTGCGGATTTTAGCCTGTTTTTCCGTCTCTCTCTTGAGTTTGTCGGCGTTCCGCCTGTAAGTCCGTAGTCCGCTCTCTTTTGCCACGTCAAGGCTCTGCCATTGTCTGCCCACCGCTTTTAAGTAGTCCGCATCAAAATCAGGGTAGCGTTTCCGCCAACGACTCAAGGTCATATCGGTGATGCCGACTAGCGAGCAGGCGTCCGTTACTGTCCGTCCATCACTGATATGCGTAAGCAGTTTCGCCCTTGTAGCAGGATTATATTTTGATGCTCTCATACTCTGATTGTAGCATTAGTTAGGGGTGCTGGTTTTTTGGTGGGCGGAGAAAGTCGTTCGTAAAAACACCTCCTCGTAGCAACCCTACCCCTGATTAGTTTTGCGATTGCAGGGGTGAGTATATTTTACCTGTGGAAAAGTCCAGCAACTCCAAAAAACAACTCCAAAATGTGTGCTATTATAGAGGTAACAGGTGAGCATCTGCCCACTGCAACTTAAAAATCCAATCTGTGTTCGCACCAGCATTTGCTATGAGCGACACTCCGACATTGTTCTTGACTGTGTTCTTGCGTTGTTTGGACGTTTCCTACGCCTCCTCCTCTCTGGTTTAGTGTTGCTAGGTTCTCCTCCACCGCCACTCTCTCACATCAGTGAACAGCGTCCGAGTTCCCCTCTCTGCATCCGCTCCTGCACTGCACCTACTTCTCCCCACATCCTCCACCTCTAGGGTTTTGTGTTTTGTTAGGGTTAGAGAAATTGCTGGTATATAATAAGTAGATAGTCTGCCCCAGTTTGCTGGGGTATTTTACTTGGCAACAAAGATAAGAGCAACAGGTTAATGGACTACAACTTGTAGTTCACTGGCACGGTCTGGTGTCTCACTTCACCCTCCGTTGCAACAGGGATGCAGAAGTGTAAGTTCGGTGTTCCGTAGTATAGGGTTTTTGCTACTACAAGTGGAGTTTCGAGAACTGTTCGGCGTGGTTCACCAACAGGGGAACCTGTGGAAAACTCAGGTTCGAAGATGAAATTAAATGGTGATTTAATCTCAAAAATCACCCTTTTTTGTGCATCAATTTCGAGGTTTGAAACCATATTTCTGACCAAAATGTCCTTTTCGATAGCCCCTTGGGACGCTACGGCCTTTAGGCCGACGAGATCTCCTTTTTCTAACCTGTTAATTAGCGTATTTAGCAAGTTCGAACTTGTAATGATTATCAAAATGGAAGTTAAGACGGTTCTACTTTTTTGAATTTTTGTGACTAGTATTTTCAATCGACTTATCCGTCTTTTGTTTCTGTTTAAAATAATCTTTTAATATAACGGTAGCGGAATCCTTAAGTTTGTCGGACCCCCATTTAGACAAAAAAGCTACCACTATAGCTATAATCGGATAGAAGTATTCTTCAGGATAAACATAAGAGCTTCTAAACAAAATAATAACTATAAAAATAGCCATAACTAGAGAAATGCTAAAAATGTATGAAAGGACATTAGAAAAAAACTCCCTGTTATCGAGCTTCCTGAACAAGCGTTTAGCTTCCTCAGTTTTTTCTGCTCGTAAACGGGCCATCAATTCTTTGTTTACATGCCAAACGTCTACCGGTATTCGTGCCATAATTGCATTATATCATGCGTAACATTTTTCTGATCATGAAAACTACTTATTTTTAGCGTTTTTAACCTTTTTATTCCTAGGAAGTACTTTGCTATTTCTAATTTTTAAGTGTTTACGAAATATCTCTTCAATCTCATCTTTAGAAGCTTTAATTGCGCCTTTTTGATGTTTCTCCCAAGTCTTATACCATAAGTTAGGATCGCTCGTATTGCCAGATCTAGCCATTACATTAGCGTTAAAATTAGTCTTTACATCTTTTAGATATAGATCAATTAAATTTGCTATATTTTCTGGTATATATATTCTTTCTTCTAGAAAAAATCTAGCAAATTTGTTAAAGCTTGTTACAGCTTTTTCGGCTAATTCCTCTTCGTTTTCTTTATATTGTAGTGGGGATAGAAAATTCGATATGTCGAGGTCTGCATCTGCCAGTTTTTTGTATAACTTAGCAATAACGTCCCACTGCTTGTCATATTGTTTTGTTTTCTTATGGTTGTAAAGTGGTGGTATTATTGCCACCAATGCCGACGCAATGATAGCAACGCCAGATAAGACTAAACTTCCTATTATCTGTACATTTTCCATCATTTGTACGCCCTCTGTTGCTTGTATGTTCTCCATTTCCTTGCGTCCTTATTCGCTGCGGTTAAATTAATGCAACTTCTATTATTATACCATGAAATGTAAATTTTATAGATGAAGTGATATATTTCACAATGATTTACCGTTTCATGTCAAGAAAATATCCTACCCCTGTTTCTTGCATAATAACTTTCAAAACCCGATTGTAATCAAGTGGATACATCTATTGACTAATTACCAGAATGTTTTATTAGAATCGTGGCCAAAGTGGGCGATATCTTCCGGTTCTGCCCAGAGCGAAAGCTTATCAACTCTCCATTTACCAATGAAGGACATCTGAACCATTGCGTCATTCACGTCACGGTTATTTAGCGCGCGTGGAATGTATGCAAGCGAGAAATAGTACCAAGTCGTCTTCGCTGTCTAATCGCGCGAATTGAATCTGCCGTTATGTTTGAGCATAAAGCTTTCAAGTTGCCTGGCGGTAACCGGTATTGGCTCGCCGGGTTTTACTTTCTTAAATGGGTGGCGTTTTGCCATAAAGATTTAGTTCCTTGATGGTTGCGCTACTAGAGCGATGATAGTTACATTATACAACTTATAGATGAAGCGTGATATAATTATAGGCAATAATGAGTTTAATGAGAGAATATATCGATAAACATTATTCTGCGGAAGGGTATCGTGCAGAATTGGTTAGGCTTATCTCGGAATATAAGAAAGCTTCGAAACACGATTTCTTGATTTATGTTGCAGCAATGGAGAAAGGCTCCTTTCCGATAGCTATGGATATGACGGATAGTTATATTATTAGTGATTTACTTCCGAAGAAGAAAAGTAGAAAACCACTAGATGTATATATTGAGACTCCTGGGGGGAGTGGTGAGGCGGCAGAAGTAATTGCTGATATACTCAGAAGCAAGTATCCAGAAGTCAATTTTATTGTTTCTGGTGAGGCAAAAAGTGCCGGAACGATCTTGGCTCTTTCTGGGGATAATATAGTTATGACTGAAACGGGTAGCCTTGGTCCAATTGACGCTCAATGCTCCATAGGTCGCAAAGTTGTGTCGGCTTATGACTATCTAGATTGGATTCATGAAAAAGAGAAAGAATTACACCTTTCACCTTTTGACATTACGATGATAGCGCAAATCAGCCCAGGCGAGCTTATGGGGGTTCAAAACTCTCTCGAATATGCAAAAGATTTGGTTATTGGATGGCTCCCAAAGTATAAGTTCAAAAAGTGGACTGTCACTGAGGGAAGAAAATTGCCAGTTACTGACGATATGAGAAAGCAGCGGGCTAAAGAAATTGCGGAGGAACTCGTAGATCACGCGAGATGGCGTAGCCATGGTAGATCCTTGAAGATAAAAGAACTTAATCAGATCAAATTACATATTGATAAACCAAAGAAGGCCACACTTGATATTATTAATAGAATCCAGGTTGTTATTAGGCTTTTATTCTCGTCTTCAGGTGCCTACAAAATATTTATGACCGGAGAAGATAAGGTTATAAAGAGTGCGGCGTCCGTTAGTAACCCGCCTCAGTCAATTGCTCAACAGTTGATGGCACCTCCAGCACAGCCATTTGAAACAATATGTCCAAAGTGCGGGTACCACCATAAACTTTACGTAAAATTTGTTAATGATAAGCAGATTGATATTGAATTACAAAAGCAAGGTTTTTCTGAGCTTGCAAGAGATGCTAAGGTCCACTGTGGTTGTGGTCAGGAAATTGATTTGTCCGGCATAAAAAATGATATTGAAATACAAACTGGACAAAAGGTGATATAATATGGTTATGGTTAATAAACGCGAGCCAAAGAAAACAAGTGAGCTTGAGTTTTGTGAAAAAGTTAAAGCTGAAAATAAAAACGAAGACAGTGTTATACAGGAACAATACGTTAGATTAATGCCAGCTTTTTATCCAAATATGGCTATCGGCGACACACTTATGACTATTCACTTCAGTGTTGAATAAAACTTATCGAAAAGTGCGTATTATATAGCTAACTATTTCGTCATTGACATTGTTATTCTTTTATTTTCTCCATTGCCATTGTTTTAGACCTCTACGGTTCCAATAAGGCTATACATCCTTAAAAGTTCGAATCCCTTTGCCTGTATATGTGTGCCTCAGAATATGCATGGCAGCACTAAAGGATAGTCCTTTTTAGGTATCACACGTAGTTTTGCTGTGTATTCAGGGTGCTCCAGACATCAGTCCACCACCATGCAAAGTCGAGCAAGTATCTCTGGTCGCCCCTCACCATTTTTTGTTGCTTTTAAGATTCATTTCAGAAAAAGCTATATAATATATAGTATAAACATTTAATATGGAGAAGATTATGGAAAATGAAAATATGAACAATAAAAAAGATGTAGCAAAGGAAAAAATCATTCTTTTTGTGATTGGCGTGTTTCTTGGTGCAGTGATTTCAACTGCGGCATTCTTTGTTTATACAAAGACTTTGGGAACTAGCAATAGTAGCTCGACATCTGGGCAGATGCAAGGTGGTGGTACTCCACCAGAAATGCCGAGCGGCGATAATTCTGGGAATGGCCAAGGTGGCACTCCACCAGAAAAACCAAGCGAGGAGAATAGTTAATGAATAATAAAAAATATTTAGCTTATACAGGCATAATTGTTGCGCTTGTGCTGACGCTTGGTGTGTTGTGGTTTTTGATTGTAGATACTGTGAATAATCCGGTGAATGGTGGGGCAGAAATGAACGGCGGGGGCTCATCATCGGCGTCGTATTCTGCCATAAAAGAAATTACAGCAAGTGAAGAAATTGATGGTGGGGAATTTGTATCAACTAATGCTGACGAAAATGCGATTTCGGTTTCTGGTAATATCACGGTAACTTTGTCTAATATCATGGTTTCTAAAACTGGTGATTCCGATGGTGGTGATAATACAAGTTTTTATGGCACAAATTCGGCGATTATTGCTAAAGGCGGGGCTACACTTATAATCAAAAACGCAAATATTACAACTAACGCAACTGGCGCAAACGGTGTGTTTTCTTATGGTGGCTCGGCGACTACAAATAATTCATCGTCGGATGGTACGACTGTAAATATTTCTGATTCTACTATCACTACGACTAAAGATAATTCTGGTGGCATTATGACAACTGGTGGCGGAATTATGAATGCCGAAAATCTAACGATTACGACCGCTGGAATTTCTAGTGCAGCAATTCGTTCGGATCGTGGTGGTGGAACGGTAACGGTAAATAAGGGCACTTATAAAACTACTGGCAAAGGTTCACCAGCGATTTATTCCACGGCCGATATTACGGTAAAAAATGCAACGTTAATTGCGACAGCTTCTGAAGGCGCAATTATTGAAGGGAAAAATAGTATCACGCTCGAAAATGTTTCTTTGACCGATACTAATAGTGAACTAAACGGTCAATCTACTACCTATAAAAACATTTTCCTTTATCAATCAATGAGTGGTGATGCAGCTTCGGGCGAGGCGATATTTACGGCTAAAAATTCTACGATTACTACAAATAAGGGCGATAGTTTTTACGTAACTAATACTACGGCTGTGATCAATCTTGAAAATAACACAATTGTAAATAACGATGCGAGCGGGAATTTCCTTCGAATTCAAAAAGATTCGTGGGGGAATTCTGGCAGCAATGGCGGTATAGTCACATTGAACTTAACAAATCAAAGTGCTTCTGGAAAGATTGTAGTAGATGAGATTTCTAGCCTCGTAATAAATCTTAAAAATGGGTCTTCATTTGTAGGCGTAATAAATAGTGAAAATGCAGGCGAAGTAACTTTGAATTTAGATGCGTCTAGCACGATTACTTTGACTGGTGATACATATGTAAAATCACTCACGAATGCGGATTCCACAAATAGTAATATTAATTTGAATGGGTACAAATTGTACGTTGGAGAATAGGTATGGATAAATATATTGAATCGAGTATTAAAGCAAGAAAAGATGCGATCTTTAATACATATAGTGTGACGGATGAGGGGATTTTAAAAAAGATTGATGATACGTTTGGTGAGATTGAAAAGTTAGGTGCTGAATGTAAGGACGTTTCTGATTTTGAAGCGAAGTTCGCAACGAGCCCATTAAATCAAAAATATATGGATATTTTTATGGAGTTAGCGCAGGCTCAAGCGACGGCGAATGTTGCAGGGAGTTTTGCTAAACAAGCGGCCGTGGGTGCAGCGACTAATGCAGTACGTGGTGCAGTGACTAATGCTACTCATGGTGCCGTACCAACGAGTCGGGCAGCGGCTCATCAAAAAGTGATGGACGTGGCGCGAGATATTCCAGGTGTGGGGGAAGCTATGTCCATTAAACAGCACGTAGACTTTTTTGGAAGATTTAAGAAGAAAAAAGATTAGTAGATAGTTTTTTCTAGGTGGCTGTATTCATCAAAAAGTTCTAGGCATAGGTTGCGGTCGTGTTCTTCTAAAAAGTTTGGTGGTAGGTGACTGCGATCGCCCATGAGTTTTTCAAATTTTACGTCGCGGAAACCGATTTTCTCGTTGTCTTGTAAATTGCAGCCGTAGTAGACTTTTTTGATATTAGCCCAAAGAATGGCGGCAAGGCACATAGGGCAAGGTTCGCTAGTGGTGTAAATTTCGCAACCTGTGAGGTCGTGAGTTTGTAAGTTATTTTCGGCTTTTCTGATGGCGTCGATCTCGCCATGGCAGGTAGAATCGTGATTTTTTAAAACACAGTTGTGGCCAGTGGCGATGATTTGATTATCTTTTACTATACAAGCGCCAAATGGTCCGCCGTCTTGGTTTTTGATTCCGGCTTTGGCTTCTTTGATGGCTGCTTGCATGAATTCTGGTTGGTACATGGTTTTATTATAACATGGGGTAAGGCTTAGATGTGTTATAATTAGAAAAAGGAGCTTTATGCCTGTAGCATCTGAAAATATAAGAGAATTTGTGCAGTCTGTGATGGGTGAAGTTTTGACCGGGAAGGCTACAGAACATTCTTATCGTCCTGCTTTCAAAAGATTATTTTCGAATGTCGATAAAGTTAAATCCGTAAATGAGCCAAAACAAAGTGAGTATGGCGCTCCGGATTTTGTGTTTTTGGGTGATAAAAATAAGGATCTTATTCTTGGCTATGCCGAGATGAAAGACATCGACAAAAATCTTGATGAGATTGAAAAAACAAATCAGATGGAAAGATATCGTGGATATAAAAATATATTTCTTACTAACAATTTAGATTTTAGATTTTTTAGAAATGGGGTGAAATATTTCGAAATTAGAATTGGTAAATATGATAAAAAAACTAATTCTGTAACTGAACTCTACGAAAGTAATTATCAGAGATTAGCCAATGAACTTATGGCATTTTTTGAGCAGACGCCTGAAAGCATCACAAACGGCAAACGGCTTGCAGAAATAATGGGAGGCAAAGCGCGTCGTATTCGTGATAATATTAAGGTTATTTTTGAAGGAGGTAGAGATTCTGAGATTAATAAAATTTATGACATGATGAAACGACTTCTTGTTACTGACCTTACTGAAGATAAATTTGCGGATATGTACGCGCAGACATTAGTATATGGATTGTTCGCGGCAAGGTACAATGATGATACACCAAACAATTTCACGCGTGCTGAGGCTCGTGATTTAATTCCAGTGACAAACCCATTTCTGCGTGAATTTTTTGACCATATTGCTGGTGCGAATTTCAACAAATCGTTGGGGTATATAGTGGATGAACTTTGTGATATTTTCGCAGTGTCTGATATTAAAACTATCGTGCATAGACATTTGAAATTAGATAATGATGGTGATGAAACAAAGGATCCAATAATCCATTTTTATGAAGATTTTTTGGCGAACTATGATGCGGAACTTCGTAAAAAAATGGGGGCTTATTATACGCCTACTCCAGTTGTTCGTTATATTGTGAGGATGGTGGACAAGGTTTTGAGGGAAGATTTTGGTTTTGTGGATGGAATTGCCAGTAATGAAAAAATTAAATATGAACATAAAGTTGACCAATATTGGGAAGGGAAAGGGACTGGTAAGGCTCGTTATAAACGCACAGACATGATTCCGGCGGTACAAATTCTAGATCCTGCCGTAGGAACAGCAACTTTCTTAAATGAAACGATAAAATATATTTACAATCAAAAATTTGTGGAGCAAAAAGGTCTTTGGAATTCGTATGTAAATGATAATATTTTGCCAAGATTGAATGGGTTTGAGTTGATGATGACGCCATATACAATTGCGCATCTGAAGCTTGGAATGACTTTGCAAGAGCTTGGTGCTAAGAATTTAGAATCTCGATTGCGTGTCTTCTTGACCAATACTCTAACTGAGGGAGTGGAAAATGATTTGCCGATATTTGCGATGTTGGGATTAACCAAAGCTGTGGCTGAAGAGTCTGATTTTGCTGCGGAAGTTAAGAACGAACTTCCGGTGATGGTGGTGATGGGGAATCCGCCGTATAGTGGTGAAAGCTCTAACAAAACTAAGTTTGCGAATAGTCTAATTGATAAATATAAATTTGAGCCTGGCGGAAAAGTAAAGTTGAATGAAAGAAATCCTAAATGGCTTAATGATGATTATGTGAAGTTTATGGCTTTCGCGGAAAATATGGTAGAAAAGAATGGCAAAGGCATTGTTGCGATGATTACGAATAATGGTTATCTAGATAATCCAACTTTTCGCGGGATGCGTTGGCATTTAATGAAGACTTTTGATAAAATCTATATTCTAGATTTGCATGGTAATGCTAAGAAGAAAGAAGTTTCTCCGGATGGTTCTCCTGATCAGAATGTGTTTGATATTATGCAGGGGGTGGGAATTATTATTGCTATTAAAACTTCTGATAGTGAGAAATTAGCCAAGGTGTATCATTCGGAAATTTATGGTTCTAGGAAACATAAATTTGATGTGCTTGACAACGATAGTTCGAAATATAAGCCTGTGCAGTTTGACGAAAAGATGTGCTATTTTGTTCCGAAGAATACCGAAGGTAAGGAAGAGTACAATAAGGGCATTGCGTTAAATGAACTTATGCCGATAAATTCAGTTGGTATTGTGACTGGAGGAGATAATATTCTGATAAACGAAGATGAAGCTACACTTTTGGAAAATGTCAGAGATGCTAAATTGAGTGGTAGGGGCAAGATCCCGGAACGCTTAAGAAAAGCGGAAATTAATGAAGATAAAATTTGCAATTTGTCTTATCGTCCGTTTGATATGAGGAAAGTGTACTATGATAAAAATGTAGTTGAAAGATCGAGGTATGATGTTATGAGAAATATGCTTTCTGGCAAAGGTTTTGATAGCCAAGATAACTCTCTCTCTCGAGCGGGCGCCGTGGAGGAACTACGCGATGATTTTTAAGAGAGGTCTTAACCAGGAAGGAGCTGCGCCAATATTTATCGTTGATTGTATTTCTGAATCTCGCGCTTGGTCTAGGCCCGGTATGCAGGGAATAGAATCGGTAGCTCCGCTTTATATTAATCATAGTATAGCGGCTTGTCGCCAACAAAAAACGAACGATGGGTTTCATCATGTACTGGCGAGCGATGATATTATTGAGTCAAGCTACGTTTCTAATAAGACTGGAGAAATCACGAGTCAATTTCCTTTGTTCATTTTGCACGATGGCTATGGCAGAAGAGCTAATTTTGATGAACGAAAATTGCAAGAGTTATTTTCAGATGTTGAGCAACCGGACGAAAAATCTCACAAAGTTTATCCGGAGGATATTATGGATTACATCTATGCGTCGCTCCATTCACCAAGTTATCGTGAAAAGTATGAAGAGTTTTTAAAAACTGATTTTCCGCGTGTGCCACGACCGAAAAATTGGAAAGAATTTTGGCGTTTGGTGGAGCTGGGAAATAAATTACGTGAGCTCCATTTAATGCACGAAGTACCAAAATCAAAAGTTGTTTTTCCGATTGATGGAGACAATATTGTAGAAAAAATTAGTTATGATGGTGGGAAAGTATATATTAACAAAACCCAGTATTTTGATAACGTCTCTGAATTGGCTTGGAATTTCTTTATCGGTGGTTATCAACCAGCTCAGAAATGGTTAAAAGATAGAAAAGGCAGAGAATTGAATACTGATGATATCTTGCATTACGAAAAGATAATTGCGATTTTGGAAGAGACAGATAGAATAATGGAGCAAATTGGGTAAGGATATTTGTCAAGATTTTTGGCATGAAATGTTTGATTTTTTGACATTTGTGGAGTATAATAGAGAGTAGATAAATGAAAGGTAGTTGATATGCGTGGGCAAAATATAAGTAATATAGAAAAATTGCGTCTGGCGAAGGGTTTGACGCAGGAACAGGTGGCGAAGTCGATTGGCGTGAGCCGGCCGACGTATATTAATATTGAGAACGGAATTAAAGAATTAACAGTGAGCCAGGCGGAAATGCTTGCGGCAGTTTTACGCGTGAATGTGGAAGATTTACTTGACACTACAGATGGAGTGGTGGCTTTTTCGGATTCTAAAAATTCATTCGAAAAATTTAAACAAATTGTTCTTAACGCACTAAAATATGGCGCGGATGATGATGGTAAAATCACAAAAACTAAATTAGCAAAACTAGTGTATTTAGCTGATTTTATTTGGTTTTATGAAAATTCTAAGCCACTTACTGGTGTGAAATATCGTAAGATGGCACAAGGCCCAGTACCGTATGAATATTTTCGGGCTCTTGACGAGATGGAAGAAGAGGGCATAATTATTAGAGAGCAAAAAGGAAAAGCGATCATGTTCTCGCTTGCAGAAAAACAAGCTCCAACTGGTAAATTGACAAAAGATGAAGTAAAAATAGTAGAAAAAGTTGGTAAGGCTTGGAAGGGTAAGCCAACTACTGATATAGTGAATTTTACGCATGAGCAATTACCGTGGCAGATTTGTATGGATGAAGAAGTAATTCCGTATGGTTTGATTTTCCAGGAAGAGCCGGAGAAAATTTATGGACCAGTGCAAATATAATGCAGTGGTTGAGAAATTTGCGGAAAGCCATTTTATTAAAAGTTTTTTGAAAAAATATAAATCTAATTGGGGTAAAACTTTACCTGGTATTATTTTTATGTGTGAGCATATTGAAAATATGCTAAAAACTCAGCGTGCAGATTTGATTTTTACTAATGGTGACTATCGTTTAGTAAAATTGGATTTTGCGATTTTTGGTACAAAAATGTCGCCTAAAAAATCAGGAAATAGGTGTATCTTAGTAGTGGATGATAAACTGAGATTAGTGAGAATTTTGTTGGTTTATGCGAAAACTGATTTACCATCAAAAAATGAAACGCAACAATGGAAAAATATAGTTCGGGAAGAATATAAGGATTTAGCTAAAATATTCGGGCTGTAATTTTTTATGGGGTATAATGGTGGTATATGGAAAAGAAAATTCTAGAGTATGAGAAATTTATTGAAAAGGAATCCAAGCGGGATTTAAGCAAGGACGAGAGGGAACGGCTCGCGAAAATTCATGCCGAGATGCTAAAGAATTTTCAAAAAGAAAGATCCATTCACTTAAACGTTACATTATTTTTTGCGTTGCTTGCAATAGTAACAATAGCAATAACAGCATGGGAAGTTTCAGTAAACGGCTGGATGCTAGAAATGATACCATTATATATACTAGCATTAATTTTAGTAATTCTAACTGGTTTTTATGTGAAACATTATTATTTTTTGGAAAACCACATTCAAGGATTATACAAATACACAATTAGTGTATCTCGTACTCCAAACCCATAGAACGGTATAAATCCATCGCATTAGGTTGGCCGAGATTTTTTAAAGTCAAATTTACAAGTTCGTCCGCGACAAATAAAACAAACAGAGAAATTGCTAAAGTGAGAAACGCGCGTTTGCTTATTTTGGTGGCGAGTTTGATGCAAAATGGCAAAACAAAATATATCAGTAGCAGCGCGCCGATACCAAAGAACGTAACGCTTAATGGACAAACAAAACCATTGATATTACCAAAAGCCCAAAGGCCGTAATCATAATTCCAATATCTAGTACCGTTTCCAATCGTATAAACCAGCCAGCCACCAATTAATTCTAATAGTCCAGTAGCAAGGACGGAAATCAAAAATACCGCCCAAGGCTTTTTTCTAAATTTATACGTCAAAGGAATAATCAAAAGCGCACCAAAAGCATAGATATTAATCCAGGGAAGGAAATTGCCGCCTTTTGCCATAATGTGTCCATTTTCAATCCAAGCGACAATAAACTCATAAACCCAGCCAACTACGCCGGCAATCACAAAAACCAACATCAAAATGCCGATTTTTTGATAAGTTTCTAAAGTAGGTTTCTTTTTTGAAGTAGATTTTTTCTTGGCAACCATAAGCTTATTATACCACGGCAACATTTTTTAAAATATGATATACTTAAAATATAACTTAAAGGAGCTATATTATGGCAGAAAAAAAGAAAATGAATAAAGGCGTTATTGCAGGTATCTGCTTCGTAGTGGTTGCAGCGATTGCAGCAATTGTCGCCGTAGTGGTAATTAATCTTACCAAATTTAATATTGTAGGTTCATATAAAATCAGTGCGGTTCTTGATGCCGATGGCAACGAAACTCAAGATTCACTTAGCATGCTAAAAGCATTTGGCATGGACTATGCAATTGAATTTAAAGCTGATAACACTGGTGTGTTCAAGATTACTATGAACTCTGATACGATGGGTTCTTTAGTGCAATCGCTTGCAAATGCTTTTACTAGCGATGACGAAACTGTGAATACTGGCGACATTAGCTCCAGCATTCCTAGTGAAACTAACATTGATTTTACTTATGATGACAAGAAAATCAAAATGTCTTCATCTAGCTTCAGCACTGCTTCGGAAGTAGATTACGAAGTAAAAGATGGTGCCGTAATTCTCAATTACAATGGCGAAAAGATGAAATTTACCAAAGAACAATAATCGTAAGTAAAAGCGCTCTCGGTTTGATACCGAGGGCGTTTTTTGGTATAATAAATATATGCGGAAAAAGTCCGACCATATTTTGCGATTAGCGCTGTTAATTGGTGATGGGTTGATGTTGATTTTGTCGCTTGCACTGTCGTATTTTATACGAGTGCACGTAGATCCACGCCCATATATGTTTGAATCGCAATTGGCGGAATTTACACTTGAAATTGTGTGGCTAGTGCCGATTATGTGGGTGATTTTGGCGGCGCTTGGGCTCTATAAAAAATCAGTGTTTTTAAATAAATCGCGTCTTCCGGAAGTAGGGAAGGTATTTCTGGCGGCTGTGCTTTCGGTGGCAGCTTTGATTGTTTATGATTTCTTTGCGGGCAAAAATCTCTTTCCAGTGAGGGTGATTGCTCTTCTTGCGGTTGGGTTTTCATTTGTGTTTTTGATGATTGAAAGGATTTTGATAATTTTTATCGCGCGGCAAATTTTTAAAAATAATTATGGCGTGAAAAAAGTTTTGGTGATCGGAAATAACAAAAATACTGAGTATTTGGTAGATTTTATTACTTCTACACCAGAGTCTGGTTATCGTTTGGCAGCTGTGGTGGCAAGCCATAAATATATTCCCGCAGATGTAAAAACGCATCAATATTCATCTCTTAAAGAGGCTCTTAAAAAAGTAAAAGTAGATGTGATTTTTCAAACCGATGAAAAGGATACAGAATATGTTTATAAGCAGGCGGTGAATCGGCATCTTTTGTATTATTTTGTGCCGTCTGAAACAGAGCTTTCGTCGCATTTTGGGGAACTAGAACTCGTTGGTAATACGCCGGCAGTTTTGGTGAAATTGACGCCACTTTCTGGAGGTTGGGCCGTAGTAAAAAGAGTATTTGATATTCTATTTTCGGTAGTGGCATTGGTGCTTGCGGCAATTCCAATGCTGATTGTATTCTTGATTTTGAAAATTAGAAATCCGAAAGCGCCGGCGATTTTTAAGTCCGAAAGGCTTACGCGCTACAACCGCAAATTTAAGTGTTATAAATTCCGTTCGATGAAGCCAGAATGGAGCGGGATGACACCAGAAGAAGCATTTATCAAAATGGGCAAGAGAGAATTAATTAAAAAATATCGCAAAAACGGTGACTTTCTAAAAGACGATCCGAGAATTACTGGGTTTGGAAAATTTATTCGCCGGACGTCACTCGATGAACTTCCACAACTATTTAATATATTAAAAGGCGACATTTCTTTGATTGGGCCGAGAGCTTTGATTCCGGGCGAGCTTGAAGATTATGGTGATAGGTCGTTGATTCTTACGGTGAAGTCTGGTTTAACTGGCTTTGCGCAAGTGTCTGGCAGAAGAAATATCTCATTTGAAGAACGTCGGGCGCTCGATATTTATTATGTAATGAATTGGTCGCTTTTGCTTGATACGCAGATTTTCTTTAGGACGATTGCGGCGGTATTTCGTGGGGAAGGAGCCAAATAAATGGCTCGCAAAATGAAAGTTGCGATTGTTTGCGACTGGCTAACTAATGTAGGTGGTGCTGAAAAGGTGTTACTTGAAATTCACCATTTGTTTCCAAAGGCGCCGATTTATACATCTAAATATTCTCCACGCAAAATTACTTGGTTTCGTGATGCTGACGTGAGGACGGGATGGCTTCAGATTTTTCCAGGTTTTATGAGGCGAATTTTGGGGGTTCTTAGAGTTCGCTGGTTTTCACGCTTAGATTTAACTGAATATGATTTGGTAATTTCGGTGACGGGAGCAGAAGCCAAGTGCGTGCGACGTTTGAAGCCGGGGGCGAAACATATTTCGTATTGCCACGTGCCAACGCAGTATTATTGGCAGCTTTATGATACTTATATTAAAAATCCAGGTTTTGGAATTTTTAACCCGGTGGTTAGGTTTTTCTTTAAACTTTTAGTGAAGCCTTTAAGAAAAGCAGATTTTGAAGCGGCACAGCACGTGGATGAGTTTATTACAATTTCTGATTATGCTAAGAGCTTGATTTCTAAGTATTATAAGAGGGAAGCTACGGTGATTCACCCGCCGGTGGAGGTGGAAGCGTTTAAATATAAGGATGGGGAAGCAAAAGACTATTATATGGTGACTTCTAGACAGGTGAACTGGAAACGGTTGGACTTGGCGGTGAGAGCGTGTAGAGAATTAAAGAAGGAACTTTTAGTGGTAGGGGAAGGGCCAGAACACGCGCGACTTGTAAAAATAGCATCAAATAGCGAATTTGTCAAATTCTTGCCACTTTTAGGGAGGGAAGAATTGGCTGATCTTTTGGCAGAGGCAAAGGGCTACATCTTCCCTTCAATGGAGCCGTTTGGAATTGCGCCGGTTGAGGCTTTGTCCGCTGGTTGCCCAGTAATTGCATTTAGCGAAGGTGGTGCGCTCGACTATATTAATAACGGTAAAAATGGAATTTTGTTTGATAAGCAAACTACGGGTGCTTTAAAGGACGCGATTTTGAAATTTGAAAAGAAAAAATTCGATCGGAAGGAAGTTTCTGAAAGCGCAAGGGAATTTAGCGTTTCGAGATTTGACCGTGAAATGAAGGAGTTTGTAGATGAAAAAGCTGTATAAATACCTATTATATATACTGCCGCTTGCACTGATTTTTTCTTATTTCCCTGTGATTTCTTTGGGTTCAAACGAAACGATGAATTTTGAACTTTCTTTACCACTTTTGTGGCTGGTGGTGTTTGATGTTATTTCCCTTGTAATGGTTTGTAAAAAATACCGTAAAGAACTGTTTACTAAGGTGTTTGGGAGTGTGTTGTGGTGGCTCTTCCCACTTTTTGCGCTCGTTAGCGTTTGTTGGTCTCTTAATGTTACGCGTGGTATTTTGACGGTTGGGGTGATGTGGGCACTGTTTTTTGCGGTGGTGTTTTTGTGGGACTTACGTAAAAATTTGGATGATAAATTTTGGAAAGTTTTTTGGCGATGGTTTTTTGGTTCTGCCCTGTTTGCTTGTTTATGGTGCGTAGTTCAATGTATTTTGGATGTTTCGGGAGTTTCTCAAGAGGCTTCGCTTCTCTGCGATGGGTGTGTTTATCAAATGTTTGGCTTCCCGCACCCCAATGGGTTTGCAATAGAGCCGCAGTTTATGGGAAATTTGCTTCTTGCGCCGATAATGGTGGTAGCCACTATTTTTTGCCAATCTTCGAGCCGCGTCGCCGTCGCCCATCGCCATGGGTACGGCGCGCTTATACTCGCGCTGCCGCGCTCCGTAATCTCTCAGATTTGGCAAAAAACCAGTGGCCTACTATTATTTGTTTTTCTATCTACACTATTCCTGACATTTTCGCGGGGGGCGATTTATGCGTGTGTAGTGGGGCTTGTTGTGATGCTGATTTTTGTGCGGCCAAAGTTAAAACAAATTTTTATAACTTTGGGAATTTTTGCAGCAGCGTTTTTGTTTACTTTGAATTTGCAAGGCGTTTTAACTGCTTCTTCCCCTACTTCTGATACTTATGTAGATGGGGTGGCGAAGGTCTTGAACCATTTGTCGCTTGGCATAATTGACGTGAGGGGTGGGGAAAAAGTGCCAGAGGGAAGTGGTGAAACTACCCCTGTTGAACCTGTGGAAAACTCTGAGGCACCTGTGGAAAACTCTATTTATAGTGGTTACGTGGAAGAATCTACAGATACCAGAGTAAGGTTAGCTTCGGCAGCGATAGAAATTTGGCATCAAGATTTTAAAACAGCTCTTGTGGGCGTGGGCGTTGGCGGTGCTGGGCAGGCATTATATAATAATGGTTTTTCTCCTGCGCCAAAGGAAATCGTGCAAAATGAATATGCAGAGATTTTGCTTGAAACTGGGGTGATTGGTATTTCCCTATTTGCTTTGATTGTGATTTTGGCGATTAGAGTGATGCTAAAAAACCGAAAATTTGCCGGGCTTTTGATTGCCCTTTTGGCAGCGTATGGGGTAACACTGCTCTTCTTCTCTGGTCTTCCGAATGCATTAAATATTGTGTTGATTCCTGCTTTGTTAGTATTATTATGATATTACCCCTGTTTTAGCACTCTTGACAGGATAGTGCCAGTTTGCTATAATTAGAGGTAGATTAGCACTCGGGCTTAATGAGTGCTAGAATAAATAACAAAGGAGTAATAAAATATGAGCAAAATTATTGGTATTGACCTTGGTACAACTAACTCGGCATTTGCCTATATGGTAGCCGGTAAACCAGAGGTGATTACAAACGCTGAAGGCGATAGAACTACTCCATCTGTAGTGGCAGTAACCAAAAAAGGTGATAGATTGGTTGGTAAAGTGGCACAGCGTCAGCGTGTAACTAACCCAAAAAACACCATTTATGGTATTAAACGTTTGATTGGTCGTAAATTTACTGATAAAGAAGTCCAAAAAGATCTAGAAATCAGCCCATACAAAATTGTGAAAAAAGGTTCTGGTGTGGCCGTAGAAATGGATGGTAAAGAATACACTCCAGAAGAAATTTCTGCGATGGTGCTTTCAAAAATCAAGGCCGATGCTGAGGCATTTCTTGGTGAAAAGGTAACCGAAGCTATTATTACGGTGCCTGCTTACTTTGATGATTCTCAACGTCAAGCTACCAAAGATGTTGGTAAAATTGCTGGTCTTGAAGTTAAAAGAATTATTAACGAGCCAACGGCTGCTGCTCTTGCTCATGGGCTAGAGTCTAAAAAAGATGAAAAAATCGCAGTATTTGACCTTGGTGGTG
>JAFRBI010000011.1 GCA_017404935.1 Candidatus Saccharimonadota bacterium
GGTTCAGAACGTCGTGAGACAGTTCGGTTTATATCCGGCATGATCGTTAGGAATTTTGAGGAGATTTGTCTCTAGTACGAGAGGACCGAGATGAACGCACCTCTAGTGTACCGGTTGTGGCCACCTGCTGCATCGCCGGGTAGCTATGTGCGGAAGAGATAAGCGCTGAAAGCATATTAAGCGCGAAGCCCACTCCAAGATAAGAATTCCCTAGGAGATCCCTAATAGATGATTAGGTTGATAGGCGCAAGGTGGAAGTATGGCAACATATGGAGCCGAAGCGTACTAAGGAGTCCATCGCCTTTTTATGTCTTGAACATAACTAGCAATCGGTGTTTAATTATTAAGCACCGCGGTGTCTAAAATCTATAACTTTGGCTCTTTATGGACATCAATAGTAATAATAGACATCTCTGTTATTACAATTTGGTGCCCATAGCGCTGGGGAAATACCTGTTCTCATTCCGAACACAGAAGTCAAGCCCAGTAGCGCCGATTATACTGCGAAAGCGGGAAACTAGGAAGGTGCCAAATTAAGGCTTGGCCTTTCTTTAAAAGAAAGGCCAGCAAAGAACTTATTATGGAAAAAAGTCAGGCGCATGTCCTGACTTTTTTCATGTTTTTAATTTTTATTCGTCTTCCGTTTCCTCTAATGCAGACAATAGAGCATCTTCGACATTCTTCTTTTTCTTCTTGGCAGTTGCCTTTACTAGTTCAATATCGATGTCGTAGCCGGTAAGTTTAGAGGCCAGGCGGACGTTTTGACCTTGTTTACCGATGGCAATAGATTGCATTTCTTCGGAAACGAGAACTTTGGCTTTTTTGCCGTCGATTTCTACTTTATTGATTTCGGCAGGGCTTAAAGCCTCTCTGATATATTCGGAAGCGTTGTCGCTCCAGGTGATAACGTCGATTTTTTCTTTGTCGCCAATTTCGTTCATAACGGCTTGAACGCGGACACCACGACCACCTACGAAGGTGCCAACTGGGTCTACACCAGGGGTAGTAGAGGTTACAGCGATTTTGGTGCGACGACCGGCCTCTCTGGCGATGCCTTTGATTTCTACGGTGCCATTTTCGATTTCTGGAACTTCCTGACGGAAGAGACATTCGATAAATTCGGCAGAACCACGAGAGAGAATAAGTTGTGCGCCCTTCTCGTTTTTCTCGATGTTTTTGATATAAACTTTGATACGAGAGCCAACAGAGTAGTATTCGCCGTCGATTTGCTCGGAACGTGGCATAATGCCAGTGGCGCGACCGAGGTCGATACGGACGATTTTTGGCTCTACGCGGGAAATTACCCCTGTAACGATGGTGCCAACTTTATCTTCGTATTCGGCGAGAACGGCGTCATTTTCGGCTTCTCTGAGCCTTTGAATTACTACCTGCTTAGCAGTCATAGCAGCGACACGGCCGAAAGTGGTGACTTTTTGCTTTTCTTCTATAATGTCGCCAATTTTGGCACCCTTGCCGGCCTTTTTTAGAGGAACTTCGGTAGATGGGTTGTAAGCTACGTCGTCTTCGATAACTTCGCGAGCGATATAAACATCAGCTTCACCGGTGTTGGTATTTAAGACAGCGCGAACATTCATATCTTTGTCGCCGTTGTCTTTACGCCAAGCGGCAGCGATAGCTTGCTCGATTACGCTGAGGACGGTTTCTTTAGGTAAGCCTTTTTCTTCGGCGATGATATCTACCATTGCAGACATCTGTTTTAGGTCTAAACCTTCCATTTTTTCCTTTCTTTAAATTAAAACAGCCGGCCCTGGTGGGTCGGTCTCTTTGGTATAGTCTTATTATAGCAAAGGGCTTGAAAAAATGCAAGTTTTTGATATAATAGAGGTAACACATTTTACTTGTAATAAAAAGGAAATTATGAATTTAAAAGAAGAAGAGCGTCGTGCTCGCTTGCTACAATCTAGAGCTGAGCGAATCGGCGACATCAAAAAACAGTTTGAAGAGGCGCAAAAACGCAATTTTAACGCAAATTTTGCCCCTGGGGGTAAAGATGCGGCGTTAGTGGCGGGTAAGCCTATTTCGGGCAAAAAGGCCTCTAAGGGGGCAAAAAATGCCGTTAAAAGCAAAAAAGCTGTAGATAACGTGAAAAAAGTAGAAAATCCAGCAGAAGCTAGAAAAGTGAAGCTCTCTGTTTCAGCTAAAAAAGGCGACATGGTGCATCATCAGAGAATGCTCTCTCAAGATGTAAATGCTCAGGCCACTCAGCATATCATTGGGGTGCCGGTAGATAAATCTCGTTACAATGGCTATAACGGTGAACAGATTACCAATGCTAAGCTCAAACAGATGCGTCCAGACCCTGAAGCGGTGAAAATCATCCCGATTGGGGGTGTAGGCGAGTTTGGTATTGGTAAAAATATGACCATTGTTGAATATAAATCAGAGATGATTTTGATTGATATGGGTGTTTTGTTTGCCGGTGATGATTACCCTGGTGTAAACTATATGATTCCAGATATCAAATACCTTGAAGATAACATTTCTAAGGTAAAAGCTATCTGTTTTACGCACGCACATCTAGACCATATTGGGGCGTGTAAGCATTTACTTCCTCATTTTTCGACTTTGACCCCTATTTATGGGACTGATTTTACCATTGGAATGATTAAGAAACAGATGAGCGAGCTTGATGAGGCTCCAGAGATGAATTATATCTCGGTAGATCCATTTAAACACGAAAAAATTAAGGTTTCTGAGAATTTTTCGGTGGAATTTATTCATACGCTTCACTCTATCCCTGGGAATACGGCGATTGTGGTTCGTACCCCTAATGGGCTGATTTATTTCTCTGGGGACTGGCGTTATGAGGCTAACCCAATGGGGACGCAAACAGATTACGAGAGAATTGATGAAATCGTCAAAACTGAGGGGATTGATTTGATGGTGAATGAGTCTACAAATATTGACTCCCCTGGGCGGCACCCGCATTCAGAGTATGATGTGGGCGAGAATTTGGGCAAGGTGATGGATCATTATGCTGGTGGCAGAGTGATTATTTCTTGTTTTTCTTCGCAGATTGCGAGAATTGAATTGGTGCTAAATGAGGCCGCTAAAAGAGGTAGAAAAGTGGCATTTTCGGGCTTCTCGATGATTAATAACGTGGAAGTGGCGCTTCGAGCCAAAGAAATCAAGGTGCCAAAAGATACAATTATTAAGATGGAAGATACCTTGAAGCTTCCAGATGAGAAAGTTTGTATTGTTTGTACGGGTTCTCAGGGTGAGCTAAATGCCGTGCTTAACAGGATGATTACAGGGGCGCATAAATACATTAAAATTAAGCCAACAGATACAATTGTATTTTCTTCTAACCCGATTCCAGGGAATGAGCCACACGTAGTTTCTACCGTAGATGGGCTCCTTCGTGAAGGTGCACAGGTGATTCAAAATGGCAAAACCCATCTTACCAATATTGGGCCTTTGCATTTGTCTGGCCATGCTTACTATGAAGACCACGTAGAGTTTGTGACGAGACTCCATCCTTTGAATTACGTGCCATATCACGGTGAGTTTTATATGCTTCAACATAACGCCGAGATGGCGGAAAATGTGGTGGGGATTCCGCGTGATAGAATTATTCTTCCGGATGATGGCGATATTATTGAGCTTCTCCCTGATAAAAAGATCAAAAAATGTGGCAGAATTCCAGTGGGGAATAAACTTTATGATGATGCCGATAAGCCAGTGCACGAAGCAGTGGTGAAAGATAGAATTCACATTTCGCGCGAGGGGATTTTTATAATTGTTTTGACGCTCAATAAGAAAACTGGGCATCTGATGAAGACACCAGATATAGTGTCTAGGGCGTTTATTTACCTTGATAATTCGGAAGAGCTAATTGGTAAAATTCGGCATTATCTGAGGCAAAAAACTGACAAATCGATTGCATCGGACCCAGAAATGAAGGTTTTAAAAGAAGAAATTAAGACCGATATCACCCATATTCTCTTTGATGCTACGGGGCATACGCCAATTGTGATTCCGGTGATTAACAAAGTTTAATTTTTCCAGATTTTTTCGTTTTTGATGGCATCTGGTAGATAGTTTTTATCGAGGTGGAAGCCGGCTTCCCATTTTTGGCCTTTGCCAAAGCCTAGGTCTTTCATGAGTTTGGTTGGGGCGTTTCGAAGCCAGGTGGGGACGGGTTCGTTCATGGATTTTCTGGCTAAATCTTGGGCTTTGTACCAGGCGTCGGTGGTTTGTCGGGATTTTTTGCTTAAAGTGAGGGCGACGGTGGTGTGAGCAAGCATAAGGCCAGACTCTGGCATACCAACACGTTCTACGGCTTGAAAACAGGCGGTAGCAAGAGATAATGCGCCGTTTCCGGCCAAGCCGATGTCTTCGGAAGCGAAAATTACCATTCTTCTTGCAATAAATTTAGGATCTTCGCCGGATTCGACCATTCTGGCTAGATAATAGAGGGCGGCGTCGACGTCGGAGCCGCGCATGGATTTGATAAAGGCCGAGATAGTGTCGTAATGGTTGTCGCCTTTTTTGTCGTAGCCGGGAAGTTTTTTGCCAGCGGCTTCTTCCACTATATCTTTGGTAATATGTTGGGCTAATGAGGCGGCAAGTTCTAGATCGCCCAAGGCTGAGCGAGCGTCGCCACCAGATAATTCGGCGAGATAATCTAGAGCGTCTTTATCTATATTAATTTTTTCAGTTTTGATGGCTTTTTTAAGGACTTTTAAGATGTCGGCCTTTTTGAGTGGCGCGACTATCACCACGCGGGAGCGGGATAAAAGTGGGGAAATAACTTCAAATGAAGGGTTTTCGGTGGTGGCGCCGATAAGAGTGATGAGGCCGGACTCTACGTGGGGCAAAAAGGCGTCCTGTTGAGCCTTATTAAAGCGGTGAATTTCATCTACAAAAAGGACGGTTCTAAGGTTTAGGTTCCAGTTTTGTTTGGCGCGTTCTACTACCGCTTCTACGTCTTTTTTGCCAGCAGTAACGGCGGAAATTTCGACAAAATCGGATTTAAATTCGTGAGCTAAAATTCTAGCTAGAGTGGTTTTGCCAGTGCCTGGAGGCCCCCAAAAAATTAGATTGACGGGCTCTTTTTTCTTGACGATTTCGGTTAAGATTTTGCCCTCACCTATAATTTTTTCTTGGCCCACGACCTCTTTTAGGGTTTTTGGGCGCATTCTCTCCGCTAGGGGTACTCTATTCATTAAATATATTGTATAATATTATGTATGATTGTTCAAGTAAAAGTGAAACCCGGTTCTAAGGTGGAGAAAGTGGTTTCTTCTGATGATGGTCTTACGGTGTATTTACACGCGAGGGCGCACGATGGGGAGGCAAACACCGCTCTTGTTAAGGCTTTAGCGGATTATTATGGGGTTTCTAAATCTCAAGTGGAGATTATTCGGGGACAAAAAAGCCACCAGAAGGTGGTGGAAATAATCTAGGTGGTGGGCGATACAGGAGTTGATTCGAAGAACAATCTCCATTGTTGTTGAGTATCGCTAGATAGGTGGTGGGCGATACAGGAGTTGAACCTGTGACCTCGTCTACGTCAAAGACGCGCTCTAGCCAGCTGAGCTAACCGCCCAGAGACCATAGTTTGGGAATTGGTGAGCCGGGAGGGGCTCGAACCCTCGATTCGAAGAACGAGGGTGAGAGCGCCGTGGGCTTCTCACATGTGGTGAGCCGGGAGGGGCTCGAACCCTCGACACCGGGCTTAAAAGGCCCGTGCTCTAACCAGCTGAGCTACCGGCCCAAACGTTATGATCTGTTAAGTGGTGGCTCCGGTCGGACTTGAACCAACGACACAAGGCTCTTCAGGCCTCTGCTCTACCAACTGAGCTACAGAGCCGTGTATTTATTATATCACATTTGTGATATAATGGGAATATGAAAAAAATAAATACTTCACCAATTTCTGGGACACAGGAACTTCTTCCAGAAATTCAAGCCGTCTTTGATAAACTAAAAACAGGGGTAGCGGAAAAATACAGGGCGCATGGATTTATGAATATTGAAACCCCAATTTTGGAAAGATGTGAGATACTTTTTGCTAAGGCTGGTGGAGATACTGAGAAACAGATATATAAAGTTGCTAAAACTAACGAAACGATGGAAGATGCCACTGAGGCTCTTCGCTTTGACCACACGGTGCCACTAGCGCGCTACATCGTAGAACACGAGAGCGACCTTAGTTTTCCTCTTAAAGTTTCGCAAATGGGCGAAAATTTTCGTGGCGAGAGAGCGCAGCGGGGGAGATTTCGTGAGTTTTACCAATGTGATGTGGATGTGATTTCAAGGAACGACTTGCCACTGTTTTATGATGCAGATGTGATTTCTACGCTACTTGATGCTTTTTCTACTTTTGGTTTAAAAACTCCGGTGCTTGCTAGAATCTCTAATCGCAAGATTTTGAAAGGGTTGCTTTCTGGTCTTAATTTGCAAGAAAAATCTACTGATATTTACAGCATTATCGACCATTCTGAAAAGGTGCCGCTTGAAAAAACTGCAGCAGCGCTTGACGAAATTGGTTTAACCCCAGATGAAAAAGCCAAGATTTTGGGCTTTATTGAGCTTAATGGGAAGCCAGAAGAAGTGGCTGAAAAAATTCGTGAAATGGGGGTAGAAAATACTATTCTTAAAGAGGGCCTAAAAGAGCTTACAGAGGTGGCGGAATATTTGACGGCGGGTGGATTAAACAATTTTGTGGCTGATATGAAGATTGTGAGGGGGCTTGATTATTACACTGGTACGGTGTTTGAATTTGTGCTTCCGGAATACAGAGATATTGGCTCGGTTTGTGGCGGTGGCAGATACGAAAACTTGGCAGAATACTTTACCGATCAGAAATTCCCAGGGGTAGGTGGCTCGATTGGGCTAAATCGGCTGTTTTTCGTGTTAAATGAGAAAAAATTAATTGATCTTGAGAGCAAAAAGCCACTAGATATTGCAGTGGTGCCAATCTCTGACAAAGAGAATGCGTATGCCCTTAAAGTGGCCGCTGAGGTGCGCGAAAAAGGCTCATCTGTGACGGTGGTGGCAGGCGACAAAAAACTTGGCGACAAGATGAAATATGCCTCTAAAATTGCTAAGAGTGCGATTGTGATTGGTGATGCCGAGGTGGCGTCAGGCAAATACCGAATTAAAGAATTTCAGTAGAGTTATTTAGATTTTAGCCCTTGGGCGAAGTGCATTTTGACGTGCTCCCAACCTTGGTCTAGGGAGAAGCCAGAGAAAATATATTTGTTGAACTTAAAATATGGCATACCGTCGATATTTTGGACGGTTTTCTTGGCGATTTCCATGATTTCGGGGAGAGTCTCGTCGTTTTTGACACAGTTCTCGAAATCGTCGCCAAGGCCGGTTTCTTTGCCGATATTAATCCAAAAATCTTTCTTTTTGGCGTTTAGCTCCATAAAGGCGTTTTTGCCAGAGATTTTGAAATAATTGTTCCAGACGTAAGGGATGACGTAGTTGTAATAGTCCCAGAATTTACCCTCTTTTTTGGCGCAATAAACTGCCTCGGCGCTGTATCTAGAGGAAATCGGGTTGGATTGACCATACTCATAAAGGAAGTCCGAGAGGCGAACCTCTACCAAAATGTCGTTTTCTTTGATGTATTTTTGGAATTCGTCTTCGTTTTCGATGATGGCGTTTTCGAAGGCGACACAATAAGGGCAGACGATGTCAGAGTAAATGATAAAGTAGTTCTCGGCTTCCATATTACCGACGGTGGTGTCTTTGTCCCAGACTTTTTCGGAATTTGGGGTTTTTTGGTTGAAACTGATGATTATGGCGGCAAAAATTACTACTGCGATAGCAATAAGCCCGAGAATTCTAGCTACTTTTTGCATGTTTACTCCTGTATCTTTCATCTATTATTATAACATAGGTTTCTACACCGAGGCGTTTTAAGGATAAAATTGCGATGACGACAGCTAAAATAGTGACAATGGTGGAGATGGCGCCGGCGATGGCGAGAGAGCCGGTAGAAAAAATCGCGCCAAGTAGTGGGGCTAAAAGAGTGGTGCCACAGGTAGGACAGCCGGCGCCAAGAGCGATGAGGCCGGTGATAATGCCAGCTTTTTCGACGCCGGCAGAATTCGCACCCTTTTTTTCGCGTTTTTTGTGCCAGAGGAAGACGATGAGACCTACCAATGTTCCTTGTAATAAACAGAGTAAAAACACCGGTAGCCAATCTAGAAAAACTTGATTAACGCCAAAAACGCTCAAAAATGCGTCTCTTATAATCATTCCGAAGGCCTCAAAGCTCGAAAACATCAGTTGAAACTTAGAAAAGCCGGAGCTTAGTAAATTTATCAGCATCGCAAAAAGTATAAAAGTCGGTACAAAGCCATACCAAAAACGTTTTTTCTTGGTGGCCATTAAAATGCCTTTGCCTGCCAAAACAAAGTCATCACACCATTTCCTCCAATTCATAGAACCATTATACCATAGCTAGTGTTTTATTTATCCTTCTTTCATCGGACTTAAATTTTTGGAAATGTCATACGCAGGACAGCCGAGAGAACCGTCCTTCGGACGAACCTCTCGGTGTCGTCTGGAATATACATTTCTAAAAATTTAAATCAGTATATGATTCAAGAAAGATAAATAAAACACCCCTGTAAAAATTAAAATAAATTCGTGTTTTGTCAAGTATAATTAGAACATAAACTTTTTGAAAAATCAATATTGACAATGATTCTGGCTATGCTAAAATAGAGTTAGGTTCAGATCGATCTGACGTTGAGAGAGGCCTGAATCGATTGGGAAGTGTAGTGAGAGTGTTGAGTTACTTTGGCTATATTTTCACCTAGAAATTGAGATAAACCCCAGCTAGGGGTTTATTTTTAAGCAAAAGTGTGATATAATTAAGGTATGAGAGTATCTCATAAAACAGATAAGATATTATTTCTTGCTACAATATTTTTGTTAGCTTTTGTTTTTGGGGTAACTTTTGCCAAAAATACACTTGTTAATACTTACGCTGAGGCCGAAGAGGGTATTTACGAGGAAGCCGAAGAGCATTTTGTGACTTTTTATGATGACGGTAAGAAATTAACCGTTAAGACCACTGCAAAGACCGTAAAAGAGGCGCTAGATAAGGCCGGTTATAAGGTGGCGACTACCGATAAGGTGGAGCCTGCGCTTGATACTAAGATTGACAGAGACAATTTCTTTATTAATATTTATCGTTCGCGCCCTGCACTCGTGAAGGTTGGTTTGAACGAAAAATACATTATGACGGCTAGCTCCGACCCTAAAACCATCTTAAAAGAGGCGGGAATTACCGTTTATGATGGCGATGAGATAAGAGTAGTAGAAAACGCTTACTTCCTTGAAACAGGGGTGGCGATGGTTTATGAGGTGGTTAGAAACGGGGCAAATGCGATTACCGTAGAAACTGAGATTCCATTTGAAATCGAAGAGGTGAACGATTATAATTTGGCGCCGGGTCAGAGAGAAGTTAGACAGCTTGGTGAGGTGGGTATGAAGGTTTCTACCTATGAGGTTTTGTATGTTGATGGTGAGGAAGTGTCGCGCACGCTTATCTCCGAAAACACCGTCAGAGAGCCGGTGAAAAAGATTGTAGCAGTGGGTGCTTCCCGGATTGGAATGCAAACTTTGACGGCTTCTAGGGGTGCGGTGATTTATACTGCGACTAAGGCTGATGGTTCGATGGTAGAGAGAAAAGAGACCTACTATGATCTCAATATGCAAAGAGTAATGGAAAATGCTGCAAGACTTTGTGGCGTGGCGGCTTCTTACTCTGTTCGCGAAGACGGCGTAAAGGTTGATGCCGACGGCTATGTACTTGTGGCAGCTAACCTTTCTAAATACCCTAGATGTTCAGTAGTGCAAACTTCGGTGGGCGCTGGCAAAGTTTATGATACCGGCGATTTTGCCTCTAAAAACACCGAGCAATTTGATATTGCCACAGACTGGACCAACCATAATGGCAGATAAATCTCTGGGGCAACATTGGCTAAAAAACCGCCAAATTTTGGACGAAATTGCTGATTTAGCGGGCCGTGGAAGCCTCTGTGTGGAGATAGGGCCGGGTCTAGGCACTTTGACGTCATCGCTTCTTAAACGCTTTGACAAGGTCTTAGCGGTGGAATTTGATGCAAAATTGGCCGAAAATTTGCCAAAAAGCTTTCCGGGGACTAATTTAGAGGTGGTAAATGGCGATATCTTGAAATTTGACTTTTCCACAGTTCCTACCCCTTATACAGTGGCAGGAAACATCCCTTATTACATTACTAGCCCAATTATTGAAAAACTCTTAACCGCTGAGAATCTACCAGAGAGAATTGTTTTGTTGATGCAAAAAGAGGTGGCAGAAAGAGTTTGCTCAGATAAAGAGTCGGTTTTGTCTCTGTTTGTGAAAAACCGTTCAGAATGCTCTCTTGGGCCGGTAGTCCCTCGCGAAGAATTTGAGCCAGCACCGAAGGTGGATTCGCAGGTTCTCATCTTGGAGCCGTTTAAAAATGGGCTAAAATATGATGAAAAGTTGCTGAAATTCGTCAAAATTGCGTTTTCCAGCCCTAGAAAGAAATTATTACACAATATTAGCGGTTTAAAGTCAAAAGACGCGCTAGTGGCTATTTTTGAAGAATTAGGCATAAGTTTGGACGCTCGGCCGGCAGATTTACATTTAGACGATTACTATAAATTATTTTGTGCTATAATGTAAATATGTTAGATGTGAAGTTTATCCGAGAAAACCTTGAACTAGTAGAAAAATCAGCAAAAGAAAAAGGCTATAAAATCAACGTATCAGAGGTGATTTCGCTTGATGACAAGAGAAAAGAGATTTTGGCTGAGGTAGAAAAATTACGCGCCAAGAGGAACGAAATTGCTGGTCAGATGAAGGGTGGCAAGCCTGCGCCAGAGCTAATTGAAGAAGGTAAAAAAATCAAAACAGAGGTGGCGGAAAAGGAACAGGCGCTATCAAAAGTTGAAACCGAACTAAAAGACCTCTTAAAACGTATTCCAAATGTGATTTTTGATGATGTGCCACTAGGTGGCGAAGAATGTTCCGTGGAAGTCAAAAAATGGGGCGAAAACCACAAAACAGGGGTGGACCACTTAGATTATGCTACTTCGCGTGGCTGGCTTGATTTTGAAAGAGGCGCTAAGGTTGCAGGTGCTAAGTTTTACTATCTCAAGGGTGATTTGGCGCTGCTTGAAAATGCGCTTTATCAATATGGGCTTTCAAAAGTTTTGGAACACGGTTTTACTTTTATGACGGTGCCAGATATGGTGTCTTCACGCGTTCTCGAGGGCTGTGGCTTTAACCCGAGAACCTCTGATCAATCTGATGAGTATTACATTGAGGGCGAAGATTTAGCGATGATTGCGACTGCCGAGATGCCTCTTACCGGTTATCATATGGACGAGATTTTGGAAGAGTCAGAGTTGCCACTGCTTTATGCCGGCTATTCGGCTTGTTTTAGGAAAGAGGCAGGGGCATACGGCAAATACACCAGAGGTTTGTTTAGAGTCCATCAGTTTAATAAGCTCGAAATGTATGTATTTTGTCTGCCTGAGCAATCTAAAGAGATTCACGAGAAGATTTTAGAGGTTGAAGAAGATATTTGGCAAGGTCTTCAAATCCCATATCACGTAATCAACATCGCGGCGGGCGATCTTGGCGCGCCAGCGGCCAAAAAATACGATATGGAGTATTGGTCCCCGGTAAATCAGAAATATCAAGAGATTACGAGTTGTTCTAACTGTACCGATTTTCAGGCAAGAGCAGTAAATTGTCGGGTGAGAAGAAAAGATGGAACGCTTGAATTTGTGCATACTTTAAATGGCACAGCGATACCTCTTGCTCGTGCTCTGGTGGTGATTTTGGAAAATTATGCCAAAGAGGGCGGTAAATTAGAGGTGCCAGAGGTGCTAAGACCTTATTTAGGTGGCAAAACAGAATTATAAAAGGAGGAAAAATGATTGAAAAAATCGAAATTACTGGTAATGGTTATAAAGTAGAAGAAAGCCTTAAAAAATACATCGAAAAGCGTATCGGTAAATTAGATCGGTATATGCCGCGTGGCTTTAAAAAAGATATTGTGGCCAAGGTGATTGTATCGGAAATCGGTAAGGGCAAATCTGATAAATACGAAATTACGGTGGCGATGGAGATTCCTGGTGGTAAGGTAATTGCCGCTAAAGATGAATGTTCTAACATTTTTGCTGGGGTGGATCTCTTGGAGGCTAAGGTGACGGGGCAAATTCGTCGTTACAAGTTAGAAATGCAACCACATCGCCAAAAAAGAAGCCTCAAAAATCTCTTTATTAAGAGAAGTTAGTGTGTTATAATGGGGGTAGATTAGGAGTTATAAATGGCAAAAGAGAAAAAGCCTAGTGATAAATTGGCCGACAAAACTGCACTGACTAAGTTCTTGCAGGGTGTATTTGGTGACGCGCAGAAAAAAGTTTTGAAAAAACTTTGGAAAAAGGCGCAGATTATTAACGATTTAGAGCCGAAATACGAAAAAATGAGCGTAAAAGATTTGAAGGCTCAGACCGAAAAATTTAAAAAACGCTTGGAAAAAGAATCGCTTGATAAGATTCTTCCTGAGGCTTTTGCCGTGGCCCGCGAGGCATCAAAACGCGTTCTAAAGATGCGCCCATATGATGTGCAGTTAATTGGTGGTATGGTGCTTCACGAAGGTGCAGTAGCCGAAATGAAAACAGGTGAAGGTAAAACCTTGGTCGCAATGCTTCCGGCTTATCTTAATGCTCTTACTGGCCACGGTGTACACGTGGTGACGGTAAATGATTATCTAGCTCAGCGTGATGCGGGTTGGAATGGTCCGGTTTATGATTTTCTTGGGGTATCGGTAGGGGTAATTATCAACGATGCTTCGTTTATTTATGATGCAAAATACGAAAATGACGCACACGATGACGAGAGATTTAGACACCTTAAGCCTTGCACCAGAAAAGAGGCTTATAATGCTGATATTACCTATGGCACTAACAACGAATTTGGCTTTGATTATCTTAGAGATAATATGACGAGCGAGGTGCAGAATTTGAGACAACGTGAGCTGAATTTTGCCATTGTAGATGAGGTAGATTCGATTTTGATTGATGAGGCTAGAACACCTCTTATTATTAGCGCGCCAGCTGGTGATAACCCAGAATCTTACTACCAATTTGCTAAGATTTGTGCCAGACTTACCCCTGAAGATTACATTCTAGACGAAAAACGCCGTTCGGTTACTCTTACTGATGAAGGTATCGACAAAATTCAAAAGATGCTAGGGGTAGATAATCTTTATTCTACCAAGCATACACCTCTAGTTTATCACTTGGAACAGGCTTTAAGAGCCGAGGTATTGTTCAAGAGAGATAAAGATTACGTGGTGACGAACTCTGGCGAGGTGATTATTGTAGATGAGCATACTGGGCGTTTGATGCAAGGTCGTCGCTATAACGAGGGGCTACATCAGGCAATTGAGGCCAAAGAAGGTGTAGCAGTAAAGCAAGAATCGATGACGCTTGCTACAATTTCGTTTCAGAACTTTTTCCGTTTGTACAAAAAGCTTTCTGGTATGACCGGTACAGCCTTTACTGAGGCAGAGGAATTCCAACAGATTTATGCTCTCGATGTAATTCAAATTCCACCAAATAAGCCAATTATTCGTGTAGATAAAGATGATTTGATTTACAAAACTAAGGCTGGCAAGCTCAAAGCTATCGCCGAAGCTATTCAAGAGTATCACAAAAAAGGTCAGCCAGTTTTGGTTGGTTCTGACTCTATCGCTAACAACGAAGAAATTGCAAGATATCTAGATCAATTCAAACTTCCTTATGAGATTTTGAACGCCAAAAATAACGAGCGTGAAGCAGCAATTATTGCCAAGGCTGGTGAAAAGGGCGCAATTACGCTTGCTACCAATATGGCTGGTCGTGGTACCGATATTAAGCTTGGTAAAGGCGTGAGAGAACTTGGCGGTCTGGTAGTGATTGGCTCAGCACGGCACGATTCTCGCCGGGTAGATAATCAGCTGAGAGGTCGTGGTGGTCGTCAGGGCGATCCTGGCACTACCCAGTTCTTTGTGAGCTGTGAAGATGATTTGATGCGTATTTTCCAGGGTGATAGAGTAAAAATGTTGATGACGAGGCTTGGTGTAGCCGAAGATCAGCCGATTCAAACTCGGGCAATTTCAAAAACTCTCGAATCTGCCCAAAAGCGTATCGAAGGTTTTAACTTTGATTCTCGTAAAAATGTGGTGCAATACGATAACGTGATTAATCGTCACCGTAAAGTAGTTTATATGATGCGTCGCAAGATTCTCGAAGGTGATGATATTTTCCCTGAAATTAAGCGTTTGATGCGTGATGAAGCCAAATCTCTTACCGAATTTTCTTCTAGAGTCAATAAAGATTTTGACGAGCAGTTTAAAGCGGTATTTAACTTTGACGATGATTTGATTCACGAAATTGGTATCAAGAGAAAAGAAAAAGAGCGCTACGAACTAGCTCTTAAAGCTATCGAAGAAGCTTACGAAAAGCAAGAAGAAAAGTTTGGCCCTGAGACAATGCGCAAAGTAGAACGCGAAGTTTATCTTAAAGTGCTCGATATGCTCTGGATGCAACATCTTGAAAATATGCAGCATCTTCGCGAGGGTATTCATTGGCGCTCAGTTGGGCAAAGAGACCCTTTGGTGGAATATCGTTCGGAGTCGCAAAAGCTATTTGATGGTTTGCAGAGAAATCTACGCGAAGAAGTGCTCAAAATTCTTCTTACCATTACGCCTACTGAGGCAGCAGAAGATAACGTAACCGATGGCGAAGAATACGAATCTGAGCTTACCAAGATGGCTTCAGGCAATGACAAAGGCGTAAATGAGATTTCGGCTGGCGAAAAGAATCTAGACGAAGAATTTAAGAAGAAAACCCTAGGAGCTAGTGGCACAGGGCAAAGAAAAGCTACTAAAAAACAATCTAAAAAGAAGAAATCCAAGAAGAAGAAAAAGTGAAACACGCAGTAGAGGAGGTACAGCTTAAAAACGGCGCGCGTGGGCTTCTTGTTGATATTCCTGGTGCTACGGTGATGGCAACCAGAATACAGTTTAGAGCAGGGATGCTTTACGCTAAAAGTAAAGATATTTATGAGCTTCCTCACGTGGTAGAGCACCTAGCTTTTGGTGCGAACGCTAAATATAAAGACGAGCAAGATTTTGAGGCAGAATTTACCAAAAATGGGGCTTATCATAATGCTTGGACCTCTGATGTGTCGGTTTGTTACGAGACGGAATGTGCAGATTTTGAGTGGGACCGCATTATGGAACTTCAAAAACTCTCAATTGCCGAGCCGAGATTTAACGAAGAAGAGTTAAAAGCCGAAAAGTCAAACGTGCGTTCGGAACTTACAGGGTATATGAACGATTATTATAGGCTACTTTGGCCTCGCGTTCAGCAAGCAGTAGGTGAAGACGTTTTGGATCTTTCGGCAAGGCGCGATACGATTGCCAACATTGAGCTAAAAGATATTCGCGAACATTACCGTAGAACTCATACCGCTAAGAATATGATGTTTATTATTGCAGGTAAAATTCACGGTAGAAAGCATAAAATTATTCAGGAACTAGAGTCCTGGCCTCTTAAAGAGGGTGAAAAATTTGAAATACCAATTGTAGATCTTAAATCTTCCGAGATGGTGGCGATTAGAAGAAAAGATGCTTCTAACATTACTTTTGGGTTTTCTTTGGTGACGCCAAGGCATCTGAATTCTAAAGAAGTTTTTGCGATGAACTGTCTTAACCATATCTTAAATGGCACGATGAATTCAAAGATTTTTGGGGTAGCAAGGAAGCGTGGATTAGTCTATGGGATGGGAAGTGCGATTTGTAGCAACGCGCATAGCACTTATTGGGACTTTGACGGTGAAGTCAATGAAGAAAATGCCGATAAACTGTTTTCTTTGATTCAAACAGAGATGACGAAGGCTTTAAATGGTGAGATTTCGGATAAAGATTTTGAGTCGGCTAAACAATACGCGCTAGGGCGTTTCCAGATGGGGGCACAAACGGTGGGGCAGATTGCTGATTATTATGCCGAGAATTATTTTGCTAACGAAGAAGTGGATAAATATGATAATATGCCGAATATCATCAAAGGTATTGATAAGAGTAAAATGATTGAACTTTCCCGTGAGTTCGCAGGCTCAGGAATTAAAGGATTTGCTACAGTTTCGAGTGTAGAAAAAGCTGCCTTAACAGAGCTAGAAGCAAAGCTAAACTTCTAGTTCGCCGTAGCCTGGTAGTTTGTGCTCGTAAGCCCAGCGGAGTTCGTCGATACTGGCGATGCATTCGAATGGCTTCATTACGCCATCGATGCCGAGGAGACCTTTGAAAATTTCTGTTAATTCTGGGTCTTCAAAGAGGTCGCGACCAAAAATTTTGAGCTGCTTTTCGTAAGGCACAAATGGGCAGAATAACAGATACGAATTGGCGCACTTGGCGCATTTTCCGCACCATTTGAGGGTTTTATTATTTTCGTCTTGTTTGTAGTTGGCGACGTTGCAAGAGGAAAACTTGCCTTCGTATTTATCCCAACATTTTAAAGCAAATTCTTTGGCGATTTCGAGTTCGGTGAGGTTTTCGAGATTAGAACCGACAGTAATATCCTTTGCTACGTAAGCTTTAATATAATTCTTAATAAGTTTTTGAGCTTCTTCAGTTTTTGACCACTGGTGATTTACTGGAAGATCATCAATCCAGGCGTGAGGCTCTAGGCCTTCTCTTCCGATGCCAAATTCAATGTGATTTGCCTTGATCAAAATAGCTTGAATAAGAGAAAGAGCTTCGTTTATCAGGGTAACCGGTACGTGACCATTGAGTCCACCGGCTTTTTTTAGATTCTCTTTGTCGATTGTGCGATTAATAATGAGAGGAGTTTTTAATTCGTCCAAAATACTAGGGTAAGCGCCGTTTGCAGAAATGTAAGAAACTTCGTAATCTACGCCACTTGCTTTGACTTTTTCGAAACTAAGTAAAGAATCTTTGCCGCCACTGACCATACAGAGGGTTTTATCAGAGGTATTAACGGTGTTTGTGGTGGAATTTTCGAGTGGTTTATTGGCCTTGAAATGAGCCAAATTAGCACGGGTGAGGTGATTTTCGAAGGCATACTGCGAGAGGCCTTCTTGATAAATCTTAGAAAAGAAAGTGGCCTCGGCTTCGTCTAAGTCTTTTGGCAATTTTACTTCGGTGGTTGGCTCGGCTTTGTAATAAGAGGTGCCGAGAATGATAAAGGCCAAAAAGAGGGCTCTGTCTAAGATTTTTTCGTTATAATTTGTGAAGTCAGGGTGTGAAAATTTGACTTTTTCGGAAAATATGATGTTATCTTTGCCTTGATAACGGAAGGTGGCTTCGTAATTATCTCTGTTAAAGTTATAGTCTAAAAATGTAAACATTAAAAACCTTTCACAATCTCTTGGAATTTGTCGCCGCGTTCGTAAAAATCTTTAAACATGTCAAAGCTAGCAGCACCAGGGCTTAAGAGCACCACGGCATTTTCGCTATCTTCGGCAAGCTCTTTGGCAGTATTAACTGCATCTTCTAGGGTGTCTTTTAGGAGATATTTTTCTGGGTCTTCATTTTCGGCGAGTTTTTCTTTGGTTTCGCCAATTAAGATAGCCTTTTTAAGGTTTTTGGCAGAGAAAATTGCGTGTTTGATAGGGGTAAGGTTAAGGCCTCTATCTTTGCCGCCGGCAATTAAGAAGACGTTTTTATCTGGGAAAGATTTGATGGCGACCTCTAGAGATGGGTAAGAGGCAGAGAAACTGTCGTCGTAGTAGTCTACGCCGTTTAGATTTTTTACAAATTCGATATGATGAGGGAGGCCGGTAAAGCCCTCAAGGCTGGCTTTTAGTTTGTCGAAATTTTGGTCAATCAAATCGTCGAGGGAAATATTGTAAAAAGCAGCCACGGCAATAAGGGCAGCTTCGGCGTCTTCTTTGTTGTGGTCGCCAGGGACTTTGAGGGAATCTAGAAGTTCTTTTAACTTTTCTGATTTTTGGTCTAGAGGGTAGGCAAAATGTTGACCTTTGCTTTTATTGGCGATTTTAATTGAATCCTCGTTATCTTTAAAATAGACGATACTGTCTTTTTCTGTCTGATACTCGGCAATGTGGCCTTTAGCGTTAACGTAATCGTCGTAGCCGTTGTGGACGTTTAGATGGTCGGCCTCAATTCTTAAAACCACGGCAATGTGGGGGGATTTTTCGAGGTCCCAAAGCTGGAAACTACTCATTTCGAATACTACAACAGAGGTGGGTTTGAGTTCGTCGAGGACATTGATAGCTGGAATACCGATGTTGCCAACAAGATGCGCGTCTTCGCCAAGGCCGCTTAAGATTGCCTTGATAAAGGAGCAAGTGGTGCCTTTTCCTTTGGTGCCGGTAACGCCGATAATCGGTGAAGGGCAATGTTCAAAGAAATATCTGGTGGCGCTAAATTCATTTTTTAAGTGTAATGGTGGCACGGAAGGACTTCTGAAAATTATATCATAGGCTGAATAATCTCTCTGTTTTAATTCTTCGGCGGTGAAATTTTCTAGTATATCAATGGTGACATCTTGGTGGTGGCTTTTGAAGTAATTTTCAAGAGCCTTTCCTTCTTTGCCATAACCGAGCAGTAAAATTCTCATAGTTTATATTATACCATAAAAGTGTTATAATATAAAAATGAATATCTGGGAAGAACTTCCTAAACCGTTTTTAATTCTGGCGCCGATGGAAGGCGTAACAGATGTTATTTTTCGGCAGGTGGTGGCAAAAGCTGGAAGACCAGATCTCTTTTTTACGGAATTTACCAACGTATCATCTTACGCTTCCGAAAAAGGTCGCGCTAACGCTCTGGAACGGCTAGAAATTGCGCCAACAGATAAGCCAATTATCGCCCAAATTTGGGGTAAAGAGCCAGAACATTTTAAAGAAACCGTAAAAGCGCTTAAAAATCTTGGTTTTTCAGGGGTAGATATTAATTTTGGTTGCCCAGACAAAAATGTGAATAAAGCTGGTGGTGGCGCTGCGATGATCAAAACCCCAGAGCTAGCCCTAGAATGTTTAAGAGAAGCTACAAAAAATACCGAGCTTCCGGTGTCTGTAAAAACTCGGCTAGGCTGGGCTAAAGTTGAAGAATATAAAGAGTGGTTGCCACTACTTTTGAATGAACACCCAAAGGCCTTGACGGTACATCTTCGAACCAAAAAAGAAATGAGCAAAGTCCCTGCGCACTATGAAATAATTCCAGAAATTGTCAAATTGAGAAATGAGATTAGCCTAGAAACTAAGTTGATCATCAATGGCGACATTAAAAATAAAGAACACGCCCTAAAGCTCCATCAAGAATATAAAGAGGTAGACGGTTTTATGATTGGTCGTGGCGTTTTTGCTAACCCCTATTGTTTCACCGACCACACCGCCACTCGCGAAGATTTAATGAAACTGCTTTATCTTCATCTTGATTTGTATGAAAAATACAGCAAAAAACACCAAGTTTCTTACGAACCACTCAAACATTTTTATAAAATTTATATCAATAATTTTCCTGGCGCGTCAGATTTAAGAGCTAAACTAATGGAAACTCACTCTATAAAAGAAGCTCGTGAAGTTTTAAGAAAAGTTTAGCATAAGCAGGGGGTGGGGGGTTGAAATTTTTTGTTGGGTGTGGTAGGGTAAAAAATACGGGGCTGACACTTTAAAAACTTGCGGGGAGAAAGGAGGGAGCTTATGGGTTTAGAAATAAATCTTTTGTTTGGATTATTCCAGATAAAAATTATTCGCTCTAGAAAGAGCGAATAACATAAAATCCTGATACTATTCTACCGTACACTAATTAATAAGTCAACCCCGGTTTAGGTTAAAGAGCGCACAAGATACTGAACTGAATCAAGTGCGCTTTTTCCATTCTTTGTTTTTTAGGGCTAATAACAAAAATGTGCCCCAATTTTACAATTGGGGGGTTGCGGGTATTCCCGAATATATCTTAATTTTAACAAAAATATGGTTGGTTGTCAATTGTTAATTTGAAATATGAGTGTCTCAAGATTATACAATAAGATAGGAGTTTTGCCAGAATCCGACTTAGAGAAGATTCGTCGGGCGTTGTCTAGTCTAATTTTGGAAAAAAATACTCCCTAATCTTGCGATTAGGGTGGACGGGTATCCCCGAATATACTTTGATTTTAGCAAAAATGCGGTGGATTGTCAAGAGGGGTTTTGCAGGAATTTGTAAAATAACCATAAGCAGGGGGTGGGGGGTTGAAATTTTTTGTTGGGTGTGGTAGGGTTTTGTTATGAAAAATAATTATAAAGTGATAGTAGCGACTTCAGAAAAAGACAGACCTTATGATTTTGAGATGTCAGCAGCAATTTTAGTAGCAAATTATTTTAAAACAGATATTACTTTTTTGAGACCTTCGCCACTAAAAAGCCCAGACTTAAAAATAAAAAATCAAATTTGGGAATTAAAAAGCCCAATAGGGGATAGTAAAAATACCATTCATAATATTTTTGTAACTGCTAGACATCAGTCATACAATGTAGTGATTGATTTAAGGAGATGCAAGATGAATGAAAATAAGGCATACGCAAGAATTCGTTACGTATTTAATAAGAGAAGGCGAGTAAAATGCCAGTTAAAAATCATTAGTAAGAATGGTAGGATTATTGACATTTCTGAAATACTTTAGTATAATTAAAATTAATAAGGTGCTAAAGATACTTCGTTGTATACAATAGACCTTCAAAAACAACCCCGTAAGGGGGGGTTTGTGTGGGGACAGTCAAATTGTTGTAATGAAAGTTTAGCATAAGCAGGGGGTGGGGGGATAAAAATTATTTTTGTTGCAATTTTGATAATGGTTGTGGTATAATGGGGTCATGAATGAGGTGATGCATAATATGAATAGAATAAAAGCTGGCGGTATTTTGGCGGTTGCAGCATTAATAGCAGCAGCGGGCATAGCCTACACAAACCAAGCTCACGCCGACAACGTAGATTACACCGTAAACGTCGCAGACAGCCTTAATGTTACGGTATCATCTAGTAGCGTAGTACTAGACTTAAATCCAAACACCAAGACTTCTGATTCTCAAGATATTACCGTGACGGTTGGCACTAACAATATCACAGGCTATAAACTCAATATGTCTTCTACTGGTGATATTACCAGCTTAACCAGAGATAGCTCAGTAGATGGTATAGCAGCTAGCATCCCGACACTTTCTGCCGAGGCTGGTGCTACTGCAAGCTCCCTTTCTGACAACACTTGGGGTTATAGACTAAATAATACCGGCAATTTTGTCCCGTATGTTTCTGGTGTGCAAATTATGGAAAAGAACGTTGCAACAAATGCAGACACCGCCACACTATCTTTCGCATCCAAGATTAATTACAACCAATCTGCTGGTTCATACGCAATTAACTTGATCTTTACCGGTACAGTCAACCCACTTTGTGATAACACTATTGATGGTGATATGCAAACCTTTGATCCTTGCCCAGATATGGCAATTGGTACATCTGGTACACTTAAAGACCTAAGAGATAATAAAGTTTATACCGTAGCCAAGCTGGCAGACGGCCAAATCTGGATGACTTCAAACCTCAACCTTGCTGGTGGCACCAAGCTATACTCAGAAACTTCTAACGTGCCAGCTGGTTACCCGGAATCTGCTGGGGTAGGTTACTATACCCTCCCAGCTTCTAGCTCTAGCGGCTTCTCATCAGATACCGTAGCCTATGTCTACAACACCGGCAACGAAACCACCACTCAAACTTCAGCAGCTAATAACTCTTACTATTCCTGGCTCGCAGCTACCGCTGGCGGAAAAGATGCCTCAGGCACTGCCGTCACGGATAATGGCTACAATGCTGCTTACTCCATTTGTCCAAAAGGCTGGAGACTGCCTACTGCTACTACAGAAGGTGTACCTAGAGATAGTGGCGGATATACTGGTGGTGACTTCTACAAGATGACTCTAGCCGTAAAAGGCGTAACCAGCCTTCCAAATGGTTACTATGCAGATCCAGATTCTACCCCAACATTTAATACTAACGCAGGTCCAGGTACGCTACCTAATTTCTTGCTCGCTGGCTTCTACGTCTCTAGCTCGTTCTACTATGGGGGCGCGAACGGCTACTATTGGTCGTCCTCGTCTAACTCGTCTACGGGCGCCTACTACTTGCTCTTTCTTAGTTCGTACGTCTATTCCGCCTTCAACAATTACCGCCGCCACGGGTTCTCCGTGCGGTGCGTGTTTGCTGGGAGTTAGCGCTAGGTTTCCTAGGTTCCTCCCCCACATCTCCCTCGGAATAAGCATATGACAAATTTGAAGAAAAATTCTGGAGCAACCAGCATTCGAGAATAAGGTATGAAAAAAGAAAAAGAAGAATATCTCAGGCACAAGAGGGCGCTTCTGGAGCTTGAAAAAGACAACTACAGTAAGTTGTATCTCATGAAAACCAATGAGAAGTGGTATAAAATGTTTGGGCATTCGGCTTTGTTTCTTGCCAAGCATTTGAATGACAGGGTAGGCAAAAATTACACTTTGCATTTTGACAACGACTATGGCGTGCGTGACAAAAGTGGTTCGATTTCGATTCCAGGGGACAAACTTTCGGAATTCAAACTGAGGATGAAATACGCCAAAATCAATTTGGTGAGAGAGTGGGGCGAAGGGCTAGAATTTGAGATTGGCGAGCGACTGACCGAAGAAGATGTGGTGAGAATGGAACAAGAGGACGAGCACATCGCTGCCAAAGCCAACGAATTGGTGCTTCCGCACGCGATTATGCCCGAACTTCGGGTGCAGGTGAAAGATATGACCAGAATGGTGCATGAGCTCATCAGCAACCAATCTAAACTCGCCAAAACCGCGTTTTTGTTTGATTTTGAAAAAGAAGCGGTAGAAATGAATATGCTGGTAATTGCGATGGGGCGAGGGGCAATAGAAATAGACATTTGTCTAGAAAAACTTTTAGAGATGGTAGAGATGATGTATGAATATGCCACCGTGGTGGCAGACCTTGATTTGACACCGCCAAAGAAGTTTTACCGAGTGGTAAAGAAAATACGTTCGGTAGAAGACCAAATTAAACGTGAAATTAAAAAGCAAACAATTAGAAAGGTGGATAGTGGAAGAAAAAAGGCTAAAAGACCTACGAAAATGGACGCAAAGAGCAAACGCCTATCAAGCGCCAAAGAAAAAGAAGCTAAATAACCGAAACTTTTTGGAACGATTGCCAGAGTGCAACGACGACCTTGAAGATACGCTGTTTGAATGTTATATGATGGCAAGGCGAGGAAAACGGCGGACGGTAGATGAGTATAAGTTTGAGGTGTTTTTGGAAGAAAATCTGAGGCAACTTAAAGACGATATTATTCACCGAAGGTGGAAACCGAGCCGATCGAAGGCGTTTGTAACTCACACGCCCGTCGATCGAGAGATTTTTGCGGCGCAATTTAACGATAGAATTGTGCACCATCTTTTGTATGCGGTAGTGGCGCCGTGGTGGGACAAAAGGTTTATTTACGATTCTTACTCTTGCAGAGTGGGTAAGGGGACAGATTTTGGGGCGGAAAGAATGCAAACATTTATGCGAAAGGCGTCTTTAAACTGCCAAAAAAGAGCCTATGTTTTAAAGGGCGATATATCGGGGTATTTTATGAGCCTCAAGCGACAGATTTTGTATGACAAAGTGATGTGGGGGCTTAAAAAACAATTTCCTGATAAAGGATTTTTGTATAAACTGTGCGAATATTTGTGGCGAGAGGTGATTTTTGATGACCCGTGCCTGGGGGCGAGAATGGTAGGGCGCAAAAAAGATTGGGAATGTTTGCCCTATAATAAGTCGCTTTTTCATCAGCCCGAGGGGCAAGGCATTGTAATTGGAAACCTTACTTCACAACTTCTCTCTAACATTATGCTGAATAATTTTGATTGGTATGTCAAAAAGAAGCTGGGGTTTTCCTATTATGGGCGATATGTAGATGATTTTTTCGTGGTGGTGCCTTTTGAAGATTTCGAGCGGGCAAAACAGGCATTTCGCACCGAAATACCAGAAAAATTAAAAGAAATGGGGCTAAAAATGCACCCCAAAAAACTTTATATTCAAGAGGTGAGGAAGGGGTGCCCATTTCTTGGCAAAATGGTGCGACCGTTTGTGATGACGCCAGGTCAGCGCTACATCAAAAATATGAAAAAAGCATTTAACGGTTACGTAAGAGGTGAAATTAGCTATGAAACCGCTCAATCTTACATCGGAATGGGGCGGCACGTAGCCGCCTTCAAAGCGATGAATAAGGCTTTGGATCTTGTGGGATACAAATAGCTCTTGAGATATGGGGGAGGAACCTAGGAAACCTAGCGCTAACTCCCAGCAAACACGCACCGCACGGAGAACCCGTTGCGGCGGTTATTGTTGTTGGCGGAATTGACGTTCGAACTATTAAAGTTCAAGTTGTAGGCGTTCGTAGACGAGTTAGACGAGGACGACCAATAGTTGCCGTTCGTGCCTCCATTGTTGAACGAGCTAGAGTTGTAGTTGCCAGCGAGCAAGAAATCGGCACTGCCTACCAAGGGTGCATAAAGGGGCACTGTTAGAATTTAGAAAATCATTATTTTTTGGCGATTTTCTAAATAAATATACTCACCCATTTTTTGGTGCGAGGGTGCCCCTACATCTCCTGAGATATTTTTGCCGAGCGGTGGTTGATTTTATAGATTTTAGCTTGACCCTTTAACTTTGCTCTTGCTCTTTTTCGTTCCGCCGCAGAATTTTTGGCGCTTGATTACCTTAAAATCTTAGCATCAGCAATATGTATCCCATAATAATGATATGATATAATGAAAGGTATGCAAGAGCTTGAGAAAAGACTTTTAAATCTTGAGGGTGATTTTTTGCAGGTTTATGAAAAACTTAAAATTGACGAAAAGCTTGATAAAATTGCGGCGCTCGAAAAAGAGGTGGCAGAGCCAGAGATTTGGCGTGATGTGGCGCTTGCTACTGCCAAAAATCAAAAACTGGCTAATCTTGCCGACGAAACGCGCCCGTTTTTGCTTCTGAAAACTCAGATTAATGATTTGAAGGAGCTGATTTTAATATCTGATGAAGAACTTTTGCCGGAAATTGAGGGGCAAATTTCTGCGATGGAAAAAGATTTTTTGGAACTTAAAAAGGCACTTCGATTTACTGGACCGTATGATAGAAAGAATGCGATTATTAGAATTACCTCTGGTGCTGGTGGCACAGAGGCGATGGACTGGGCAGGAATGCTTGAGAGAATGTATCTCAGATTTTTTGAGAAAAAAGGTTTTAAAGCGACACTTCTTGACAGAAGTGAGGGCGAAGAGGCCGGAATTAAAACTGCAGTTTATGAAATTACTGGGCCGAATGCTTACGGCACGCTTAAATCTGAGCACGGGGTGCATCGTTTGGTGCGTTTGTCCCCCTTTAATGCGAATAATCTTCGGCAAACTTCGTTTTCTCTGGTGGAAATTTTGCCCGTGATTGATACCGATACAGATGTGGTGATAGACGACAAAGATCTTCGTGTTGATACTTATCACTCTGGCGGACACGGTGGGCAAGGGGTGAATACCACTAATTCGGCAGTGCGTATTACCCATCTTCCTACGGGAATTGCTGTAGCGATTCAAAATGAGCGGAATTTTCATCAAAACAAGGAAAAAGCGATGGAAATTCTTAGGGGTAAATTGGCGCAGATGGCTTTAGAACAAAAGACGGACGAGATTTCTGAACTTCGGGCTGGCGAATCGGCAAGTTGGGGACAACAGATTAGAAATTACGTTTTGCAACCTTATAGATTGGTAAAAGATACTCGGACGGGATATGAGACTGCTGACACCGATGGTGTCCTTGATGGCAAAATCGACGAGTTTATTGAGGCTTATTTAGAAAATCTTTGATTTTTATAAAAAACCTCTTTACAAAAGAGAAAAACTGTGCTAGAATTATTGGTAATAACTAGATATGGGGACAGGTCCTAGCTTCTAAGACACTCTGCTAGGAAACCGGCTCGTAAATCTAGTTTTAAGAGTGTTATAAAATTAAAGGAAAGGCAAATGATGCAAGTCATTCTCGGCACCAAAGTTGGTATGACCCAGATTATCGGTGAAGATGGCATTGTAACTCCTGTTACAATTCTTCAAGCCGGTCCGTGCACAGTGACTCAGATAAAAACTGTCGAAACCGATGGTTATAATGCTGTGCAAGTGGGCTACGGTCAGGGTAAGAATCTGAGCAAGTCGGTGGCTGGCCACGTTAAAAAGGCCGGTGAAAACATTAGCCCAAAAACTCTCAAAGAGTTTAGGGTAGACGAAATCCCAGAAGGGATGAAACTCGGTGATCAAATCACCGTAGAAAACTTTAACCTTGGCGATAAGGTATCTGCTACAGGTATCTCTAAGGGTAAAGGCTATGCTGGTACGGTGAAGCGCTGGAACTTCAACGAATCTAGAAATACCCACGGTTTCAAGGGTAATATCAGGAGAGTTGGTTCTATCGGTTCGATGTATCCGCAAAAAGTATTTAAAGGCAAGAAAATGCCAGGTAGAATGGGCCACGAACAAGTGACCGTCAAGAATTTGGAAGTTGCATATATTGATGCAGCTAACAACCTTATCGGCCTTAAAGGCGCAGTCCCTGGTCCGAAGAAAGGAGTAGTATGGCTACATTAGATAAAGACATCTTCGGTCTAAAGGTCGAAAATTACGAATTAGTGAAATTGGCTTACGATGCCTATCTTGCAAATTCTCGTTCATCTCACGCTAAAACTTTGAAGCGTGGCGAAGTTCGTGGTGGTGGTAAGAAGCCTTGGAAGCAAAAAGGTACTGGTAGAGCACGTTTCGGTTCTACGAGAAACCCAATTTGGCGTCACGGTGGTGTAGCCTTTGGTCGCACCGGCGAAGAAAACTTCACCAAGAAGATTTCTAAGCAAGCTAAACGCCAAGCAGTTGCTCAAGCTTTGTCCATTAAGAACAAAGATAAGGCAGTAATTGTGCTAGAAACCCCAGTAAAACTTACTGGCAAAACCAAAGACGCAGTGAAAGTATTAAAAGATCTCAAACTTGAGAATAAGAATGTGCTTGCGGTAGCAGCAGAGAAAACCCCAGAGGTGCTTCGCTCTACTAATAACATTTCCAATCTCAAATTGGTTCGTGCTCAGTATCTCAACGTATTTGATATTATGAATGCAGATGCGATTGTATTTTCTGAAGCTGGTCTTAAAGCTACCACTGAGTGGTTGAAAGGAGATAAGTAATGGCTGATAAGAAAAATGCAGTAGTAAAACTCAATCTCCTGGAGCCACGCGCTACTGAAAAAACTTACAGAGAATCATTTAAGAGAACTTATGTCTTCCCTGTAAAGAAAAGTATGACTAAGCAAGAAATTGCTAAAATGGTAGAAAACGAATTTAATGTAACCGTAACTGATGTTAGAACATTGATTCGTGATGGCAAGAAAACCAAATATTCTAAGGGCAAGCACGCTTACCCTGGAATTACCCACCGTCAAGATAAGAAGTTTGCTTATGTTACTTTGAAAGAAGGCAATTCGATCAAGGTATTTGAAGAGCAAGACGGGAAGGAGAAGAAGTAATGAGTATTAAAGCATATCGTCCAATGACCCCAGCTCAACGTCAAAAGACTACTGAGGACTATGATCAAATTACGACCAAAAAGCCTCTAAAGTCTCTTGTAAGGGCTAAAAAGCAACAGGCTGGTAAGAATAACCAAGGGCGTATTACCGTCCGTCATCGTGGTGGTGGCGTAAAAAGACACTATCGTTTGATGACTTACACTTTACCAAAAGATTTGACACTCACTGTAGAAGAAATCGAATACGATCCAAATCGTTCGGCTCGTATTGCAAGAGTAAAAGACCAAAATGGTGTATTTTACTATGTTCTCGCTGATACAAAAATGAAAAAAGGTGCCACCTTTAAAACTGGTAATGAAGTAGAAGTGGAAGATTCTAACAGAATGCCACTCGAAAACATCCCAGTAGGTACTTTCGTTTATGCAATTGAGCTTGCTCCTGGTCGTGGCGCACAAATGGTGCGTGCTGCAGGTGCTTCGGCTCAGCTAATGGCAAAAGAAGATGGCTATGCCACTCTCAAAATGCCATCTGGCGAAGTTCGTAAAGTATTGGCAAGCTGTGAGGCTTCAATTGGGACGGTGTCTAATATACAACATCAAAACGTAAAAATTGGTGCTGCTGGACGTCGTCGTCGCAAGGGGATTCGCCCGACTGTGAGAGGTGTTGTAATGAACGCAACTGACCACCCACACGGTGGTGGTGACGGTGGCCGTCACGGTACTGGTAAAGCACCAAGAACCCCTTGGGGCCAGTTGACGCTCGGTTATCGCACTCGTCACAATAAGAAAACTAATAAAATGATCGTGCGCAGTCGCCACGAAGGAAAGAGGAAATAATGTCTAGGAGTATGAAGAAAGGTCCATTTGTGGACTACAAACTCGCCAAGAAGATCGCCGCACTCGACGCCTCCGACCGCACTGTGATTAAAACTTGGGCACGTCAATCTACTATTTCCCCAGAAATGGTAGGTAGAACCATCGCTGTTCACAACGGCAAAGTTCACGTTCCAGTATTTATCTCAGAAAATATGGTTGGTCATAAGCTTGGTGAATTTGCGCCGACTCGTAAGTTTAAACGCCACGGTGGTAAAAAAGCTGCTGAGGCTGCTGCAGCAAAGGGGGGTAACTAATTATGGCTACTCTATTTGCACACGCCTATGAAAAAGGTATTGATATTCAGCCACGTAAGACTAACATCGTAGCTTCACTCGTTCGTGATCGCTATGTGTCAGACGCTATCGTGATTTTGGAAAATACCCCAAGAAAAGCAGCTACTGCTGTGAAAAAGGCAATTGAATCTGCCAATGCTAATCTACTTAACAATTCTAAAGCTTCGATTGATCCAAAATCTATCAGAATCTCTAGAATTGTAGTAACTTCAGGCGCTAGGATGCGTCGTTATATGCCAGCATCCCGTGGTAGAGCTTTGCCATTTGAGAAGATTTCAAGCAATATATTCGTCGAGGTCGCAGGCGAAGAGAAAGTAAAGAAGCCGGAAGCTAAGAAGCCAGAGGCTAAAAAGGAGAAAAAGTAATATGGGTCAGAAGGTTAATCCCATCTCTTACCGTCTCCAGGTCAGCAAAGACTGGTCCTCTAAATGGTTTACCAGAAAGAGTGATTTTCGCCGTTGGCTAGTGGAAGACGACAAGATCCGCAAGACCATTGAGGAGAGATTCAAAACTCGTCCTACAATCGCTCGGATCAACATTGAACGCTCCGCCAATCTTACTACTATCACCATTTTAACTGCTAAAGCAGGTGCGGTGATTGGTAAGCAAGGTGCAGGCATCAATGAATTAAAGAAAGTTTTGGAAAAAATTGTAGAAGGTCCAATTAGGATCAACGTAGAAGAAGTGAAGAAACCAGAGCTTAATGCTAAACTCGTAGCAGAAAACATCGGTTTCCAACTCGGCAAGCGTATGAATTTCCGCCGCGCCGTAAAAATGGCACTTGCTTCTACTATGAATGCTGGTGCTAAAGGTGTGCGTATTGAGGTAGCAGGCCGTCTTAACGGTGCTGAAATGAGCCGTCGTGAAAAATTCATCGAAGGCTCGGTGCCTCTACATACTTTAAGAGCTGATATCGACTTTTATTGTCATCATGCACCAACTATTGCAGGTATCGTGGGTGTAAAGGTCTGGATTTATAAGGGGGAGAAATAATTATGGCTATTTTACTACCTAGAAAAACTGCACACCGCAAGGTGAAAAAAGGCAAAAATGAAGGTATCGCTACTCGTTGTAACACCGTAGCATTTGGCGACTATGGTTTGATGTCACTCGACAACGAGCGCGTAACTTCCCGCCAAATTGAGGCAGCCCGTCAGGCAATCAACCGTTACGTTAAGCGTGGTGGTAAAGTTTGGATTAGAATTTTCCCACACACCCCTGTTACCAAGAAGCCTTTGGACGTAAAAATGGGTTCCGGTAAAGGTGAACCACAGTTCTTCGTAGCAAAGGTAAAAGCAGGTACTGTGATGTTTGAAATTGCAGACGTGACCGACGAACAGGCAAAAGAAGCTTTGAGACTTGCTTCTCATAAATTGCCAGTGAAATGTAAAATAATTAAGAAAGAGGAGTTCTAAGATGGCACACACATTAGTAGGAACCGTAACTTCCGATAAGCGTGATAAGACCATTACCGTCTCGATCGTTTCTCGGGAAACTCACCCACTTTATCGTAAGCAATACACCAAAACTCGTAAATATACTGCTCACGATGAGAAAAATGAAGCCCATAAGGGTGACAAAGTAGAGATTGCTTCTTGCCGTCCGATTTCCGCTACCAAAGCTTATACTTTGGTAAAAGTAATTGAGAAGGCACGTGGCACAGTGGAACTCAAAGAAGATGTTACGGAAATTAAAGAAGAGAAAAAAGTAGGGGCAGACGAAATCGCCCGTGAAAAGAAGGCTAAAGAAGCTGAAAAAGCTGCCAAAAAGGCCGCTAAAGAAGCTGAAAAAGCTGAGAAGGGGGACAAGTAATGATTCAACAAGAAACTAGACTAAAAGTAGCTGACAACAGCGGTGCCAAGGAACTTGGCGTAATTCGTGTGCTTGGCGGCACTCGTGCTCGCTATGCTCACGTTGGTGATATCGTAACCTGCTCGGTGAAGGAAGCTTCCCCAACAGGTGGCGTGAAGAAAAAAGCTGTAGTAAAAGCTGTAATTGTGAGAACTGTTGCGCCAATTCGTCGTCCAGATGGTTCTACTATTCGTTTTGACGAAAATGCCGCAGTTTTGGTAAACGAAGACAAAACCCCTAGAGGAACTCGTGTATTTGGGCCAATTCCTCGCGAACTTCGCGATCTCGGGTTTAACAAAATTATTAGCCTTGCGCCGGAGGTACTATAATGAAAAGTCTTAAAGTTAATGATAAAGTTGTAGTAATTTCTGGCTCTTTAAAGGGTACCGAGGCTAAAATCGTCAAGATTGACCGTTTGAATGGTAAAGCTTGCCTCGAGGGTGTTAGAGTAATTGAGAAGAAAATCAAGCCAACTCAGTATAACCCTCGTGGTGGCAAGAAAACTGTGCATCTTGGAATTGATTTATCAAATTTGAAGCTCAAAGAAGCATTTGTCTACAAAAAGGCAGATAAAAAGGCTGACAAAAAAGCCGATAAGAAAGCAAAGAAAGGAGCTAAATAATGGCGGAAAATAAAACGGCTGCCAAGACTGCAAAAGCTGCAGTTAAAGCACAACCACGCCTCAAAGAGCTCTATACAAAAGAACTCAAGGCGAAACTTCAAAAAGAACTTGGTCTTGATAATATCAATCAAGTACCAGAGCTTTCTAAAGTAGTAGTTTCCTGTGGCGTAGGTAAAAAACGCGAAGATAAGAAATTTACCGAGACGGTAGAGCTTACCCTCGCTAAAATTACTGGTCAGGCTGCGACCTCTAGACTTGCCAAAAAGTCTATCGCTACCTTTAAAATTCGTAAAGGTATGGGCGCCCCAGTAGGTTATCTCACCACTCTTAGAAACGACAAAATGTATGAATTTGTGGACAGGCTTATCAACGTAGCTTTGCCACACGTTCGCGACTTTCACGGTGTTTCTAGAACTGCTTTTGACAAGCAGGGCAACTACAACTTGGGTCTAAAAGAACAAACTGTATTCCCAGAGATTACCTTTGAAGATGCATCTGTTCTCCACGGGCTTGAGATTACGTTTATTATTAAAAATGGTTCAAAGGAAGGAAGCTACAAATTGTTAGAATCTTTCGGTATGCCGTTTGAGAAAGGAGAAAAGTAAGATGGCTAAAAAATCTGCAGTACTCCGCGACGAAAAACGGCGCAAAATGAATGAAAAGTACAAAGCTAAACGCGCAGAGTTAAAGGCAGCTGGAGACCTTGAAGGTTTACAGAAGCTACCACGAAACGCCAGCCCAACTCGCCTTAAAAATCGCGATATGTTGGATGGTCGTCCACGCGGTTATATGCGCCAATTTGGTTTGTCACGTATTAATTTCCGGGAAAAAGCTTCAAAAGGCGAAATTCCTGGTGTAACTAAGAGTAGCTGGTAAGGAGAAAGGAGAAAATATGTCATTACAATCTACAGATCAAATCGCTGACTTCATTTCACGCATTCGTAATGCTGTAATGGTAGGCAAGACTGAAATTCTCGTTCCTACCTCTAAGCTTAAGTTAGCCGTAGCCGAGATTTTAGTAAAAAATGGTTACCTCGCTTCTTGCGATGTAATTCCTGGTGAACCACGTGGAATGCTTCACGTAGTAATTAACGAACCAGGCACCGTAGCTAAAGTTTCTGAGATTACCAAGATTTCTAAGCCAGGCCGTAGAGTTTACTCTGCTGCCGCTGATCTTCCAACCGTCAAATCTGGTCGTGGTATGATTATCGTATCTACTTCTAAAGGTTTGATGACGGGTAAGGATGCCAAGAAAAACCATCTTGGTGGCGAAATCTTGATTCGCGTGTGGTAATTGTTTGGGCTTTTCTTTAGGAAAGAAAACCCCAGCAAAAGAAACCAGTATGAAAACAAAGTCAGGCACATGTCCTGACTTTGTTTTTGATTATGATTTCAGGGGTGCTATCTTGACAAAATTGTTATGGTATGATATAATAAAGGTAAGTTTGGCATTTTGGTTGCCAAAAGTTGTTTAAGGTGTGAGTTTTTACCAGATAAGGAGGGTGGAAATGGACAGAGATATCGAAAGACGCGTGAAAGAAATATCAGTGTATATTTTACAAATACTGATTACTGTAGTGTGCTTCCTTGGATATGGTTATAGTTGCACGGAAGTGTTTTGTAATGCTTATCCGGTTGCCAGCCGTTATATTCGAATAATTACAGTTTTTGTTATGACGGTCTATATTTGTATTGTGCGCAGACACAACCGTAGTAAAATATGGTGACTCACATACCTCTAAACTTAGGTTTAGGGGTATTTTTTATTATTCAGTAAGCTTAATCGTTTTTAATTTTAATCATAAGCTAGGGGTGGGGGGTTGAAATTCTCGATAAGGTGTGATACAAGATTTTTACACAAAAATAATTAATTTTGGTGGGTAGGAAGGAATTATGAATAAATTAGGTAAAAAAGATTTTAAAGGCTGGATTATAATCAAGGAGAAAATCCACTACGAACAGAAGCTTCAATTGTATAAGGAGGGAGAGATTTGGTGGTGCAAAATAGGTGAAAATGTAGGGAATGAAATATGTGGCAAAGGTAAAAAATTTATACGACCGGTTTTGGTGGCTCGCAAATTGAGTAAAACTAACTTTATTGGTGTACCATTGACATCGCAACCGCACAAAGGGACCTGGTATGTTGAATTTGATTTTAAAGGCAATAGAGAATATGCAGTTGTCGCACAAGTAGAAAATATGAGTGTATATAGAATGCATCACAAATTTGGCGAAGTGCCTGAGTCGGACTACAATAAGGTGATAAATGGGTTACGTGAGCTTTTATTAAGAAAAAAATAGCCCCTAACCTTATGATTAGGGTGGGCGGGTATCCCCGAAAGTGTATCATTGATACATTTTCATTATACTGCATTTTGAGAATAAAATCAAGTAAAATGTGGTATAATATATAAGATATGGATAGATATGAACCGCTAAAAATTGAAGAAAAATGGCAAAAAATTTGGGAAGAAACAGAGGCCTTTAAAGTTTCTGAAGAAAAGGGCAAGCCTAAGATGATGCTAGCCGAAATGTTCCCATATCCATCCGGCGCTGGGCTTCATGTAGGGCATGTTCGCAACTTTACCATTGTGGATGTTCTTACGCGGTTTTATCAGCAACAACGCTTAAATGTGATGCGTCCATTTGGCTATGATACTTTTGGGCTTCCAGCAGAGAACTATGCGATTAAAACTGGCACTGCTCCACAGGAAGTCACCAAAACTAACATTGATAATTTTAGAAAACAGGCTAAAAAACTAGGTTTTGCGATTGATTGGTCGCGCGAAATTAACACCTCTTCACCTGAATACTACAAATGGACCCAGTGGTGTTTTTTGCAACTTTATAAGAAAGGTTTGGCTTATCAAAAAGAATCTTATCAATGGTGGTGTCCAGAAGATAAAACCGTGCTTGCAAACGAGCAGGTAGAAAACGGTAAATGTTGGCGTTGTGGGCACGAAGTAGAAAAGAAAAAGATGAAACAGTGGTTCTTTAAAATCACTGAGTATGCAGATGAACTATTGGATGAAATTGATTCACTAGAGTGGCCAGATAAAATTAAAACCATGCAGAAAAATTGGATAGGCCGTTCGACAGGAGCAGAAATCGATTTTAAAACCGAAGACAATACCAAAATCACTGTATTTACTACTCGTCCAGATACGATTATGGGGGCGACTTTCTTGGTGTTAGCGCCAGAATATCCGGGACTTGATTTTATCGTGGCGGATGACTGTAAGGATGCCGTGATGGACTACAAGGCCAAAGCTCTTAAAAAATCTGAGGTGGAGCGCCAAGAAAACAAGGAAAAAACAGGGGTATTTACAGGTAGTTATGCAATTAACCCAGCCACCAAAGAAAAAATTCCAATTTGGGTGGCGGATTATGTTTTGGCTGGCTATGGCACTGGTGCGATTATGGCAGTGCCAGCGATGGATGAAAGAGACCACGAATTTGCCGAAAAATTTGATCTTCCAATCGTAGAGACCGAGCTTGTTGATAGAGACCTTTATGGTACACCAAAAACTACCTATAAGATGCGTGATTGGTTGATTTCTCGTCAGCGCTATTGGGGTTGTCCAATTCCGATTGCTTATGATAAAGAAGGCAACCCTCATCCAATTCCAGAAGACCAACTTCCGGTGATGATTCCAGAGGTAAAAGATTATCAACCAGATGATTCTGGACGTTCGGCGCTCGCTAAGGCTAAAGATTGGCTCAAAGTTACCATCGATGGTGAAGAAATGACTCGTGAAACTGATACTCTAGATGGCTACGCTTGCTCTTCTTGGTATCTTTGGCGCTATGCTTCTCCACATGACAAAGATGCGGCCTGGGATAAAGAGGCAATTTCTTATTGGGAACCGGTAGATTATTACGTGGGTGCAGATCACGCAGTAGCACACCTTCTTTACATTCGTTTTTGGTGTAAATTCTTTGCTGATCAGGGGTACTTGCCGTTTAGAGAGCCAATCAAAAGACTACTTTACAACGGGTATATTAACGCGCCAGATGGCAAGAAAATGAGTAAATCTAAGGGGAATGTGATTGACCCACTCGATGTGATTAATGATGGTTATGGGGCGGATACTTTGCGCACTTACGAGATGTTTATTGGGCCGTATGATTTAGATGCGGCGTGGGATCCACGGTCAGTTGGCGGTGTCTATCGCTTTCTCAATAGATGTTATAATTTGGTGAGCGCAAGAGATGTCTTTTCGAGACCGTCTTGCGACGACGGGAGCAAGAAGAGCGAAGTCTCGCCCGTAACGACGGGCCGAGACGAGCGTGTCGAGGAAAGATCATCTCTTGCGCTCCGACATAGGACCATCAAGAAGGTGACGGAGGATATTTACAAGTATAATTTCAATACGGCGGTGGCGGCGTTGATGGAGTATGTGAATGAACTTTATAAATCTGGGGCGAGTAAAGAAGATTTGGTGGTTTTGGCGAAGCTTTTGAAGCCATTTGCTCCACATCTTGGTTCGGAAATGCTAGAGAGGCTAAATTCTGATGACGAATGGCCGGTTTGGGACGAAAAATACCTCGTTTCTGACACTGTAACAGTAGTGGTGCAGATTAACGGTAAACTTCGAGCCAAATTAGAGATGGATGCTTCTGATTTGGAAGACGAGGAAAAGGTGATGGAAAAAGTTTTGGCAGACAAAAAAGTCCAAAAATACACCGAAAATGGCATCAAAAAGCAGATTTTTGTGAAAAAAGCCAAGCTGGTAAACTTAGTAGTATAATGGAAGTCGTTTTAGTTTTACACAATATTCGGTCTTGCTATAATGTGGGGGCGATTCTTCGTTCTGCGGAGGGTTTTGGGGTTTCATCTGTAATTTTGTCTGGTTATACGCCAAGACCACACGATAAAAACCTGTTGCCGCATCTTCGGGAAAAACTAGACAAAGAAATTCACAAAACCGCACTTGGCGCAGAGGATATGCTGAAAACAGAGGTGGCGGAAGATTTGCAGGCGCTTCTATCAGACTTAAAATCTCAAAATTACCAAATTGTAGGTTTAGAAAACAACATAAAACAAGACGTTTGTCAAATAAATGATCCTGGTTTGAGGAAAAAACTAGGTCAAAAAATCGTGCTGATTTTAGGCGAAGAGGTAAATGGCATCCCCGAAGAACTCTATGATTTAATTGACCTCTTTGTAGAAATACCGATGAAAGGGCAAAAAGAGTCGTTTAATGTGTCGGTAGCCGCTGGTATTGCGCTTTATGCTATAATGAATGTATGATTAAAATTTACACTACCCCAACTTGTGCCTATTGCCACGCGCTGATGGATTGGCTTGATGGAATGGGCGTAAAATATAAAGAGGTGGATGCTACAAAACACCCGGAAATCTCAACAGTGCCGGTAACGGAAATCAATGGAGAGCGTATTGTGGGTTTTGACCGCCCAGCCATCAAGAAAGCTTTGAAAACCAAATAAAATACCCATCTTAGCATTTTTTCGCGCTTGCTCTATCAGTAATAGCGCTTCGCGCGAAGAAAATACTAATCTGGGCACTTTATTTGATTTTCAAAATATTCTATGGTATAATGGTTTAAATTATATATTAAGTAAGGAGCAAAATGCCTGAACCTAAAAAACAGAGTAGCCCAAGAAAGACGGGGCTTCGAAGAAGTCACCTCCGTCTCAAATTGGCTCGCAGAGTTAACAAGACATCTCCGGTAAAGGTCTTTGAAACCAAGAAAAAGACCCCAAACCTCAGAGTAAAAACCACTAAAACAGTTAAAAAGAAAGCGTAATTTATGGCAAGTAATCGACATTTAGGTAGAGTTATCGTCCTACAAAGCTTGTATGAATACGAGTGCAGGACTCTCGCAAAGGACCCAGAAGTCGATCTTGACGTAATCATTGCGAAAAATATTGAGCCATATGAAGGAACTTTGGGCGATACCGAGTTTGTTTATGATCTCACTCATAAGGTAGTAGATAATTTCGAAACTCTTGATACCGCGCTTGCCCCAATGGCGCCAGAATGGCCAATTTCGGCAATTTCGGCAATTGATCGCAATGTGCTTAGGATGGGACTATACGAACTTTCGGAGTGCCAAGATACGGTGCCACCGAAGGTCGCAATTAATGAAGCAGTAGAGCTAGCAAAGGCGTTTGGCTCCGATTCTTCATCTAGATTTGTGAATGGAGTACTCGGGACTGCCTTTAAAAAGCTCGGAATTGTAGTAGAAGAAGATGAATCAAAACGGACCAAAAAGAAAGATACCAAGAAGGCCGACGAAGCCGAGCGGGGAACCGACGGGGCACAGGGCGCTGAAAGTGCCGGAAGCGCTGCCGACGGAAACGATTAAAGAATCGCCGCTTAGGAAGATTACCTCGGCTGTCTTTAGGAAAAAGACCGCAATTCAGGAGATTGTGCGCGAGCCGACCTCTGGTGGTATTGTTTTTCGCTTGACAGCTGATAAAAAAGATGTTGAAATATTATTGATTCAAGATTCTAAGGGGCGCTGGACGATTCCGAAAGGCCATATTGAGCCAGGTGAAACCGCTAAGATGACTGCGCGTCGTGAAATTGAAGAAGAAACCGGGCTTAAAAATTTTGACGTTTTAACTTGGCTTGGCAAGATTCATTTTAAATATCGTCGGGCGGATAAGTTGGTCCTCATGACTACGCAGATTTATCTAGTGCAGGCCTTGGATGCTCGTGAAACGCCAACCGCTGAAAAATGGATGAAAGGCATCAAGTGGTTTACTTTTACTGATGCTCTTGATGTAATTGAATATGATGATATCGAAAAATTAATGTTAATCGCAAAGCGCAAAATTCGCGCAGGGGAATTTTAAAATGCAAGAAAAGGTGAATACTACTCCTTACAAGGAATTTGCTAGGGAAAAGTTAGGGTTTGATTTTAATGATATTTCGCTTCTTGTGACAGCTTTGACGCATAGAAGCTACGTAAATGAGCACCGTTCGCTTGGGGTGGAACATAATGAGCGTTTGGAATACTTGGGTGATGCAGTTTTGGAACTAGTTTCTTCGGACTTTTTGTATCGCAGATACAACGAATCTGAGGGAATTATGACGGCGCTTCGTTCGGCTTTGGTTCGCACGGAATCTATCGGGGCGGCCGGAATTGAGCTTGGTTATGCGCCGCTAGTTCGTCTGTCAAAAGGCGAAAAACAGGGGTCTGAACGAGCTCGTGAAGTAATTATGGCAGATTGTTTTGAGGCGGTAATTGGGGCGATTTATTTAGACCAAGGGTATGATACGGCTCGCGAGTTTATTGATAAACACATTCTGTCTAAAATTGACACGATTATAGAGGAAGGGACTTGGCGCGACCCAAAGTCTTACGTGCAAGAACTTTCGCAAAAAGTTGAAGGCGTGACGCCAACTTATCGAACTTTGCGTGAAGATGGCCCTGATCATGATAAACATTTTATGGTGGGAATGTACATAGATGGAGAATTGTTCTCATCTGGTGAAGGGCATTCTAAGCAAGATGCGCAAACTAACGCCGCCAAAGAGGGTGTTCGGAAATTCCGCAAAAAGCTCGGGCCGGAGATTGATGAGTTTAAGAAAAATATTACAGTAGAATAAAAAATCTGTAATATCTCGGAAGTTTCGCGTCGTGATAATCTTCGATTATATCACGACGCTACACCTCTGCGCGTGCAAAATCGCAGATTTTGCACTTGATGTTCCTCGATATTACAGATTTTTTTATTCAGCTGGAGCAGCTTCTTCAGCTGGGGTTTCTTCAACTGGTGCTTCAGCTGGAGCCTCGGCTTCGGCTGGTGCCTCTGCAGGTGCTTCAGCTGGAGCTTCTTCCTTTGGTTGGTTTTTGCGAAGCTTGTCTGCGTGCTTGGCAGCCTTGTTCTTCTTAGGGGCTTCTTTATACCATTTAGGAAGTTTGATTCCGTTTTTCTTGAGAATCATTGCTACACGGCTACTAGGCTTAGCGCCATTTTTAAGATATTTTTCTACCAATTCTTTGTTGAGATTTAAAGCTTTGGTAGCTGGGTTGTAGTTGCCGACCTCAGCCACAACGCGCCCAGAAAGAGGGTGACGCTGGGATTCTTGGACGACTATCCGGTACACTGGTAAGTGTGCGCGGCCATTACGCTGCATACGAATCGCTAGCATATTTTCTCCTTTAAAATTACTATTCTCTATATTTTAGCATATTTTTTTCAAAAATACAAGGTACAAAAGCATTTTGTGTGCTATAATAAAACTATATAATTTAATAATTTGGAGAAAATATGGCTACTATTGACCAGCAATTCGTAGAATATATTGTAAAAACTCTAGTAAATAATCCAGACAAAGTATCAGTAGAGCGCAAAATTGATGAAAAGGGTGTGCTTCTCTCGCTTACGGTGGATCCAGAAGACGTAGGTCGCGTAATTGGTCGTCGTGGTGCGACTGCACAATCTATTCGGGTACTACTTCGGGCTCTTGGCACCAAGCAAGATGCTCGTTACAATCTTAAAATCGTAAATACCGACGAAGAAGGTGCTGAACGTCCAGCTAGAAAAGCCGAGAAAGCTGAAGAGAAAGAAGTCGAAAAGGATGTAGAAGCTGTAGAAGAAGCCGAAGCTGTAGAAGAAGCTGATGAAGAGCTTGAGGAAGAAGAGCCAGAAACTTCTGAACTTGCTGAGAAAACTCGCGCAGAACTCGCCGACCTCGACGATCTTGACATATAAAATTAAAGTGATTTTAGACAGCTTGGACTTGTTTGCTTGTAAAATTCACAACATAAAGGCAAGAAAAAATGCTCTTATAATCGGAGCATTTTTTCATTGTCAGGTTGTGAATTCTACGCAAACAAATCTGGTCTAAATCTCATTATGCTGTCTAAAATCACTTTAATTTTAGACCCAAAAAACACCCGTAAAAAGGGTGATTTTTAGACATATATAAGCTCTCAACTCTCCCGTAGATTGTTTACAAGCCGACTCGCAGTTAGTTAGCTTAAGAACTATTATATAGCACTTTTTTAAAAATGCAAGTACTTTTTTATGGACTTTTTGAAAAAAGTGTGCTAGAATAATGGTAAGAAGTAGTGTGCTAAAGCCCAGATTCTTTAGGGGAAATGGCGAATCCCTAGGGGGAGGCTTGTAGCAGTAATCTTCGGCGCTGAGACAGTTCCGGTTGTGGAGACTTGTGTGCTGTCAAAAAGATACTAATAACACTAAATAAAAGAGGTAAAATGGCGACAAAACCTACCAAGGAACGCTTATTCTTCACTGAGGAAGATAAAGCGGTCGAAGTCCCAGATATGGTGATTCACCAGAAAAAATCTTGGGAAGACTTCGTAGAAAACGGTCTACAAGAGGTTTTTGACGAGCTTAATCCGATCGACGATTATACTGGCCAAAAGTTCTCGCTCCGTTTTAAAGATTACAAATTTAAAGAGCCACAGGAGAGCGAACAGGAAGCAAAATACAACCTTGCTACCTATGAAAAACCTCTCTATGTAACTGTAGAGCTCGAAAACAAGAAAACTAAAACCAAGAAAAAACAAGAGATTTACTTCGGTAATTACCCTTGTATGACTGATAGAGCTACCTTTGTGATCAACGGCACCGAGCGTGTGATTGTATCTCAGCTCATTCGTTCGGCTGGTGTATTTTTTACTGCTGAAAATATCGGTGTTCGCAATTTGTACGGTGCTAAAATCATCCCAGGTCGTGGTGCTTGGCTTGAATTTGAAACTACCGCAAATGGTACAATTTCAGTAAAAATCGACCGTCGTCGCAAGATTCCAGTAACAACTTTCTTAAGAGCTCTCGGTATGAAGGAAAGCGAAATCAAGAAAGCATTTGCTAAAATCGATAATGGCGAAAAGAAATTTATCGAAACTACTCTCGAAAAAGATCCAACCTCTACTCAAGGTGAGGCACTTCTTGAAGTTTACAGACGGATTCGCCCAGGCGATCTCGCTACTGTAGAAAACGCTAAATCAATGATCGACAGAATGTTCTTCGATCCAAAGCGTTACGACTATTCTAAAGTTGGTCGTTTTAAGATGAATAGAAGACTCGGTTTTGATACTCCAAACGAGCCAGAATACCGCACTCTTCAAATGAAAGATCTCGTGGCAATTATCTCTGAGATTATTCGTCTCAATAATACTCAAGAGCCAGCTGACGATATCGACTCTCTTTCAAATCGTAGAGTAAAATTGGTTGGCGAATTGGTACAAAGACAATTCCGTCTCGGTATGCTTCGTTTGCAACGCAACATTCTAGATAGAATGTCAATGGCAAACCCAGATGATGCAGTGCCACTTCAGTTAATCAACCCACGCCCAGTGGTAGCAGCAGTAAAAGAGTTCTTTTCCACTTCTCAGCTTTCACAGCTAATGGACGAAGTAAACCCATTTTCTGAACTTGCACACAAGCGTCGTCTATCTTCTATGGGTCCTGGTGGTCTAACAAGAGAGCGCGCTGGCTTTGATGTGCGCGATGCTCACCCAACCCACTACGGTAGAATCTGTACCGTAGAAACCCCAGAAGGTGGTAACGTAGGTTTGGTGCTCAACCTTGCTACTTACGCAAAAATCAACGAATATGGCTTTATCGAAGCCCCATATCTCGTAGTTAAAAATGGTAAAATCACCGACGAAGTCGTTTACATGGACGCCGCCACAGAAGACGACAAAATTATCGCCGATGCATCAGTAAAAGTAGATAAAAACGGTAAATTTAAAGAAGACTGGGTATCTGCCCGTGTTCACGGGAAGCCAGCTCAGGTAGAAGCCAAGAAAGTCACTCACGTGGACGCCGCACACAAGGAAATTCTTGGTGTATCTGCATCTCTGATTCCATTTGTAGAGAAAAACCGTGTTGACCGCTCATTGATGGCCTGCGCCATGCAGAAACAAGCAGTGCCACTTTTAAGAACCGATAATCCAATTGTTGGTACTGGTATTGAGCGTGAAGTCGCTAAAAACACTTCACAGCTAATTGTGGCCGAAGGTCCTGGTGTGGTAGAAAAAGCTGATGGGCAGTCGGTAGTTGTTAAATACGATAAAGGTGGTAAGCACGAATACAAGCTCACTCACTTTGAAAAGACCAACGATGACCGTTGTTACAACCAGCGCACAGTAGTAGCACGTGGTCAAAAGGTTAAGAAGGGTGATGCTCTTATTGAGGGTGCTTCTATTCACGATAAAGAATTGGCACTAGGTAGAGATCTTCTCGTAGCCTTTATGCCGTGGCGTGGTTATAACATGGACGACGCTATCGTAATTTCTAATCGCTTGGTAGAAGACGATAGCCTTACCTCTATCAATATTAAAGATTTCGACGTAGAAGTTCGTGAAACTAAACTTGGCCCAGAACAAGTTACCCGTGATATCCCAAACGTATCTGAACATTCACTTCGCCACCTCGGTGAAGATGGTATCGTTACCATTGGCTCAGAAGTTAAAAATGGCGATATCTTGGTAGGCAAGATTACTCCAAAGGGTGAAAGAGAACTCTCTTCTGAGGAAAGACTCCTTCGCGCTATCTTTGGTGAAAAAGCCAATGACGTTCGTGATACATCTGTCAGGATGAATGGTTCTTCCGTTGGTAAAGTTGTAGATGTTCGTGTTTACGATGCTGAAACTTGCCGCGAACAAGGTCACGAGCTCAAAGCTGGTGTGCTCAAGCAAATCAAGATTTATGTAGCTGAAATGCGTAAGATTGGCGTAGGCGACAAGCTCGCTGGTCGTCACGGTAACAAGGGCGTAGTTTCACGCGTTCTTCCAGTAGAAGATATGCCATTTATGGAAGATGGTACTCCAATTGATATCATTCTTTCACCAATGGGTGTGCCTTCTCGTATGAACCTTGGTCAGCTCTTTGAAATCCACCTTGGTATGGCAGCAAGAGCTCTTGGTTATAAGGTAGCAACTCCACCATTTAACGGTGTGCCAGATGAGGTTATCTCTGATGAGCTCGAAAAAGCAGGCTTTGCTCGTGATGGTAAAGTTCAGCTCTTTGACGGTCTTACTGGTGAACCATTTGATGAAAGAACTTCTGTGGGTGTAATGCACATGCTCAAGCTTCACCACATGGTAGAAGATAAGATCCACGCACGTTCCACTGGTCCTTACACCATGGTTACCCAACAACCACTTGGTGGTAAAGCTCAGAACGGTGGTCAGAGATTTGGGGAAATGGAGGTATGGGCACTCGAAGCTTATGGTGCTGCCACAACCCTCCAGGAAATGCTCACCATCAAATCAGATGACGTTTACGGTCGTGCTAAGGCATACGAAGCCATTATCAAACACGAGCCAATTGAAGGTCCAAAACTTCCAGAAGGCTTTAACGTGCTTGTAAAAGAGCTTCAAGGTTTAGGCCTTAAAGTAGATCTTCTTGATCACGGTGAATCAGCTGACGCTGGTGATGTGATTGAAAAGACCTCAAGAGAAATTGAAAAGTCTAAAGACGACCAATCAATTTATGATCAACATAAGAAAGATGCCGAGCCAGTCACGCTTGATCTTGACGAAAACGAAGCAGCAGCGATGATGGCCGAAGAAGGTATCGAAATAAAAGAGGCTGATGAGCTAGACGATGGCACCATCGACCTCGGAGAGGAGTTCTAATATGGCTTGGATGGATAATTTCATTTCAGCATCAGACTTCGATTCGATTAGACTTACGGTGGCTAGCCGTGACGACATCTTGAATTGGAGCTATGGTGAAGTAACCAAACCAGAAACCATTAACTATCGTACCCAAAAGCCAGAACGTGATGGTCTGTTCTGTGAAAGAATCTTTGGTCCAACCAAAGACATCAACCCACACGATTCTAAGCTTAAAGGTGTTCGCTCACGCGAGGCGGCTGTAGATAAGGAAGGTAACCTAGTTACTAAATCTATCACCCGTCGTGAACGTATGGGGCACATCGCCCTCGCTGCACCAGTAGCGCATATCTGGTTTATGCGTGGCGTGCCTTCTGCACTTTCACTTCTTCTTGATATCACCGTTAAAAATATCGAGAAAGTAGTGTATTTTGCAACTTACTTAATTGTAGATTGTAAAGATGAAGCAGTTTTGGCAGCTTTAGAGCAACTAGAGCAACAAACTGTGGCTGCAAGAGAAGCGATTAACTTACGCTCAAAAGAAGCTGCTAAGGCTAAAGATGCCGATGTAGACGCTATCGTAAAAGCTCGCGACGAAGAGTTGGCTGAGCTTGAAGAAGATTACAGCGCTCGCAAAAATCTTCTTGAATCCTTTAGAAAAGGTGGCGTCATTACAGAGGTAGATTATCGTAACCTTCCTGAAGAATACGAAGATCTTATCACTGTAGAAATGGGCGCAACTGCTATCAAGAAATTACTTGATGAAATCGATCTTGATAAACTTATCGAAGATCTTCATAAGCAAGCTGAAGAAGCCAAAGGTCAAAAAGAGAAGAAAATTCAAAAACGTCTCAAAACTTTGGAAGGTATGCAAGCTGCTGGTATTAAACCAGAAGATTTGGTACTTACTGTAGTTCCAGTAATTCCACCAGATCTACGCCCTATGATTGCACTTCCTGGTGGCCGTTTTGCTACATCTGATCTTAACGACCTTTATCGTCGTGTAATTAACCGTAACAATCGTCTCAAAAAGCTCCTAGATCTTAACGCTCCAGAGGTGATTTGTAGAAACGAAATGCGTATGCTTCAAGAGGCTGTCGATGCCCTGATCGATAACTCTGCTGCTCACGGTTCTCGTGGTGCTAACTCTACCAACGGTCGTAGAAAGCTCAAATCTTTGTCTGACCTTCTCAAGGGTAAACAAGGTCGTTTCCGCCAGAATCTTCTTGGTAAACGTGTAGACTACTCTGGTCGTTCTGTGATCGTGGTAGGTCCAGAACTAAAACTTAACGAATGTGGTCTTCCTAAGCAAATGGCACTTGAACTATTTAAGCCATTCGTAATTTCTTGGCTGATTGGTCACGATCACGCTAACAACATTCGCGCTGCATCGAGACTTATCGAAGCTAAAGAAACCGTAGTTTGGGATGCTTTGGACGAAGTAATTGAAGGTAAGTATGTGCTCCTCAACCGTGCACCATCTCTTCACCGTCTATCTGTACAAGCTTTCCAACCTCGGCTTATTGATGGTAAAGCTATCAAGCTTCACCCACTCGTAGCATCTGGCTTTAACGCCGACTACGATGGTGACCAGATGGCAGTTCATCTACCTCTATCTGAAGGTGCCCAAAAAGAAGCTAAAGAGCTTATGACGGCAGAGAAAAACTTACTCAAGCCAGCTGATGGTTCTCCAGTTCTTGCTATTTATCAGGACGTAGTGCTCGGTGCATATTATCTCACTTACGACAAACCAGGTACTGATACCGATAAGCCAAAAGCCTTCTCTTCTGTATATGAGGCAGAAATGGCTTACGAACAAGGAATTATCGCTCTTCAAACCCCAATTCGGGTGTTCACCAAGAAAGAGGCTCGTAATACTACCCTTGGTCGTGTGATCTTTAACGAGATTTTGCCAAAGGATTATCCATATGACAACTCTGTTCAAACTAAGAAGCACCTTTCTAAGGTAATGGCAGACATCTTTGATCTTTACGGTGCAGAAGTAACGGTAAAAACTGCCGATGCTCTTAAGGATCTTGCCTTTGAATATGAGACAATCGCCTCCATTTCAACCGCAAAAGACGACTACCCAACCTACGACGAAATTGAAGACTTCATCGCCGAAGGTGACGCTAAAACTGCTATGATTCAGCAAGACTTTGATGACGGTCTTACTACTGAAGAAGAACGTTATCGCCTTACTATCGCTAACTGGCGCGACATCGACAGCAAGATTTCGGACTTCCTCTCTAACAAACTTTCTGAGATGGATACCGATATCGCTGTAATGGTGAACTCCGGTGCTCGTGGTAACATTTCTAACATTAAGCTTGCTTCCGCCGAGATTGGTATCATGGTGGATATTAACAACAACGAAATCGAGCTCCCAGTCAAATCTTCTTACAAGAAAGGTTTGAACACTTTGGAGTCCTTTATCGCAACTCGTGGTGCTCGTCAAGGTCAGGTGTCTACGGCACTTCGTACTGCAGACTCTGGTTACCTCACTCGTCGTCTCGTAGATGTATCTCAAGATGTATTTACTACCGATGAAGAAGCAGAAGATCCAGGCTTTGCAGTCTACAAGAGCGAAACCGAAGTATCTGGCATCGAATTTGCAGCTAGAATTGCTGGTCGCTACACCGCAGAACCAGTTCCAGGCTACCTAGAAGCTGACGAACTTATTTCTAAAGACGTAGCAGAACAAATCGAAGCAGACGACAATATTCAATCTGTAAAGATTCAATCTATTCTTTCTACTACTGCAGTAGAAGGTGTGCCTAGAAAAGCTTACGGTGTAGATATGTCTACCCGTGAACTCGTAGATGCAAACGAACCAGTAGGTGTAATTGCTGCTCAATCTCTTGGTGAGCCAGGTACGCAGCTTACCCTTGATACCAAACACGGTTCTGGTGTGGCAGGTTCTGGTGCTATCGCAAGAGGCCTTCCTCGTGTAGAAGAGCTTCTCGAAGCTCGTTCGCCAAAGGGTCAGGCGTATGTTTCGCCTATCAACGGTGTAGTAACCGTAAAAGATGAGAAAAATCACTATATTGTGACTATTGAAGCCCAATCTGGCCCGGTAGATAGAATTGAGCTAAATGGTAGAAAGCCTTCGGTAAAAGATGGCGAATCTGTAAAAGCTGGTGCCACTCTCATTAAAAAGAGCAAAGAAGGCGCTTCAATCAAAGCTTCTAAGGCTGGTATTGTTGAGCTCGTTAAGGATGCTATCATCTTGGTAGCCGAAGGCTCTGATAGAACCGAAATGAAGATCCCAGGTGATGCCGAACTTGTCGTTAAGACCGGCGACACCGTAGAAGCAGGTGACAGAATCACCACTGGTTCTCTTAACCTTCAAGATTTGATGAACTACAAGGGTATTGAAGCCACTGAGCGTTACATTATGAACGATGTTCTCTCGGTGTACTCGGCTCAGGGTCACGAAATTTCACCAAAACACCTTGAAATCTTGGTTCGCCAAATGTTCTCCAAGGTGGAAATCAAAGATCCAGGCGATTCTCGCTTCGTATCTGGTGAGATTGTCTCTAGAGCTGATGCTCTCTCTGAAAACGCTGCTCTTGAAAAGGCCGGCAAAAAACCAGCTGAGTTTATCAACAAGCTTCTTGGTATTACCAAGGTGTCTATCTACTCTGATTCATTCTTATCTGCAGCATCATTCCAAGATACCACTCGTGTTCTTATCGGCGCAGCTATCAGAGGCTCAGTAGATCATCTCAAGGGTCTCAAAGAGAACGTAATTATTGGTCGCAAGATCCCTGTAGGTACAGGGGTAGCCCCAATTGAAGACTTCGAAACACCAGATTCCAAGGTTCCTACAGAGGAAGACCTTGAAAATCTTTAAAAAGTGTGATATAATTAAATTAACAATAATAACGTAAGGAAAGATATGAGTCGTATCGGAAAACAACCCATCGATATTCCGGCGGGAGTGACAATTACGGTCGGCGACAAAGAGATTACTGTCGCAGGCCCTAAGGGTCAACTCATCGTCCCGGTTCAAGAGAATACCACTACTAAGGTAGAAGGTACTCAGGTTATCGTTACCCGTAAGGATGACGAGCCAAAATCTCGGGCCTTCCATGGTCTCCAGAGAGCATTGATTAACAATGCTGTAATTGGGGTCACCAAAGGCTACGAGAAAAAACTAGAAGTAAACGGCGTAGGTTTTCGTCTTTCTGGCGGTGGCCAAGAGATTGAAATGGCACTCGGCTTTTCACACCCAGTGAAATACAGAGCCCCAGAAGGCGTCCAACTTGCTACCAACAAAATGGAGATTACCGTATCGGGGATTGACAAGCAAAAAGTTGGTCAAGTAGCCGCAGAAATTCGTGCGCTTAAGAAACCAGAACCTTATAAGGGTAAAGGTATAAAGTACGTGGATGAAGTAATCATTCGCAAGGCTGGAAAGGCAGGTAAGAAATAATGGATAAGGTATTTAGAAAAGCTCGCACTCGTGCTAAAATTCACGGCACTAGCGAGCGCCCAAGACTAACTGTTCATTTTTCTAACTTGCACATTACCGCGCAAGTGATTGATGACGACAAAAAGACTACTCTAGCTTATGCTACCACTAAAGGCGCCAAAATGACTGGCACCAAGACCGAAAAGGCCGCTAAAATTGGCGAGGAAATTGCCAAAAAAGCTAAAGCCGCTAAAGTCAAAAAGGTAGTATTTGACAGAGGTGCAAAACTATATGCAGGCAGAATGAACGCTTTAGCCGACGCTGCTCGCAAGGAAGGATTGGAGTTCTAAAATGGCAGAAGATCAGAATAAGGCCCCAAGAGTAATCAACAAATCCGGTACTCTTAAGATGGACGATAAAATCGCCGCTTCTAAGCAGGTGCGTGATATTTCCGGCAAGAAAATGGACCGCAGAAATCGTCGTGACAGAGTAAAAGCCGAAACCGGGCCAAAAGAATTTGATGAAATTACTATTGCAATCGATCGCGTATCTCGTACTGTAGCCGGTGGCCGCAGAATGAGATTTAAAGCTCTCGTTGCAATTGGCAACCACAAGAATAAGGTTGGTATTGGTGTAGCTAAGGGTAACGATGTTACTACCGCTGTAAATAAAGCTACTGCCAAGGCTAAAAAGACCATGATTACCTTTAATATGGACGGCGAAACTATTTGCCACGAAACTCGTACCAAGATTACTGGCGCAGACGTTTTGATGAAGCCAGCTGCACCTGGTACTGGTATTATCGCTGGTGGTACCGTGCGTTCCATTATGGGTCTTACAGGGGTAAAGAACTTAATTTCTAAATCTCTCGGCTCTACTAACAAGGTAAACATCGCTTACGCAGTAATGGAAGGTTTGAAAGCTCAAGTCCCACGTAAGGATTGGGTAAGAGGCGAAGGTAAAGCAGAGGTAAAAGCTGCTCCAGCTAAGAAAGCTGAGGTAAAAAAACCTGAAGCCAAGAAACCAGCTGCAAAGAAAGCCCCAGCTAAAAAAGCTGCTAAGAAGGAGGCTAAGTAATGAAATACAATGATTTAAAGGTAGAAAAAAATACCAGACCAAACCGTAAAGGTCGTGGTATCTCTGCTGGCCAGGGCAAAACTGCTGGCCGTGGTACCAAAGGTCAAAAATCTCGTGCTGGTCACAACAAGATGCCAGCTGGGTTTATGGGTGGTCAACGCGCTATTATGCAGGCTATTCCAAAACTCAAAGGTTTTAAATCTTTCCATAAAAAAGCAGAGGTGGTTTACACCGACAGATTAAACGACCTTAAAGGTAAGGTAGATAACCTAATTTTAGCTGAAAAAGGCCTCATTTCTAGCCCTTACAACAAAGTAAAGGTAATTTCAAGAGGTGAATTAACTGCTAAAATCGAGTTAGAAACTCAATTTGCTTCTAAGAGTGCGGTAGAAGCTATCAAAAAAGCGGGTGGTTCTTACAAAAAAGTGGAGGTTTTAAAGAGAAATGCAAGAGAAAGAGCTAAAGACTAGTGTAGGTCAAAGGGTGGCAATTGCTATTATCGCGTTCTTTATGCTTGGTTCGATAATCGCCTCTTATGCGGCGATTATCGTGGGGCAAAATTCCAATTCTAGCTCAGAGACACAGACTTTGAGCGAAGAAAGAATGAGCTATTACACTGATAATTACGCTTCTAAATTGGCTCAGTTCAAAGAGACTACGGATGCCGATTTTGCGACGTTTGCAGCGTATTTACCAGAGGTAAAAGCCTTTAATGAAACTGCTCTTAACGAGAGTACAACGGTGGAGATAAGAGACCTTTTGGTAGGTAATGGTCGCACTATTGGCGCAGAAGATGATGATTATCTCGCCTACTATGTGGGTTGGTGTGCTGATGAAAGTGTGTTTGAATCTTCGTTAAATACCGATAATGTCTCTAACGCTACTGGTTTTGCTACGATGTTAGACCCGTCTCTTATCAAGGAGATGTATGGTTCTAAGTTGATCGAAGGTTGGTATATGGGTATGAACGGCGCCAAAATTGGTGGTGTCAGGGAAGTAGCTATTCCAAGCTCGCTAGCTTACAAGGACCAAAAAGAGCTTTGTGGTGGTTATAACAAGCCAATTAAATACTTGATTATGACCAAAGAAAACGAAGGCACTCTAAAGACTGCCCTAGAAGAGCTCAACACCGCCTCTATTATGCTTCAATATGCTCAATATGGTATAGATTACGAAAAAGAAGCTGCTGCCCAGCAAATAACAGGGGACTAAGCACTAGAAGTATTGACTTTTTTGGCTTTTTGTGATATAATGGTAGATGTAGGCTGTGAACTGGGTGTGGAGTAGCAGTTTAAGCATTCTAGTTCATATGTATGAATAATTTTAAGGGGGTAGTATGTATGAACAGTTTTTACCATTCTTTCTCTATCGGATTTAACTATTGGTTTATTTTGTGGCCGTTTCAGATTATTCTGATGGTTGGCTTTGGCTTTTCTAACGCCAAGCTAAACAAAAAAACCAATAAGATCATGCGCCGAGACAAAGAGGGGAAAATCGCAAATCTTTTTGCGATTTTGATGAGTATCATTCTGATGATAGCGGTGATTATGGAAAGTACCGCGGGGATTATTCAGACGATAGACAACCATCTTGGTCCGAACGACGACCCGATGTGGTCGCTCGTTTTGTTTGTCTTTGGCATGCTGGCGTTTGCAGTTCTGTCTTATTATATTTTCTTTGGGGCAGAGGTATTTGGCAAACAAGTAAAGATTGCTATTTTGAGAAAATGGCGTCGCAGCCGAATGAGATGAATGACTCCCCAGGCTTTAAGTCTGGGGATTTTTTTATGATTTTTCTATTGTTTTTTTATTTTGCTTGTGCTATGATAGGGGTATGAAGGTCAAACATATCATTACAACTTGTGGATTTCTTTTAAGTGGTGCGGTTTTTGTGTCTGGTTTTTCTGCCAATGCCAATGCGACGGTGACGATGGAAGGACACTCGGATGTGCAATTTACCTTTGGGAATACTTTGACGCTGGCGCTTACAGATACGTCCACGGCTTGTCCTTCGCCATATTATAACCCGACTTTTTGTATTGAAAATTTAGTGCCAAATACTTCGGCGCTCAGTAATACGATTACGGCTACAGTGGCTACCAACAACGCTACCGGCTATACGCTTTCGGCGACGGTGGGCGGCACTGCACTAGATGGTACGACTACTTATTCTACTACAGATTTGGAGTCCACTTCGGTTTCTGGGGCAAAGTTTACAATGATTGACGACACTTCTTCTACTAGCCTTGTGGCAGGGGAGTGGGGCTTTACTTTAAATGGCTCGGCGGCGACACCAGCCTATATGACTTTAAGTACTTCAAATAGCAAGGTAATTAATGCTACGATTGACATGGCGGGGACGGCGGCCACGGGCTATGGTGGCACGTCTAATACTGCGATGCAAATTGGGGCGTATGCAGATAATTTGCAGGCGCCAGGGGCCTATAAAAATGTGATTAATTTTGCTGCGCTAGCTAATGTGCTGACACGCACGGTGACGGTGGCTGGCTATGATGCGAACACTACGGCTTATAGCATTACTTCGGTAGATGGCATTGCGATTACACCGGTAACGACTGGTTCTTGGGCTGATGGGCAAGTGCTAGGCATTACTGCGACTTGTGCTTCGGGTAATAACTTCCTTGGCTGGGCAAGCTCCAATGATTTTGGCAAAGTTGCTGATATGAATACGGCTACCACTACCTATACAGTAGGTGGTGGGAATATCACCCTCACAGCGTACTGTGGGGGGGTCTAGCACTACCTTAAATATGCAAGACGTCACGCGGCGGCGACTTGTCCAATGACACCAACGGTGGCGACTGACGTGCGGGATGGTGAGTAGTACACGATTGTCAAATTTGATGATGGCAACTGCTGGATGACGCAGAACCTCCGCTACCAAGGCGACACTGTGGGTAGCACTTCTACCACCACCTCCTGGGTTATGAAATCCGCTACATCCAATATTAGCGAAGACACTACTATGACCATGACAGACTTAACTGCTGGTAATAGCTACGATGTGGCTGAATACCATGTAGCTACCTCAGACCAAGTCCCATCCGGAGCTAGCTATACTGCAGAAGACATGGGCGTTTGGTATAACTATGCCGCTGCTTCTGCTATGACTATCACTGGTTCAAGCAACGAAAACCCACAAACCTACGACATCTGTCCTAAAGGCTGGAGACTACCAACCAATTCAGAACAGTCTGGCATCACCAGTTACTCCAGTGCTTATTCCCCTGTTGCCGGTGGCACCTACTACAGTGGTACGCTCGGCGGTAGTACCGGGAACGGATACTGGTGGTCGTCTACTTCAGGCGGCATGGCGGCTCGCTACTACCTGTACTGGAATGGCTCTAGTTTGATTACCGGCAACGCCGGTCTCTTCAGCGGGTTCTACGTGCGCTGTATCCTAAACTAACCACCTCCATCTCGCTTAACTTTTACTTCTGATATCTAGTATGTTATGATTTCTGTATGGGGTTGACACTTTAAAAACTTGCGGGGAGAAAGGAGGTAGTTTATGGGTTTAGAGATAAATCTTTTATTTGGGCTATTCCAGATAAAAATTATTTGCTCTAACAAGAGCAAATAATCACAAACTATAATTCTATTCTACCGTACACTAATTAATAAGTCAACCCCATTTAGGGGTTATTTTTTTAGGCTAAGCTTTCGAGATAGAGACGGAGTTCTTCTTTTACAAAATCATCTTGGACAGAGTCTAGTTCGGCGAGAAATCTTGGTAAGAGTCGCTCCAATCTAGCATGGCGGTAAGATTCCCACTTTTCCGCCTCGGATTCAGAGAGGCTTTCGGGGAAATTGCGACCTTTGTAATGCAATAATAATTCTGGAAGCCTCACGTCATCAAATTCTGGGTGAAAGTCGGCAAGCTTGTTTTTGTCGGCATTTCTGACTGCTTCCACCTTAACTCTGTCGCGGTCATTTAAAAACCCGTCATAAATCGCCTGCTCTGGCTCAGGGGATTCAGGCCACTTTGGCGCCTCCTCATTTTCCGACCGCCTCTGTTCTATGAAATCTGGGTGATTTGACAAAATCTGTAAATTATTTTTTATTATATCTGGGGTGAGACCGATTTTTTCCCAGCCATCATTTTTCTCTAGCACCGAAAGTGGCGCTACCGCTGGACATTTATTGTAGCAAAGTTCTTTAACGACAGGGTAAAAACTTTCGTTATTTAAAATATCTTCTGGGTTATAACGAAGATCATATACAAGAACATTTCCATTGCGACTTGGCGCGATCGGAAAAGCCACGGTAGTTTTGTTGAATTCATTACTGTATCTACCAGAGGCGTAAACAAAGGGCACGGGGTTTTCTAGATTTACATATTTTGCTACATCTTTCTTGCTGCGAGTTTCAAACAAAAATTTAAATAAATCCGGCTGTTTGTTTTTAATCATTTTGGCTACGGCAATTGTGGCGTAAACATCAGAAAGGGCGTCGTGCGCGTGTTCGTGCGAAAGGCCATTTTCGGCGGTCAAAAGCTCGAGACGGTTAGAAGGTTTGCCATCTTTTTCTGGCCAATTGATGCCCTCAGGGCGAAGCGCGCGCGTCATTCTCACGACATCTAAAATGTCCCAGCGTGAACGACCGTCTTTCCATTCCCATTCGTAAGGGTCGTAAAAATTGCGCCACAAAATTGCGCGCATAAACTCATCATCAAATCGCACCGTATTAAACCCGAGTGCACAAGTTTTTGGCGTAAAAATTTCTTCGGTGATATACTTACAAAATTCGGCTTCTGAAATGCCATCTCTCAAAGTTTGTTGCGGGGTAATACCCGTAACATTGATAGCCTGAGGCGAAGGCAAAGCATCGTCGGTTATTTTTACCAAAATATTTATCGGCTCACCGATAGGCTCTAAATCTAGCGTGGTTCTTTGCCCGGCGAACTGCATAATGCGATCTTCTCGGGCTTTTAACCCAGAAGTTTCTAAATCGTAAAAGAAAAAACTCTCATTCATACCATTATTATATCATTTTAAACCTCTTATGTTATAATATATGGTATGGACAATAATAAGGTAATGATTGTCGGGACTGGTAATGTGGGCGCTTCGATTGCTTTTGTCGCACTTAATCAGCGGACGGCGATAAACGAAATAATTTTAACAGATATCGTGGCAGAGGATGCCGAAGGCGAAGCGATGGATCTTCGCGATGCACTCGCTGTTTCCCCTAGCTACGTTAAGATTTCTAATGGCGCCTATAAAGACGCCAAAGATTGTGATGTGGTGGTAATCACTGCGGGTATACCACAAAAACCAGGTGAATCTAGAATGGAGCTACTTGACAAAAACGTCAAAATATTGAAAGATATGATAACGCAAATTATGGCGAGTGGTTTTGATGGAATTTTTCTTGTTGTATCAAACCCGATGGACGTTCTCACATATTTTACTTTGAAGTTTTCTGGGTTTCCAGCCGAGCGCGTAATTGGTTCGGGCACAGTGTTAGATTCGGCTAGACTCAAAGAGCGCACGGCAAATTACCTTAATGTTAATCCAAAATCAGTTCACGCCTACCAAGTGGGTGAGCACGGCGACAGCGAACTCACGCTTTGGTCGCTAGCTGATGCTGGTGGGCAAAAAATTACTGAGCTTTTAGACGAAGAATCTAGAAATAATATTTCAGATTTTGTAAAAAACGAAGCCTACGAAATCATCAACCGTAAAGGCGCCACTTATTATGGTATCGCCACTTGTGTAATTAGAATCTTGAATTCGATTTTAAATGACGAACTGAGAATTTTGCCGGTTTCGTCGTATGATTCGTTCTCGGGAACTTGTTTTGGTTGGCCGAGCGTAGTAGGGCGAAAGGGTATCATTAGAAGATTAGACCTTCAGATTTCTGAAAAAGAGGGAATGGAACTGCAAAAATCTATCAACGCTCTTACTAAAGCTATAAAAAGTTGCAAAAATATATAAAAAAGATTATAATAAGCATAAGTTTTAAGTAGAAACTAATAAATCAAAGGAAAAAATATGGATCCATTAAATAATAACCCAACACCAAACGAGGTGCCAGCAACGCCAGCTGCTCCAGCTGCCCCTGTTGCCCCTGCAGCACCAGCAGTAAATCCAGATATTGCCAACGCTGCACTTAACCCACCGGTAAACCCGGTAGTAGCGCCAACTGCACCGGCTGCTCCAGAAGCCCCAGAAGCTCCTGCCGCACCAATTGTTCCAACTCCAGCTGCTGCTCCAGCTCCAGCTCCAGTAGCTCCAGGCGCTCCAGCTCAAATGTCTATGAACCAAATGTTCCAACCACAACCCGGGAATCAAGCTGGTGTTTTGGATGAAACTACGGCTATTTCTGTACCAGAAGGTCCAAAGCCAGTAGATCCAGTAGAAGAAGAATTAAAAGCTCCTCTTAAGGCCGCTGCTCCTGCCCCTGGCTCGATTGGTAGTGCCGTTTCTGGCCCACAAGATCCAAACGCTCCAGCTCCAGTTGCTCCAGCTGACAATACAATGACCGCAAACGCTGCGCCAGCCGTCCAGAAAAATTCTTTGATGAATAAGTTGATGGCCAAAACCAAAATGAGCAAAAATACTTTGATTTTACTAGCCTCAGTGGCTGGTTTGATTGTAGTTCTACTTATTGGCGTTCTTGTAATGGTCGCAACCGGTGTCCTCTAAAACTAGATTGAAAATTTTGTAGAATTATTGTAGAATATAAATATGGGAAAAGTTTATATTACTACTGCTATTCCGTATGTTAATGGTGTGCCACACGTAGGCCACGCGGTGGACTATCTTTTGGCGGACGTTTGTGCGAGATACCAAAAACAACTTGGTAACGAAGTGAGATTTCAGGCTGGCACGGATGAGCACGGTAGTAAAATTTGGCAAAAAGCTAAAGAACAAAATATTCCTGTAGAAGAATATGTAGCAGCGAATTCCAAAAAGTTCCAAGATTTTATTTCTAAGCTTGGCGTAGAATATACCGATTTTGTGAGAACTACTGATAGTGACCATCAAGAACGTGTACAAAAAATTTGGGAAAAAATTAAAGATCATATTTATCTTGCAAAATACGAAGGTTGGTATTGTAGCGGCTGCGAAAGATTTATCACTGACAAAGAATATGAAGAAAATAATGGCGTTTGCCCAGACCATCAAAAACCATACGAAAAACTAGAAGAAGAAAATTATTATCTCAAGATTTCTGATTTTAAAGACCAAATAAGAGATGCGATAGAATCTCATAAAATGTTGATTTTGCCAGAGTTTAGGGAAAAAGAAATTTTGAAGCTTCTAGAGGAATCGCCAGATGTTTCAATTTCTCGCCCACGCTCGCAGCTTACTTGGGGTATTCCGGTTCCTGGTGATGACAACCAGGTGATGTATGTGTGGATGGATGCGCTTTCTAACTATATTACGGTTCTCAGCTATCCGGATGAAGATATCTCTAATTGGTGGCCAGCTTATGCACAATTTGTAGGTAAAGATATTTTAAGATTTCACGCTTTAATTTGGCCGGCAATTCTATTAGCTTTGGGGCTTGAGCTTCCAAAAACACTTTCTTCGCATGGAATGATTTTAGCTAACGGGCAAAAGATGTCTAAGTCTATTGGCAACGTAATAGACCCACTGGAAGTTCTAGAAAAACACGGAACCGAAGCCTTTAGATATTATTTCTTGCGCCACGTTGATACATTTGCTGATTCTGATTTTACCTGGGAAAAGTTTGAAGATGCTTATAATAACGAGCTTGCTAATGACCTTGGAAATCTCGTGCAAAGACTGTCTACTATGTGCAAGAAAAACAATTTTTCGTTAAATCACGTGCCAGAAATTAAATTAGAAAAAGAGTATTGTGATTTGATGAACGAATTTAGATTTAAAGATGCATTTGATTTTGCCTGGGAAAAGGTACAAGCGATCAATAAAAAAATTGATGATGAAAAACCTTGGGCTTTAGCCAAAGAAGGAAATGTAGAAAAATTAAATCAAGTATTGTCTGGTTTAGTTGTGAACCTTCTAGAAGTAAACGAACTTTTGAAACCGTTTTTGCCAGAAACTTCCGCAAAAATTGCAGAAATTTTTACAAACGAAATTATGCCGCCAGCAGAACCACTATTTCCAAAAAAATAATTAGTTAGGAATGGCATTCTCAAAACTTGGACTTGTTTGTTTGTAAAACTTACAACATAAAGACAAGAAAAAATGCTCTTATAATCGGAGCATTTTTTCATTGTTAGGTTGTAAGTTTTACACAAACAAATCTGGTCTAAATCTCATTATGTTTTGAGAATGCCATTCCTAACTTTAATCTTCTGCAGACAATTTGCCGGCGAAGTCGGAAATATAGAAGCCGATGACGCCACCAAGAGCAGGAAGAAGCACATAGATGGAAAGAGCTTGGCAAATGCCGCCAAGAATTTCACCAAAGTTTGCACCTGCGGTTGGGAAGATCTGGAACATTAATGCGGTTGCTGGGTTTACGATAAAGTTCGCATTGAGGCCTAGGAAGGCTGCGGAAATTACGTAAGATACAACCATTACAAATGCGAATGCACCTGCTACAACTGCAGCAAAGGTAAATATGCTCTTTTTGTATTTGAGAGCGCGAGCATATAGAAATGCTACTACGATAGCAGAAAGCATTTCGATCATTGCAATTACAAAGAATTTACCTTCAGCAACTTCTGCCATTGCAGGAACTGCATAGGCGGTGTCGCCACCAGCGAGCTGGAATGAGTTGAAAATGAGCCAGCCGAGCCAGGCACCGACAATCTCTGCCAAGATGTACATAACGCCACGAATGACGGACATACGGCGAGTTGCCATCATACCCACGGTAATAATTGGGTTAAGGCAGGCGCCAGAAAATGCATATACACCTACGAAAATTGCGATAACTGCAAATGAATATGTAGCGATGCTGGAAAGCCCCATGAGAGACAAAGCAAAGAGAAGCAATGTGATAAGCATTGTCCCGATAACTTCGCCGAGTAAGGCTCCGTAAAATTTGTGATTTTTGAAGATAGTGAGAACGCTCTCTTTTTCTTCATATTTTTTGGAGAAGAAACCGGCTAGACAGGATTTTGATGTAGTCTTGCTTGCGATAACTTCTGCGTGCTCCACCTTTTTGGTTTTTGGTTTGGTCGTTTTGACAGTCTTAGACTTTGCAGACGACTTAGGCTTTTTGGTTGCCATATTCCTCCTTTAAATGATATTTAACTTTATTATATCACAAAAACTATGCTATAATTAAAAAATACAAAACTTATTTAGGAAAATATTATGGGCATAATGGTAAATAAAGAAGATAATAAAAACGTAGATTTAGAGCGTCGAATTTCCGCAGATTTAAGAAACAAGGCTGTAGAAACTTTTGACGATGGCGAGGTAACTGATTTTGCTAGTGATTCAGAATATATCCGTGAAACTACCAAAACCAATCGTTTTGCTTGGGTATGGATTGTGCTTATCGTTCTTGCAATTATTTCACTCGTAATTATATTTACGCCAGCATCGCGTGGTTAATTTTTAGCATAAGTGATATAATATATATTATATATGGTGGCTGAAAACGACCCGTATAATGATGTAAAAAAATCTGAGCAGCAAGGTGTTCGGCCAGAATTTTTGGGTGAAAAAGAAGATAAAAAAGAGGGCGGCAGTAAAGCTGCTGGGGTTTTAGGTGCTGCTGAAACTGCTGCTAGTGTGGCAATGGCTGCAAAGGGTGGTAAAGCTCCGACGGGTGGTTTTTATAATAAAACTCAAACTAATAACAAGGCTGATGAAGGTGGAAGCAAAGCTGGGTCTAAGGGTGCCAAAATGGCCCTTGCGGCCGGTGCACCAATTTTAATTTTGTTGCTTGCTATTGGCGGAATTATATTTTTGATTGTTGGACTTCCGGTTTTGATGATCGGAGGGATAGACTTTAATTTGATGGAAGTTTTGGGTTTTGGAGACACGATAGGAATTTTGGAAGAGCAGGGTGAATATGTGACGGCGGAATTTGCCAAAAATGGCGAAATGCCAAATGAATATTTTAAAGATTTGGTAGCAAATGGTATTGATGTGGGGCAGGTCACCGCAAATGGTGATTTTATTCGGACTGATACTTATATTGCAAATATAGAAGATCGTGATGATTTGGTGGCTTCGGCGAGTGGGTTTAATTATGTTTCTGATGAAGAAGGGGAGCTCGCGATGCTTTGGGATGGTAAAGTGATTTCGGCTGATGATTTTGTGGTGGCGGTAGAGTCTGACCCTAAACTTTATGCGGCTTATTCTGCTGCAGCTGATATTGGAACTAAATATTATTATAGTGATAAAGTGGATGAGATTTATCAAGATATGGGACTTTCTCGTGGCAATTTTAATGATTGGGAGGTGACAGGAAATTATGGTGAAGATGATGAAAAATTTTATGAGATTTTAAACACGACACTTGATAATGGTTCGGATATTGTAGTTGGTGGGGCGCTTGATAATAACAAGGTGAACTCAAATGGTGAAGAAATGATAAAAGATGAAGATGGTGATACTCCTTGTGATAATTCGAGCGATGGTGGGACATATTGTAGAGAGGTTTCAGAAATGTCGTCGGGGGATGCGTCTTCGCAAGTTTCAGAAAATACCAAAGAATATATTATACGTTGGGAATGGAAGAAAAACGAGGAGACTGGTCTCTATTTTTGGGAACCAATTTATAGTGATAATTCTACACAGAGAGCTTCAGAGCTTCTTAATACCGCCGTGTCTTCCAACGAACCTTATCTTGCATCGAACGCATTTATTGTAGTGGAAGAAGCGATTCAGAGAGCTAGGGTCCAAGGAGGCGGGCCAGTCAATCACGTGATGAACGCTCTAACTCGTGGCACAGAAGTTTCGTATCAAAATGTAGAAACCGGAGGTACGGAAACTACAAATCTTTCAATTCTTGAAACTAAGAATTTTAGAGCAGCCGTGTCTGACAGTAATTATAGCCAAGAAGAGGCCCAGAATTTTGGCAGAGATAGAGTTCTTAAAACTACTGGGCAAGCTGATTCCGATATAATCAAAAAGACTACAGTTGGGACTAGTGGTAAATCTAGCGCCAACTCGGTGGTAAGGAATGGTAAGGGTTCTGAAGCAGATTCGGAAGTGGTAGCCAAAGCCAACGAAAATATTGAGCTTTCGCAGTCTCAAAATAATTCAGAAACTTTTCAGAGTGTAATTGGCGGGAATAGAATTATTGAAGGCGGCTCGGTGCTTTCTAATACTATTAATATGCACAGAATTGGCGCGATGCCATCTAACGCGGAAACAGTTGCAAAATATCATCAAGAAGTAGAAAAAGTAATGGCAAGAAAAGCTGAAGCTGAAAGGGCTACTAAAAATCCTTTTGACATTAGCTCGCCATATACCTTCCTTGGTTCTATTGTGCACAATATTGCTACTTCGGCACTTGGTAATTACAATTCGGTTTCGGGCGCGCTTTCGGCGGTAAGTTCGGTTGGCGACACGGTAGCTAAAGCTAGCGCGAATCTGGCTGGTTCTGCCACAGCAAAAAGTAGCAATGGTGAATATACTACGATGAGTGGATTAGGCTGTGAGACTGTGCAATCGGCTGGGGGAATTGAAGGCGATCTTTATTGCACCTCGCACAATACCGTAAACACTGACAATATGGGTAATACTCAGGCAGATTGGGACGCTATTATAGATGAAGATGGTTTTAAAGATTTTACTCTTCTTGCGATGGATAGATATTCTTCGGTAGGGACAAAAGATGCCAGCGTTTGTGAAAAATATAATCAACTTCACGGCGGTCCATTCAAAAATATTCTTAATTTCTTTAAGGAAATGTTTGATATGTATGAAACGTGTAAAATTGAAGTTGACGATTATGACAATATCTTAGACTCAGAAAAAGAAAAGTTGGCAATATATACTGGTGGTGCATATAGTTTTGGCTCAGAGGCAACTGAAAATATCGATCTTTATTCTGGCTATGCACTTTATTCGGAAGTAAAATCGCTTCTTTCTGGAGAAGAGAGCGCTACGGCTAAAATTCGCGATGAATATTATAAAGAACACCCGAAGGATTATTCTGCTGCTGGCGTAATTTCGCGTCGTTCTGGCTTAACTAAAGGTGAAGCCGAAATCGCTTTGGCTTATGCGGATTATCTTAATGTTATTGCCACCTATGATCCTTCCACACGTTTAATGACGGCTGAGCCGATTATTACATTTGAAAAACCAATTTTAAATTATCACAGCGACGAAGTAGCGCTCACGCTTTACGCTTGGTATTCTAAGCAAACCGAATACGATGACCTCAGAACCCGCAATTTTGTGGTATAATAATATATAGTATGGATGAAGTAGAAAAACTCAAAAAAGAGCTAAAAGATTTGAACGCAGAATATGCGAAAATCAAAGATATTGCGCCAGAAAAGCGCAGTGAATTTGGTAAAGAGCTAAATCTAAAAAAGATGGCTTTGATTGATAAAATTATGAAAGCCGAAAATGCTCGCACCGACGCTGAGGTAGAGGCACTTGATATTACAGCACCGTGCGCCCCAAACGAAGATTTACCTACGCTTTATCCTGCACTTCAAGGTTCATGCCATCCTTTAATGACTGAGCTAGACAGAGTTCGCGAAATTTATCAATTGATGGGCTTTGACGTAGTAGAAAGCCGTCAGTTAGACGATGAATATCATATGTTTGATTCTCTTAACTTCGCCAAAGAGCACCCAGCTCGTGATGGTTATGATACTTTTAGAACCGAAGAAGGTTTTATCCCGCCAGCTCATACTTCTACAATGCAAAACCGTGTTTTGAAACAGTTTAAATGCAAACTAGACGAAGGCAAAAATATCGCCGTGGTAGTGCCGGGCAGAGTTTATCGCAACGAAGATGTAGACGCTACGCACGAGCATACTTTTTATCAGTGTGAGGGTGTGTATGTATCCGAAGATTGCACAATGGGCCAGATGCTCGGAATTCTTAGAGAGTTCTTTGAAAAATACTATGAGCAAAAGTTAAATATCAGAACTCAGCCAGGGTATTTCCCATTTACTGAACCAAGCTTAGAGTTTATGATCGAAAAGCCAAAATCACTTGGTGGCAAAAAAGGCGACTTCCTCGAGATGCTAGGCTGTGGGATGATTCATCCAAACGTTCTTAAAATGGCCGGAATTGATCCTAACAAATATCACGGTTTTGCGTGGGGTGGCGGTATCGACAGGCTAGTAATGCTTCGCTACGGCTTGAAAGACGTACGTTATTTTGAAAGTGGCAATTTAAATTTCTTAAGGAATTTTAGGTAGGGAGGAAGATATGAAAATTTCGTTAAACTGGATCAAAAAATATGTAAACGTGCCAATTTCTGATGAAGAGCTAGTTAAGTTGATTGGCGCGAGATTAGTAGAAGTAGAGGGCGTAATTGATGAGTCCGAAAAATACAATAATATATATGTAGCAAAAGTGGTTTCGGCTGAAAAAATTCCTGACACACATTTGACACTTTGTCAAATAGATGTTGGACAAAAAGAGACGGTGCAAGTGGTTTGTGGTGCGCCAAATGTGCGTGAAGGTATGCTTGCGGCGTGGATTGCGCCAGGTGCGATGGTGCCAGCATCAGTCAATGAAGATTCGCCATTTATCATTGGCAAGCGCAAAATGCTAAATAAATACGATTCTAATGGTATGCTAGCTGGTGCTGACGAGCTAGACTTTGGCGATGATCATTCTGGAATTGTAGAAATTGACCCAAATATGGCAAAACCAGGCGATCTTCTTAAAGACGTATTTGAATTAAACGACAAAATTTTAGATATTGAAAATAAATCTCTCACCCACCGTCCAGATACTTTTGGCGTAATTGGTTTTTCCCGCGAGGTAGCAGGAATTTTGGGAGAAAGTTTTAACTTTGAATATCAAGAAACCAAACTCAAACCTTCTTCTGATTTAAAAGTAAAGATTTTGGACAAAGGAATTTGTGCTAGATACTCAGCCGTAGTTTTAGAAAAACACGGTGAAATTTCTAAAAAATATCTTTCGTGGATGGACACGATTTTGTCTAAGTCTGGGATGAAGCCAATCTCACCAGTTGTGGATGTAACGAATTTCTTAATGCTTCTTACTGGTCAGCCACTTCACGCATTTGACTATGATAAATTTGTAAAAGTTGGTGGTTCTTCTAAGCCAGAAATTAATGTAAGACTAGCAAGAAAAGGCGAAAAGCTTGAACTCCTGGACGATACTGTAGTAGATCTGAACGAAAACGACATCGTAATTTGTAGTGGCGACGTGCCAGTAGCGCTTGCTGGCGCAATGGGTGGCAAATCTACAATGATTGATGAAAATACCAAAAATATTATCATTGAGTCTGCAACATTTTCACTTTATAATCTTCGCAAAACTCAAATGGCGCATGGTATCTTTTCGGAAGCGATTACGAGATTTACCAAAGGCCAACCACCATATCAGACTTTGCGTGTAGCTGAGGCTGCGTCTGAAATGCTCGCTGGTGGTTTTAAAGTAGCTGCTGTGGCTGATACTATGAGTACTCCAGAAGAATATATAAAAGTTGCTGTAACGGTAGATGAAATCAATAATCTGCTCGGCACTAATTACGATGAAAAATTAATCGCCAAAACTCTAACTAACGTTGGGTTTAAAGTTGGCGCTGGCCTTACGGTAACTGTGCCACTTTGGCGCACCGACATTCATATTAAAGAAGATATTATTGAAGAAGTAGGAAGGCTACTTGGCTATGATAATATCGCACCAGTTTTGCCACTTCATGCTACTGCCGAAAAGAATAAATTTTTGGAACTTAAAACCAACGTTCGTGATATTTTGAAATCATTTGGCGCAAACGAGGTTTTGACTTATAGTTTCGTGAGTTCGAGGCTATTAGAAAAAGCTGGGCTTGATATTAAAAATTCTTACAAAATTGTTAATTCGATTTCACCGGAATTACAACTAGTTCGCCAAACTATTGTACCAAGTTTATTAGATAAGACATATGTCAACCAGAAGTTACCAGTAGATAAATTTGCGATTTTTGAAATAAATAAAGTTTATCAAAAAGCGTGGGGGCAAGACACAGAAAACGTGCCGGTAGAAAAATCTCGACTTGGTTTTGTTTTGGCTGAGAGAAAAAATCAAGGCACGGCTTATTATAAAGCAAAATATTATGTAGAGAATTTGCTTGAAGCGCTTAACATTGACTTTGAGATCAAACCACTTAAAATTACTTCGCCTGAGGCTTTGCCATTCGAGAAAAAGCGTGCTGCCGAAGTATGGGCAAACGGGGAAGTAATTGGCGTAGTAGGCGAATTTAGAAGCTCTACTAAGCGCAACTTTAAGTTACTCGATTATCTTGCTGGTTTTGAAATTGACTTTGATAAATTGGTAGAGCTCTCGCACCCGTGCACCGAAGTAGACGTCGAGCCGGTAGTAGAAAAACGTGATTTGACGGTGGAGACCAATAAAACTTACGGCGAGATTGTGGCAAAAATTGAAGAAATCTTAGCCAAAAATAACCTTTCGGCTAAAATCTCTCCACTTGCGATTTATCAGCCGGAAGAAATTAAACATATCTCGGTGCATTTAGAGTTCAAACAAAAAATTGACGACTCATTGATGTCTGAGCTTGAAAAGATAAAATAATTTGCATTTCATTTCGTTTATGGTAAAATAGAATTATGATTTTGCTTGATTCTGTTACCAAGAAATACCCTGGCGATGAAGAGCCAGCGCTTGATAATGTTTCACTTCATATTGAACCAAACGAATTTGTATTTTTGGTTGGTAAATCTGGTGCAGGTAAATCTACACTTATTAAAATGCTCACCAAGGAAGAAATTCCAGATTCTGGTAAGATTGTGGTGGGCGGTATCGACCTTGATTATGTAAAAAAACGCCACATCCCAGGCTATAGAAGAAGATTAGGTGTTGTATTCCAAGATTTTAAATTGCTTCCTCGGCGCACCGTTTACGAAAACGTGGCTTTTGCACTAGAAATTATTGGGATGAGTTCGAAAGACATCAGAAAAACCGTGCCAAAAGTTTTGGAGCTAGTAGATCTTCTTCCGCAAGCTAATAAATTTCCAGGGCAACTTTCTGGTGGGCAACAACAAAGAGTTTCGATCGCGCGTTCGGTAGCAAGGCAGCCAAAGATTTTAATTGCTGACGAGCCTACGGCCAATCTTGACAAACTCACTACGAACGAAATTATCGATCTCCTTAAAAAGATTAACGATTTTGGCACTACGATTTTAGTTACGACTCACAATGAGAGTATTGTGAATAATCTTGGTAAACGTGTGGTAACGCTCAAAAAAGGTAAGATTGTAGACGACCAAAAGAATCATGGTATTTACAAACTAGATGAAAGGCCTTTGGATGTTTCGGTATCAATGACGGGGAGAATTATTCAAGCGCCAGGGCATGCATTAAACCCGCAAATGGCTAGAAAAATAGTGGCAAAACCTGTGGCAAAACCTGTAGTAACTCCGGCACCAAAGCCAGCCCCTAAACCAGTAGCAAAAAAGCCAGTTACGCCAGTTACTAAAAATACCGTTAGACCAGCTGTAAGAAAACGTAAAGTAACAAAAAGTAATGTAATTTAAGGAAAAAGATGGGCGAGAAAAATAAAGATTTGAAAGATGCATCAAAACGTGGTCTCAAGGCGATGGGCAAAGCTAAAGCTCACCACCCAGTAAGAAAAGAAGGCCGCATCATGAAGTACGGTACCAAAGGTTTTGTTAGGAACATTTGGCTTTCTTGTGCATCTACTATCGTGATGGCAATTACAATGATAATTTTGTTTGTAACGATTGTGGCAAGTGTGATTCTTACAAACACTGCCGAAATGATGAAAGATAAAATTGATATTACGATTTATCTTAAACCAAATACATCAGATGAAGTTTTGACAGAATTAAGTAACGTAATTTCGGCTGATTCTAACATCAAAAGTGTGGTAGTTTCTAATTCTGAACAAGAATACGAAAAGTTCCTTGCCGAGAATAAAGATAGCGAAGAAATCGTAAATGTCTTGGATGAAGAAATGAAAAAAATAATGATTTCTAAGATGCAGGCGACGATGCGAATTAAAGTTTATAATATTGACGACATTACTAGTATAAAAACTATTGTAGAGGAAGACCCACTATTTATAAATAATTTAGATATTGAGCTTGCGCCAACTTACGATGTAAATCAAAAAGAAATTGCTACAATTACTTCTTGGGCAAGAATTGCAAGGACTGGTGGCATTGTACTGGCTGCGGTGTTCTTGGTGATTTCAGTTTTGATTATTTTCTCGACAATTAGAATGGCAATTTTCTCACGGCGTGAAGAAATTTATATGATGAAATTAGTAGGCGCAGATAAAAGATTCATTCGTGGGCCATTTCTAGTTGAGGCAGAAATTTGCGGTATTATCGCAGGGATTGTTTCGGCGACGGTTAGCTATTTTGGGTTTATGTTCTTGTCACCAAAATTATCTGGCTATGGCATTGACGTATCTTCTATTAACAATATTTTACAATCTAACCAACTGATTTTGGTATTTCTAGTATTTATCGCTTCCGGCATTGTGATTGGGCGAATTTCTTCGATGTTGGCGGTGTCCAAATACTTGCATAAAATGTAATGCTTATGCTATAATAAAAGTATGCGAAAACGCAAAAACAAAAATTTAATTTTGAAGCGGGCGTTTATTTACACATTCTTAGTTACTTTAATGGTACTTTTTGGGGCTTTTGCAGCAAATACTAGCAATGCCTATAACTGTAAGGTTGGCGATACAGAATGTGAGAATGCTAAAGCCAATATGCAACAAAATCGCGCAGAGGCTAACTCTTACAACCAAATGGCGAATTCAGTAGCTGCACAAATTGCGGCTTTGAATTCTGAAATCTCGGCTTTAAATGCAGAAATTGCGGCAAATGAGGCTAAGGTTCAAGAGTTGAATGTTGAAATTGAAAAAAATGAAAAGAAACTTGCCGATAACCAGGTGGCACTTGCCGAAATGTTGATTGATATGCATTTTGATTCTGATTCTGAGCCAATTACAATTTTGGCTGGCAGTAAGTCTATTTCTGATTATGCCGAAAAACAAGCTCGTGAAGATGTGGCAAAACAAGAAATCGCGTTAGCTTCTCAAAAAATTAAAGAATTAAAGATAAGTTTGAATAATCAAAAAGAAGAAGTAGAGCAGGCGATCGAAAGTAGCGAAGCTAAACGTTCTTTGGTGGCTTCAAAAAGAGCCGATCAGCAAGTATTAAAAGCTTCTTATGAAAAGAGTGCAGACGATGCTTCGGTGTTGGCGAGTTATTGGGAAGAACAACTAAAACTGCTTGCTTGGACGCCACCTTCTAATACTACTGGTAATGGTTCTAGATGGTATGGCGTCGCTAATACTTACCCGTATCAAGGCAATTGCCCGCGTGATAATGTGAGATATTCTGCCTATGGTGGCGCAGTTTGTCAATGTACTTCCTATGCTTCTTGGAAGGCAAAAGAGAAATGGGGTATTTCTAACACTTGGGGTGGTAATGCGTCTAACTATGTAAATGCCAAGGGCTACACTGTACCGGCTACTGGTATCAAGACTTATGTAGATAGAAACCCAGCACCATATACTATTGCAGTGCAATTTGGCGGTCCTTATGGGCACGTAATGTGGGTTGAAAGCGTGAATGAAAATGGCTCGGTAAATATTACTGAATACAACGTAAACTGGCCATCAATTGGTTGTAATATCGGCGATTTCTGTTCTAGAAAGAATGTCGGTTCTTCTAATATGTGGTTCGTCCATTTTGATTAAACTTAGGTATAGTGCTAAAATAGTTATATGGCAAAAAAGAAAACTGTAAAAAAAACAGATTATCCTGAGTTTAAAGAAAAAAAGGTTAGCCTTGGTAATGCGATTATTATAGGCTTTGTGCTTGCCATCATCGGTGTTTTCGTAGGCGTTAATTTTGATAATATTTTTAGTGGGTTTGGTATTTATCTTGGTGGTTTTAAAACCTCCGAAATTAACCAATCTGAGCTTGATGAAATTTATGGTAAGTTGAGAGAGGCTTATAATGGCGAGATTGATGAAGAAAAACTTCTTGAAGGCGCTAAAAAGGGTATGGTAGAGGCGGTTGGCGATGTTTATACGGAATATATGGACGAAGAAGAAGCCGATAATTATACCAATAGCGTGCTTCACGGTAATGTCGGCGCAGGTGTAGGTGTAGAAATGGGACTTCGAGATGGTTATGTAAGAATTCTTCGGCTTCTTCCAAATAACCCAGCAGAACGTGCTGGCGTAATGATTGGCGATATTATTTATAAAATTGATGGGGAAGAAGTTTATACTTGGAGTACTACTGATATTGCTAAGATTTTGAGGGGAGAAGCTGGCACGGAAGTGACTTTGACCGTAGCGCGTGATGGTAAAGAGCTAGATTTTGAGATGACGCGTGAGGAAATTAACAATGTGTCTGAATATGTAACTTACGATGGCGACACTGCGATTATTACAGTAACTCGGTTCGACAATAATACCGGCACCGAAATTCAAAAAGAAGCTGCTAAATTTAAAGAAAAAGGCATAAATAAGGTAATTTTGGACCTTAGAGGTAATGGTGGTGGCTATGTATCGGCAGCGCAGGATTTGCTTTCGCTTTGGATTGATGGTAAATTAATTTTAACCCAAAAATCTACACATTTTGGCGAAGACAAAATGAATACTGCCTCGGGTAGGGCGATTTTGAAAGATATGAAGACAATAGTTCTAGTAAATGGTTCTACGGCTTCAGCGTCAGAAATCACTGCAGCTGCGCTCAAAGATTATGGTAAGGCTACAATTGTAGGGACTAAAACTTATGGTAAGGGCGTAGTGCAAAAAATGTATAATCTTTCGGGCGGTGGCATTCTTAAAATCACTATTGCAGAGTGGCTTTCGCCAAAGGGAAATTCTATCAACAATGATGGTGTAACCCCAGACATAGAAGTGACGATGACAGCAGAAGATATTAATAAAATGCGTGACCCGCAATTAGATAAGGCTAAATCTCTATGAAAATCGCTATAGCTACGCCAGTTTTTTACCCAATGATTAATGGGGTGGCGATGTTCTCTTATAATTTGGCTTCGGGCTTGGCAGCTCGGGGGCATGAAGTTTTAGTTTTGACACCGAGCCAGAATAAGTATTATCATACCGAAGAAATCAATGGCGTAAAGGTGGTATATCTTAGTTCTACCGATGTAAAAGTCTACCCAGACCAAATTCATAATGTAGAAAAAAAGAAATTGATTTACAAACACGGACTGAAAGCTTCGGTGTTCCCGTATCATCAAGTAAAACGAGCGCTATCTGGTTTTCGCCCAGATGTAGTGCATGTGCAAGGTTCGGACCCAATTGGGGTGTCGGTAGTAAAATATGCCCGGAAGAATAAGATTCCGGTGGTAACTACCGAGCATAATCAACCAGAAGTTTTGACCCAATCTTTGGCTATTCCGGGGATGATGAGAAAACCGGTAAATAATATGCTCTCATCTTATTTTGTGAAAAGGCAGAAAAAGAGCGATTATATCACGATGCCAACTAAACTTGCGATTAAGAATTTATTTGGTGACCAAAACATTGGTGTGCCGGTAGAAGCAGTGAGTAATGGGGTAGATCTTACTGCCTTTAAGCCTGGCCGGCCAGATGCTGCCATATATAATAAATATAAGATTCCAGACGATGTACCTATATTATTATATGTAGGTAGAGTAGATCCAGAGAAGAAGGTGGGCTTGGTGATGCGGGCTTTTGCAGATTATCTCTATCGTTGTAAAAGCAATAAACTTGACAAGCTGTCAAAAACATTGTTTGTTGTGGTTGGTGATGGGGTGGACCGACCGAGGCTCGAGGAAGAAGCTAAAAATATCGGCGTAACAGAGAATGTGCGATTTTTAGGTCGCGTAACCGGGCCAGATTTGGCTGAATTATATAAGGTAGGGGACGTGTTTGCAACTGCTTCAGAGATAGAGACTCAAGGAATCGTATTGATTGAGGCGGCAGCAACTGGGCTTCCTTTGATCGCTGTAGATGCTGGTGCCGTAGCAGAAGTTTGTAAAAACGGGGAAAATGGCTTTTTGATTAAACCAGGCGACGTAGCCTCTATGGCTGGTGCCATTTATAAACTCTTTTCAGATAGGGAACTTCGAAAGAAGATGTCTTCAGAGTCGATAGAGATAGCAAATGAGCATTCACTCGATAAGACTATAGATAAGTTCCTTCAAATTTATCAAAAAGTATGCTACAATAGATAAAGTTAGTAGAGGTTTATATGCATTTCAAGACTATTTTCAGAAGTTTCAAGAATAAAGATATGCTCAAGAGGATTGGTATAATTCTCGGTATTATCGTAGCTTACAGATTGCTTTCTCAGATTCCGGTGCCGATGGGCGATGCTGCTACCTTTAAAGAGGCAGTTTCTAACCTTCTAGAAAAGTCTGATTTCTCTAACTTTCTCAATTTAATCTCTGGTGGTGGTTTGGCTTCATTTTCAATTATTTTGGTAGGGCTTTCACCATATATTACTGGTTCTATCGTGATGCAGCTCTTGTCTAAGGCGATTCCAAGATTAGAGGAGCTTTCTAATGATGGCGAAACAGGCCGTAGAAAAATCAATCAATGGACTAGAATGCTCACAGTGCCTCTTGCAATTATTCAATCTATTGCTTACATCTTCATTCTTTATCAATCCACGATTTCGGCAAACATTTCTACAGATTTCGTGCCATCAATGGGCGACTGGGTACTTTCCGTTACCGCAATGACTGCAGGTTCTCTTATCTTAATGTGGATGGGTGAGCTGATCACTGAACAGGGCATTGGTAACGGTATTTCTACTTTAATCTTTGCTTCAATTATTTCGCAACTTCCACACACGATGGCACAGCTTGGTTCGGCTCTTACAGATACTTCTTCTGGTGCGCTCAACCTCTTTGGTACAGAGCTCCCAATTAATGCAACGGTATTTTGGATTATTATAGGTTTTGCGATTGCGATGCTGGTAGTAATATATCTGTTGGTAAAGCTAAACGAAGCTCAGCGAGTAATTACAATTAACTATGCTAAGCGTGTGCGTGGCAATTCTATGTATGGTGGTATTAAATCAATTCTTCCGATTAAGCTGATTGCTGCAGGCGTAGTACCAGTGATTTTTGCCACAGCGTTTTTGTCGCTTCCAGCACTCGTGGGCCAGGTAATTACTTCGTTTAATCCTGGGAATGAAATTGGCGCTTGGCTTACTACGGTATTTTCGGCACCATCAGCATCTAACTTTGCCACGATGTATCCAGATGGTATTACTGGCCAGTGGTTTGTTTATCCAATTATGTATTTCCTCTTGGTGTTTGCATTTACTTATTTCTATACCTCGATCATCTTCAATACTAAGGAAATTGCTGATAATTTGCAAAAACAAGGCGGTTTTATCGAGGGAGTGCGCCCTGGCGGCAAAACTGCCGAATATCTTGGTAAAGTAGTTCGTCGGCTAGACCTCTTTGGCGCGTTGGCACTAGGTCTTATTGCAATGCTACCATTTGCGACAGATTATATCTTTATTCTGACAACTGGTGCACCACTTGGGCTTTCAATTTCTGGTACAGGGCTTCTTATCGTAGTGACGGTGGCGTTAGAGAATCTAAGGTCGGTAGATTCTAGAGCTCTAATGATAACTTACGACGATTTTCAAAATGAGCCTCAAGATTAGTAATGGGCGAGCGGTTTTGAAGTGGGTGTTAATCTCGGTTCTTATAATTTTGTTTTTGGTCTTTTTCTTAAAAACTGCTATTTGGGAAAAAATTTATTACGATGAAAAAGAAGGTAGCGAACGGGCTATTGCTATTGAAATGGATGAAGAATTAGTAGAGGTAGCGCCTTCGGCTAGCGAAGTAGCAGAATATCGTGTAGCGGCAGATCGCCCAAGATATCTTTCGATTGACAAGCTCGATATTCATAATGCAAGAGTGCTCCCAATGGGCGTAAATGACAAAGGTGAGCTATCTACCCCTAACAATATTTTTGATGTGGGGTGGTATTACAATTCTGGTAAGCCAGGCAAGGGCGGCACGCTTCTAATTGACGGGCACAATGGTGGCCCACACGTTCAGGGTGTGTTTAAGGCTTTACCTGCTCTTTCTGAGGGCGATATTATCGTGATTGAGCGTGGTGACGGTGCTAAGTTTAAGTATTCGGTGGTAGAAAATAGAGCTGTGGCTTTATCTGAAGCAAATGATTATATGGCTACCGCAATTAGGACTCCAACTGCAGGCCGCGAATCTTTAACCTTGATATCTTGTGCTGGCGAATGGTCTGATCAGCAAAAAACCTATATGTCCCGTCAATTTGTAAGAGCAATTTTAGTTGAATAAAACCCTTGTATTTTTATTTTTCTCGTGCTATAATAGAAGAGTAATTTATGGCTAGTCAGAAGGAAGTGATTAAACTCACGGGTATTGTCGTTGAGGCACTGCCTAATACCCAATTTCGGGTTGAACTCGAGAATGGTCATATTATTGTTGCCCATATGAGCGGAAAAATGCGCAAAAACTATATCCGTCTCGTACCAGGCGACAGAGTCGAAGTGGAGTTAACGCCTTACGATTTAACGAAAGGCAGAATTAGTTTTCGGCTCAAAGATTAATATCAACGCTACAAGATGTAGCATAATAGGAAAGGATATTTTGACACTATGAAAGTACGTGCAAGTGTTAAAAAAATCTCCCCTGATGACATTATTGTGCGCCGCAAAGGTGTGCTTCGTGTTATCAACAAGAAAAAACCTAAGAATAAGCAAAGGCAGGGTTAAAATATATGGCTAGAATAGCTAGTGTGGTAATTCCTTCCGATAAGCAAGTCTGGATTGGGCTTACTTATGTTTATGGTATTGGAAGAACCACTTCAAAGAAAATCCTTGCGGAGGCTAAAATCGAGCCTACCACTCGGGTGAAAGATCTCACCGAGGCTGACGAACAAAAAATCAACGACATTATTCCCAAGAAATACCATGTTGAGGGTGATTTGAGACGCCTCGTGAGCAATAATATCAAACGCTTAAAGGATATTAACTCCTATAAAGGTGTCCGCCATACAGCCGGTCTTCCGGTTAAGGGTCAACGTACCCGAACGAACGCGCGTACGCGTAAGGGTAAAGCGATCGCGGTCGGTGGCGCACAACCGAAA
>JAFRBI010000003.1 GCA_017404935.1 Candidatus Saccharimonadota bacterium
ACCTTGGTGTTTAAGATTTTGATAACATTCTTGTAGAATTTCTCGTAGATGAGTTTAAGAAAGAATCTGGTATTGATATTAGAAAAGATGCGGCTGCGATGCAACGTATTAAAGATGAAGCTGAAAAAGCCAAGAAGGAGTTGTCTAGCTCTACTTCTACTGATATCAATCTACCATTCCTTTCTGTCGATGATGAAGGGCCAAAGCATTTTGAATATACCCTTACTCGTGCCAAGCTAGAAGAATTGGTGCAACCACTTCTTGATAGATTGGCTGGCCCAGTAGAGAAGGCACTTAAAGATGCTAAACTCAAAACTTCTGATATTAATGAAGTAGTGATGGTTGGTGGTATGACTCGTATGCCAGCTGTAATTGAAAAAGTAAAATCTATCTTTGGTAAAGACCCAATGCAGGGTGTGAACCCAGATGAGGTAGTAGCCGTGGGTGCTGCAATTCAAGGTGGCGTTCTTCAAGGTGATGTAAAGGACGTTTTGCTGCTTGATGTAACTCCACTTACTCTTGGTATTGAAACTATGGGTGGTGTGAGAACCCCACTTATTGATAGAAATACTACAATTCCTACATCTAAGTCTGAGATTTTCTCCACGGCTTCGGACAATCAGCCACAAGTAGAAATTCACGTGCTTCAGGGTGAGCGCGAATTTGCAGCTGACAACAAATCTCTCGGTAGATTTATTCTTGATGGTATTGCTCCTGCCCCTCGTGGCGTGCCGCAAATTGAAGTGACCTTTAACTTGGACGCTAACGGTATTTTGAACGTAACCGCCAAAGATAAAGGCACTGGCAAAGAGCAATCTATTACCATTCAAAACTCTGGTAATATGAGCAAGGAAGACATTGAAAAGGCTCAAAAAGAAGCAGAAATGCATGCCGAAGAAGACAAGAAGAAAAAGGATGTGATTGAGGTAAAGAACCGTCTTGAAAATGCAATTTATCAGGCTGAAAAGATGCCAGATGAATACAAAGATAAGATTTCTGACGAAGATAAAGAAACCATCAAGAGTGCTGTAGAAGATGCTAAAAAAGTTTTGAATGATGCAGACGCTGACAAGGACGCTCTTGAGGCTGCTGCTAAGGAACTCTCTGATAAGATTATGCCAATTGGCGCAAAGATGTACCAAGAGGCTTCAAAAGATGCAGGTACTTCGGAAGGTGCTTCCGACAAATCTTCTGATGACGATGCCGTTGAAGGCGAAGTAGTAGACAAGTAAGCAGCTTAAACTTTTCTTTAAAAAGAAAAGTTTAGCAAAAGAAACTAGCATGAAAACAAAGTCAGGCGCATGTCCTGACTTTGTTTTTGATTAAAATACAAATTTTTGGTAGCCCCGGCGTGACTTGAACACGCAACCTTCTCCTTAGGACGGAGCTGCTCTATCCATTGAGCTACGGAGCCACATTGGCTAAAAAAGCCAGGTATGTTATACTTATATTATACCATGAAACTACTATCTAAGAAAGACAAGAAGACTGAACAAGAGAAGGTTGACGAGCGTCGCGAAGAGGTTTTGGCGCAGGGCCGGAAGTTTAAATATCCTCTTCAATGGACCAAACATCGCATTGTAATTAGCACGGTTTTGATTGCTTTTGTGGTGATTGCTGTTTTGATTGTAGGTGGTTGGCTTGCACTTTATCGTTTCAATATGACGGACGATTTACTTTTTAGGGTGACTAAAATTTTGCCAATTTCGGTAGCTACGGTTGATGATGAATCGGTGAGATTTTCGGATTATTTGATGCTTTATCGGAGCAGTATTACTTCGATTGAACGGCAGTCTGGGCAAGTAGATAACGAGGCTTCAATTGAGGCGCTTCGGGCGCAGTATCGTCGTGCGGCACTTTCTGAAGCCGAAAAATACACTTACGCAGTAAAATTGGCGCACGAAAATGATATTACAATTTCGGATGAAGATGTAGATGCTGAATTTGAAAGACATCTTCATATTGGTGGGATCGAACGAAGTGAAGATAGTTTTGTAAAAATCGTGGAAGATAATTTTGGGCTTTCTAAAACTGAATATAAAAGAATGCTTTATTTGACACTTTTGAAGGCAAAAGTGGAAGAAAAAATTGATAAAAAAGCTTCTGAGCTAGCTTCTAAGGTTGAAAAAATGCTTGCTGAAAATGGTGGTAATTATACGGCAGTGGCTGAGGCTCTTGGTGAAGAAATTGTGTATGAGGAAACGGGTGGCTATGTGTCGGCACAAAACATTGATGGTGGTCGCGCGTCTGAGGCAATTAAATTGGAACCAGGTGGGCAGTCTGGTAAGTTTGTGTCGATCAATGGTGATGGTTATTATTTTGTAAAATTGATTGCTAAAACTGACACGGAAGTAAACTTTGTGTCTATCAAAGTACCGTTTACAGAATTTCAAAGTCAATTTGAAGCCTTAGAACAAGATAATAAGATTTCTGAATTTATTACACCGAGCGAAGCCAACGGCGACTAGGCATAAAAAATGGTGCGGGTACAGGGAGTCGGACCCTGGTCTTATCCTTGGGAAGGATACATAATAGCCGTTATACGATACCCGCACAGCTGTTCTTATTATACCATATAACCTGTAATTATGCTATAATATATATATGCAAGAACTGCGAGAAAATCTTAAAAAAGTTATTTCAGAACTCTATGGAATTGATTTTGAACCAGAAATTGTAGTTGCGCCAGAAAATATTGATGCAGATTATTCTTCCAATGCGCCGCTAAGACTTACCAAAGAGCTTCATAAAAATCCTATGGAAATAGCAGAAGAAATAATTAAAAAGGTCCATCTCGGACACACTCAAGGCCGTTCGGCCGAGCTTATGGTCCTCGATGAACCTTTTTCAATTATTTCCACCCCACCTGGGTTTATTAATTTTAAACTCTCTGATAAGGCTTTGAACGAGAAGATTTCTGCGCTTTCGGAAAATTTTGAAATTGCGTCAGACAAATTTGCGGGTAAAACGGTAATTTGTGAATTTTCAGACCCGAATCCATTTAAAGTTTTGCACGTAGGGCATCTTTATACTTCGGTAGTGGGTGATTCGATTTCTCGGCTGTTTGAATACGCAGGCGCTAAAGTTGTGCGTGCTAATTTTGGTGGTGATGTGGGTCTTCATGTAGCTAAGACAATGTACGCCCTATTATTAGAGTGCTCTTCTTCGTCAACAGATGCGTTGCTCGCTCACCGTACTTCAAGTACGGCTCGCTCCGCTACTCCTGTTTCCTCGAATAGCATCTCTAATAATAAGGCTTTGACTATAGAGACGATTGCGCGATGCTATGTGGAAGGCACGGCAGCTTATGAAGACGACGAAAATGCCAAGGCTGAAATTACCGAGCTTAACAAAGAAATTTATAAAATCAACGCCGAAAATATTCACGGCACTTTAATTTCTGATCTCTATTGGAAGGGTCGGGAACTAAGCTACGAATATTTCAAAGATTTTTATGCTAAGATTGGTGTTAAGTTTGATATATTTTACCCAGAATCTACAGTGGCATCACTCGGGCTTTCTAAAGTTTTGGAAGAACTAGCTGCCGGTGTTTATGAAAAATCTGGTGATGCAGTAATTTTTGATGGCGAAAAATATGGACTTCATACGCGCGTATTTATTAATAGCGAGGGTGTGCCAACTTACGAGGCAAAAGATGTAGGGTTGATTTTCAAAAAATATGAAGATTATCATTTTGATAAATCGGTGGTGATTACGGGTAATGAGCAACTCGAATATATGAAAGTGGTTTTGAAGTCGGTAGAACAATATGCACCAGAACTAGTAGAAAAAACTTCGCATCTTACACACGGTTTGGTAAAACTTCCGGGCAATGTAAAAATGTCTTCTCGGAAAGGTAATTTCTTAAAAGCTGTGGATGTTCTTAAAATGGTTTCGGATGAATTAAAAAATCAATATGATTCGGAAGATTCTAAAGTTTCTACTGCCGCTTATAAATATGCGTTCTTGAAATACAAAATGGGTGGCGATATCATTTTCGACCCAGAAGAGTCAGTAAAAATGACCGGAAATTCTGGGCCGTATTTGCTATATTCTGCTGTACGTGCTAAAAAGATCCTATCCGCGGTTTCTGAAATGCTTTCTCGGAACGCTCCCTCAGGCCCGTCGTCACGGGCTTCGGTCGCTCCGTATTTGACCCGTCGTCAAATATGCTCCTCGAAAGCATATTCAGAACCCGCTGAACGAAATTTAGCAAAGAAACTGTTGGAATACAGGAATGTGCTTGATGAGGCAGTGGAGGAAATGGCGCCACACAAGCTTGCGAACTATCTTTATGAAGTGGCACAAGAATTTTCGAGATTTTATGAAAACTGTCCGGTGGTAGGAAGCGCTGAAGAAGTCGAGCGAATTAAACTTGTAAAAGTATTTTATAATGTGCTCGAACACGGGCTTAATATTTTGGGAATTGAAATCCCGGAGGAAATGTAATGGCAAAAGCAAAACTTCTTTGGATTGATTTAGAAATGACTGGGCTAGAACCAGAAAATGATAAAATTTTGGAAGTGGCAGCGATCGGCACAAATATGAGCTTAAAAGAAGTTGCAAGATATGAAGCAGTAGTAAAAGTTTCTGATAAGTTGATGAAAGAAAGAATGGTGGGGGAATTTTGGGACAAAAATGCCAAATCTCGTGATGCTTTGATAGAACAAAATAAAGATGGCAAGCCGGTAGAAGAAGTAGAAAAAGAACTTCTAGAATTTTTGGATAAAAATTTTGGTAAAGAAATATATTTGGCTGGAAATTCAATTCACCAAGACCGGAAGTTTATCGAACGCGAAATGCCAGAGCTAAATCGGCGTTTGCATTATAGAATGCTTGATGTGTCGGCGTGGAAAATTTATTTTGAAAATGGGCTGGGGCGTAAATTTACAAAGCCAGAAAATCATCGCGCGCTTGATGATATAGAAGGTTCAATAGAGGAGTTAAAATGGTATTTGACATTTCTAAAGTAAGTGGAATCGGTGAATATACTTTTAAAACTGAAATTCACGATGAAAAAGAACGGACGCTTTATTTGAAAGACGAAAAAGTTTTTTTGGTAGTGAATAAAAATACCATTGAAGTGAGGACCGACGCAGAACTTAAAAAATTGTTAGTAGAAAAATATGAATCGGTGATGGAATCGCGGTATTTTGGAAAAGGCGGAATAGAAATCGTGTTAGCTGGTAAACAACTTGATGAAAATGAATTGCAAGATTTAACAAGATTGAGTTATAATTTATCATAATCAAAAAAGAAAATCAGGACATGTGCCTGTTTTCTTTTTTTATACTGAATTTCTTTGCTAAACTTTCTTTTTAAAGAAAGTTTAAGATGTTATAATTAAGATATGGCAATTGAGAGAATGGTGGAGCCGAATTTGGCGCCAGATGATAAAGAGGAAGAGCAAGTTGAAAAAACACTTCGGCCGATTAGTTTTGATGAATATATTGGGCAAGAACATCTCAAAAATAATTTAAAACTCGCGATTGATGCGGTTAAAAAACGTGGAAAAGGCGCAGTTTTGGATCACGTGCTTTTGTATGGCCCACCTGGGCTTGGCAAAACTACAATGGCTGGTGTGATTGCGCATGAGCTAGGTTCTTCGCTTAGAGTAACGAGCGGCCCTGCGATTGAAAGGGCTGGAGATCTTGCTTCTATTTTGACGAATTTAAAAGAAGGCGATGTTTTATTTATTGATGAAATCCATCGGTTGCGTCGGTCGGTGGAAGAAATTCTTTATTCTGCGATGGAAGATTATAAGCTAGACATTGTGATTGGTAAAGGTCCGGCGGCTCGTTCGATGCGACTTGATCTTCCAAAAATTACGATAATTGGTGCCACCACAAGAACGGGGGCTCTCGCGGGGCCGCTTCGCGATAGATTTGGAATTGTGCATAGATTGGAATATTATAAAGAGCCAGAAATTGAGCAGATTATTTCTAGGACTTCTAGAATTTTGGGTACCGAAATTAAGCCAGAGGCTTTGGAGCTTTTGGCGTCTAGGTCGCGTTTGACTCCGAGAATCGCGAACAGAATTTTTAGAAGAGTGCGCGATTATGCTGATGTAAATGGTGATGGAATTGTAGACAAAGTAGTTGCAGAAAAGGCGCTAGATTTGATGGAAATTGATTATCTTGGGCTAGACCCAGCAGACAGAAATATGCTATCTCTTATGTGGGAAAATTATGGCGAAAAGCCAGTAGGGCTTACTACGATTGCCGCACTTACTGGTGATGAAGCCAGTACGATTGAAGATTTTTATGAACCGTATCTTCTGCAAATGGGGCTTCTTGCGAGAACTCCAAAGGGGAGAGTGATTACCGAAAAAGGGCGAAAACATTTGCAAAAAACATAATACTGTGATATAATAATAGAAAGGAGTTACCATATGGATGAAGGTTTGGTAAGAATCCGGCACGAAAGAAGCGTAAAAGATTTCCCATTTTTGAAACTAGAAGATAATGAATACGTGGAATTCGCGTTTAAGAGAGCTAGAATTTGGTTAAATTTGATATTGGGTAGCTTGTCGGCTGGCCTTATTTTGATTTTACTTGCATTTCTTTTGGTCCTTTTGGGACAAAGTTCTATTGATGCAACGGGAATTAGTTTTCTTTATATTATCCTTGGTGCGCTTTTATTTGCGGTGCTTTTGGCTGGCCTATTCACGATAATTGTTTATCGCGGGAATAGACTTTTTGTGACTAACAAGCACGTGATTCAACTAACGATGGTTTCGCCAATGGCAAACTCGGTGAATATGATTGACCTTTCCTCTATTGAAGATACGAGCTTTTCGCAAAATGGTATTATGCAAAAAATCTTTGGCTATGGAACTTTTCGGCTTTCTACGATTGGCGAAGAAACCACTTACACGTTTAAGAATTCCGATATTACTCAAGAAGAACTTCGTGCAGTTTCTAAACTTGTGACACTTGCAAAAACTGCGGATGATAAAGATAACGTAATTATTGTAAGCTAGTTTTTGCGATTGGTTTTGATGTAAGGATTTTCTTTTTCGAGGTCGGCTTTTAGAATATATTCTTTGCATTTGCCGTTGTCACAGTTAGCTGGTTGGTAGGAATAGTTGCTTTTTGGGTCGCCGAGATTATAGCCGTTTGGGTCAGTCCAAAGAGCTGGGTCGATCACAGAAATATTATCTTCGGAAATTGTTTCTGGGTAATAGCCGTTGTCTTTGTAAAAACTTTCTTCCAATGCATAATACATCGCGTTGATAGCAGTTTTACGATCTTCGTCACGAGCGAGAGCATCTAAATTGGTTTTTTGAATAAAGAAAAGTAGGAATAAAAGCCCTGCAAAAGTGGCAACAATGACGAGTTCTAAAATGGTGAAACCCTTCTTCATATCTTTTATTATAACACATTTTGTGATATAATATATCAAATGGTACTGTAGCTCAGTTGGTTAGAGCGTGGGACTCATAAGCCCGAGGTCGGTGGTTCAAACCCACCCAGTACCACCAGAGAGCTGGGCTTTTCTTTAAGAAAGAAAAGTCCCAACGAAAAGAAATTAGTATGAAAAATGAGTTGAAAGTGAATTCCAACTCATTTTTAGAATAAGATTTAGGCCGTCGTAGCTCAGTGGATTAGAGCATCTGTCTTCGGAACAGAGGGTCGTGGGTTCGAGTCCCTCCGACGGTACCAACAAAAATAAGCCGAAAGGCTTTTTTTGTGGTACACCGTAGTGAAAGAAGTCGCAACCATGCTAAAAGAAGATTTGATGGCCGGAATCTGTTCATCTTATCTGGTTTTCTCTCATTAAGGTGTCTGGGATCTATCATATCGCATCTGTGAGAAAAAATCTATATCTGTAAAACCCCAAAAATATACCTTCAAAAACTAAAAAGTTCTCTGCAAAAGTACTAGAGGGCCATTCCCATTATATTTTTTGAGGTGGGCAGACCCCTAGAGTCTATATCCTATGGCCCCTGCGAAGCTAGGGGGTGTTTAGGGGTAATATAGCAAGCTTGTAATCTGAATAAGTTTGTGATATAATGAAGATACAAAGATTTGCTACTGATAAGTGGCGCCCTGTGTGTACCTTCTTAGGATTAATCCTCAAGATAGGTAGCAGATCGCAATAATAAGCCCATTCGGGCTTATTTGTTTATCTGAGAATCCCAATGTCTTCTGTTTGAGCTTTTAGCATGCGTAGGTAATCATGCTTCAAATGCTTATTTTTATCATATTTTGCCATTATCGCGCCCGCCACCATATCGGCCAACTGAATCAATACACTATCTTTGGAATCTACCAAGCGAAAATCTATCATCCTATGATTACCTTTATTAATGGCTTGGCGAATTTTGGCAGTGGATTTTTTGCGAAAACTCCTATTACCACTACCATCAAGAGAGATGCGCGCCAAATGCATATCTTTATAATCGTCTAAAACTTTTTCGATCACATAACTATAAAAAGATTCGCTCTTTTTAAGATTTGGCTCTACTATTTTGTTTTTATCTACTACAATGGCACGGATTTTAAATTCACATTTTTTGATGGTATTGAAGAAAAGTTTCTTTTGCTCATCATTAGCGCGATGGAATTTGAATTCGCGCTCTTGCTTCCATCCCATTTGCTCTTTTAACATCTTTAAACTAGCAGCAGTGTATTCCGCACTGACAGGACTATCAAAGATAATACAAGCAATCACGAATAACTGACTAGAGCCTCGGTTTAGTTTGAACCCTGGGTCACCACTATCGTCTATGAAGATTAGTTGTTGATATTTTGGCATGTGCTACCCATTATACCTCAATAGGCCCTAAAAAGATACCCTTACATTTGGTGCCAAGTTTAATTGTCTTGAATAATACAATTTTCCTTAAGGATTGATTGTAATTTTGCTTTTTCTTCGGAAGTGACTGTGAGCTTATACCTATTTTTGATTTGAATCTGCTTGATTGCGTAAGTACAGAGAAAATTGGTATTTGCAGGTTGCCAATCAACAATATTTTTGCTACCTTTACTCTCATTAGTGCTAGAGGCAGTAGGAAGAAGGTTATCTGTATCATTCGCATACCCAGTCCATTTTTGAGTGTCTAGATTGCCTTGATTATCTTTCCAATTGTAGCCGCCTGATACCCAAGCATCGCCTAGAGAGACGATATGATCTATCTGGATCCCGCCATCGGTTTGTTTGTCTGTCTTATGGTATTTAAGAATATTGCCATTGTAATAATCAAAAAGTGTGCCGGATTTGATAGTGCAACTTTCAGTATCATATCTGGCATATTTTCTAAAGTTGTTAGTGAGAACATCAAATCTAGTAGGGCAACCATTGCCGTCTAAATCTTTCCGGCCACTAAATACAGCGTCTCTATTATATTCTGGAATTGTCATAGAACTACTTTTGGTTGTCAGAGAGGACAATGTCTTAGCGCAGAGTCGCGTTCTGATGAGGTAATAGCATAATCTTCTGGAGAGTCTCCAACATATTGATGAGTTGCAGCACCGATACCGTAGCCTCCGACACCAGTCACTAAAAGTGCAGTTGCTCCAATAGCTACAACTTTTTTGCTTGTTGATGTATTTTTCTTTACCATTATCTTAATTTTACATTATTTTTTGTGTCAACACCATAGCAATATCAATATGTCATTTGAGATGGGACCTTTGTTATTTGCCTGATTTAGTGGTATAATTAAGATGTTCGAAGTCCAACTCTGCAACAAGTTTACCCCCGACGAGGTAAGCAAAGAGTTAAGCACCTTATGGAGCACTCGCTCCAGTCGGCTTAACCGCTTGCTGCAGATAACGGAACTTCGAACACTCCTAGCGAGTGTTCCATTTGGTTTTAAGAGCACTTAATGAGGGGAAATATCATATTGCTTTTATGAAATAAAGAGATGGGAACTACTCATAGAAAAACTAAGTTAAAAAATAAATGGGGCTATTTTATAATTGCAATTACATTTGTAATTATTCTCGCCTTGATTATTTTGATAAATCAAGATTATGGCTTGATTAGCGACCGGAAGAAGGCTAATGAATTTAATCCCTCTCCTGAGATCGAAGCGCTTGTCTCAAAAATGAATTTAACAGATAGAGCAAAAACTATGCTATACGCAAGTTCCCCTCAGCTAAAAGATAAAGTAGCTTTTAATGGAACTTGTGGACATGATGGCGATCCAGATGCTTATGTCGCCGGTTGCTATTATAAAATTAATGATGAAGAATATATCGACATTTATAATTCTGGCAAGGATGCAACCGAGCTACAAAATTCTTACTATAACTATACCAACTCAAAAATCGTAACACTCGCCCACGAGATGATGCATGCTGTTTACTCAAGGCTACCTGATAGTGATAAAGAGTGGATTGAGATTGAATTAAATAAAATTTATGCGAACAACTCAAATTTACGATCGGAGTTATCGTCATATCCAAGTTCTCAAAAATTTGATGAGCTTTATGTCCGTGTTGCCACCGAAGTATACGGTATTTCCAGCAGCCTAGAAAAACACTATGCTTTATATTTCAAAGATCGGCAGTATATTGCAAAACTTTACCATGGTGTTGAGGACCAGCTAAACACTATGTTTCATGGAGCAGACGAAATTTTAGAAAAAATAAAAAAGCAAGAAGTTGTTATCCAGAATAGCTATGGTTATTATGCTAGAAGGGATGCAATTAATGAGTATAACAGGTTAGTAGATTTATATAATTCTCAAATTGGTGTTTATAGGGATATTTTGGATAAAAGAGATAGTGAAAAATAGAAAGGAGATTAAATGGCCAAAAAGAAAGTGCAAAAGAGAAAAAAGAACTATTTCAAAATCGGTAGTTTTAAAATAACGAAAAAACTAGCAATATTTCTTTTCTGTGTGCTTGTGTCTATTGTTGGCTTCATGTTCTTCCGTACTAGCGACTATTGGCCTTGGCCTTCTCAGGATGAAGTTGACCAAAGACTGATTAATGTTATAGATGCCTGTATATATAACGAGGGTAGTCGCGCCTGTACAAACCTGCAAAAAAGGTATAATATGACCTTTGAATATTGTTATGCTTTATCTGATATTCCTGAAATAGGTGTTGCAATGCCAATATATGGGGTAACAAAGAAAAACACATTCATCCCATCTTCTATAAATTATGAACCTGCACATAGGGGGTCTTCGCATGATTATCCGGTCTCATCTTATGAATATGATAAACTGAGTGACGAGATAAAAAGGGCTACTAGTAGTGGATATACAGCCCAGATAGGCGTGAAAGGCGACAGCAAGTACCCATATTATGGTTGTACTGGCTCATTAGATAAAGCTAGAGACCAAAAAGGCACAAATTTAATTGAAAATCCAGAGACAATTGCATTATTTGGGCTGTCTAAAATTCCTCAGTATTCTATGACCTACGACCCACATGGGGAATATGGCTGCACTCTCCACCATGCTAGCATTAATAACCTATGGATGCAAATACCCAATATATCTGTAATACGTGACGAGGTTAATAATCTATCAAGGGTGTACCCTTATTGCAATATGCAAACAGATATAGATAACTTTATAGCTAATTTAAATACTAAGTTAAGTAATTATGCTAACGACTATTCTACTCAGTTATTTTATCAGAAATATGATGAATGGTCTATTCGGGAAGGTACTGGCTGCACATGGTATGATACAAAATTTAGTAACCAATTATGTGGAGCTGCTTCAGATGGGGAATCGGCGGGTAGTGATGTAATGCTTAAAGATTTTATTACTGATATGTCCAAATATCTACATACAAACTATTTCACCTCAAAAATTGTTGTTACGGATTGATTAAATTATTAAATAAGGAGTAAATATAATGGTCCAAAAAAAGAAAAATGGTAAAACCAGCCATAAATCTACGCGAAAACGAGATATAATAAAAATTGGTAATTTTTCTATTGCGAGAAAAAAGGTGATAAAGATTGGTGGAATTCTTGTTGTTCTAGCTACAATATTTTGGTTTGTAAATAGCAGCTTTTGGCCGTGGCCATCTTCTACTGAAATTAGCCGTCGGCTTAATGAGGTAATCGATGCTTGCATGTACAATGAGCAAAGTCGTGGCTGTTCTTCAACACAGGAAAAATATCATATTTCGTTTGAATATTGTCACTCTCTTGCTGACATCCCAGAGATAGATAAAGCAGTGCCAGTTTATGGTGTGGCGAAGAGAGAAGGCATAGAAACGAGAGAGATTAGTTACAGAGGAGGCGATAAAACTCTTGATAAGTACCCATATTACAGCTGTGCCCCTTCTCTTGATGACATAAATAAAACCAGTGATATTAATATTCTGTCGTCTGAGCCTTCTACAATAGCATTATTTGCCCTCTATAAGACCCCACATTATAGTATTAGTGGAGATAATCGCCAGTGTCGCATAACACTAGATCCAGGCTACAATTTTCTTTGGGACCAAATACCAAATATCGAAATTATAAAAAATAGATACCAGATTGTTTCTGACACCTATAATAAGTGCAGCATGTTATCTGATCTTCAAAGCGCCTTAGATGGTATTAATTCTGAGTTGTCGGCTTACTCTGGCAATAAAATCGTTCAACAATTCTACAAATATTATGACGAATGGACTAATACACTCATCAGTGGCGGGAAGATCTGTAGCTCCATGGACGATATGGCTAGTGGATGTTATATGCCGGTTACTTGTAATTTTATGAACAAGAATTTTTACTCTAGTATATGTAGTGCAACAACTGGGCCGAGTTCCACAAATAATTTGGAAAGTTTTTCTAATGAGATGCGTTCTTACACTTCAACTGATGACTTCACCTCAAAAATAGTAGTTACTAATTAATAGATCTAATCATAGATAAAAGAAAGTTTGAGCATTTTTTAAAGGTATGCAAGAATGATATAATTTAACAAAATAGGACAGCGAGATGAGTTTTAAAATTTTTGCACCGGAAGAGGTGGCTATATTTAATTTAATTGCTACGCAGCGAGAACATAGTGACCGTGATGATGATTGCCTAGTTTATAGTATAAGTCGGGGGCAGAGGATGTTGCAATCTACTGGTGAAGCGGTAAAATATGGGATTGGACTTTCAGAACAGCGTAGAATTATACTTGGTCTAGTCAACGATGAAATCATCAATGCAGATTGGGTCATGGCGCAAGGTGAGCAGAATATTACTGGTCTTAAATTCGCCCACCACGAAGAGAGTTGGATGTGGGAAAAATATGGAACTTTATTGATGCCTATTGATAACAATTATGATGACTATTTCTTTATTCAGATTAGCTTTAATCGCATTAGGACTATTAGAGAGAATTGTGTAGCTGAATACCAGTGCGAGTTGTTTTATGATGAAGAGCAATGTTGCTTTTGCGTAGAATGCAAAAATACTGGTAAAATTTATTATATCAATAAGCTTAGAAGCACTATGAAACCTTTTAAGATACTGTTAGCTACATTCAATAGTGCACATAAGCATGTTACGAGAACTTGGTTGAATGGGAATGATGAGACCCATATTGGAAAGCAATCAATAACTACTCGCGCGTTTGCTAAGAAGAGTGTAGTAAGAAACGAGCTTTCGCCCTTTGTAACACTTGGCACTGAGGATATTAATATCGAGGTAGAGGCGACACTTACGTTGAGCCAGCTTAAAGCCTTAGAGAAAGCCTAATTTCAATTACTTTTCAACTAGTTTTCAATTACTTTTCAACTAATTTGCTAATAACCTCGTGGGGCGTTTTTTGTGACAGAGAGGGGCTAACTATTTTTTGTATTATTTTCTACTATTATCGTCATATCTTGGAAATCTAGGTAAACTAGAAGGTAGGGCAGAAGCTGGGCTACTTAACCTGATAGCTGTCCCGATTGAGTAGCCCTCCACTAAATAGAAAGAAATGTATTATGCAAATTCCCAAAGGTCTCATACGGGCCTTCCAAGAAACGTATGAGCGAGAGTTCGGCCAAACTATTTCTGCTGGCGAAGCTGAAAGTAACCTATCTGATTTAGTAGAATTAGTAAAGTTAATCACACGCGAAAGGAGTGAAAATGAAAAGTAATTTTGAAAATAGGGGGGACCTCAGTGCCGAGGGTGTTAAACAAGAGATAATTAGTGGCAAAGGTAAGCCATCTCTAGATTCTGTTGTACAACGTATTCATAAAGATACGCGCGAAGATGTCCGTGAGTATTTTAACGGACGAGGTATCAATAATGATAGCATCGATAAATTTATGCTTGGTATTCACAACTTCGATGGGAAAGATAGGTATGTAATTCCTGTCTTTAACAAACGAGGCAAAGTGGCCTATGCCAAACTCCACAGGATGCCTACCGATGACAGTGCTGAATGGCTAGCGGAATCAATGGGAGAAGAAAATCCTATTCCGAAATACACTATGTATCCAGAGAATGCAAAGCTAATACTGGTCGGAGAAGATCAACTAGTAAAGAGCAACTCTAGCTCGGTATTGATTTGCCGGAGTGAACTGGATAGAATTATCGCTATTCAAGAGGGGGTAAAAATGCCGGTTGTTACAGGTGGCGGCATCGTAGAACTGCTCGAGGACAGTTGGATAGATCAACTTAAAAATATGAGAGACATCTTCATATGTATGGGGAAAGATGGAGTCACAGAAGACCACGTAGAAGATTTGGCTCAGCGTCTAGCCGATCGCATTCCTACAGCATCGGTATATTTGATTACGCTTCCGTTTGGCAGGGATACGGAGGCTGATTTGACAGATTACTTTGTTGAAAAACGAGGCTCTGCTGAAGATTTATTTTCTAAATATGCCGAGTTTTACTGTGGAGCAAAGCCGATCGATAAGTCCCAGTTTAAAGAGATGACGGTAGAGGATATAGCAAGTGTATTAAACTCAACAATTAAGTACGATTACCTTAGTAAAACCGTTACATTTTTGGCTATGATTTTAGCCTACACGGAGTCTGATCAGTTAAACGTGATGTTTAATGCGGACAGCTCTACAGGTAAGACGTATATCTGTACTGAGGTAGGAAAGCTATTTCCACCGCAAGACGTAAAGGTATTTGGCAAAACTACTCCTACCGCCTTCTATTATAGCAAGACTCTGGGTAGAACAGATGAGAAAACTGGCCAACCATATGTTGATCTAGAGCGTCTTATCCTTATTTTCACGGAGCAACCAGATACAAAGTTACAAGAAAACTTGCGCTCTGTGTTGTCTCACGATGCTAAGCGCACCCCATTTGCTTTGACCAATAAGAGCAAAAACGGAAGAAATGCTGCGGATGAAGGGTATATCTTAGGATTCCCGTCTGCGTTCTTTTGTAGTGCTAATATGCGGATTGATGAGCAGGAACAGACTAGGTGTTTGATTCTAAGCCCAGAAAGTACCCGGGAGAAACTTATGGCAAGTATTAATACCAGCATTGCCAAGAATAGCAATAAAGATGCTTATAATGCTGAGCTGGAAAAGGATCAGGCTCGTAGGCAGCTTATGGAGCGAATATTATATATCAAAGGTCTGAATGTAGGGAATATTGATATCAGTGATAGTGAATATCTCAAGAAAGCCTTTATGAAGGATAGGAAAGCGGTCTTGCCAAAGACGCAACGTGAGATATCTCATTTTGTATCGCTCGTGAAAGCTATGGCGCTAGTTAATGCTCCGTTTAGGATGGTAGATGGTAAAATCGTTGCCACTAATAAGGACGTCGATGAAGCTGTAAAGCTTTGGAAGCCACTTAGTATGTGTATGTCATACGGTGTCTCTCCACATCTATTTAATTTCTACAAGACCGTCATCTTGCCCGTCTATTATGAGAAGGTCAATAAGCATGGGAGCAATAAGGTAAAAGGTGTCACTATTAAAGAGATTATAGATGAGGTATTTAGGCAGACTGGTAGCCTACCAAATACAGAGAATCTACGTAAACAGTATATGCCGGCACTTGAGGCTGCAGCACTAATCTCTTGCGATAAGGATGAGGATGACAAGCGACAAAAGCTAATTATTCCGCTAGTCTTATTAGATAGAGACCTAGAGAAAAAAGCCTAATCGTGATATAATAGTAATGTTCAACATCTAAATATGGCATAAATCTATCTTTTCTGTCCAATGTAGGGCAGTGAGTGCAGAAAGGATTTATGCCTGGATGTTGAACAACTCACTGCCCTTTTTGGACGGGAAGGAGCAAAAATGAAATTACAAAACCAAAGCAAAAAAGCTGTGCTCTATGCACGAAAGTCGACTGAATCAGAAGATAAACAGGTCCAGTCTATCGATGACCAGATTAGGGCCATGAAAAGAGTAGCGAAAGACGAAGGACTAGAGATCGTTGAGATATTATCAGAATCTAAAAGTGCAAAAGAGCCTAATGTGAGAGTTCAATTTGGTAAAATGATGAAGAATATATCTGCCGGTAAATATAGCATCATTCTCGCATGGGATACGAGTCGGTCATCTCGCAATGCAAAGGACGGTGGCGATTTGCAATGGTTGCTTGATAGTGGAGCTTTGTCCGGTATTAGAACGCATGAAAAATGGTACAGAGAGAACGATGAGCTCTTATTCACTATTGAAAATAGTATGAATAGTAGATTCGTAAAAGAGCTTAAAGCAAAAGTTAAGCGTGGCATGGACTCAAAGGCAGATAAGGGGGATTTTCCAGCCTGTGCTCCTATTGGTTACCTGAATGATAGGCTTGAGAAAAAGATTATTAAAGATCCAGAGATGTGGGATAAAGTTTCTATGTTGTGGCGGAAGGCTCTTACTGGTACATATACCGTTGCGGAACTCACTAGAATTGCAGATGAGGAATTAAGAATAAAAAAGCCGTTAAAAAAGAGAACTGGCGGCAATCCGCTTTGCCACAATGCTGTGCGCGGTATTTTGACGAACCCATTCTATGCCGGCAAATTTAGATGGAGCGGCAAAATATATAATGGGAATTACCCCCCTATGGTTACAGAAAGCGAGTTTGAGCGCATGCAAGAAATTTTAAAGCCAGGCCATGCGAGTAGGCCACAAAAAGAGCCGTATCAGTTTCTTTTAAGAGGTATGCTGACATGTGCAGAGTGCGGATATGCTATTGTTACTGAGAGAAAATTCAAAAAACTGAAAGATGGTACTGTCCATGAACACAGATATTGCCGGTGTAGCGATAAATGCCCTGGGCATTGTAAAAATCGCTCTATCTATGTTAGAGAAGAAGATTTAATACAACAGATTAAGGACGAGCTGAGTAAATACACCATAGATGAGAAGTTCTTTAAGCTGGCAGTAGAGGCACTAGCAGAAGAGGACGAGATTGAGGTATCTAAACAAAACGAAAGGATTGCTAATTACAATAAACAGATAGCCACGAAGAAGAATGAATTAGACAATTTAAGGCGATCAGTTTATAGAGGCCTAATCACAGACAATGCTTTCTTCTTATCGGAGCAGAAATCATTAGAGAAGGATATAGAGGTGTTAGAGAAAGAACGGGAAAAGGTAACAGTGGTAGCTCACGATTGGAGAAAGACTGCGATGGATATCTTTATGTTTGCCAGATATGCCAAAGAGGATTTTGATAGTGATGATTGGGAGAAGAAAAGGGCTGTGATAAAACAGCTAGGTGCGGATCTCAAACTTTCGGGTAGAACCATACAATTTACCCCTGTAAAATACCTCGTGCCGATAGAAAAAGCTCATCCCGAACTAAAAGACAAAAAAGAATTGGTTAGAACCAACCCACAACAGATGAAAAAAGACCCGGGAGGGGGCTTAATTTCAGAATGGTACGCCCGGCACGATTTGAACGTGTGACCTTCAGTTCCGGAAACTGACGCTCTATCCAGCTGAGCTACGGGCGCATATATAATATATTATACCATTTTATAGCGGTTTTTAAAGCATAAGCCAGGGGTGGGGGGTTGATTTTTTTGGCGAAGTGTGGTTTAAGTTTCGTATGCAAAAAATTGAGAAAATTGTGACAAAAACTTTGCATCAGTCGTGGGGTGTGGTAATGCTTTCGGTGGGAATTATTGTGGGTGCGATTCTTGGCGTGGTTTTTAGAATTAATTATTTTGCGAGTCCGCTGTGGGTTTTGTTTTCGATTTTGATTTTTGTGTTTATGTATTTTAAACCAAAATTTTTGATGGTGGGACTGTGTTTGATTGCAGGAATGGTGTTGATATTTTTTCGCGTGGCGACAGTTTTATCAACCGAAATAAAAGATGATGAAGAAATAAAATCTGGCACGGAAAGTTTGGTTTTATCTACCCGCGATTTTTTGGCAGAAAGAATCGAAGATAGTTTGCCAGAAAGGGAAGCGAAACTTGGAATGTCGTATCTTCTTGGTATGAAATCTGGGCTGGATAAAAAACTTTCTGAAGATCTAAAAACCGTGGGGCTCACACATATTGTGGTGGCGAGTGGCGCGCACCTTTCAATTTTGGTAGAAATTGCTAGAAAAATTTTTGGACGTTTGTCTAGATTTTCGGGACTTTTGTTTTCAATTTTATTTATTTTGTTTTTTATGTGTATGGTGGGGTGGACGCCGTCGATTTTGAGAGCTGGAATTATGGCAATTTTAACTTTGGTCTCGTGGTATGTGGGAAGAAAAATTGCGCCACTTAGATTAATTTTAATAGTGATGGCATTTACGCTGATGCTAAATCCAATGTTTTTGACAAGTCTTGGTTGGCTTTTATCATTTGCAAGTTATGCTGGAATTATGCTACTTGGCCCTTCGATTTCTAAATTCTTTTATGGTGATAAAAAGCCCGGCTTTATTGCTAGCGTGATTTTAACAACGATTGCGGCGACTTTGATGACGCTCCCGATTACACTTTATTATTTTGGACAAGTGTCCATAATTTCTCTAATTGCAAATTTAATAATTTTGCCGACGCTGCCTTATGCGATGGGGCTGACGTTTCTTACGGGAATAGGTCTCCCTGTGAGTTTTTTGGCAGAAAAAATTTTGAGTTTTCACATTTCTACGGTAGAATTTTTTGGCTCAATGGAACAATTTTTGATTAGAATTGAGCCATATAATCCTTGGGTGTTTTTGATTTACGTGCCGATTTTGATACCACTTGTGGTTGGGTTTTTAAAGAGAAGGTGTTATAATAAAAATATGTCAGGACACAGTAAATGGGCGACGACCAAACGTCAAAAAGCAGTAGTAGATGCAAAGCGCGGTGCGCTATTTACTAAGATTGGTAATCAAATTGCGATTGCAGCACGGGCTGGGACAGACCCAAATATGAACCCTTCGCTTGCAATGGTGCTTGAAAAAGCAAGACTTGCTAATATGCCAAAAGCTAACATTGAAAGAGCAATTGCAAGAGTGGCCGATAAAACTGCGGCGGCTCTAATCGAAGAAGTTTATGAGGCTTATGGGCCTGGTGGGGTTGGTATTGTAATTGAAGTTGCAACTGATAATAAGAATCGCACAATGCCAGAAGTGCGTCACACTCTAGACAAAAACGGTGGCCGGATGGCAGACCCAGGAAGTGTGATGTTCCAATTCACAAGAAAAGGCGTAATTGAAATTTCTGAAAAGGGTGATGATGCAATGATGGCAGCACTTGATGCTGGAGCTTCGGACGTAGTTGAAGAAGATGAATATACAGTAATTTACACGGACGCTTCCGACTTAATGAAAGTGCGTCAAGCTTTGGTAGATGCTGGAATGAATGTAACTTCGGCTGAGCTTCAATATGTGCCAAATTCTTATGTGCCGGTAGAAGGTGAAAATGCTGAAAAGTTAGAAAATTTGCTCTCAGCGATTGACGATCTTGATGATGTAACTAACGTCTATACAAACGCAGAATAATCTAAAACAAAAAGTTGTCCCCGGACGAGCCGGGGGCTTTTTGAGGATATTAGAACAGGTGCATTATAGAAATTAATGAGGCATTTGCCATAACAGGTGCAACGTGTGACATAACAAACGTTGCTGCTTCTGTTACGAGCGATGCCGCCTGCCCAACATATGCCACTACTTGTTCGGCGAATGCTATTGTGGGCGCAAATAACTCTGCTGCGCTGGGTGCTCCGTTTTGCTGTATAGCTAAAGCGATGGGAGCGATGGTGCAAGCCGAAGTAGATAGCGATTTGGAGAAGATATCGATACAGACTGCCCAAACATCTTTGAGACCATCTCCGAATGTGTCGCCGATGACTGCAATAAGATGAGCGGGACCATGTTTCTTCTGCCCAGGTAAACGCTCTTCTTCGATATATTTTTTACCGTTATCAAAGGCGCCACCAGTGTTGCTAGTGTAGATTGCCAACACTACTCCAAGTAATATGACACCGATCTGCATACCGCCGACGAATTCATAACCGAGTATAAATATACAAGGTATAGGCGAGAGCAAGGCCAAAAGTGACGGAGCAACCATTTTACGGTTGGATTGCTTAGTGCCGATTTTGGTTAGACCGTTATAGTCGGGCAGAGCTTTTCCTTCCAGGATAGCAGGATTGGCATCTAACTGTTTTTTGCCTTCTACTGTTAGAACATGTGTAGAGTCTCTCAAATTCTTTAACAGCATAAATGAGAAATATGCCAGAAGGCCGGTGCCAAGGAATGCCCCTGATAAGGTGTTGGGATCAGCAATGTTCAGTATCAGAGCCCCACCAAGACTGAATATTCCAATATATGAAATATTGAGCGCGGTGCTGGCATAAGCGGCTGAACCGATGGCAGAACCTTTGCCAATGGCTGCGGTGGTGTTCCCAGTAGCATCAAGCGGGTCGGTAACATATTTGCGGATTTCAGGATCCAAATGGCAAGCTTCAGCAATACCGCCGGCATTATCTGCGATTGGACCGAATGCGTCGATTGACACAGTGGCGCCAACGAATGATAGCATACCAACGGAAGCCATAGCTATACCATAAAGCCCGCAGATGTAGTTTGACCCGTAGATTGACGCGGCTACCAAAATGATGGGCACAAGGCAAGATCTAAATCCTAACGCTGTACCGCTTGTAAGTAGATCTGCTGCTCCGTCTATAGCTGCCTCAGCAAGCTCTCTGACGAACTTGAACTCTGTGCTGGTGTATATCTCGGTGGATTTACCGATTAATACTCCTGAGGCAATACCGAATAATGTGGCAAGCCATGGAGAAATCCAACCGGCCTTGAAATCACTGTAGAGTGCGATGCCGTTGAACATGAAGTATGAAACGACCAGACTACCAAGGACGCTAATCCCAGCAGAAACATAAGTGACATTATTGAGCTCTTTAGCCGGATTGTCGGTCATTTTCTCCTTACGGAGCATTGCTATCCCGATACCTACTATGCAGCCAAATAGTCCAATTGTTGCAATAATAATAGGGAATAAGCAGGTGAGGTTGTAAAGTTCTGCAAATTCTGCACCATGTCTAGCCTGGACCGTATTGGAAATAAGCTGTGAGGCAACCAGGGTCGCAACAAAACTTTCCAAAAGGTCTGAGCAGTTGCCGGCAATGTCGTTGACGAGGTCGCCGATAAAATCCAAAAGAACATTCGGAATTCTGGGGTCGTCCTCTTCAAATCCAAGATCAAGCTTATTCATTTTGTCAGCCGAAATATCAGCTGATTTGGTGAAGTTGCCGCCTGATACACGGTTAAACATTGCAACGGTAGAACATCCTAACGCATAGGTGGTGCTACGCATCATGTTGGCGTCGCATTTAAGGCTCATAGCCAGCCCGTGCCCGGTAGAATGATCTTTAAATATGACATACTGTAAGATATAAATAACAGTAATGCCGAACATGCCTAAGGCTTGGACTGATAAACCCGCAATACTTCCGCCTTTCAATGCGGTCCAGCACGATCTCCCGACTGACCTGCTCTTAAAAGCTCGTCTTGCTACCCGGTAGTTGGCATGGGCAGCGCCGTACATGCCGATATAAACGGCGGCACTACTCATGCAAGCTCCGAGTATGAAGCTGAGACCACTGGTGGATTCAATGAATAAAGTGAATCCGAGAGCCACCAATAATACCACTACAGTAATAGTGCCATATTCTGTATTTAAGAAAGTTTTGGCACCTTCGCGAATTGTTTTCGCGAGTTTGAACATATCATCTTCTTCTTTTGAGTTGTGTGTCTTCGGCTTTCTGATATTGAAAAAATGTTTAAAAGCCATAAGAAGCGCCAACACAACGACCACAATGGTAGATGAATAAACTGCTACATTCAGGTTCATTATGTATCCCTCCTTTTTATTTTGTTAATGTACGAGTTCTGATTTGCACCTGCAAAAAAATATGGGCGTATCCTCATCGCCCACTATATATATTATACCACAATAGAGTAAATTTTTCAATATGCTAGATAAAAAACGCCCCGCCTAAATTGCAGGCGGGGCTAAGGTACAGGCTCAGTAATCTATGACGATTACTGAGCATCCATCGGATGTGGCATTATACAACCATTCTGCGTCCGTGACGTTTAAACGGACACAACCGCGTGAAACAGAAGTGCCAATATCGGCAACTTCTTGAGGAATTGGTTCGGCATCGCCAGCGTTAGCATAGCAAACTGAGTGAATCATATATCCACCTTGTTTGAAACGCATACACCAGCGACCATAAGTGCCATCCACCATCGGATGATACCAACCTTTGTCGGTGTGCTGATAAATTTGGTAAACTCCAAGCGGAGTTTCGTGGCCGGCTTTGCCAGTGGAGACAAAACAAGCTCGTAAGAGCTGGTTATTGGCATCGTAAACTCCCATAACGTTAGACTTACGATAAACCACGATGGTGGCCGGTGGGCCAGGGATGATTTCCGCTATGGAATTTCCCGATACGGAATTTTCTGCCTGCGCTACGAGAGGCTCAAGCAGAGGCATAGCCAAAATACTTAAAAATAATGAAATACTTAGAAAAATGCTAAGAAACTTTTTCATTTTCTACCCTCCTCATCAGTATAATGCGTGTTAAAGTACGATATATATATTATACCACACAAGCTTAAATTTTGCAAGTATTAATATAATGTGGTATAATAGTATACGGAAGGGTGGCCGAGTGGTTTAAGGCACTGGTCTTGAAAACCAGCGTAGGCTCAAACCTACCGCGAGTTCGAATCTCGCCTCTTCCGCCATATTTTATGAAAAAAAGAAAAATAATTCTAATAGCTGTAATTTCAGCTATTTTTATTTTTCTAATTTTTGTGGGGGTGAGGATGGCGACGTGTGATATTTCGATTAATCTTGTAACAACTTATAAATCACCGGAAATTGCAGAAACTAAAATTGATTTTGTGAGTGATAGTGAGTGGGCGGTAAGTTTAAATGGTAGGACAATTTCAAAAAATTCAGATGAGATTAGGCCTACGGCTAGCACAGCAAAAATGATTTTGGCGCTTAGCGTAATGAAAGCAAAGCCATTTGAACTTGGCGAGAATGGTGAAACAATTATAATTAATCAAGAAATGTATGATAGATATATTTGGTATCGCTCACATAATGGCTCTAACACGCCGGTAAAAATTGGCGAGGAAATTTCGGAATATGACGCGCTGGCTTCGGCACTTCTAGCGTCTTCGAATAATATGGCAGACTCGCTTGCGATTTGGGCATTTGGTTCAATTGAAGAATATAAAAATTACGCAACTGAAATGTTAAAGGAGATTGGCGCAAAAAGCACCACGATAGGAAAAGATGCAAGTGGCTATGATGAGAGCACAGTTTCTACGGCAGAAGATTTGGCAAAGATTGGAAATTTGATTTTGAATCAACCAGTTTTGGCAGAAATTGTAGCAAAAACTGAAACTACTGTACCGGTGGCTGGCGTGATTAAAAACACTAACAAATTGCTTGGTACAAATAGAATTATTGGAATTAAAACGGGATATATTGGTGAGCCATCTGGTTATTGTTTGGTGTCTGGGTACAAGGAAGGCTTAGAAAATGTAACGGTGGCCCTTTTGAATGCGTCGACTCGGCAAAAATCTTTTGATGATAGTCTTGCGATTGTAACGGAAGCTCAAGAAAAAATCAAAACGAGAGAACTCGTGGCGGAAAATCAGGAAGTTGGATATTTTGAAAGTTGGTGGCTTGGCAAAATTCCGATTGTAGCTTCAAACAAAATTGATGGCGTAGCTATATCGGAACCTACGGTTTATTTGGAAATGGAAGATTTTGATGGGGCGCTAAAAATTATGACAAACGAAACTGAATACACCACAAATGTGAAGTCAGAAAAATTTGAAAAAGAGCCAGATTTTTGGCAGAGATTTTTACACGTATTTTCTTGGTCTTTGATATAATATATAGTGTATGAAGAGGTGTAAATATATTTTTGTGACAGGTGGCGTTCTTTCTGGTGTGGGCAAAGGTATCACGGCAGCTTCGATGGGGGCGATTCTTAAAGCCAAAGGTTACCGAGTAACAATGCAAAAATGCGATCCGTATCTCAATGTAGACGCAGGGCTTTTAAATCCGGTAGAACACGGTGAATGTTTTGTAACGCATGACGGTGTAGAAACAGATTTGGATCTTGGTCACTATGAAAGATTTTTGGATTTTGAAACTTCTAAATATTCGATTACACTTTCGGGTTCGATTTACAAAGAATTGATTGAGCGTGAGCGCGCTGGTGGTTTTCATGGAAAAACTGTGCAGCTGGTGCCACATTTTACTAATCTCGTGATTGAAAAAATCGAAAAAGCTTCGGCAAATTCTGATATTCATATTGTAGAAATTGGTGGGACAGTTGGTGATTATGAAGGGCTTCCATTTATTGAAGCAATTAGGCTTTTTGCAAATAAAGTAGGGCGAAGAAACTGTCTTTATCTTTCGGTGGTGTATGTGCCGTGGATTAATACGTCTAAAGAGCTCAAGACTAAGCCGGCGCAAAATGCGCTTAAAGATTTACGTGGTTTTGGGATTATTCCAGACATTGTATGCGTGAGAACCGAAAAGCCGTGCCCGCGCTCAATTTGCGAAAAGATTGCAGCGTTTTCGGGAATTTCTGGTGATGCAGTGGTAAATCTTCCTGATATTAATTCGGTTTATGATGTGCCATTTAATGTTTTAAAATCTGGCGTGCTTGAAATTTTGAATGATTTTGTGGGCGACGATTCAGATCCAGATATGAGTAAATGGGCAGATTTTTCGGCCTGGCGGGCAACTGATTTTGATAAAACTATTACTGTGGGGTTGGTGGCAAAATATGTAGGGAATGAAGATACTTATATTTGTGTGACAGAAGCTTTGAAGGCAGCAGCCGCGCACAACAAAGTAAACTTAGATCTCAAATGGATTAATGCAGAAGATGCAACTGACAAAGATTTTGAGAGTGTAGATGGAGTTGTGGTGCCAGGTGGTTTTGGCGCGAGAGGCACAGAGGGTAAAATTGCCGCTGCAACTTATGCACTCAAAAACGACAAACCATATCTTGGTTTGTGCTTGGGTATGCAGGCGGCTTGTATTGCGGCGGCGAGAATGGGTGGAATAAAAAATGCAAATTCAGAAGAATTTGGTGCAACTGAAAAAGACAAAAATAATGTGATTTATATTATGGAAGGACAAAAAGGCAAAGAATCTACTGGTGGCACGATGCGGCTTGGTGATTACCCGGCAGTGCTCAAAAAGGGTACCAAAACTTACGATATCTATGGTAAAAAAGATGTAGTAGAAAGACATCGTCATCGTTATGAAGTAAATCAAAAATTCTTACCGCAAATCGAAAAAGGTGGACTTAAAGTATCAGGAACTTCGCCAGATGGTAAATTGGTAGAGTTTGTAGAAGCGCCTGACAATAAATTCTTTGTAGCAACCCAAGCTCACCCAGAGTTTAAATCTAGACCGCTTGATGTGCATCCATTATTTATGGAATTTATCAGAAGCATAAAAGATTTATGATATAATTAACCTATGGATGAGAGGGAAATACAACAAAAGCGCCGCGACAATGAGGAGCAGGCGACTGAGCAACGCTCAAAAATTTTAGGTTTGCCGTATCTTGATGCGCGCGAATTTGAAGATACTATACCACTAGTAAAAGATTTACTAAGTATAGAACAAATGCATAAAGATTTTATTTTGCCACTGGCCAAAGGTACTGGTGAAGAGCATTATCAATTTTTGGTAACTAGCCAAACACCAAAATCGGTGATTGATAAAATGCGTCAAGATTATCTTGACCAAGGCGAGAGGGCGGATTTCTTCTTGATTTCTGGGTCTGCATACAAAGTTTTGATGCTTCGTTATGATCCGCCTAAGGAAGTTCATTATGACGATATTAAAATTGCTGGTGAGGGCGATTCCGAGACGATTGCTTCGGTTTCTCAAACTTTGGCTGGTGTTTCTACCGAGCAAGTTTTTGATTTCTTGATTGACCAAGCAGACAAACTCGGGGCATCCGATATTCACATTGAAAATCTTAGAAATGAAATTAGAATTAGAATGCGTGTGGATGGTTTGCTCCACCCAGTGGCTACGATCGACAAAGATAAATATCGTATCTTTATGGGCGAGCTTTCCTCTCGTGCCAATGTTTCTACAGCGTCTAATGAGCCACAGTCTGGGCATATGCAAAAAGATATTACGAGAGATGGCGCAACGCACCTTCTCAATATCCGTGTAGAAACTATTCCAACTATGTATGGGCAGGATGCAGTGCTTCGTCTATTTAACTTTGATGAGTCGCTTCTAAATCTTGATCTTCTTGGGCTTTCCAAAGAAGAACGTGCTGAAATTAACGAAGTGATTTCGCACCCACGTGGTTTGGTACTTATGGTAGGTCCTACGGGTTCTGGTAAATCTACCACGCTTTATTCGATGCTTAATGCACTCAATACTACCGATAGAAAAATCATCACATTGGAAGACCCGATTGAGTATGGTATTACCGGTATTTCGCAGATTCCAATTCATACTAACGATGGTGGTTCGTTTGCAGATGGGCTAAGGTCTGTTCTTCGTTTGGACCCTGATGTAGTAATGGTGGGTGAGATTCGTGATGCTGATACTGCCAAAACGGCAATTCAGGCATCTATTACTGGGCATTTGGTGCTTTCATCTTTCCATGCTAATTCCACTTCGGCAGCATTTTCTAGAATGATTGACCTTATTGGCGTAAACCCAATTTTCTCGTCTTCGATTCGTTTGGTAGTGGCACAGAGATTAGTACGTAAACTTTCTAGCAATAAGAAGGCCCGCAAGGCTACCGAAGCTGAGGCACGTTATATTAAAAAGGTGCTTGCTGGTGTAAATCCAAAATGGCTAAAAGGTATCAAAGGTATTGATATTGATGATGAGCCAAAAGGCAAAAAGAAAACTCCAATATATACAGACGATGCAATGAAAGCTACTAAACTTGATAAAGCAGTAGAAGCATTTGATGATTGGGATGATGTAGAATATGATCTTGACCTTGATGATATTATACTTTACGATCCAGTACCATCTAAGGAAGATCCGTTTGGTTATAGTGGTAGAACGGTGATTATGGAACAACTTGTAGTATCTGAAGATATTCAGGCATTTATTCGTGGTGATGTAGCGGATATTAATACTGATGCAATCGAAAAAGTAGCAAGAAAACATGGTATGCTTACCCTCGAACAAAAAGGAGTGCTGGCAGCACTCAGAGGGGAAACGACGCTTAGTGAAATCTCGCGTGTAATATAAAATATGGTAGACCTTATCAATTCGAATTGGAACCGTATCATATCTGATATGTACCGAATTAAGGGCCTAACTACCGTATTGTATCATACAAACTACATTCCTAATCGTAGTAGAACCAAGTAGTATTATTATAGTCACCCTGCTCCAAAGGGTTTTCCATCAGGGCCAGCTATCCCAAAGCAAGGCCCTGTGGTAAACCCTTTGGGAGTTTAGTCAAAAAAAGAAAACCTCCAATCAAGTGGAGTCAGTTTAGGGCTGAACATCCGAGCGATAAGTCGCCAGTTAGGAAGTTTTCTACCAAAGAAAGACCCAGGTGGGGCTGTGATTGCCGCCCCAGCAGGGTCTAATAAAATTATATCACTAATAATACTAATTCCCATCAAAACGCACAAATAAGCAATGTGGGTAATCAAATCTTTCTCTAGCCGTCACAAGAAAATCATAAACTTCATGGGATAGTTTAGCAATTCTTTTGTTGCCATTTTCTAACGCATGTTTTTCCACAAATGAGAAATCTTCCGCAACTGGGTAAATGGGCAAAATCACATGCCCATAATAATCAACCGTAGTTAAAAAAGGCAAATCATGACGAAAAACAGACTTTATTTTCTCGACTTGTTTTTTGCCTAATCCCGATATATCAGGCCGCATAAAATACTCAATATAATTGAATATCTCGGTTAATTTACGGCTCGGAAAACTATCGAGGTCGATTATTATATCATTATTGCTTGCACACCCATCGAACGTAATAAGCGACATCCACACCCCATCACAGCCCCATGCATATTTCGCTCCATCGTCCACGATGACATCGTGTAAAACTACAATCCAACCTATCAAAAGCAACCCATTTTTTGACTCTATGCGAGTGCTGTTCGTGTCGTATAGGCCTTGAACGGTGGCTGTTTCAATAGAACCAAGCCCGGCGCTATCGTTCTTCCCATAACAAGCAATAAAATCATAGACTTCACCACGCAAGCAGTGCAAAGCTGTTTTATATTTTTTCTTTTCAGCGTCCGTTGCAGGTTTATTTAGATTCGATACTCTCAGATATTTGTACTGAACTTTTCCAAATAGACTTAATTCTTTAGTATCCTCTTCATCACAATCTATAACAAGACAATACAAGTTATCCCTGGGCTCTATGTTGCAGTCAAGTTTATCACGCGATATAAATATGCCGGTAAAGGTTTTCCATGGTAATTTCTCACCGTTAATTACCCTAAAATGACAATTTCTCCCGTCTGGCAACTCTCCCTCTTGTATCATATTATTATTTTATCATTTAATAACCGTAGCCTCGCATACAATCACTATATGTTGATTCATAAGCAGACTGCGGAACTGTACTATATTGCGAACCACCAACGCCCATGGCACCTAATTGTCTTCTTGCGCTTTCTCTCGCTTGTTCGGCCCGAGCTTTGCAACTGCTTTCCGCCGCCGCTCTTGCTTGTCTTTCGGCTTCTTGCCTAGCTCTTTCTTCAGCAAATGGGTCACTATTAATTGTTGAGCTATTAAAAGGTTCGGTAGAAGTAGTGTTATCAGATGTGCTATTTCTAAGTTCTCTCTCATGTTCCGCAATTATCTCCATGGCTCTAACATAGGATTCGGACAATTTACCATCTCGCGTATATGCGTTAGCCGCAGGCGGGGTATCAGCAAGGCCAATCATTGTGCCTTGGCTATTCTTCGCACAATCATCCTCTGAGGAATGAGTAAAACCAACTTTAGGATTCTGGAATTGTTCATCAGTGTAATAACGATAGCCACCATCCGAACAAATCATGTATTGCCATTTTCTCGTCCCACGTCTTATAATTTCTTTGGTAGGCTCTTTGATTGTTTCAACGTTCACGATGTCGGTATTTCGTACCTCACCGGTTATTAACTTCTTCTTTTCTTCGGTATAAATCTTTTTAATTCCATCCTCGCCAGTCTGTTTAACTTTCTCCGTTCCAAGCTCGAGGCTGTTATCATCTTCATATTCAGTATAAAAATAAATTGGCTCTTCACTTTCGATTATTTCTGTCCTAGTGATAGAATTATCTAATATTATGCCCAAACTAATAAGCACAATTACTGCCGCAACAGAATAATAAATAATTAAGCCAACTTTTCGACGGGGATTTTGCTGGTTTTTGGCAGTTATCTTCTTTTGCTTAACTATCTTTCCGGTTTTCTTCTTTGATTCCTTACCCATACAATATTCCTTTAAGACGTTAATAATATCCAAACCAAAAGAGCCACTCCAAAAACTAATATTGCTAACCACTTTCTTTTAAGAAGTTCGTATCTTAACAAATCTTCTGACGTTTTGTATCCTTTTTTAGACAGAGAACCATCTTTTTTCTTGTACCTATATAAGCCATCTTCGCATTGTACTATCTTAAAGTGAAACATATTTTAAAGTCTCCCAAACATAAAAACCACGAGTGCGGCAATCAAAGACAATACGGCTAAAAAACAGCATACTTTTAAGCGAAATTTTACCGCAACCCAACCCGATAAATTCTCTAGTTTTTTAAATCTCTTTTTCGAAACATTACCATTTGCTAGCACCTCATGATAAAAGCCATCGTTGTCTTTTTTGTAGCTGAAACTCGTTTGTAGCATTACCATATTACCTACCACCACTATTGATTAAAAAACCAACCAGCGAGACTGCTCCTGCAAATATTGCCATTACCGCCATAATTTCCCAATCTCGAAGTTCTTTCATTGAGTGCATTGTATCTATAGCGCTTCTTTCTTTAGACCACTTGGTGCCCTTAATAAACCCGAAAAACCAATCTTTTCTGTATTGGAACATACCGTTTTTAGTCTGACGAACTGGGTATCTATAAGCTCTATTTTTAACTTCACCATTCTGTTTAATTTGGTAGCAATAGAAATAATCATCCCCCTCAAATTTCTTTAATTTAAAATAAAGCATTTCTACTACTCCTCATATTATTGAATACAGGAGTCCTTAAATAAAAAGGACACCGTGCGACGGTGTTCAGATTCGTTTTCCCGCAACAGGTTTTGCCCGATTGCTTGCACACGGTGCCCTTTTTTGAGCAAAACCGTGTCTTTACGGGCACTCCTATATTGGGAGCGTTTATATTGAATCTGAACATATTAATTATATCATAATTTGTATCAAAAAGATAATGCGTACACGCACTAGAAACAAAAATATACAGGTCGGGTTAGATGTTCTGCAACAGAGGTGAACAGGTCGGGATTACCTAGAAACACTACAAAATAGTGAGAAATAAGTCTTAGCCATCTTAGATAAATAAAGATGGCGGTGGAAACTTCAATAATAGAGATAAACAGATGGCGGTTTGTTTTTTGACTACCTTACAAAAAGGTAAGTATTTTTTGAGTTTTACAGGGAAAAAAGGTAAGTATTTTTACATACTTGCACGTGGTGTCGATACAAAAATAAAATAGTATTATGGGAAACGAATATAAAAGGCCAGCAAAGAAAAAAGATGGCTTTTTGTGTTCTGACAAAATAATCATTTCTGTAAAAGAGGCCCGAAAACTATTAGGTAAAGATTGCTCCGACAAGCTATCAGACACCGACCTTTCTAGAATGATTGGCGTATTTTCTAAGCTAGCAAATAGCCTAGTCGATACAAATGCCGTTCCAAAATCCAAAGTGGTGTTATAATAGAATTATCATGAATGATGGAATACGTAGACTTGCCTACGGATATACTCGAGTATCAACCGACGAGCAAGTCCCCGGTGCCTCACTTGAAAATCAACGTTTAGCAATTCAAAGATACGCCGACGAAAATAATATAGAAATAGTTGGTTGGTATACCGACCCGGGTTATTCTGCTAAAACCGCTAATCGTCCAGACCTTCAAAAAATGCTTAATGATATTTATATACGTAAAGGAGAGATTTCTTACGTAATTGTTTACAATGTTAGCCGTATTTCCAGAAATCTCGAATCTTTTAGTAAAGATATTGGCTACCGTATGGCTGGGTGCGGAGCGACTCTCCTTTCAACCCTAGAGGCCATAAATGACAAGCCAGAGGGTCGTTTAATGCTTAATATCGCTCTGTCCGTTCACCAATATGATAACGACGTTAAAGCTCAAACCGTGAGGGATAACATGACTCTCCTAGCAAAGCAGGGCTGGTGGATGTCACACCCACCATTAGGATTGAAATTAAAACACATTCTTATTGATGGGATAACAACAAAAGACGGTAAGAAAAAATATCATAATACATTGGAAATCGACCATACGAATAACATAGGCGAAGACATCAGATTTTTACTTAATCGTTTTTCCGAGGGAGATATTAACATAGCTGATTTGTTAAGACTCGCTCAAAAAATGGGCGTAAAATCTAGAAATGGCAAACTCATTAAGTTTACAACATTAAATAATATACTTCTTCAGTCTGCTTATGCTGGCTATAATTCTTCTCCAAAACTATTAAAGGGGGAACCAGCTAAACTTAAAGACTTCGATGGGATTATATCATTAGAAACTTTTAATAGAAACCAAAAAATTCTAAAAGGTGATATGAGAGAATTAACTCCTAGCGATGACGCAATGTATCCACTAAAGAAAACTCTTATTTGTTCGAAATGCGGTAAGCCAATTCGTGCAAGTGCGCCTACAACGGGAAGTGGTAAAAAATCGCCGAGATACCATTGTTGCGAAAAAGGGCATGGCTCTATCGGAGTAGCCGAAATGCACCAATTATTTGTGGATTACATCAAAGATATTACGCCCAATGATGGCACAGTCAAATTGTTCAAAGAAATAGTAAAAAGAACAGCCGCCAAAAAACTAGGTGATACGAACAAAGAATTGGCAAAATGCCGAGAAGATATATCGATTATCGATTCTAAACTCAACAGTGCCTTAGACGCTCTTCTAGAGGGTAAAATCAGCCAAAATGAAAAGGCTAGATATACTGACGCTTTGATGTTTAAGCGAAACGAGCTAGACCAAAAAATACTAGAATTAGAGAAGACACAACGCATTAGCGAGTCGACTATTGAATATGTATGCAACTTTATCACCAAGCCAGCCAAACTCTGGATGGATTCCGACCTCGAATCTCGCCAAGCGTTTCAAACTACCATGTTTCCAAATGGCCTACACTTTGATATAAAGGAGCGAAAATTTGGAACGGAAGATTTAGGCCCACTTTACTCTGTTATTTGCAACAAAAAAGAGTCAATTTCTGACTCTAATTCCAGTATGGTAGAGCCAGCTGGAATCGAACCAGCATCGCAGACTTAGAGGGTCTGGGTCCTATCCGTTGAACGATGGCTCCACACTATATATTATACACTATTCTTCAGGTTTTCTCAACTTATAATAGATAGATGGTGCGAATCTGATTGGTGCAAGGGCTTTTTGGGCGGTATTTTCCATTTTTACGAGACGGTCGGTTTTGAAAACTTTCTTTAGGGCTTCGCTACGGAAGTTAGAAACCGATAGAACCTTTTCTTGTTTGAAGCCAATGCGTTTGAATAATTCTTCTACATATTTTGGGTGATAGTTGTAAAAGCCGGTTTCGCAAATTTCGGTGTAGTTGGATGGATCTTTGCTCCATGGATTTTCTTTGGAACGGAAAGTAACGTAGCGAGCCATTTTTGGAAGAGTGCGTTTGTTAGCAACTTCTATTACGGCTACGCCACCTGGCTTTAAAACACGGTAAAGTTCTTCTAGAGCTCTATCTAGGTGTTCTAGGTGATGAGTAACGCGAACCATCATCAAACCGTCTAACTCGCCATCTCTAAATGGGAGTTTGTAAATATCGCCAGCTTTGGTATCTAGTTTGTCACCGTAAATTTCTTTGGCTTGCTCGAGCTCGGTTTTGGAATAGTCAAAAAGATAAATCTTGCGAGCGCGCTTCAAATATTCATTGGCAAGACGACCATAACCGCCGCCGATATCGGCGAATTTTTCCATTCTCTTTGGGAGAAGTTTGCGGATAGCCATACGATCGGCTTGATCTTCGTATTCGCGATCAGCGTCTTCCCAGAAGATCTTTTTATAGTCGTATCCGTTATAGTCTGAAACTACTTTATCTGCCATATCTATATTATACCATATATTATATAGATGGGGTTTTGACAACGAATTTTACAGATTTGGCGTCGGTATTACCGAAGTTTCTGTAGCTAGCAGCAGCGCGAACAGTAGCGCGAAGATTGTTGGTAAATCTAGAAAGATCATTTTTGGCAAAGTTTACAAGTTTGTCGATGCCAGAAGTTTTGAAGGTATTGAGGCCATCACGTAAAGTAATGGTGCCTTGATAAAGCTTGGTTTGGCCTTCTACGAGGTCACCAAGACTATCTGAAATTTGAGTAGCACCAGCGGAGAGCTCAATAACTTTTTCACCACCAGCGGCAGCTGCGACACCTGCGGTGTAATCTTTGAGCCCGTCGCAGAAACCTTTTACGGTTCTTAGTTGTGCCAAAGTTTGTTGAAGAGCAGTTTTTTCTGGCCCTTCTGGAGTGATTCTGATAAGATAATTTAGGGTAATTTCAAAATTTTCTTGAGTGAGATTGATTGGATGATCAGGGGCGCTAAGCCTCTGGCTGGCGGTTGCTAGAATAGAGTCGAAGATGCTAGAAGCACCGTTATTTAAATTGTCATTATTATCTGTGAGTTCACCTAATTTAGTTCTGAGTTCAGTGATACCGTTGGCGATAGCTTTAGAACCTTCGTGGAGCTTTTTGGTTCCATCAAGAGCGGCGGCAGAACCATCAACAAGTGTGTTGGCACCACTAATAATTTTGTCTAGGCCATCGGACAATTGATAAATAGAATTAACTACGCTATCTAGGTCGGTGAGTTTAGAAAGATCTAAATCGGCGATAAGGCTGTTATCAAATACGGTGTAAGTATTTTCGAGTTTAAAATCGGTGACGTCAGCTTCGAGAGTAAAGGTTTCTGGAATAAAATCTACGCCGAGATTGCTATTGCCGCCGGCAAGAGAAAAACCAGCGATAATGTAGCTGTCTGGAGTTTCGTGAACGATTTTGCCATTATCTAATTTAATATTGGCAAATTTGGAATGATCTAGAACTAAGTTAGTGATTGCAATAAAGGGAACTAAGCGACTTTGGTAGCGGGCAGTAGAAGCATAGTTAAAAACAATTTTAACGTGGCCAGATTTGCCTGCGAGATCTTTTGCGGTAATTTCTTGGCCGTCCAAAAAGTAAGAAACTTTAAATTCAAAAGGAAGATTTTCGTTGCCATCATAAATAGTGCTGCCGATAAATTTGCTTTTGGCATTGCCATTTTCGTCGGTCATCACGTAGACGGTTTCGCTAGATGTGGCGATTGGGGTTTTGGTGGTGAGAGTAGAGTTGTTGGCAAGAAGGCCACTAGATTCAGATTCTTTGGCGCTGGCAGTATTAAAAACTGCAATTGCAGTGAGACTCCAAAGTGCAGCCACGATTAAACTTGATATTATAATCTGCTTTTTCATTTTTTCTCCTTTGTTAACTTTTTCATTCCGAGCGTAGTTCTAATAATAATTGGGTCGGTCAAAATGAGCATTGGTGCGAGGAAGAGTGGAACAGCAAATACAGAAATTATAGCGCCGCGAGCCATGAGCATACACATAGAGCTGATGATGTCGGCGCGAGAGTAAACAGCTACGCCGATAGTGGCGGCAAACAAAACTGCACCAGAAATAATAATAGATGGAATGGAAGTTTTGAGAGCAATAACGGCAGCTTCCTTTTTGTCTTTGCCGTCTAAGCGTTCGCGTTTGTAACGCGTGGTCATTAAAATAGCGTAATCAATAGTGGCGCCAAGTTGAATGGTGCTAATACAAATTGGCGTGATGAAAGAAAGTTTTTGGCCGAGGAAATAACAAAGGCCTAAATTAATAAAGATAGACGCCTCGATTACGGTGATTAAAATTACAGGAAGAGAAATACTGCCGGTAACGATGGCGATAATAATAAAGATAGCAACAATAGAAATGGCGTTGACTACTTGAAAATCTACAGAAGTTAGATCAATCATGTCTTGAGTGGAAGAGGCTTCGGAGACAAGTAGTGCGTCTTTGTCATATTTTTTAATAATACTACCTATGTCTTTGATTTGTGTGGCCATTTCGTCACTAGCTGTGCGATATTCAGAAATCATAATAGTAAGTTCCCATTTGTCGCTTTTTGCTACATCAACAACGCTAGAAGGTAAAATTTCCAAAGGAATTTCATTTCCGAGTGCGGCTTCGAGATTTAAAATAGTTTTGATGCCAGCGAGTTCCTTTAGCTCGTTAGTCATATTAATAACAGTAGATTGATCTAGACTGGAGCTAGACAAAATCATATGAGTGTTGGCCATACCAAAGTTTTCGGTGAGTTTTTTGTTGGCGACGGCAAATTCCATATCCTGAGGAAGGCTATCGCCGATAGTATAATAAACATTTTCGTTGGCTTGTTTGTAGCCGATAATAGCCGGTGGAAGAACAGCTACAAAGATGATAAGAAGGGCTGGGAAAATTTTGACGATGCCTTTACTTACTTTGGTAAAATCTGGCAAAATACTTTTGTGGTCGAGTTTTTCAATGACATTACTGCAAGTAAGAATGAGGGCAGGAAGTACAGTAACAGAGCCAATTACACCAAGAAGAACACCTTTGGCCATCACGAGACCAAGGTCTAGGCCGAGGCCAAAAGTCATAAAGCAAAGTGCCAAAAAGCCGGCGATGGTAGTAGCAGAACCACCGAATACTGAGGAAAGAGCAGATTTAACAGCCTTTTCCATGGCTTTTTCGGGGTTTTTATCTTTTCTCAAAAATTCACGGTAAGCGTGCCAGAGGAAAATAGAATAGTCCATCGTAACGGCAAGTTGCAAAATTGCAGAGAGTGCCTTGGTGATGTAAGAAATTTCGCCGAATATAATATTAGTACCGAGATTAATAATGATCATAATGCCGATACTTAGAAGGAATAAAACTGGTGCGAGCCAGTTGTCTAGAAGAAGGAGCATTACAAGAAGCGCCAAGCATACCGCAATAACTACATAAAAGACTTCTTCTTCTTCGCTTAATTTTTTGAGGTCGGTGGCAAAGGCAGACATACCAGAAAGATAGGCGTGGCCATCGGCAATTTCGCGGATTTTGACTACGGCGTCCATAGTTTCGTCGGCAGAAGTGGAAGTGTCAAAGAATACAGCGATTAAAGTTTCGTCGCCTTTCTTGAATTTGTTGTAGATTTCGTCTGGGAGAACTTTGGCAGGAAGGTCGGTGCTATTTAAAGTGCCAAAACCAAGTACGGTGTCTACGTGAGGAACGGTTTTGATTTTGTCTTCTAGTTTTTGCTGCTCGGATTCGGGTAAGTTTTCGGCAATAATCATCGAAAACGCACCTTTATGAAAACTATCAAGTAATTCTTTTTGGCCTTTTACGGTTTCCATACTATCTGGAAGATAGGTTAGCATATCGTAATTAACGCGAGTATTCAAAAAACCAATGATCGCTGGAATAATTAAGATAATAGCCAGTGCCAAAATAAATTTACGGTATTTTACAATAAATTTTTCCATAGACTCACCTTTTCGTGCCATCTATTATAGCACTCTAAGGTAAAAAAGAAAATTGCTAGCGCTTGAAATAAATGTAAAGGTTTGATAATATAGATAAAGTTGCTTAAAAATTTCCAATTTATTTAGGTCGTAAAGCAATAAACATTAAGGAGAAAATGGATACATGCGTATCAAAAAGCTAAAGCGCCGTGAGGTGTCTAAGGCAAAAGTAGCTCCTGCTGAATGGCAAGAGTTCATTGAAATATAAAATAAGCCCTAAAACAGGGCTTATTTTATTGCCTAGTTATTTTAGCTTAGCTTCGACGATTTTCTTGATGAGGGCGGTGAAGTTGGCTCCAGTTTGAGCGCCTTCCCAGCTGATGGTTTCGCCATTAATGGTGACGCTGTCGGTGCCGGTTTTGTCGGAATCAGCCCAGTCAATCCATTGACCGTCGATATAAAAGGCTGGAGTGCCGGCGATGTCGATGCGTTTGCCGATGCCCATATCAAAGCTGATTTTCTTAGAAACGGCGTCGGAACTCATATCTTGGCGGAACTTCTCAAGGTCGCCCTGACCGTTTGTGACTTCGGTGAAGTATTGCTCAAAGGTGGCGGTGCGTTTAGAACCGCTTAGGTATTTCCATTCAGATTGTTCGGTGAAAAGTTTGTCGCCGTATTCTCGGTAGTAGCCTTGAAGGCCAGCAGCTTCGGCGGCAGAGGCAGCGGCGGTGGCGTTTTGGTGGTAGCTTAGTAAATAATTGCGGTGGATAACAGCGAGTTTGCCGTCCAATTCATCGATGGCTTGGTTAACGCGTGAGTTTAACGATGCACAAGCTTCGCATTGAAAATCGGCATACTCTACAATGTAAACTGGACGACCGGTATAAGTGCCATTTTTGTCGGTGATGATGTGGTCGTCGATGTTGCCGTTGTGCTCGTCGCCTTTGATGATGGAAGTAAAATCATAATTATCATAATTGGTGGCTTTGTTGTTACCATCAATAACGAGCCAAGTGCCAACACCAACAGCGGCTAAGATTAAAACAACCACAATTGCCCCCGCCACGGAAAAACCTGTTTTTTTCATATACACTCCTTCTATGTTATAATGATTATAACATATGTTTAAAGAGTTTTTGGGAAAAATTTGGGGCGAGGAAGAAAAAACTGTTAGCACGCCAAAAGCGCCAGAGCCTTATACGCCAAAAACAGTGAATGACTTTATTGGCGTGATAAAAAGAACACCACTTTCGGTAATAAATAAAAAAGGCAGAGCCAGAATCGCAGCAGTGATGTCTTTTGATGATAGAATTGTGGCAGATTTGATGGTAGGAAAAGATGCGATGGTATTTGTAAATGCCAAGGATTTTCTTGGGCCTTTGATGTTAGATAAATTATATAAATCTGGGTTTACAAATTTTCCGGTGGTAGATAACAAAAATCACGTTAAAGGCGTGATTCATACCGAGGCATTAAACGCTCTAGAAATTAAAAAAACGGACCGGGCAGAAAAATATATGGACAAAACAGTGTGCTATCTTCACACTACGGACCCTTTGGAATTTGCAGTAGAAGAAATTGAGCGGACGAATTCGTATTACTTTTTGGTGCTAGACCCATCAGATGAACTCGCTGGGTTTTTTACAGCAAAAATGCTGCTCGATTATCTACTTAGCTAAAGTTGGCAAAAAGTGTTGACAAAAGCGGAATGACTATATTATAATAGGGTCATACGGGTCATACAAAAATGTTATTGATAAAAAATATAAACTGTTGTGCTAATATGCACATCAAAAAAGCAAAAAAGCTCCGTATGGTTAGTACGGGGGCTTTCTGTGTTCTTGGTGTAATCGGGTTTTTGGGGGTTTTCCCGATCACTAAGACTTCTGATGACGCCGAGGCGACCGTAACTCCAGCAACCACCACCCTTACGATGACCTCTAGTTCTACGACAGCTTCGGTGAGCGTGACACCAATGTCTAGTAATGGTACCTTTGCGACCTCGGAATCTGCAGACGAAGTGGCATTTACCGTCACCACCAACAATGTGACGGGATACAACCTCACCATCGCTGGCAGCGACGATACTAGACAATTGTCCAACACGGATGCGGCGGCGACGCTGGATTCGATCAGTGCCACTACTACGGCGGCGGACTTTGCTTCTGGGGCGGCAGCTACCTATTCCAACAAGTGGGGCTATAAACCTAGCTTTTATAACGGTGCCGCTAACACCAATTACCTTCAGGCTCCAACCACTACTGCAGAAACTCTAAACCAAACCACTAGCGCCAATACCACTGCAGATACCTATACCATTGGACTTGGTGCAAGAGTAGATTATACCAAACCAGTAGGAACTTATACTAATACTTTTGTCATTGAAGCTGTAGCAAACAATGTAGCCTACCAAATCAATTATCTAGATAATTCTGGCGCTACGGTGACTGGTCTGCCGGCGGCTGAAGGAAGCTCAATTGCTACGGCCTCTGCCTTCACCCTAGATACTGGCACTCCTACTAGAACTGGCTACACCTTCCAGGGTTGGTGCTATGGCACAGCAGACTACACAACCAACCCAACTGGTTGTACCGGCACTACTTACCAAGCCGGCGATAACTTCGTCTTTACCAGCTATTCTTCCACCAGCACTAACACAGCAAATCTTTATGCGATGTGGAAGCTAGATAAACTTTATATCCAGGACTATACCAAAGCTACTTGTCAAACTGACGCAGCTTCGGGTAATGTGACGCTTACGGATAAACGCGACAACAACGACTACACCGTCCGCTATATCAATGGCAACTGCTGGATGACGCAGAATCTAAGATACCAGGGCGATACCGTAGGTAGCACCTCTACTACCACTTCCTGGATTATGAAGTCTGCCACATCCAATATTAGCACAGATACTACTATGACTATGACCGACCTCACTGCTGGCAATAGCTACGACGTAGCTAGATACCATGTACCCACTAGTACACAAATTCCATCAGGCCTTACCGCAAATGATATTGGTGTCTGGTATAACTACGCCGCAGCTTCTGCTATGACTATTACTGGAAGCTCAAACCAAAACCCCCAAACTTACGATATCTGTCCTAAAGGTTGGAGACTACCTACTAATACGGAACAATCCGGTATCACTAGTTACGCCAGTGCTTATTCCCCTGTTACCGGTGGCGTCTTCAACGGTGGTACACTCCTCACTACCGGTTACGGGTTCTGGTGGTCGTCTACTTCCTACAGCGCGACGAATCGCTACTACCTGTACTGGTATGGCTCTAGTCTGAATACCAGCTACTACGGTCGCGGCAGCGGGTTCTACGTGCGCTGTGTTCGCTCGTAGCGGCTCGTTGCGCGCGCCTAGAGGTGCTCCGGCTCTCTCCGACCTCCACCTGGCGCAAAAAACGCCCCCGCCCATAGGCGGGGGCCGCCGCAAAAAAAATGAAAGGAGAAGATGACAAAAAAAGACGAAACTGGAATTTCAAAAGCAGAAAGCTTGTCAAAGCCGGCAGTAAGGAAGGTGCTGAATGAAAAACACAACCACCGTGGACGTGGGCTGACCGACCCCGAGAAGAAAAAGCGCTACGCTGAATATGAAAAGCGTAAGAAAGTGGTTTTTGAAATCGAGAAACGGAATATGGACTATCTGGTGCTGTTTTTGGCTTCAGACGGTGTGCTTGATGAAAACAGGGAAGGCGGGGAACACGACGCGACTAACTATTATGTGATGGGTGGAAATTCGGCATTGATTTATGTTTCGGATATTGCCGGGAAAATTGGCAGAAATTCCAAACTTCATTCTGATGACGACGCGTCGCCGATTAAGTTCAAAACTGGCATTGCAAAAATTAAGGGACTAAAAAAGTTTACGGAAGCGCTTGGAGGAATTGGAATTGAAAGGCAATTGACCAAAAGTGGCGACGAGATTGCGTATTTTAAACTCAAGAAAGCTTATGACAAAAAAGAATTAAAGACGGCAGTCAAAAAGTTAAAAGCCATGCGGGAAGAAAATAACGCGCTTTTATATGGCGAGGTGCTACACCCGACTCTGCATAAATTGATTTTGCAACTAAGGGTAATGCTCTATAGAAAAATCAAGGCGACTAACGCGGAATATCGTGTAATGATGGGGCAGCCGATGGCTGAGCTCTTATTTGAGCTCAATAAACACTACGTGGAAATGGTGCGCGGAGTGATAGACGATAGAGAAGGATTGGTGAGGATGCGCATTACTATGGATAGAATTAGTGATATGGTAGCGATGATGCAGGAACTTGATTTGTGGGACGTACTGTTTGTAGTGAGAACGGCGGAAACGATTGTAAAAATTCAGAAAAATATCGACGAGCTAATTGTTGTTTATGATAAAAAGAGATTAAAAGATGAAAATCATGCCGAAAGATAGAGAGGGGACAAAATGGCTACAAAATTATCAAAATCAGCTACTTTTTGAACTTTATATTGCTTATTTGTATGCTAGAAAGGGCGGGAAGCGCGGAACTTTTGATGAACATAAGTTTGAGATTTTTCAGTTTATGAATTTGTATAATTTGATGGAGACGATTACAAAGAAAGAATTTTATCCTTCGCGTGGGGTGGCACATATTATTTTCAACCCGGTGATTCGGGAAATTTTTGCGGCGGCATTTAGAGACAGAGTGGTGCACCACTGGATTTATAATTTGATTTATGATTGGTGGAATAAGCTATTTATCTTGGACTCATATTCTTGTCGGGAGGGGAAGGGGACACTTTTTGGGATTTTAAGATTACAAGAACAAATTAACGAGGTAGAGAAGAAATACGGTGAGAGAGCTTGGATTATTAAACTAGATATCCAGGGGTATTTTATGAGTATAGACCGAGAAATTTTATATAAATTGGCAATCAAAGGTCTAGACGAGCAATTCAAAAAGAATCGTGGTGTTGTCTATGAAATGGCAAAATTTTGTTTGCATGAAATTATTTTTGATAATCCGTGCGACGGAGTAATTAAACGAGGTTGGCCGTATGATTGGCGGAATTTGCCGGATACTAAAAGCCTTCTGAAGCAATTGCCAGGGGTTGGAATTGTGATTGGAAATCTGACATCGCAGCTTTTGTCAAATATTTATCTGAACGAATTAGATAAGTATGTTACAAATGAGTTGGGCTGGAAATATTATGGGCGGTATGTGGATGATTTTTATATCGTGGCGCCAGAATCTCTGGCGGATGAGGCTTGGGCTGACCTTGAAAAAATTGAAAAGTTTTTGAAAAAAGAGTTGAGGCTGACTCTGCATCCAAATAAACGTTCTAAACAACCGTCTTCTAATGGGGTAGCGTTTCTTGGCGCGGTGGTTTATCCTACGGCAATCCATCCGGGGAAAAGGCTGAAAAAGCGGACCAGGAGAGCTTTTTATGATTTTGTGAATGGGAAGGCTTCTTCTGAGACGATTATATCTTATATTGGGCATATGCGGTATATGAAACATCATAAGTTTTTGTCTGAGTTGTGTGAGGAAGTGGGATTGCCTGCGGATTTTTGGTGTCAATACGAAAACGTGGCATAGGTGGAGTGCGGAGAGAGCCGGAGCTCCTCTAGGCGCGCGCAACGAGTCGCTACGAGCGAATACAGCGCACGTAGTTCCCGTTGTTGCGATTGTTGTTGTTGGTATTCAGACTAGAGCCATTCCAGTTCAGGTTGTAGCGATTCGTCGTGCTGTTTGAAGTAGACGACCACCAGTTCCCGTTCCCGGTATTGTTGAGTGTACCACCGTTGAAGTTGCCACCGGTAACAGGGGAATAAGCACTGCTACCAATATTGCCCTTTTCTAAAGACAAGTAGTGAGGTAACTACTACGGGCCTGTCCACATACTCTAGAGGAATACTACATACAGCAATCTTCCCGACGGGATAAAAGGATAACTTTTGAACGCCACCAGAGTGCTTGACGCTGGTTTTTGCGATCGTATTGCCTAATTAACAAAGGGTATCCTAGACCTCCACCTTGCGGCGACTTTTGATGAGGAATAGCTTTTTGCTGGTGTCCTTCGCGAGTTGGGGATGAATATCCCGGGTATATTTTAACATAAACACCTTGTGACGCCCAGGTTTTAACCATAAGCCAGGGGTGGGGGGTTGAAAATTTGGGTGGAGTGTGGTAGAAGTGTTGTGACTAAAAATAATTTTGGTGGGCGGAAAGGAAATATGGACAAGAAAGATTTTAATGGGTGGATAAAATTAAAAACTAAACTACATTATTTAGGGCACCCTATGGATATTAGCGAGGGTGATGTGTGGTGGTGTGCGGCCGGAGAGAACATCCAGACAGAAATAAATGGTAAAAGTAGTAGATTTTCTAGGCCGGTGTTGGTGGTGAAAAAGTTTGGTAGATATAGTTTTTGGGGAGTGCCACTTACTACAAAAATACACGATGGTAGTTGGTATGTTTCTTTCGAATTCCAAGATAGAATCGAGATAGCGGCAGTTCATCAAATGAGAAATATGGACGTTTCAAGATTGTATGACAAAATTGGGCAGGTTCCAGATTCTGATTTGAAAATCGTGAAAAATAGAATCATTGATTTGCTATTTAATTCAAGTAAATAAAAAATGTGCCCCAACCTCACGGATGGGGGACGACGGGTATTCCCGAATATACTTTTATTATAGCAAACTTTGTGAAATCTGTAAAGTTTTACAAGGCTTTTCGGGCTTCGTTGGCGGCTCTATCGGCGAGCTCGTTTAACTCTTCGCCGGCGTGGCCTTTTACCCAAACGAGCTTAACGTTGTGGGTAGTGTATAGTTCGTAAAGAACTTTGACGAGATCTAAATTTTTGATTTCGCCTTCGCGTTTTTTCCAGCCACGTTTTTTCCAGGCGGGTGCCCATTTGGTAACTACGTTAATCCAGAATTCGGAATCGGTGCGAATTTCTAGGGGTTCTGTGCCAGCCATTTTGATGGCTTCAATAAGAGCGGTGCCTTCCACTATTTAAGGTGCGAGCAAGTGAGCGTTTATCGGTTTCGCTTGCTTTCGCCATTCCTATTTTATTTTAGCATAAGAGGTATTGTCAAAATGCCACAGCTTGTGGCATTATTCAGAAATTTCTTCTGAAACTTCCAAAATAGAGTTAGCGATTAGTAGCTCTAGTGGGTCATAAATCTCTCGCTCGTTTGCGAGCTCCAGATATTTGTAATAGGCTTCGCGTTTTTCTTTATAAAGAATTGGGGGGATCAAGTCTAATTTTAGTGCCAAGGCAAAAAGCAGAAGCCTGCCGGTGCGACCATTGCCATCTGAGAACGGATGGATTTTTTCAAACTCTGCGTGGGTTCTGGCTAGCAAGTTGATTTTGTCCATAGTCTCACTATTAGCTTCATTACACCAATTATTAATGAGCTCTGGGATTTTTAGATAATTAGCGCGGGCGACTTTGCTACCCGTAACCCTAACGCCGTGGTTGCGCCAGAGACCAGCGTTAGATATAATGCCACTCATCATTCTAAGGTGGGTGTTTAAGATTATTTCTGGAGTGAAAACAAAATTTGGGCCCTTCTCCACAAGCTCATCTAGCAAATAATAGAGAGCCGTTTGGTGGTTGATAGCCTCACGTTGCTCCGTTTGAGTGCGGTTTTTAAGGGTTTGATTCTCGTAAATTACCGCCTTGACATCTTGTTCGGTCATAGTGCTGCCTTCGGTGCCATTACTGTGATAAGTAAGGGAAGTAGTGATTTTTTCTAGAAGCTCACGGTCTCTAGCGATTTTTTTAGCGCTGCATTTCTCTTTGAGAGCTCTTTTTTTGGTGGTTTTTAATTCTTCTGGATTTACCGTATCTGCTCCCATCACGTCCGCAAAAATTAGGTCGATCTTCTGTTTGGTCTTATCGCGTGGTTCGGATTTTTCATTAGCCCAAGCATTTAGGGACACAAAACTAACACCCAGCTTGCTAGCCAAGGTTTCCTGGCTCCAAGAAGTGGCCAAGAGAATTTTTTTAATTTTATCACTATATTTTTCCATAACCTTATTATAGCAAACTTTATAAACTTTTGCAAACTTTATAAAGTTTTGGTTGTGAAAGTTTACAAGAGTTTTCTGGCTTCGTTGGCGGCTCTATCGGCGAGCTCGTTTAGCTCTTCGCCGGCGTGGCCTTTTACCCAAACTAATTTGATATCGTGAGATTGATACAATTCATATAATTTTTGAACGAGGTCTAAGTTTTTGATTTCGCCTTCGCGTTTTTTCCAGCCACGTTTTTTCCAGGCGGGTGCCCATTTGGTAACTACGTTAATCCAGAATTCGGAATCGGTGCGGATTTCTACTGGCTCGCCGCCTGCGCATTTGATGGCATTAATAAGAGCGGTGCCTTCCATTCTAATGTTGGTGGTGTTTTTATCGGCGCCGGTTTTGACAGGCCGTTTAGTATTAACATCTATAATTGCCCAGCCACCAGGACCTGGGTTGGGGCTAGCGCTGCCGTCTGTATAAAAAGTTTTCATAATACCATTTTATATCACCTTGGCGAAAGAGGCAAAAGGTGGTATAATTTTGACTATGGAAGTAGGAAAAGAAATTGAGATTTCTGGCTGGGTAAATAGCCGGCGTGATCACGGGGGACTGATTTTTATTGATCTTAGAGATTTTAAGGGAATTTTACAATTGGTGGTGACACCAGAAAATAAAGAGGCGTTTTCGCTTGCTGAGACGGTGCGTGATGAATTTGTGCTGAAGGCTCGTGGTGTGATACGTAAGCGTGAGCCGGAGCTAGTAAACCCAAATATTCCTACTGGTGACATTGAATTAGTGGTATCCGAGCTTAAACTTATCAATCGTTCTGAACCTTTGCCGGTAAATACTCACGATGATGGTGATAAATCTTCTGAAGAAATGCGTCTTAAATATCGCTTTTTGGATCTTCGCCGTCCATCTATGCAGAGGCGTTTGAAACGGCGTTCGGAATATTACCGGGTGATTCGTGACTATATGTACTCACGTGGTTTTACTGAAATTACTACACCTATCCTTGCCAACTCTTCGCCAGAAGGGGCTAGAGATTTCTTGGTGCCTTCTAGGCTTCACCCGGGCAAGTTTTATGCACTTCCACAAGCACCACAGCAATTTAAACAACTTTTGATGGTGGGGGGTGTAGAAAAATATTTCCAAATTGCACCGTGTTTTAGAGATGAAGACCCACGGGCGGACCGGCTTTATGGCGATTTTTATCAGCTAGATTTTGAAATGTCGTTTGTGGAAGATGGGGAAGTGGTGCGTAAAGAAATCGAGCCACTATATATTAAATTGGTAACCGAATTTGCTGAAAAGAAAATTGTGCTAAGAAGCGAGGTGGCGAAAGCCTATGTACCAGAAGACGATATTGTGCCACGAATTCCTTATGAAGTTTCTATGGACACTTATGGCGTAGATAAGCCAGATCTTCGCTACGGCATGGAATTAATTGACCTTACCGACGTATTTTCTAAAACTGAGTTTAAGGTATTTAAGCAACCTTGTGTGAAGGCTCTTTGTGTAAAGGGCGCTGCGGGGCTAACTCGCCGCGAGATTGATGAATTTACCGAAAAAGCGCGTAAGCTTGGTGCTGGTGGTTTGGCATATATATTATATAGTGATGGTGAAGCAAAATCGCCAATTCTGAAATTTATGAGCGAAGAAGAAATTGCAGGCGTTCGTGAGAGAATGGGGGCTGAAGATGGTGATGCCGTATTCTTTGGTGCTGATACTAGAGATTTAGTAAACAAAGTTTTGGGCCAGCTTAGAATCGCTTTTGCTGACCACATGGGGCTCAAAAAATCTGACGAAGTTTCACTGGCTTGGATTGTAGATTTTCCATTTTACGAATGGGACGAGAAAAACAAGAAAATTGATTTTGGGCACAACCCATTCTCGATGCCAAAAGGCGGTCTCGCTGCTTTGGAAGCGGCCAAGACTGACGAAGAAAAATTGGCGATTAAAGCTGACCAATACGATATGGTGATGAATGGTTATGAATGTGCTTCGGGCGCTGTTCGTAACTACAACCCAGAGATTATGTTTAAGGTATTTAATATTCTTGGTCATAACAATGAATATGTAGAAGCGAGATTCGGTGGGATGCTCAATGCCTTTAAATTCGGTGCACCACCACATGCTGGTTGTGCGCCAGGGCTTGATAGAATCTTTATGATTCTTGAGGACGAAGAAAACATTCGCGACGTAGTGGCATTTCCAAAGAACGGAAATGGCGTAGATTTGATGATGGACTCGCCTTCCTCTGTAGATAAAGAGCAACTAGATGAAGCTCATCTTGCGATTTTGCCAGAAGACGAATAGAATAAAAAAAATGGTCTGGGATAGGAGATTTGAACTCCTGGCCTCGACATCCCGAATGTCGCGCGCTACCGGGCTGCGCCAATCCCAGTGGCTCTAAAAAATATGGTCTGGGTGACAGGACTTGAACCTGCGACCTCGACTTCCCAAAAGTCGCGCGCTACCAACTGTGCTACACCCAGATAATATAATTATACCATATTTTGAGGAAAAAATGCTATAATATATAATATATGGTGCGAAATTTGGGCAAAAAGGTGGTGATTTGGTCCTTGGTCTTGATTTTTACGTTTATAACTACCGGTGCAGCTAGCGCACTCTCTTCGGAACGTTTAGGTAGATTTTCTAATTATCGGATTTATTTTTATGATCCAGATGCAAAATGTGTGGAAGGCACTACAATTGCTGGCGGTCGTAATAGCGCGCCTTATGCTGGCGATGAGCAGTGGAATGGTTCTTGTACAGCTATGACAGCTACTAGGGCTACCTGGCTTAAAAAACAAATTCCGGGTATGCAAAAAGTCGCTACAGCTAATGGGCTTCCTTGGGAACTAATTGCAGCTCAGGCAATTGCAGAGTCTGGCGGTGGCTCACAAGAAGTTTGTCCTTATAACCCACTTGGTCTTAAAGGCAGTGGTCCATCTTGCAATGGTAGGCACCGCTCATTTAACAGTTATGAGGAAGCTTACCAACATTATGTAGATAGTATCATTCCAATTAAAAAAGTGAAGTATAAATACCCGAATGATCCATATTCTGCGATTGCTTATATTCAATATGGTTCGGGTGCACCTTATGCACAGTGTAGCAAACAAGAATATCTAACTAATCCAAACCATTCTTGTTATGGGCATAATTTGGGCGATCCTACTCCAAGTTATGTAAATAATGTTTCGTCCATTATTTGTGGTTTACAAAAATGGGCGAAGGGCGAGGGAATTGCAATTTCTAGTGTAACGTGGGAAACTTATTCACCATCTGAAGCCACTAACGAAGAGCCAGAAGAAGTTACTGAAGAAGAAATTATAGAATACGAAAACAAGGCCACTTATTGTAACGAAGAAGGTTCTTCTGAATCTGGCGAAGATGAAGATTATGAAGCACCAGAATCTGGAAATTTGATAAGTTATATTAAAGCTTGGGCTTGGCCAGAATACCATTCGGCGCCATACACTAATAAAAAGCCAGCCTATGCAGATTATATTAATAATCAGGCTAGTTATAAGGGTGACTGTAATGGCGTAGATTGTGGTGCATTTGTAGCAAATATTATCAAAGCCAGTGGTTGGGATACGAGCTATCCACAAACAGGAACTGCTGGGCAAAGTTCGTGGCTTTCTAAAAACTGGAATAGAGTAAGTCCCGATTCGCTTCGGCTTGGTGATGTTGGCATTAAGACTGGTCACGTGATTTTGTATGTTGGTAGTATTCCTGGATTTGGTTCTAATACAGCTTCGGCTTCGCAGTGCGAGCGTGCGCCGATGGCTGGTGCCGATAAAAACTTAGGTAAATATACTTGGTATAGAAAGAGGTAAGATGAAGGAATTTTGGCAAAATCTAAAATGGTGGCAAAAAGGTGGAATTTTTGTGGCGTTGGTTGCTGTGATTGTGATTATAATTGTGGCAGTGGTAACAGCAGTTAATTCTGAGCCAAATGTAAAAATTAATTTTAGCGAGAATGTTTCTATACCTGGTGGAGAAATTAGAAAAATTCGTGAAAAATTGGTGAACGTAATTTCTAATAATACCGAGAATTTTAGTAAGAGTGTAACTTATGTTGGTAATGCAAGAGATTACGAAGAAGATAAAGGCGATAAATATTCTACTGCTACATTTATTGTAGATTTTGATACGATTTCTGAATCTTATGCTGTGACGGTGACTTGGCCAGATCCAGAAGATAATTCGCCAAACATTATCATAGCTTGTCCACTTCTTGATAGTAAATATCTAGAAACTCCTTGCAAAACTGAATATAATGATTCCTCGGACATTACGGGTTATTTGCCATATGAGGGCACATTACCTTCGGGAGCGAAATTTAAAATTGCAGCTGAGTATGATAATGGTAAGTTATATTTAAATATTAAGACTGATGGCGATGCAAGCGAAGCAGTTGAAGCGGCCAAAAAATGGATTTCTTTTATTCATTTAAATCCAGATGATTATACGTTTTTTGTGGCGGGTAAACAATATGTGCAAGCGAATAATGCAAAAACCAAAGACGCTAATGTGAATAAAAATTTACCATACTATATGCCGGGAGTTTATAACGTATATCCAGTGACAGATGAAAACGGAAATGTGAGTTCAATCAAGGCGGAACTTGCTGGTTGTACTGATGCGCAAACCGACCCAATAGAAGAAGATATTAATGCATATTTAAGTAGCAAAGGAATTTCTTATCCTGTGAGTTTTGAATACTGCGCAGAATAATATATAATATATATATGGCAACTCATAGAGATAGAAAATTTTGGCTGCTGATTGGGTTTGGTGGTTTTGTGATTGTAATTTTATTTATAACACTTTTATTTTTGGCGTTTTCTGATAAAAAACTTCCTGATAATGCAGTGGTGGTTTCTAATGAACTGATTGAGGGCGAAACCTTAAATGCCGAAATGGTAGAAAAGATTAATAAACTGATTCAGGAAAATCCAGCGCTTAATGATTTGCCTTTGACAGTGGAATATTATTCTGAAGATTTAAGTTCTTACACTAAATACATTTTGACTTATGAACTCGATAATTCGGAAAAAGGTTTTGTTCTGATTATGAAAGATTATACTGGCGCAGGTGAAGAAGCTGGTTTTTCCAAACTTCGCGAAATGGGCATGGACTTAACGGACGTAAAAATGGCTTATGAAGATTTGACGGAAGATGTGCTGAACTATCGGGCTGAGTGAGTTTTTGTGGTAAAATAGATATAATAATACGAGAAAATTGAGGAGAAAATTGTGGCAGGACAAAATCCAAAAAATTCTGTGACCGGGACGCCAAAAAATGTTCCAAATAAGTCTAATATGATAAGAAGCGGCTTTTTTAGCTTGATAATTGTGTGTCTTTTTGCGATGCTGATTGTAAATTGGACTAATAAATCGCCTGTGAAGGTAGAAATACCAATGTCTGAGGTAATTACCCGTGCTAATGATCCAAACGGCGACATTGCTAAGATCACCGTGACGGGCGACACTCTAGATATTACATTAAAAGGCAAAGACCAGCCGACTGAAACTTCCAGAAAAGATGGTTCTGGCACTTTGTATGAGCAAGGCCTGATTAACCACTGTGAAAATCTAGAAGGTGACGAGCTTAAAAAATGTAATGAAACTTACCCTACCATTGAATATAAAGAAGATGTCAATACTTGGGGCATTGTGCTTGATGTAGCTTTGACTATCCTTCCAATTATTGCCGTGGTGATTTTCTTCTCGTGGATGATGAAACAAGCGACAGCTGCAAATTCGCAGTCGCTTTCTTTTGGTAAATCTAAGGCTAGAATGTATGGGCCAGATAAGAAAAAAGTTACTTTCAAAGATGTAGCAGGAAATGAATCGGCCAAACAAGATTTGACGGAGATAGTGGACTTTCTCAAAAATCCAAAAAAATATGAGAAGTTGGGTGCAAAAATTCCGCGCGGGGTGCTGCTGGCTGGTGATCCTGGCACGGGTAAAACTTTGATGGCTAGGGCAGTGGCTGGCGAAGCCGATGTGCCATTTTTCTCAATTTCGGGTTCGGAATTTGCAGAAATGTTTGTGGGTGTAGGCGCTTCGAGAGTTCGTGATTTATTCTCTAAAGCTAAGAAAAATGCACCGTCGATTATCTTTATTGATGAGATTGATGCGGTGGCACACAAGCGTGATGCGCGTGGTGGGGCTGGGCGTGAAGACGAGCAAACTTTAAACCAAATCTTAGTAGAGATGGATGGGTTTGATAATGATTCTGGCGTAATTGTGATGGCTGCAACTAACCGTGTAGATATGCTTGATAAGGCACTGCTTCGTCCGGGTCGGTTTGACCGTCACGTAAACGTAACACTTCCTGAAAGAAAAGACCGTCTTGAAATTTTGAAAGTCCATTTTAAGGGCAAACCAGTAGAGGCAGATGTAGATCTTGAGGCTCTTGCTAAAAAGACTGCTGGTTCTTCTGGCGCTGATCTTGCAAACATCGCCAACGAAGCTGCTATTACTGCAGCGCGTGAAGGCCACAAAGCTATTTCTAATGCTGACGTGGTAGAAGCATTTGAACGCGTAGCAATTGGCCCAGAAAGAAAGTCTAAAGTGATGAACGAAAAAGAACGTAAAATCACGGCTTACCACGAAGCTGGGCACGCAATCGTGGGGCACGTGCTTCCTGATTCTGACCCAGTGCATAAAGTGACGATTATTCCACGTGGCCAAACTGGTGGGGTGACTTGGTTCTTGCCACCAGAAGATAGAAGCTACAAAAATATTTATGAGCTAAAAGATATTCTCGCCCGCGCGATGGGTGGAAGAATTGCCGAAAAATTAATTTTCGGTACCGATGCGATTACTACTGGCGCATCGTCTGACCTTAAAAACGTAGCCGAGCTGGCTAAGTCGATGATTGTAGAAGAAGGTATGGGCTCGTCCACTCGTAACTTGGTATTTCCGGGCGAAGAGACTGGTTATTATACTATTACTACTGGAAAACCGTATTCCGAAAAAACCGCAGAATTAATTGATACAGAAATCAAGAAACTTTCTGACGAAGCTGCTATTCGGGCTGAGGCAGTTCTTAAAGCCAACAAAAAAGTTTTGGACGATTTGGCTAATGAACTTTTGAAACACGAAACTTTGGAAGAAGCAGAACTAAAACCAATTTTGAAGGACGCTAAATTACCAGTTGCCGCAAAACTTTATAAATAAAAGGAGGTTTAAAAGTGGAAAAGTTTTTAGATTATTTTGTGCCGGAAAAGTATATTTTAGATCTTAATATTGATAAATTTAAAAAAACGATTGGTGGGGTAGTAACGGTAACTGGTGAAGTGGTTTCTGACTTGGTGAAATTTCACGCAGTAGATTTTGAAATCTCAAAAGTTTTGGTGGATGGCAAACCATGTGAATTTAAAAATAATAAAAAAGTTCTTATAATTTCTGGTTTGAAACCGGGCGCTAGTGAAATTAAGATTTTTTATGATGGGACTTTAAATGAAAATATGCAGGGGGCATATCTTTCGTATTATAAATATAAAGGTAAAACCGAAACGATTGTAGCGACGCAATTTGAAAGTCATTATGCGCGTGAGGCGTTCCCGTGTGTTGATGAGCCGGCAGCTAAGGCGGTGTTTGAAGTAAATATTAATCTTCCAAAAGGTTCTGACGACATAGTTTTAGTAAATACGCCGTCTCCGAAAATGAGCACATATCTTCTCGCGTGGGTGATTGGGCATTTTCACGGGAAAACCGTGACGAATTCGCACGGCGTGGAAATTACGACTTATGCAGCCTTGAATCAGGATGTTGATTCGGTTGATTTTGCAAATGAAGTGGCAGCAAAATCTTTAGAATTTTATGATGATAATTTTGGTGTGAAGTATCCTTTGAAAAAATGTATTCAGGTGGCGATTCCAGATTTTGAAGCTGGAGCAATGGAAAACTGGGGGCTTGTGACTTATCGTGAATCAATGCTTCTTACTCCTAAGTCTTCTACTTTGGCAACTCGTAAGTCTGTGGCTTTAACGGTGGCGCACGAACTTTCCCACCAATGGTTTGGTGATCTTGTAACGATGAAATGGTGGGACGATTTGTGGCTCAATGAATCGTTTGCGAGTGTGATGGAATATTATGCGGTAGATTATATTTTTCCGGAATTTAAAATTTGGGAAGGTTTCTTTACGGGTGATGCTCTCGCTGCACTTAGGCGCGACTGTATTTCTGGCGTGCAATCAGTACATCAAGATGTTTCGGATCCAGAAGAAATCGCGACTTTGTTTGACGGGGCGATCGTATATGCTAAGGGCGCTCGTTTGATGCTGATGGTAATTAGACTGATGGGTTGGGAAAATTTTTGCAAAGGCATCAAAGACTATTTTGAAAAATATAAATATCAAAATACGGTTGGTGATGATCTTTGGAATGCGCTAAATAAATATGCCGATTTTGACGTAAAAGAATTGATGCATACATTTATTGACAAACCGGGTTATCCAGTAATTTCTGAAGGCATCCAAAAGAGATTTCTTTTGGACGGTGAAATGGTGGAATCTTCTTGGCCGATTCCAGAAATTACGGGAGATATGAGTGGGCATTATATTTTGAATTTGACCGATGCGGAATTTTCCGAAAGACTGGCTCGGTTTGATGAGCTTTCTTTGGAGGAAAAACTAAGACTTTTGATTGACCGCGATTTGGTTTCTAAGACTGATTTATGTTCTTCGGCATCGCTTCTTCCTTTGGTGTGGAAATTTAGAGAAGAAGAATCTGCGGCAGTGTGGAGTATAATTTTGACTATAGTTTCGGGACTTAAAATTTTCTTTGCATACGGTTCGGATGAAGAAAAGAAATATAAGAAATTTGTAGGCGATTTGGTGGCGCCTGGAATTTCTAAAGTCGGCCTGGTGGCAAAAAAAGACGATGATGAAAATACTTTGAGACTAAGGTCGATTTTACTCGCGTTAGATTTTTATGCAGGGACCAAAGAAAATCTAGAAAAACTTGCTAAATTGTACAACAAAGATCTGAGTTCTTTAGATACTGAAACTAGGACGGATATTTTGGACGCGAAATTATATTTGGAGCCAGAATTTTTGGACGAATATATTTCGCTTTATAAAGAAATCGCAGACCCAGAAATTAAATATGATTTAATGCTTGCGATGACTTTGACCAAGGATAAGTCGGCACTTTTAAAGGTAATGAAACTTTTGAAGCAACCGGAGATTGTAAAACCACAAGACCAATTTTATTTGTATATATATTTATTTAGAAACCCGGAAATTAAAAATGAAGTGTTTGAATGGCTTTTTGAAAATTGGGATTATGTAAAGAAAATTTCTGGTGATAAGTCGCTTGATAATTACCCGAGATATATGGCAGGTGCGATTAAAAATAAAGAAGATTTTGAAAAGTATTTGGAATTCTTTGAGCCAAAGGAAAAAGAGCCGGCGCTTTCTCGCGCAATAGAAATGGGAAGAAATGAAATTTCTGCCAGACTTAAATTGATTGAAGAAGACAAAGAATCGGTCTATTCAGCTTTGTTTCAGCTTTAGATTTCATAATGTATAATATAATTAATAGGAGAACTATATGAGAGTATTATACGTTGAAGATGAAAAGTTCCTGGCTGATGCTGTTAAGCATAATTTGGAAAAGCAGGGAATTTCTGTAGATTTGGCGCACGATGGTGAGGAAGGTCTAGAAAAAGCCTTGATGGATATTTATGATTGTGTGGTACTTGATATAATGCTTCCGAAACTTTCGGGGACAGATATTTTAAAAAGAATGCGTGAGAAAAAACTTAATACGCCGGTGATTATGCTTTCGGCACTCTCGGAAGTAGAATCAAAAATCGAGCATCTTGATAAAGGCGCAGATGATTATTTGGCGAAGCCATTTAAGACGGCCGAACTTGTGGCTAGAATTAAAGCAATTCTTCGTCGCCCAAATATTGTAGATGATACCAAAATGAATTATGAAAATATTGTGCTTGATAAAACCAATATGACTTTGAATGGGATGCAACTAACTGCCAAGGAAGCAGAAATTTTAACTGAATTTATGAATTCGCCAGAAAAGTTGATTAGTAAAGAATTTCTTTTAGCTAAAGTTTGGGGTGAAGATGGTATGGGTGAAGATAATTATGTGGAATCGTATATTTCTAGAATTCGTAAGTTGCTGAAAAAAGCGCATAGCAAAGCTAAAATTATTACAATTCGTAATTTAGGTTATAAATTGGTAGGTAAAAATGTTTAATAAACTTCGCAACAAAATTATTATTATCACAATGACGATTACAACTGTGGTTTTAATTTTGGCGGGTTGTAGTGTGATGTTCTTTTCTTCTACGATGCGGCCAGAACCGAAACCATTTCAAAATGCATTTGGTCCAGAACCAGAAGCGAATATGAGAGAATATATTAAGACCGATCGTGATGAAGGAAGTACTAGATTACTCGTGACGCTATTTTCAGTTGGTGCAATTGTAGAACTTTTGGCATTTTTAATTTCTTATTATCTTTCCAAAAGAATTGTGGCGCCGGTAAAAGAATCTTATGATAATCAAAAATTATTTATTGCCAATGCATCGCACGAGTTAAAAACGCCGCTTGCAGTAATTGAAGCGAATGTAGAAGCGCTTGAAGTAAATAAAGAAAATAAAAAATGGAAAGACAATATAGAAAATGAAATCACGCACGCAAATAAATTAGTTTTGAATCTTCTACAGCTTGCCAAAATGGACGCGGGTAATGTTGAAAAAGTTGCGATAGAAGAAGTAGATATGAACTCTGAGATCAAAGAACGGGTAGAGATTTTTAAACCAAAATTTAAAGGCAAAATTAATTTTAAATCAAATGCTAAGTCCAAAAAATATATGTTGCCAAAACAAGACGCCTTGCAGGTTTTGGATATTTTGATGGATAATGCGACTAAATATGGTAAAAACAAAATTGTGGTGAGTTTGGAATCGAATGGGTTTTCTATTTTGAATGATGGTGCTACGGTTGATAAAAAAGATTCAGAGAAGATCTTTGAAAGGTTTTATCAAACCGACAAAACTAAAGAAGGTTCTGGGCTTGGGCTTTCGATTGCTAGTGCAATTTGTAGGCAGAATAATTGGAAAATTGTTTGCGAAAGTGATAAAAATACTACGAAATTTTCAGTTAAACTTGGTGCTCGCTAAGAGACTTGAACTCTTACAGTGTTGCCACCACTAGCACCTGAAGCTAGCGCGTCTACCAATTCCGCCAAGCGAGCATATATATTATATATATTATAACATATGGTATAATAATAGATATGATAGAAGTGAATTTTAGTCCGAAAGTTGACGAAAATAAACTGGGGGGAATCTTGGGGGAATTAAAAGAAGATGCCTTTGGTGGCTGGGTAGATTTGCCACTAAAAATCAGCACCGAAGAAATTAAAAAAATCAATGAAACTGCTGAGAAAATTCAAAATGAATCGGAAGTTTTGGTTTGTATTGGAATTGGTGGGTCTTATTTGGGGCACCGAGCAATTATTGAGGCTTTAAGACCTAAATCCAAACTTGAGATTGTGTATGCAGGAAATTCTTTATCTTCTCGCGAGCTGGAATTCGCACTTAAAAAAGTAGCTGATAAAGATTTTTCAGTAATTGTAATTTCTAAATCTGGCACGACTTTGGAGCCAGCGTTAGCTTTTGAAGCGTTTAAGAAAAAGTTGGCTGAAAGATATGGCGTAGTTGGTGCGATTAAAAGAATTTATGCAATTACGGACGGGTATTCTGGTACGCTTTATGAAGAAGCTAAGCGCGACAATTATACAAGATTTGTGATTCCAAGAAATATTGGCGGTAGATATTCGGTCCTTTCGCCAGTTGGGCTTCTTCCAATGGCAGCAGCGGGAGTAGATATTGATGCTTTGATTTCTGGTGCAGCTTCTGCTTCTGAAGATAATAAAAATGCAGCAAAATATGCATTTATGAGGAAAATGCTATTTGATAAAGGTTTTGACACGGAAGTTTTTGCAAGTTTTGAGCCGGCTACATTTTATTTTAATGAGTGGATCAAACAATTATTTGGCGAAAGTGAAGGTAAAAATAAACGGGGAATTTTCCCGGCTTCGGTGGTTTATTCTACGGATCTTCATTCGCTTGGGCAATTTATGCAAGATGGGCGCCGCAATTTATTTGAAACAATTATTAATTACCCAACGGATGATTTGAACGCAAAAATTGTAGAAGCAGTTTTGAAAGCTCACACGGCTGGTAGAATTCCGGTATTAAAACTTGATGTGCCATCGTATGACGAAAAAGGTTTTGGCGAGCTAATCTATTTCTTTGAAATAGCTTGCGCGATTTATTGTAAACTCGTGGGCGTGAATCCATTTGATCAACCGGGCGTAGAAGCTTACAAAGAAGAACTTAAAAAATTAATGGAGGAAAAATGAAAAAACGGGTGGTTCTAGCATTTGGTGGAAATGCTTTGCAAAAAAATGGTGAAGTTAGTGCTGAGGCACAGAAAAAAATTGCAAACGAAGTGGGGGAAGCAATTTATGAGCTATCATCAAAATATGAAATTGTGATTGCGCACGGTAATGGTCCGCAAGTAGGAAATATTTTGATTCACGAAGAAGTTGGTGATTCGGAAAAGGCGCCAGCAATGCCGCTAGAAACTGCAGTAGCAATGAGCCAAGGGCAGATTGGTTATTGGCTAACTCAGGCAATTAACAATGCGTTTATTAAAAATGGGAAGCAGGCCAAAGTTGCGACGGTAGTTTCGCAAGTGGTAGTGTCTAAATCTGACCCGGCATTTAAAAATCCAACAAAACCAATCGGGCAATTTTATTCAGAGAAAGAAGCTAAAGAACTAGCGCGCGAGAAAGGTTGGGTGGTGAAGGAAGACGCAGGGCGAGGATGGCGCCGCGTGGTGGCTTCACCTCGGCCAATTGATATTGTAGAAAAGAAAACCATCATAGAATTAATTGAAGATGGCGTGATTGTAATTGCTGCTGGTGGCGGTGGAATTCCAGTTTACAGGACTAAAGTGCTTCGTAGAATCAAAGGCGTAGATGCTGTGATTGATAAAGATTTTGCAGGCGAAAAATTAGCCGAGCTGGTAAAGGCAGATATCTTTGTAAGCGTTACGGCAGTTCCAAATGCGTGCGTAAATTTTGGCACGCCAGAAGAAGAAAAGTTGGGTGAAATTTCGGTTTCTGAAATTTCTAAATATTTGCCAGAATTTAAAGCTGGTTCGATGCTGCCAAAAGTGCAAGCGGCGATGGCATTTGCTTCCAAAAATAAAACTGGTATTATTACGGATATTGAGCATCTCAAAGAAGCCTTATCTGGTAAAGCCGGGACTATAATAAGAAGGTAAAAATTCTAAAGCGTGTCCTTCGGACACGCTCCGGGCCGCTCTGGCCAAGTCTTCAAGTCCGTAGAACACGTTTAGAATTTTTACCTTCCTTTTTCATTTCGGTTATGTTATAATGGGCTTATGGATGGGTATACACTAACACATAAGGTTCCGTCGCGTAAAGATTTTATTGATACCGCGGACTTTGATCAATCAGAAATTTTAGACATTATTACAACTTCTAGAACAGTTCGAGAATTTATAAAAAGTGGTGAATATTTAAATTCACTTTTTCATAAATCACTCGCGATGGTATTTGAACAAAAATCTACTAGAACGAGAGTTTCGTTTGAAGTAGCAATGGAACAACTTGGTGGGCACGCTTTGAATCTTGCGCCGGGCGCAATTCAACTTGGTGGTCACGAAACGATTGAAGATACTGCACAGGTTTTGGGCAGAATGTGTGATTTGGTAATGAGCCGGGTAGATAGACACGAATCAATTGAAGCGCTGGCTAAATATTCTAGAGTTCCAGTAATCAATGGTATGAGCGATAGAGTGCATCCAACTCAAGGTATTGGCGATATGATCACGATTTTTGATTATTGGCCGACTGGTAAAGAAGCCAAAGATATTAAAGTTGTTTTTGTGGGTGATGCAACACAAGTTTGTAATACCTTATGTGAAATGACTACCAAAATGGGTATGAACTTTGTACATTACGGACCAGCTAACCACAAAATTACTGACGAATGGTTAGAAATTGGCCGCAAGAATAACGAAAAATATGGTGGCACCTGCATCTGGAGCGAAGACCCAGAAGTTTTGAAGGGTGCTGATTTTATTTACACAGATGTTTGGTATGGTCTTTATGACAAAGAAACGCCAAAAGAAGTTTACATGAAAGATTTTTATCCGAAATATCAAGTAAATGATGAACTAATGGCAGCGACAGGAAATCCAAATTGTAAATTTATGCATTGTTTACCGGCAAATAGAAATGAAGAAGTCACGGATTCGGTTTTGGACGGCCCGAATTCGGTAGCATTTGACGAGGCAGAAAACCGTCTGACAGCCCAAAGAGGTTTGGTGCTGTATTTCGGTAGAGTAGCACAAGCTACGTTAGACTACATTAAACAACAAAAGGAGGGCAAATAATGCCAAAGAAGAAATATAAGTTCAGGCTGATTTCTGCAGTGTTTGCAACAGTCTGTATTATTCTCGTGGGCGATGCGGTAGCACCGACAGCCGCCATCGGGAATCAAATGTATCTCTGGTGGGCCATTATGCTCATCGGTTTCTTCGTACCGTATGCTCTTATCTCGGCAGAGCTTGGTACGCAATATCCGTCCGAGGGTGGTATGTATACCTGGATCAAGAAAGCTTTCGGCAAAAAATGGGCCGCTAGAGTAGCTTGGTTCTACTGGGTGAACTTCCCACTATGGATTGCCTCACTTGCTGATCTCATCACGACGATGATTATGCAAATGTTTGGTATCGAGTTGGAAATGTGGATGGTACTTTCTATCCAACTTTTCTACATTGCACTCGTAACGATTCTTGGTATGCTCCGGATCTCTCAGTCTGACTGGGTTGCGAATATCGGCGCTATCATCAAGATGGTTCTTCTTGGTGCGATTGGTTTCTTGGGTCTTTATGTACTCTTTACTAAAGGTACCGCAAACCCAATTGAAGGTTGGCAAGATTTTGTGCCACTAGCATCAGCTGATGGGGGAATTGACTGGGCCGGTCTCGGTTTCGTAGCATTAATCATCTTCAATATGCTTGGCTTTGAAGTGGTCGGCACATTCTATGATGATATGGATAAACCGAAAAAACAAATTCCAAAAGCCATTATACTTGGTGGTATCTTGATTGCGATTTTCTATATCTTCCCATCCTTTGGTATGGGCGTAGGAACACCATTTGAAGAAATCCAAACCAATACTGGTTTTCTAGATTCTTATAATGTTTTGATGGCAAACGCAGGTATTTCTGAAGCTGCTATTCAAGCAATTACAATTGTAGTAGGCGGCCTGTTTATATTGACGCTTATTTCAAACATTTCTTCCTGGACGTTTGGTGTGTATTCGGTGACGGCTTATGCTGCTGAAGACGGAGCATTTCCAAAGTCTTGGGCTAAAAGAAACAAAGACGGTGCTCCATATGTAGTAAGCATTTGGACCGGTATTATTGCAGCGATTCTTTCGGTAGCGGGTATCTTTATTGGATATGTACTACCAGAAATGGGCGTAGATGAAGAACTCCTCGTGAACTTCTCAAATATGTTCTGGGCATTCTTCTCGCTGTCCTTGGTATGTCTATTGTTCTCATATATCCCAATGTTTGCGGCGTTTATTAAACTTCATAAACAAGGTCCGCAAGTTAAAAATGGTTACTGGGTAAAAGTCGGCCCAGTCTTGAGATGGTTAATGGGGCTTGTGCCATTACTACTTCTCTTTGTATCGTTATTCTTCGTACTCATTCCTACTCCAGACGATTTTGAGTTGGTATGGGAAACTAATAACGTATTGATCGTTTCCACAATTGCATGTATCGTAGTTGGTGAAATTATGGTACTTAACATGGTAAGAAAAGATCATAAAAAGAAAATTGCCAAAAAAAGTAAAAGATAAAATTTATTAAAAGGGTAAGAGTTTCTAAAGCGTGTCCTTCGGACACGCTCCGGGCCGCAACTTCGTGCGCCGAAGGCGAGCAGGCCAAGTCTTCAAGTCCGTAGAACACGTTTAGAAACTCTTACCCATTTTTAGGAGGATTTTATGAAATTAAATTCTACACCAAAAGCTGATGGATTTTATATGCCATCAGAGCTTTCGGAACATGAATGTACATATCTTTTGTGGCCGGAACGTCCAGACAACTGGCGGGGTGGGGCAAAGCCAGCCCAAGCGGCATTTAAACAAGTAGTAGAAACTATCGCAAAATATGAGCCGGTAATTTTGGGTGTAAACCAATCACAGTATTCACACGTTCTTGGTATGAACATGAAAAACGTATCGGTGGTAGAAATTTCTAACAATGATTCCTGGATTCGTGATACCGGCGCTACGATGGTAGTGAATGGTAAGGGCGAAATGCGTGCTGTAGACTGGGCCTTTAATGGCTACGGTGGGTTGGTTGACGGTATTTATTTCCCGTGGGATCTTGATGATATGATTGCTGCCAAGATGGCAAATATCGAAGATGTAGATAGGTATCGTACGGATGATTTTGTGCTTGAAGGTGGCTCAATTCACTCAGATGGCGAAGGAACACTTCTCGTGACGGAAGAAACTTTGCTTTCCGAAGGTAGAAATCCGCACAAATCTAAAGAAGAAATTGAAAAATATCTTTTGGACTATACGGGCGCCGAAAAAGTTTTGTGGATTCCTTATGGTGTTTACAAAGATGAAGATACAAATGGGCACGTAGACAATATTTGTCAATTTGTAGCTCCAGGTAAAGTAGTACTTGCTTGGGAAGACAATGAAGATGATCCACAACACGAACGCTCGGTGAAAGATTTGGAATATCTAGAATCTGTAACTGATGCTAAAGGTAGAAAACTAGAAATTCATAAAATTCACGTACCAAACGTGATTACAATTACTAAAGAAGAATCTGAAGGCGTTGACGTAGTGGAAGGGACTTTCCCTCGCAATGAAGGCGATAGGCTCCCAGCATCATATATCAATTACTACAACTGCAATGGCGCAATTATTTTGCCGGTATTTAATGATCCACATGATGCGGATGCAGTAAAAACTTTGCAAGAACTATTCCCAGACCGAGTGATTGAACCAATTTACGCACGGGAGATTTTGCTGGGTGGCGGTAATATTCACTGTATTACGCAACAAGTGCCAAAAGCCTAAAATTTGTGATATAATAAGCTTATGGATAGACTGCAGTATGATGGGCCTGTGGTGCTCGCAATCTTGGATGGTGTTGGACTTGCCCCTGATGGGCCGGGTAATGCTGTAAGTCGTGCAAAAACACCATTTTTAGGTAAAGCTGCCAAAGATTATATGCATATTGCGCTTGATGCTTCTGGTGAAGCAGTTGGGCTTTCTGAAGGACAGATGGGCAATTCTGAAGTAGGCCATCTTACGATGGGCTCTGGGCAAGTAGCAAAGCAGGGTATTGCTGCGATTAATGCCGCATTTGACTCTGGTGAAGTATTTAATTCTGAAGCTTGGCGAAGTGCCGTAACTAAAGCTCTAAATGGTGGCACTTTGCATTTTTCTGGAATTTTTTCTGATGGCGGTGTACATAGCCATATGGCGCATCTAGAGCAAATGATTACCCGTGCTTATAATGAAGGTGTTCGTAATATGCGAGTGCATGCGGTATTTGATGGTAGAGATGTAGATCCGTATTCGGCGAAACTTTATATTCAAAGATTTGAAAACTTTGCGAGAGATTTTAGAGATGCAGATATTAGAATTGCATCTGGTGGTGGTAGAATGGCGTGCGTTTCAGATAGATATGAGAATGATTGGGATATGGTGAGAAAAGGTTTTGATATGATGGTAAAAGGTGAGGCGGAATTTTACTTTAGAACGCCAGAAGAAGGTCTACAAATACTTCGAAGAATTGATCCAAAGGTACAAGACCAATATCTAAAACCATTTGTAATCGTAGATGATATGGACAGGCCGGTAGGTTTGATTAAAAAAGGTGATGCTTTGATTTACTTTGATTTTAGAGCTGATCGGGCGATAGAGATTGCGCAGGCTTTTACGTATTATGATTTTCCATATTTTGATAGAGGCGATTATTCACCTGACGACGTTTATTTTGTGGGCATGACGGAATATAATTCTGATACGCACGTGCCAGAACATCGTTTGGTGCAGCCAAATAAAGTGCTTGGAACTTTGAATAAGTTTTTGGAAGCGAGAGGCTTATCACAACTTGCAGTTTCGGAAACGGTAAAATTTGGGCATATCACCTATTACTTTGATGGTGCAAGCTATGAAAAAGCCAAGGGTGAAGAATTTATTGAAATTAGTTCGGATACTCAACCCTTTGAAACTAGACCGTGGATGAAATCAGCAGAAATTGCCGATACCGTAATAGAAAATATTAATGATTTTAAATTTATTCGTTTGAATTTTCCGGGTGGCGATATGGTGGGGCATACGGCTGATGTAGATGCAACGATTATGGCGATGGAAGCAATTGACCTTGCACTTGCGAGAATTGCTGAAGCTGTAGATAAAGCTGGTGGTGTGATGATAATCGTGGCAGACCATGGTAATGCCGAGGAACTTTTGGATACCGATGGCAACAAAAAGACCGCTCATACTACAAACCAGGTGCCTTGTATTATTTATGACAATACTAAAAATCGGGTTGAATATGAAGTTTCTGATGTAATGAACCCGGGAATTTCTAATATTGCTGCCACGGTCGCGGTGCTTTTGGGGTATAAAGACTACCCATCTTCTTGGAATAAATCACTAATAAAAGTGTTATAATATAAGTATGAGCAATTTCTCTGCGAGGTTTAGGAGGTTTAAATATCGGCTGCGCCACGATTTTTTTACTATAGAAAATGTGGTTTTGATACTCGCGATAGTTTTATGTCTTAACTGGACGTATCGTTCGATCGAAGCAATGTCTAGAAACTGGGAACTTTCGCAAAAATTAAATACTGCCGAAAAAACTTTGGAACTTAGAAAAATTGAAATTGAAACCGAAGAACTTGAAAACGCTTATCTTGCTTCAGACGAGTATCAAGAACTGGCAGCCAGAAAATTTGCCAACAAACAGTTAGACGGCGAAAAGATGGTTTATATGCCAGAAAATTCAGAGCGAGCAAAGACCAAACATAATAATGAAGTAGCAAGTATTTCTGAAGAGAAAAAAGAATATTCTAATTTTGAGCAATGGATGATGTATTTGTGGCCGTAAAGGGAGTATAATATAGATATGGACAACACGGGTGGTAAAATAAAAAAGTTTCATAGCGAAGTAAAACAGAGTTTTTTAAGATTTAAAAAAGGTAAAATCAAAACTTGGATGCTTCTGATTTTACTTGTAATTTTGGTTTTTGTAGATGCGACTTTGCTTAGACTTAATCATATTAAAATGTCTGAACTTAGAGATGCGGTGCTTACTGCTGATGATGCGAATGATGATGCGGCAATAGCTGATGGTTTGGTGAAATTAAAAGAATTTGTATTTTCTAATACGGTAATAAATGTGACAGAAGAAAATGGGGAACAGGTGGTTTCGTTTGGAACGGGACCGTTTTATTTGGAGCATCAATATCTTCGGGCAGCACAGGCAGCGCTTAATGATGCGGAGGCTAAACTGGCTGGCGATAGCAACCCAAATGGTAATATTTATGGTCTTGCCGGGAACACCTGTAAGGCTCTGGCGCTTCAAAATGGCTGGACTTGGGATAATGCCAATTTTATTAATTGTATGGTGACAGAAATCAATAAATATCCTGCCGCCTCAGATATTCAAGATACGGTGATTGCGTCGCTTCCTTCTACGGAGTTATTTAGGCATAACTACGCTTCACCGATTTGGACACCATCGTTTTTGGGGTGGCTTATCTTGATTACAATAGTGGTGGTTGTTGTAATTTTTATCAGATTTATCATCTGGGTAGTGCTTAGGTTATCTCTGTTATTCATATAAAAATTAAAAAAACCTCTTGACACTTTGTTATTGGGGTTATAAGATAAGAGTATAATAACTTTAAGGAGGAAAGCTGAAATGGCTTACGAACATACCAACGGTAAAGGTGTAAAATACTATCTACGTAAATCAGAAGTAACTCTCCGCGGCGGCAAGCAGCAGACTATTTACTTCTTCACTAAGAATGCTGACGGTGGCAAAGGTACTCCATGTGACCTTCCAGCAGATCGCAAAGTTTGTGAAAACCCACGCAACGGGTTCTTGACTCTTAAAAAGAAATAATTTTCACGCAAAATTACAAAAGACCGCCTAAGGGCGGTTTTTTGGTGGTCCTCCACCGGGCGTCGCCTCAAAAAATCAGAACTGTATTCTGATTTTTGCTCGGCTCCTACGGTGGTCGGGGTACTTGGATTCGAACCAAGGACACTGCGTGTATAAGACGCATGCTCTAACCAACTGAGCTATACCCCGATTAGATTAATTATACCATATTTTGTGCTATAATATATATATGGTTAAGCGTAAGGGTTTTACTTTTATTGAAATTGCGCTATTTTTGGCAGTGACAGCTGCGCTTTTTATTGGCATTGCTTTAGGTATGCAGAACTCGATTTTTCGTCAAAGATATAATGATGCAGTACAAAACTTTTTTGAGTTTATGCGAAGCGTATATTCTAAAGTGTCTAACCCACAAAGTTCAGGCGAGGGTAATAGTAATACCGCGATTTATGGTAAGTTGATTGTATTTGGTGAAAAATACGATATGGCAGGGAATTTAATTAACGAATTAGATGGACGTCCGATTTTTATGTATGATGTGGTGGGAGATGCAGTTGGTTCTAAGGAAATGGGCACAGGAAATGTTTTAGAACTTTTAAAAGCGCTTAATGCCAATGTAGTAAGAAAAACTGTAAATTCTACCGGTACTGTGGTGGGTGTAGAGCTGGCTTCACCAGAAAAATATGAGATGCGTTGGCAAACAGAACTTCAAAACGTTGATTGGTCGTTATTTACAGGCTCAATTTTGGTGGTGAGACATCCGCGAGCAGGTACGATAAATACTTTTATTATGAAAGATGAGGTAATTTCGGTAAATTATGAGGCAAGGCAAGCCAATGACGCCTATAAAACTGGTGGGACCTATTCGGCGATTGATAATTTATTGAAACAATATTTGGTGAAAACCAATGATCCGAAATTTGGGATAGAAGAAGTGAATTTTTGTATTAGTCCGTACGGACCGGGCGAATCTGGCACGACACCACGGACAAATATCAGGCTTCTAGAAAACGCGCGCAATGCTTCTTCGGTGGAGTTGATTGAGACAGATGGTGGGGATAACGTATGCTTTTAGCAAAAAGATTGTGCTATAATAAAGATATGAAAAGAGCCTGTGGAGGTTTTACGTTGATTGAGCTATCTTTATCGATGATTTTTATTGCAATTTTGTCTTTAACCGTGGTGCTTTTGATTCAAAACATTTCAGCTTCGTATCGGCGAGGTTTGATTTTAAACCAAGTAAATACAGTGGGAATGGACCTAGTTGATGATTTTAGAATTTCGATTCAAAATGCTTCATCTGACCCGGTGACGAGAATGTGTGAAATTTATTATCCGTTAGATTCGGCAGATAGAAATAACTGTATCGCCGATGGTGCTAACAGCTTTGTTTCGGTAACCAAGAGGGCGCAGGTAAAAGTAGAAGGTAAATATATTGGTGGTGGTGCAGATGATAGTTATATGCCAGTTTATGGCGCGCTTTGTACTGGCACTTATACCTATATTTGGAATACGGGTTATTTTGAAAATGCCGAAGGCTATACTGGTACCGATGTAAACCAACGCGAGGTGATAGGTGCTGACCCTGCAAAGCTTGGCACTAAGGCAGCGGCTACGGCGAGTTTTCAAACAAAATACGAAGATTTTAGATTGCTCAAAGTTTATGATGCCGAGCGAACGATTTGTGTAAATGCGATGCGAGACCAAAATGATTCTTGGGATAGCACGAGCTATGTAAAATCTGGCGATTACAAAAATAACAAAATTAAAAACGAATTTGTAATTTCTCAGGAGATGTTAGACGTAGCCGAGGGCGATGAGGATGTTGTAGAGCTAATGAAAAAATACGATGCAGCAGATTTGGTTTTGTATGAGCTCTATGTTTCTCAACCAGCGCTTTCCTCTACGCGTCAAAACCTATTTTATGCGGCATCATTTATTTTAGGAACTAGACGTGGTGGAATCAATATCAAGGAAGCAGGGAATAGCTGCAAACCACCTTCTGATGATTATTCAGAGTTAGAGTATTGTGCGATAAATAAATTTAACTTTGCCGTAATGGCTGGAGGTAAATAATGTGTAGTAAATTTGGTTTTAAGAAAGGCGCGGCATCGTTTTATATTGTGGCATTTTCTACTTTGCTTCTAGTGATAATTGCTACAAGTTTTGCATTAGTGATTACGTCAGAAATTGCCAGAACTTCAAATGATGATTTGTCGCAATCGGCATACGACTCAGCTTTGGCTGGTGTAGAAGATGCCAAAGTAGCGTTTTCAAATTATCGGCGATGTGAAGAAGCAGCAAACGCTAATCCTAGTTTGAAAGCTGAGAAACCAGTAGGGAATGGCGAAGTAACTTGTAAAGACATTTTGTATTGGATGGAAAATCCAGATTGTTATATGGTGGGTCATATTTTGGGTAAAATTCCTAAAACTGAAGAATCAGAAGTAGTGGTAGGCGGCGTTGAAAAAACTGGTGCTGGTGGCGAAACTACTACCAACCAGGCTTATACCTGCGTGATAATTAACACTGATCTTAACGATTATAGGACCACTTTGACAGCTTCTAAACAAATTCAGACTATGCGTGGTGCAGTAGGAATGGGCGCAACAAATGACGTAAAGAAAATTAAACTCAGCTGGTATTCAGTGAGAAATGACGTAAGTTTGAAATTTACTAATTATGATAACACTAAAAATGTGGTAAGTTTCCCAGCGTTTGGGTCTTCTACGATTTCGGTGCCACCAACGGTAGAATTTCAGTTGGTGCAAACTGGTGTAAACTTTACTTTGGCGCAATTTGACCAAACTGCAGCTGGGCAAACCAACCGTGGCACGTTGTATTTTGTACCAACCGACAATAAAAATAAAGCTATGGGTTCGGAAGAAAACTACATTGGAATTTATAACAATACTGCGGATGTAAATGTTGTAAGTTCTGATCAAGTTGTAAAAACCAACAACCGTTGGGTGATGAATAAAGCCTTCTTAACATACTGTGATAGAAATTCTACAGCAGAGTTTTATTGTTCGGTAGAAATTGAGGTGCCAGATCCAATTGGTGGTGCACCAAGAAGCAACGATACCTTTATGCTTTCGGTGTCTTTGCCATATCAACAACCGGATACTGATTTTTCAATTGAATTGATTTGTGCGAGTGGCACTTGTGATACAACTGCAGTCCCTGGTGGTACTGGTGATAGTGTAGCCAAAATTACCAACTCGCAAATTGCCATTGACTCTACGGGTAGAGCTAATGATCTTTATCGTAGGGTAGAAACTCGGCTCGAAACGGCTGATACTACCTTTGGGGCTGGTTATCCATATTATGCGTTAGAGATTTTGGGGCCGGGCACTACCGAAAAATTAATGACGGTGACTTCGGAATATAATTTCTACTTCTAGAATATAAGCAACAAAATCAGGCTAGATTAGGGGGGTAATCTAGCCTGAATATTGTCCTGAATTATTATGGTCGAGGGGGTTGGATTTGAGGCCTACGGCCTCCTTTTGGTTACGAGCTAAATACAAACTGAGCTACCAGGCTGTATGGTTGAGGGGGCAAGATTTGAACTTGCGACCTTTTGGTTATGAGCCAAACGAGCTACCAGGCTGCTCTACCCCTCGATACGTAACCTCGTAATAAATTATATCGCACATACGTTATTTTGTCAAGAGCCATTAGCACATTCGCCGACGGCGTATATATTTTTTGCAGAAGTTCTTGAATATTTATTTACGACAATGCCAGAGCGTTTGTATTCTACTTCGGCGTTTTCTAGGCTGTAATCTAAGAATGGCTCAGAACCGGTGGCGAGAACTATAGTATCTACGCGCACCATCTTTTTGCCGGTATCATCTGTAAAATAGACGATTTTAGACTTTCTATCTTCGGCGACTTCTGAGACTTTGGAGTTTCTAATGACGCCAACACCTAGATTTTCAAAAAATTCGGTGATTTTTTTGCTAACCACGGTATTTCCAATTACAAAAACAAAGCGTGGGAGTTTGCGAATTTTGAAGACGTTTTCGGGTGTGAGGTATTTGATGTGATCAAGTCCTGGAATTTTGTTTGGTTTTAATTTGGAACCGGTGGCGAGGACAAAATTTGCAGCAGTGAATTTTTTGTCGCCGATGGCGATGGTGTTTTGGTCTAGAAAATGGGCAAAACCTGGAATGATTTCAATGCCGGCATTTTCTAACTCTGACTTCAAATCTGCACTTTTTTTCGAGATTTCTTTTTTGATATAGTTGGTGAGAGTCGGAAAGTTGAAATGGTGAGGAGTGTTTTTGGTGACGGGTGAAGTGGTGTAATCGTGGTAGATTCTGGAAAAGTCAAGCGCAAGCGTGAAAGGAAGCTCGTAAGTAGTGATTTCTGCACCGCCGATTTTGTTCATTTCTACGATGGCGACATTTTTGCCAGACTTTTTAAATTTGAGAGCTTCGGCACGCCCAGCTGGACCGCTACCAATTATAATATAGTCAAAATTAAATGATTTTGTTGTAGTTTTCATAGACATAAGCTAAGTCCTTGTTATATTTTTTTAGTTCTTTGGTAATGGCGCGAACGCGATCATTTTTAGTGATGATTTTGCGATTTTTTAATGATTTTTCGGCGGCAGTAATAGACTTTTTGATAAAGATTTCGGCAGAGCCGGAAGGAATGCCAAGAGCCTTACAGTGAATTTTTAGAATTTTTGCTTCGTCTTTCATTTAGATAACTCCTGAAATAAATGTTAAAACGCCGAGTGCGATATAGCTGATGGAAAGAACTATGCGAAATAGTAATTTTTTTTTGACGCGAAGTTTTTGAATTTCGGCGAGGTTGTGGCCGGTGCGGAAAAGTGTGCGGATGGTAAATAGTGGAATGGTGGCGACTACAATGTAGGCAATAATAAATATAAAATTAAAACGTGGAGAAAGATTTAGAATTTCTACGGAAGAAATTATGAATAATGGAAGGGTAAAAACAAATTCGGCGGTGGTAGCAAGAAAACCGAGCAAAATAGTGTCGGTGCGATTTTTGTTGTGAGTGGCGTGATAGAGGAAATTCTCGGCAGTGTGGCGAGTGAGAAAAAGTTTGGTGGTTCCTTTATTCTTTTTGCCGAGTTTGAAATAGTAGAAAAATGTGAAAATTCCGAGTGCGATAAAAATGCCAGACATTACCCAAAGAAAAGTGTCATTTAGAAAATGGTTTTCGGCGACGAAAAAGGTGATTACAAAATAAGTGATTAGAAAATATACTGCTGTGGCAATTTCGGTGCCAAGAATGAATGAAAGAGCTTGGTCGTCGGCTTTTTTGGCAGTGGTTTTACCTAAAGCGTGATGGTAAAAAATTGCAAAAACGCCAGGCGCAGTTTGCAAAAAACCTTGAATTAGCATAGCCAATATCAAAATTCCTAAAGAGGTGAAAATGCTCATGCTTTAATTATAACACGTGGGGGGTTGATTTTCTAGACGCGACGTGTTAGAAAGTTTGGCATGAAAAAATTTTATATATTTTTAATAATAATTTTGGGTGGTGTGGTGGGAATAATTAATGGCAATGTGATGGCTGACGATGAGCCTGAACCTATTTTGCCGGACATATATATTAAAGCTATAAATCCTGGCTACACGGTAGACGGGGTTTCTAATGTTGGAGAGATGATAGAAATTGGCAGAAAAAACTCCGACGCACCGATTTCGCTCGCTGGCCTGACCATAAGCTATACAAATTCTAGTGGAAATAATACCGTTTTGGTAGATCTTTCCAAGTACATCTGGGTAGCTGGCGAGACTTTTTACCTCCGATTGGCCAGCTCTTCGGAGCTGGCCCAAGTGCGATATACTAAGACTTTGGCGTTTAAAGCGGGGCTTAGTTTGATGCAAGATGATGAAGTTTTGGATTCGGTTTGTTGGACGGGCGCAGAAGGTTGCGTGAATGCTTTTAGTTCTAGTAAACCTACGACTTTGGTAAGAAATTTAGAAACGGGCGAATTTGAACATTTGTCTAATTATGAAATTTTGGAAGGCGGAATTTTGGATGTGGTTGAAGACGAACCTGCTGAAACTTTGGAAAATGTGAGTGTTTGTAAAAATATGGTGTTTTCGGAAATTTTAAGTTTTTATGAAACTCTTCAAAGCGAGCAGTTTATTGAGCTTTTTAATAATGGTAGTGAAGGTGTGTGGCTTGATGGGTGTTCTATAAAATACAAAAATAAATTATATCCGCTTTCTGGGTTGATTAGTGCTGAAGGGTATTTTGTGCGATATCTTTCTGATTTTAAGTTGACTAAAAATCCAGTGTCTAGTGGGACTTTAGAATTGATTGATGCAGATGGCTCGGTAGTTGATAAATTGGTTTACCCAAATGGGCAGAAGAAAGGAACATCTTTTGCTTTGATTGGGTTTGATGCTTCTGGCTTAGAAATTTGGCGAACGACCTATGCGCCAACGCCGGGTGAGGCAAATAATTTTCAGGAATTTAAAACTTGTGAAGCCGGCAAAGTAATAAATGAAGAAACGGGAAATTGTGTAAAAATAACTTCCGTTTCTGAAAAAATTTGTGGCGAGGGGCAGTATTTAAATATTTTAACGGGAAGGTGTAAGAAAATTCCAGAAGATGCCGGTGTGAAGGAGTGCAAAGAAGGCTATGTTTTGAACGAGGAAACTGGGCGATGTAAAAAAATTAAAAATAACGACGGAGCTACGTTTGCATTGGTGCCAGAAACTTATAATGAAAATTCAAATTTTGTAGCATTATGGTTGGTGTTGGGAGTAGTGGGGATAGGGTTAATTTATATTGTGTATGAGTTTAGACATGATATAATTAAACTATGGAAGACAAAATTGCCACGATCAAAAGATGGCTAGGAACTGGTTCTATCAATATCTTTGGCTTTCCGATGAGTGGCAAAGACACGCAAGGTGTAAAACTGGCTGAGGCTGTAGGTGGGAAGTTGCTTTCTTCTGGTATCATTATTCGTGCCAAAGAAGCAGAACTCCATAAAAATCTCACCGGTAAAGGCGATCTTATTCCGACAGACATTTTTTATGAATGGGTGATGCCATATTTTGAAAGAGAAGACCTTAAAAAGTACCCACTAATTCTTTCTTCGATTGGTCGGTGGTTTGGTGAGGAAGATACTGTTTTGGAAACTGCCGAAAAAACTGGCCACCCGATTAAAGCTGCGGTGCTTCTGAATATTTCTGAGGCAGATGTGATTTCTAGGCTTGAGAAATTGCAGATTTTGAATGACCGAGGGCTTCGCCAAGACGATAAAGATATGGATGTGTTTAAAAATCGTTTGGAAGAATTTAGAGTTAAAACTATGCCAGTTCTTGAGCATTACAAAAAATTGGGGCTTCTCATCAATGTAAATGGTGACCAATCTCGTGAAGAAGTATTTAAAGAGATGGTTGATAAACTTTACGATTTTGTTCAGAGTTAGATTTAAAATTTAGCACTATTGCATTTTGAGTGCTAATTTTGTATAATTAAAGTATGGAATTAACCTCTAGACAAGAAAAAATTTTGGCACAAATTATAGAGGAATATGCCGAAACTGCAGCGCCGGTTGGCAGTATGACGATGGCGAAACTTTTTGGTGTGTCGCCAGCGACGATTCGCGCCGAAATGGCAAGGCTAGAGACTTTTGGTTTGATTGCACAGCCACACACTTCGGCAGGGCGTGTGCCTACAGATGCTGGGTATCGGTATTATGTGAATCATATGAATGAAAATGGACAGGCTGATGAAAATAGAGAAATGTATGCTATAGAGAAAAGGGTAAATTCGCAATCGCGCGCTGATGCGGCGATTAGGGGCGCAGTAGATTCTTTGGTAGAACTAACGGGAAATCTTGGGCTTGCTACGATTGATGGGCAACTTTATCTTTCGGGAATGTCTAGACTTTTTATGCAACCAGAATTTATGGACTATAGAAAAGTGCAGGCAGTGGCAAAGCTTTTAGATAATCTCGAGCCGTGGCTTAGAGAAGCAGCACCGGGTGAGCCACTTAATATCTTTATTGGGCATGAAAATCCGATTGGTAAAAATTCCGAAGTATCTTTGATTATTTCTAAATTTGTTTCGCCGTTTTCTGATAATAGTTATATTGGCGTTTTAGGTCCTACTCGGCAAAATTATTTTAGAGTGATGTCTTTGGTTAAATATGCTGGTAAAATGTTGGAGGAGACACTATGAAAAAAGACATTAAAAAAGATGAATTGATTGCCGATTTACAACGGACGCGGGCAGATTTTGAAAATTATCGCAAGCAAATTGAAATTCAGAAAGAAAATGAACGTCGGGCAGTAAAACTTGCGACGGTAATGAAGTTTTTGCCGCTACTCGATGATATAGATAGGGCAATTTTGACCTATAAGGAGCTTGAGCCACTTGCAAAATCTCTAGAAAAAGTGATGAAAGATTTGGGTTTGTCGCGGATTCCGTCTGAGGAGAATATGGAATTCAACCCAGATCTCCATGAAGCAGTAACGATGGAAGGTGATGGTGAAAAACAAGTAATTTTAGAAACTCTTAGACCTGGGTATTATTATGAAGGTGAAGTTTTAAGGCCAGCGATGGTAAAGGTATCTTGTCGCTAAAATGAAAATGTGATATAATAATATAAATTAAAGTAGATAAGGAAAAAATAAATGGCTGAATATAGTTTGGCGCTTAAAAAGCGCGAAGTGACAGGTAAAAAATTGAAAGCACTGAGAGCTGAGGGTATGATTCCATCAGTAGTTTATGGTGCAGGTGAACCAATCAACACATCTTCCGAGTATGTATCTTCTGAAAAGGTACTTCTTGAAGCTGGTTATCACTCACCAATTGATCTTGATATTGATGGTAAAAAACAACTTGCTATCGTAAAAGATGTGCAACTTGACCCGGTAACCCGTAAGATTGTAAATGTGGAATTCCAAGCCGTTTCTGCAGAAAAGGCAGTAGAAGCAACCACACCTATTGTAATTATCAACTTTGAAGCAAGTGAAGCTTCTAAGATTTATCACTTTGCAATGACTCAAGCTCTTGAAGAAATTGATGTAAAAGCCAAACCAGCCGATCTTCCAAAAGAACTTACTGTAGATGCATCTGCACTTAAAGATTTGGATGATAAAATCGTGCTTGCTGACATTAAACTTCCTGCTGGTGTAGAATTTGCCGATAAGGAAATGAGTGGTGAGCAGGTAGTTGCATCTCTATATGACCCAGCCGCAGAGGCTGCAGCCCGTGAAGCTGAAGCTGAGAAACCGGATGCAGAAGCTGCTGATGTTCCTTCTGAAAATGGTGAGAAGCCAGCTGAAGAAGGCGCTGAAGGTGAAGCCAAAGAAGGTGGCGAAGAAAAGAAAGCTGAATAAAACTTTAAAAACCACACTATATATAATATATGGTGTGGTTTTTTGATATAATAACAATATAAGGAGTGAATATGGCAAGCATATACGATTTTAAAGTTAAAAACCGAAAAGGCGAAGAGATTTCAATGGCCGATTACAAAGGAAAGGTAATCTTGATTGTGAACACGGCGACTGGTTGTGGGTTTACGCCACAATATGAAGGAATTGAGAAGTTGTATGAAGAGTTGCATGACAAAGGCTTTGAAGTTTTGGATTTTCCGTGTAATCAATTTGGACATCAAGCGCCAGGCGACAATGACGAGATTCATGAATTTTGTACGGCAAAATACAAAACTCAATTTGACCAGATGGCAAAAGTTGAGGTGAATGGTGATGAGGCTTTGCCGCTTTGGAACTATTTGAAATTAGAAATTCCAGACGATCCTGAACCAAAGGGTATGAAAAATAAACTTGCGATGAAGGCGATTTCTAAAATACCAGGCGTTTCAAAAGAAAAAGGTTTTATTAAATGGAACTTTACGAAATTCGTAGTGGATAGAAATGGCAAAGTAGTATATCGATTTGGTCCGACGGACGAAGTAAAAGATTTTGCAGATAAAATTAAAGAATTAATTTAAGAAAGGATTTTGATGGAACTATTGGATTTTTATGCAGATTGGTGTGGACCATGCCAAATGCTTAAACCAACTTTAGAAGAGTTTGAAAAAGCGCATCCAGAGCTTAAAATTACGCGGGTAAACATTGATGAGGAGGAAGAGTTGGCGGAAAAATACGGAGTATCAGGAATCCCATGTTTGGTATTTTTGAAGGATGGTGAAGAGGTGGCAAGAAAAGTAGGGGTGATGCCACTAAAAAAGCTGGAGAAAGTTTATGAAAAAATATGACATTGTGATTGTGGGAGCTGGAATTGCGGGAATGACGGCAGCAATCTATGCGGTGCGAGCTGGAAAGAAAGTTTTGGTTTTAGAAGAACGAGTACAAGGTGGACAGATTATTAATACTATCAATATTGAAAACTGGCCGGGTGATTTGGGTGTGTCTGGTGCCGATTTGTCGCAAAAAATCTATGCGCAAATGGTGGAACTGGGAGCGGAAGTGGAATTTGACAAGGTGATTAAAATTTCTGTGGATGATGAAGGGTTTGTGGTGGATGGCGAAGATGATTCGTATAAAGCTTCTGCAGTGATTATTGCTAGTGGCACAGAACCGCGCAAACTAAGTGACGAAATGATGAAAGACGTAGGGAAACGCCCGGTGTCTTACTGTGCGACTTGTGACGGCGCGCTTTATAAAGGTAAAAAAGTGGTGGTGGTAGGACATGGTAATTCAGCGGAACATGAAATTAAGTATCTCAAAGGGATTTGCTCTGAGGTTTATAATATTCACCACGACGACCCGATTCCTGCTGATGCTGAGGCGATTTTTGTGGCGATTGGAAGGTTGCCTTTGACTGACTATTTGAAAGGGTTTGTAGAGCTTGATGAAAAAGGCTATGTGATTTCTGACGAGGATTGCAAAACTTCTGTGCCAGGCGTGTTTGTAGCAGGTGACGTAAGAACTAAAAATTTGCGACAATTAGTGACGGCAGCTTCGGATGGCTCAATTGCTGCAACTAATGCAATAGAATATTTGGGGTAAAATGGCAGACGCAGAGACTGAAGCTGAGTGGGCAAAAATGAGGCGTGTTGCCAAAGAAAAAGAAAAAGCCGCTAAAGCCCTGGAAAAAACTAAGCGCGACAGCGTGGCGCTTTCGTATCTTGATCCTAGACCTACTAAGACTTCTGGTTTTTCGACTAACCGAGAGACTGTAATGAGGGCGGTAGAAAAGTTTGCTAATGCGAGTATTATTTTTGTGATTTTGGGTGTGACGCTTGACGTGATTTCGCGAGCTGGAGAGACCGTGACTACTCTTGGACATCTTGGTGTGGGTGGAGTGATAATTGCAGGTATCCCACAAGCAATTAGTATGATTTGTATATTAATTGGAATTGTCTCTGCAATAACGGGGATCATAAGTTCTATTTATACAAAAATAAAATATAAAACCAAAATGAATTATACGATTTTGGTGTGCATTATTACTTTGGTGATATTTGGAATTTTCGAGTTTCTTAAAACAAAAATATGGTAGCCGGAACGGGACTTGAACCCGTACGGATTGCTCCATTCGATTTTAAGTCGAACGCAGCCATTTTACAATTCCCCGGACAATCCTTATGCTTTTATTTTTTAAGTGTTTTACACACTCACATACATCAATAAACATGTATAAACTGATGTAAATTTTGATGTATGATTGGTGCCCGAAATGGGACTTGAACCCATACCCCTGTCGGGAAGCGATTTTAAGTCGCTCGCGTATACCAATTCCGCCATTCGGGCTAGTATTTTCACATTTTATTTTACTACATATCGGGTTATTTTTCAACTGTAAGTGTCCAATCCCGTCCAAATTTAGTGATGTATTTTGTGATGTATGATGAGAAAATCATTCCCCAACCGCTTGCTACAATAGAGTTAGTAAAGAGTTAAAACAAAAATGAAAAAGATTAGGTTTTTCTCGGCATTTAGTGGCATTGGCGGTTTTGAGCTAGGGCTTGAGAACGCAGCAAAATCCGCAGGTCTAGAGGCAGAGTGTATAGGACATGCAGAAATCGACAAATTCGCCGAGGCTGTTTATCAGAATCATTTTCCAGGAAACAAAAACTATGGAGACATTACTAAAATCAACGCAAAAGAACTACCAGATTTCGACATCCTTGTTGCCGGATTCTGCTGCCAAAGCTACAGCACCGCAGGAAAAAGAAAAGGACTTAAAGACGAACGAGGGCAACTCGTCTATGACCTCATCAGAATCATTAAG
>JAFRBI010000004.1 GCA_017404935.1 Candidatus Saccharimonadota bacterium
AAAGTGATGTAAATTCTAAAAATAGCGACTGCAAAAGGTCGCTATTTCACTATTCTATAAGGGGTAATTTTCGGAACATAAACCAAAACCAAATAAAAAAAGCATTCGATTTTAAGTCGAACGCGTATACCAATTCCGCCATCCGGCCGCCTTTTTATATTATACCATAAATTTGATATAATAGAAGTATGAACATCTTGTATTGTGGTGATAAAGGAATTTCCGATGGGGTTTTGATTTCGATCTTATCGCTACTCAAACATAATAACGAACCACTTGAGATTTTTATTTTGACAATTAAATATGAAGGGGTGGTGCCGTTCACTAAAAAAGCAGCGGATTTTCTTGATAAACTGGTAAAAGAAAAAAATGCCAAGAGCTTTGTAAAATTGATTGATGCGACTTCGATTTTTGTAGAAAATTTGCCGAAAAAAAATATGGGTTCGTATTTTACGCCGTGTTCGATGCTGAGGCTTTATGCAGATAAAGTACCGGAACTTAAAAAACTTGATCGAATTCTATATCTAGATTATGATGTGGTTTGTCGGAAAGATATTTCGGAATTCTACCACATGGATATGGATGGAATCGAAGCGGCGGGAGTGCTCGATATTTACGGACGGAGATTTTATCATTATCACGGGTTGTTTAAACAAGATTATATGAACTCTGGCGTGATGCTATTTAATATGCCAGAATGTATTAAGACTGGGATGTTTGAAAAAGCAGTGGAACTCTGCGGGAAAAGATGGATGATGCTAGCAGATCAAGCAGCGCTGAATAAATCAATTGAAAAACGTAAAATTATGCCGCTTAAATATAACGACCAAAGAGAAAGACCAGATTCTAATACAGTTTTGCATCATTTCTCAAATAATTTTAAATTCTGGCCGTATTTTAGAGTTCAAAAAGTAAAGCCTTATGAAATTGAAAAAGTGCATAAGGTTTTGAAGATTTTTGATTACGATGAGATTTTTGAGGAGTATAATAAGTTGAAAGGGAATTTGTAAATGGCAAAGGCAGAATTATTTCAAAAAGACATTCCAGAAGAAGAACGAGTTTTTTATTACGCTTCGGAAGAAGATGACCCGATTAAAACTGATGGGCAAGAGAAACATGAAAAAATTACTTTGCCAGAAGGTTATGAGTATATTCCAAAAAATCCGTTGGTGAGACTTTATGCAAGATGTTGTTTCTTAGTATTTTGGGTGTTTGGGCAGTGGTACGAAAGATGCTACTGGAAGGCAAAATTTCATGGACGAGAAAAACTAAAGAAAGCTAAAGGCACTGGATATGTGATGTATTGTAATCACACTAACCCATTTCATGATGTATTTGGACCAGCACTGGCGGCGGATAGAAAAATTTATACCGTAATTAGTGCGGTGAATTTGAAAATTCCAGGCATTGGACCTTTGCTTCCAATGATTGGCGGGATTCCATTGGGCACTAATGCGGAAGAAAAGAAGGCAATGAATGAGGCGGTAGATACTAGATTAGTGAAGCAAAAAAAGTGCGTAGTGATTTATCCAGAGGCGCATGTGTGGCCGTATGCGACCGAGATTCGGAGATTTCCGGCAGGCGGTAAATCCTTTAAATACGCCGTTCGGAATAATTTGCCGGTGTTTTCAATGACGACAACTTACCATAAGCGTAAAGGCAGCAAACGAGATTTGCCGCGGATGGATATTTATGTAGATGGGCCATTTTTCCCAGATCCTAAGTTGACTGACGAACAAAACCAAGATATGTTGGCAGAAAAAGTTTATGAAAGTATGAAAAAGTATGCCAAGAAAAATACTTATGAATACTTTAAATATATTAAGAAATCTGATAAAATAAAGTAAGTATGAGTATTTTTAGTACGGGGCTTCCGCTCGATAAATATACTAAGGTGGTGCCGGTTTTTGTGACCATTAATAATGAATACGCTCCTTATGCAGCAGCGGCGATTCATTCACTTTTTCAACATTCCGATAAAAAACGTTATTATCGGGTGATAATTCTTCATGATGGGCTCAGTTTTGTAAATCGTCTGAGATTCAGAAGTTTGGTAACCAAAAACTGCGCGATACAATTTAAGAAAATTACGAATAGCTTGTGGCTGAGAGCGGTAGTAAGTTATGTTTCTAAGCGTAAAGGAATGGGCGACTTTTTCTCGAAAGCAGTTTATTTTTATCGGTTTTTTGTGCCTCTTCTATTTCCACTTTATGAAAAAGCAGTGTATATAGATAGTGATACGATTTTGCGTGGAGATGTTGGTAAACTTTTTGATATGGAGTTGGACGAGAATTTGGTGCTGGCGATGCCGGATCCAAAAGTATCAGGAATTCCAGAATTTAAAGAATATGTAGAGAATGCTCTTAAAGTACCAGCTTCAGAATACGTAAATGACGGTGTGATGCTAATGAACCTCAAAAAAATGCGTAAAGAAAAATATCTATCACAGATGGTAGAAATGATGAAAAAATTTGATGCAGATTTGGTGGCGCCAGACCAGGATTATCTCAATGTGATTGGGCGAGGTGCTATTGGCTATATTGGGCCAGAATGGAATGCAGAACCAACGGCAGAATACGACGAGGGGACAATGCTAGTACATTTTAATTTGTTTAACAAACCTTGGCATTACAAAAATGTACCAGGCGAAAAGATTTTTTGGAATGCAGCGAGGGGAACCGGGTTTTATGGAGATTTGAAGCGTCAGCAACAAGCATTTGATGAATCTAAGCAAAAGTCTGACAAAGAAAAAGTGGGAGCTTTGATTGAAAAGGCTGGGATGTTGGCCAAACGCGGAAAAGTTTTGATTAAGAAAATTGAAAAATAACTACATTGCGGCGAGAGTGTTGGCGATGATGTAACCGTAGTAAACGGCGAAGACGATGAGCATAAAGGAACCTTCTTTTTTGGAAATTGGGCTACCTTTTCTTGCAACTAGCCAAAGGAGTGCGGCGGAAGTTACCATCATCACAACGTCGATCATTTCAAAACTTTCGGGTTTGATGCTGCCAAAAATAGCAACTGGGAGCCCGAGTACTATACAAATATTAAAGATATTGCTACCAATGATGTTGCCAACTAAGAGTTCGTTTTCGTGGCGACGAGCGGCGGTGATAGTGGTGACGAGTTCTGGAAGCGAAGTGCCAAAGGCTACAACGGTGAGTGCAATGATGCGATCAGAAATCCCCATGACGCCGGCGAGCGTTGAGGCGGAACTGACCACGAGTTGGCTACCGCCGACTACACCGGCAAGACCCAGTAATACAAAAATGAATGACTTACCGAGTTTCCATTTGGGTTTTTCTACTTTGTGGCGTTCTTTTTTGTTTTTGCGCGTAAGCTGAATAATATAATAGAGAAAAATTGCAAAAAATAGTACACAAATAAGACCATCACTTCTAGTAATCCAGTTTTCATTAGCGCCAGAAATAGTGGTGTCTAAAAATAGAAAAACTAAACCGAGCGTAGTAAGAAGTAGAAGTGGAAGCTCTTTGGAAATGGTATTTCTATTGACCTTGATGGGAGAGATAAGCGCCGCGACGCCGATTAGAAGTAGAATGTTGATGATGTTGCTACCCATGACGTTGCCAAGTAACATATCTGTATTGCCGCTGACCATAGAAGTGATAGAAACGGCGAGTTCTGGCGCACCGGTGCCGAAGGCAACAATGGTAAGACCGATAAGTTGTTTGGACACTTTGAAATTGGATGCCACACTACTTGCGCCATCGACGAGCCAATCAGCGCCTTTAATCAAAATAACAAAGCCGCCGATTAAAAGTGAAATTTGTAATAATATATTGGTGTCCATGTTTGTGTTGTTTTGGTTATGTATATATTATAGCACAAAATATTTTTTTAGCAAAAAAATGTGGTGCGAATGAAGAGACTCTAACTCTCGACTCGTAGAGCGAGAGTTAGCCAACAAAAAAAGCTCAAATGGAGCTTGTGGATGTGGTGCGAATGAAGAGACTCTAACTCTCGACTCGCAGAGCGAGAGTTAGCCAACAAAAAAAGCTCAAATGGAGCTTGTGGATGTGGTGCGAATGAAGAGACTCTAACTCTCGACCTCTTCCTTGGCAAGGAAGCGCTCTAAACAACTGAGCTACATTCGCACGTTGTATATATATTATAGCACAATTTTTAAATTTTTGAAATGTTTTGGAGGTGCCTACCGGAATTGAACCGGTGTACGCGGTTTTGCAGACCGCTGCGTAACCACTCCGCCAAAGCACCATATATTATATATTATATCATACTTGTACGAATTGAATAAGACAGATGCCGATTACTACTAAAACGGTAGCAATAAGGTGGACTAAAATAGTTTTTTTATTGAGCTTTTCGCGACCAAATTTTGGCCAGAGTAAAGTAAATAGAATTCCCATAAAGAAGATGAAAATAGGTTTGGATGAATCAGAAATCGCCGAAACAAGCGCAACTGATGGCGCAAGGATGAGAGCTAAATTGGTAGCAAAATCTTTTAGAATACAGGCTATAAAAGTAGCTGTGAGTGGGCGAAGAACTTTGTGGTGAGTGCTTTTTGAAACAAAATGATAACGTTTGCGCCATTTGGGAGCGAGCGCCATAATAATGCAGTTACCTAGACCTTTACCGATAAAGACAAACCCCATTTCGGTGACAAAATTAAGTTCGGTGGTATTTTGACCAACAAAAATCATTGCCCCGATCGCCACAATCAAAACGTTCAAAAAAGCATAAAAAGCTGCTCGCATACGGATGGTTCGACTACGTTTCTTGGTGGTGACAATAACTAAAAATGGGGCAGAAATAATAATTAAGAAAGCTACTAATTGGACAGGCGTGATGCTTTGACCCAGAAATAGCCAGCCGAGTATCAAATAGACAATAGGTGATAATTGAACGAAAATGCCAAAGTCGGTAGTATCGGAAAGTTCCAGAGCCTTATAATATGGAATCCCAGCAATTACGCTACAGGCTCCAGAAAGAATAAATAATAAATAAACATGAAATGGGACGGCAGTAAAATCTATTCCTGCAGTGATGGCACAGATAATGCCTAAAATAATAAATGAAAAGCAATAATAGTATTTTTGAGCGACGGCCATTTTGCCTTTGAAATAACAATCAGAAATATAGTTGTCGATAAAAATACGTGATGAGTCGGCAATCACAGCAATGGCAACCAAAATTAACCAGTTCATATTGATATAATAACATAAGCGCTATAATCTGGCAAGGTATATAACATTTTGCGGTTTTGTGCTATAATAGATATATATAATATAAGGAGTGGAAAATGCCTATAGGAGCAATAATAGCAATAGTAGTGGTAGTCGTAATCGTTTTGATTATCGCAATTATTGCCGGAACTTATAATAGTTTGGTAAGAACCAATGAACGCGTAGAAGAAGCTTGGAGCGACATCACCGTTCAACTCAAATATCGTGCGGATTTGATTCCGAATGTAGTAGAGACCGTTAAAGGTTACGCCAAACACGAAAAAGAAACTTTTGAAATGGTAACGGCAGCTCGTTCTGCAGCGATGGGTGCAAAAACTGTAAAAGCAGCAGCTGAAGCTGAAGGCGAAATGCAAGCAGCACTTTCGAAAATTTTTGCAATTGCAGAGGCTTACCCAGAACTAAAAGCTAATGAAAACTTTAAGACTCTTCAAGGTCAGCTTCAAGACGTAGAAGACAAAATTCAAGCAGCACGTAGATTTTATAATTCTGGCTGTAAAGAACTTAACGCAAAGATTAAAACTTTCCCAACCAATATTATCAACAATATGGTTGGTCATTTCAAGAAGCGTGATTACTTTGAAGTATCTGAAGCTGAAAAAGCCAAGATCGATAACGCGCCAGAAGTTAAATTCTAAATATGTATAAACAAATCGCACAAAATAAAAGAAGAACAATTGTAATAATGATGGTTTTTGTAGCCATCATTATTGCTATTGGTGCGGCAGTGGCTTACTTTGTAAATGATTGGTGGGTGCTTTTATGGGTATCTATTGCGTCGATTATTTATGCTTTGATTCAATATTTTGCGGCGGGTTCTCTTGCTACAGCGATGGCTGGGGCTAAAGAAATTGAGAAAAAGGACAACCCTAGACTATATAATATAGTAGAAAATCTTTGTATCACTACCGGGCTTCCGATGCCGAAAGTTTATATTATTGATGATCCGGCGCCAAATGCTTTTGCGACGGGGCGTGACCCACAACATTCAGTGGTGGCAGCTACGACAGGGCTGCTTGATATTATGAACGACAAAGAGCTTACCGCGGTGATGGCACACGAAATGTCGCACGTGAAAAATTACGATATTCGTGTATCAATGATTGTGTTTGGTTTGGTTTGTGTAGTGGGGCTAATTTCTGATATTGCGATGCGAATGATGTTTTATGGAAATCGTCGTCGCAATGATGAGGGTAGTCCGGTAGCATATATATTAATAGTGCTCGCGGCGATTTTTGCACCATTTTGTGCAGCGATTGCGCAGATGGCAGTATCGCGTGAACGAGAGTATTTAGCGGATGCATCAGCAGTAAATATTACGCGCTACCCAGAGGGTATGATAGACGCACTTAAAAAACTTCAGTCGCATAGTCGGCCGATGAAAAATCAAAACTCAGCTTCTGCTTCTATGTATATCAACGATCCACTTAGAAAAGGCTTTTTCAATAATTTGTTTGGAACTCACCCACCACTAGAAAAACGTATTGAAAGGCTTGAAAATGGCAAGTGGAACTTCTAAGACTTTTAAACACAAAAGTTTTAAACGGTCTTATCGTGAAGATTACGTGAGGGAGCTAGAAGTTCCTGGAATGGGGCAACATATTTTTTATAGTTTTAAATTAATTTTTGAAAATTATAAAATTTTTTTGCCGTTACTTTTTATTATGGCGATAGTGGCGATTTGTTTGACTGGACTCTCTTCTGAATTTCTAAATGGGCAGACGGTGATTTTTGGGGGTTTGGTATTTTTAATTATTTGGCTTGTTTCTATTTTTATAATTCGTCATAAATTAGCGGGGAATAAAGTTGGAATTCGCGATGCTCTTTATAATGCTATGACACCACTTCTTTCTTCTTTTGTGGTTCTGGCTGTTGCTGCAGTTCAATGTATTCCAATTATGATTTTGGTAGTGGCGTATTCTTCGGCTATTGAAACACATTTTCTAGATACGCCGTTTTATGCGTTTTTGTTCTTTACGTTTGGGGCGCTTTTGATTTTACTATCTTCTTATTTTCTTTCTGGAACTTTAATGGCGTTAGTGGCAGTATCGGCGCCAGGACTTTATCCATTAGAAGCTTTAAAAACTGCAAATGAATTAATGCGTGGGCGAAGAATTAAATTTATACTTAGAATTATTTTGATTACACTTTTGGTGATAGTTTTGTGGGTAGTGGTGATGTTTCCAATTGCCTCGCTTGGTTCTGATTTTTCGTCATTTATAAAAGTGTGTGGTACTACTTTGGCGTGTTTTCTAGCGATATATATATCAGTATATTTTTATGTTTATTATCGCTGGATGTTAAATTTTGATACAAAGGAGGAAAATGGAAAAAAGCGCAGCCGAAAAAAGAATTCTTAAACTTCGCGAACTCATTAATGAATATCGTTATAATTATCACGTACTTGATAAATCGATTATGAGTGAGGCGGCGGCAGATTCTTTGAAGCACGAGCTGGCTCAGCTTGAGGCAGAATTTCCAGAACTAATCACGCTAGATTCTCCTACGCAACGAGTGGCTGGTAAAGCTCTTGATAAATTTGAAAAAGTCACACACGAGAAAAGAATGATTTCTCTTGCTGATGTGTTCTCTACGGCAGAAGTTTTGGATTGGATTTCTAGGAACGAAAAGTTGATTCCGGGTGGAAAGATTTCGGAATTTTTTACTGATATTAAAATGGATGGACTAGCTTGTTCTTTGAAATATAAAGATGGGATTTTTGTACAGGCAGTGACGCGTGGGGATGGACTAGTTGGTGAAGACGTAACATTAAATGTAAAAACTATCCAGAATATACCTCTCAAACTGGCCACTTCAGAAGGACAGCCGTCTTCCTCGGACACACTCAAGGCCGTTCGGCCAAGCTTATGGTCCTCGGAAGAGGCTGTCCCTTCTGAAGTGGAGGTTAGGGGGGAGATTATTATATTTAAAAAAGATTTTGAAAAGTTAAAGGGGGATTTTGCGAATCCGAGGAATTTGGCGGCGGGGTCGATTAGGCAATTAGATCCAAAAATTGCAGCATCAAGGCCACTTAAGTTTATTGCATATGATCTTGTGAAACCAAATTTGCCGACACACAAAGAGGCTTACGAAATGCTTCGAAAATTAGGATTTCAGACTTCGGGTGAAGATAAAGTCTTTAAAGGTTCTGATACTAAAGGTTTATTTGAATATATAAAAGAGCTTGATGAATATAGAAAAGGTTTGAAATTTAATACTGATGGAATGGTGATAAAGATTAATGATCGTAAGATTTATGATAATCTTGGAATTGTCGGGAAAACTCCGCGTGGTGCGGTAGCTTACAAGTTCCCAGCTGAAGAAGCGACAACGGTAATCAAAGATATTGTGATTTCAATCGGTAGGACTGGTGCTGCGACGCCGGTAGCTTTGTTTGAGCCGGTCTCTCTTGCTGGCACAACAGTAAAACATGCCTCACTTCATAATGCAGATGAAATTGCAAGGCTTGATGCGAGAATTGGTGACACGGTAATTATTTATAAAGCTGGTGATATTATTCCACAAGTAAAAGAAGTTTTAACTTCTCTTAGACCAGAAGGGACTAAACCGTTTAATTTTGAGGAGGCGTTGAAAAAACAATATCCAGAACTAGAATTTGAAAGACCGGCTGGTGAAGCAGTTTATCGTGTAAAGGGCGAGACTTCAGATTTTATATTAAAACGCGCGATTGAATATTACGCGTCTAAGCCAGCCTTAAATATTGAAGGTTTGGGTGAAAAAAATGTAGTGGCGCTGGTTGATTCGGGTTTGGTAAAATCGATTGCGGATCTTTATAAATTGACTGTTCCAGAAGTTGCAGGTTTGGAAAGATTTGCAGAACTTTCGGCGTCTAATTTGGTTTCTGCAATTGCTGCTTCTAAACATCCTAGTCTTTCTAAATTTATTACAGCGCTGGGAATTCGCCATGTTGGCGCGCAGACGGCGGTTTCGTTAGCTAAAAAATTTGGGAGTTTGGATAATTTGATAAATGCAACGGAAGAAGATTTGCTAGCGATTCCGGATGTGGGGGAGATTGTGGCAGAGTCAATTTTGGCCTGGTTTAGTGATGAAGATAATGTGAAGTTATTGAATGAACTTCACGAGCTTGATGTGTGGCCGGAAGAAGTCAAAAGTGCTAGTTTGCCGCTTGAAGGAAAATCTTATATCGTAACTGGAACTTTGGCTAGTATGGGTCGTGAAGAAGCGGAAGATAAATTGCGCGAGCTTGGTGCGACGGTGACTTCGTCTGTCACTAAAACTACTACGGCTCTTATCGTGGGCGAAAAACCAGGAAAATCTAAAACTGATAAAGCAGATAAATTAGGAATTCCGAGAGTTTCGGAAGCTGAATTTTTGAAATTAATCGGGAAATAAAAAACACCCCGGGTTTTTAGGCCCGGGGCTTGTGAAAGGGGTTTGATGTGGGGTCAGCTTGCGTATGGTGTTTTGTAACTAAAGTTCCAGACGCCTCCGCTACCATTGGGTCCGGTAGTGATGGCGATCATGTTGCCGGTAGAAGTTACGTAGTAGTAACCGCCGGGGACAACTCTGCCGTTTGAAGCAATACCAGAACGTCCTGCCTTCCAACGGAAGATGATGTCGCGTGCGAGCGGAAGTAAACTTCTGCCGAAATCGTCGGTAAGATTTCCGTTGTAATCGTAGCCGAAGTTGCCGGCTACGGTGCACACGCTGGCACCTTTGCCGCTGGCATCTACTGAGTTCATTACAGCCCAGCCGACACCGGCCTGAGCAGTTTGTGATGCAACGCCGTGAGCGTAGATGTTGATGATCCGAGCGAGAACCACAGCCTGGTCTTCGGTAGAGCCATCATAAACATCAAGAACGCCACCGTAGAAGTTGTAGTTATTGAAACCGTTGTTGTAGTTATTATTGTTGTTCCAGTTGCAGTTATTGTTCCAGTAGCTCCAGTTGTTGTAGTTCCAGTTGCAATCGTTCTTGTGATCTTTGCGATCGTTATTGTTCCAGTCGGGCTGGGGATCGCAAATGTAGGTACAACCGTCATTTCCAACATAGTAGTATTTACTACCATTCCAGTAACAATAATGGCCATTATACCAACCTTCGGTGGGCGCAGCGAAAACTGCAATCGGTAGGCTGGCCGCCATTAGAACAGCAGTCATCAGGATAACGAGAAATTTCTTCATATTTTTGCTCCTTTCGTAAACCCACATCAAACTGTTAAAGTGCTCTATATATTATATCATTTTACAATAAAAAAAGCAACTCTGGTGAGGCTTCTTTTCGTGCTTCGCACGAAAAGAAAAGGTCACCGGCGGTACTCAAAAAATCCAAAACAAGTTTTGGATTTTTACTCGTACCTTGGTGACCTCAGCGGGAATTGAACCCACATTGACGGGATGAAAACCCGTTGTACTAACCATTATACTATGAGGCCATAAAAGTGCTATTTTTATTATAACAAGAATTTTTAGAAATTGCAAGAGTAGGCGTAATCTACGTGATAATTTTGACGGTCAAATGGCTCTTCTGGGTAGATTTTAATGTAGGTTTTTTCAAGGTCGCAGTATTTTTCAAAAAATTCTAGGGATGTAGCGTGCTTTTTATCGCTATATAATAATAGTTGGCGGAGACTAACCTTAGCGAGGCCGGTGTCTTTATAAATATCTAGAGCTTTGTGATCTGGCACAGAATCGTAAAAATAATTTTCGTAATAGTCAGACGTGATATTTTTGATGCGATTTTTGACTAGAAATTCTGGCGTGGCGATGAGATTAAAAATAGCAAAACCAACTACCATTAAGGTTACAAATGTGATGACGGTAAGAATAGAATTTTTAGAAAAATGATAGGAATCGTAACTTCTAGAGCGCGAAAGTGCTGGCCCAGAAATAATCACGGGCGTTTTAGAAACATGTACGTCTTCCGCACTCACCATACTTTTATATTATCATATTTATGCTTTTTATGGTAATATATAATATATATGAGTAAACTTTTTAAGAGAACAAAAATTTTGGCGACGATTGGTCCGTCGGTTTTTGGTCAAGAAAAAATTGATGAAATTATTATGGCTGGTGTAAATGGTTGCCGGCTGAATTGTTCGCACGGTACTAATGAAGAACGTGATGAACAAATTAAGTGGATTAGAAATGCGGCAGAAAAAAAAGGTCGTTCCGTTGCGATTTTACAAGATCTTCAAGGTCCAAAAATTAGATTAGGTGAAATTGTTGATAATCATCTAGATCTTTCTTCTGGTGACGAAGTGATTTTGGAAGCTCAGGAAGGTTTTGAGCACGACGGTGGGCTGACTTTGCCGGTGCAATATAATTTGGCAGGAAAGGTAAAAGTGGGCGAGCCGCTTTTTATGTTTGATGGCAAAATCAAAACCGAAATTATTGAAATTGTTTCTGAAACTGCCATTAAAGTAAAAGTCTTAAATGATGGTTTTGTGATGAGCAAGAAAGGTCTTAATCTTCCAGACACAGATTTTGGTGGCGACATTATTACGCCGAAAGATATGGAAGATTTGGAATATGGGTCGGGGTGTGATTATGATTACGTGGCGCTTTCTTTTGTGCAGTCGGCTCACGACATTGAAAATTTGAAACAGATTCTTTTGTCGCTTGGCTCTACGGCAAAAGTGATTGCCAAAATTGAAACTAAAAAAGCAATTTCCTCGGATGAAAATTTGGAGGAAATTGTAAAAGCGTCGGATGGAATTATGGTGGCGCGTGGTGATATGGCAGTAGAAGCAGGTAACGAAGTGGTGCCGATTGTGCAAAGAAAATTAATTGCACTTTGTCGGGCACATTCTAAACTTTGTATTGTGGCAACGCAAATGATGGGCTCGATGGTAGAAAGTCCAGAGCCTACTCGTGCAGAAGTTTCGGACGTAGCGACGGCGGTAATTCAAGGTGCAGACTGTGTGATGCTTTCGGATGAAACTGCCAATGGTAAATATCCGGTTGAAGCTGTTTCGGAAATGAAGCGCGTGATTTTGTATACACAAAATCATTCCAAAGTTGCAGGAATGTCGGTTTCGCCAGAAGGTGAAAAGGCACTTTACGATGGTATTTCGGATGCAGTAGCAAGACTCGCTGAAAAAATTGAAGCCGATGTAATTGTGTGTCAGACGGCTTCGGGAACCACGGCTCTTACGATGGCAGCGCAAAGACCGAACGTGCCGATTATTTCGGTGACGCCAAATCCTCGGGTGGCAAATCAACTAGCTTTAACTTATGCTAACTCGGCATTTGTAAGAAAATACGATGAAAATTTTGGAAAAGAATTAACTTTGGAATTAAAAGATTCGGGTTATCTTTTGACTAAGCCGGGCAAAAAAGATTTGCTAGCCGTAATAGTATCGGGTGATAAAAATAAATATGGCACCGATACAATTAAGATTCGACACATTTAATACCAGGAAGATCTTTTCCTAGTAAAAATTCGAGAGCAGCACCACCACCGGTGGAAATCAAAGAGAATTTGAGATCCTTGTGGTCTTCAAGATAATTTTCGACAAAACCTGTGGTATCACCGCCACAAATAATCGAAGTGGCTGAGGTATTTTTGCCAATAGTGTCGGTGATAATTGAAGATGCAGTGCTAAAAGCTGGGTCTTCGACCTTGCCCATCACACCATTCCAAATAATGGTTTTGGCCTCGGCAATATATTTTGCAAATTCGGCAGTAGAAACTGGACCGATGTCTAGTTTATTTCCTTCGACATCTTCGTCAAAATCGGTCGCGACGATAATTTTACTATCTAATGGTTTGTAGCCGTCGGCAGCAATTTTGCCACCGACCAAAATATTGTCAGCGATAGTTACAAATTTATCGATTAAAGGTTGCTTGTCTTCTACTTTTGAGCCGCCAATAATTAGAACTACTGGGTGCTCTGGGCTTTCCATAGCTTTTTTCAGATTTTTGATTTCGTTTTCCAGAAGCAAACCAGCATAAACTGGTAAGAAATTTTTGATGGCGTCGGTAGAGGCGTGAGCGCGGTGAATGACTGCAAAACCGTCTTGGACAAAGGCATCGGCATCGACGCTACCTACGATATTTTTGATGAAATCTTTAGAATTTTCTTCTTCGCCTGGATTAAATCTTAGGTTTTCTAAAAGAATAATTTTGGCGTTTGAATTTAGTTTTTCGCCATTTTGAGGAAGTGGCTTAAAATCCACAGGTTGGTTTAAAAGTTTTTGCAATTCTTCTGCTACCGGGCTTAAAGAAAACTCTGGGTTTTCTTTTCCTTCTGGTCGACCGAGATGAGAAATTAAAATAATTTTTTTGGCACCATTTTCTAGTAAATAGTTGATGGTAGGAAGTGAAGCGCGAATTCTAAGGTCGCTTTCTACTTTTTTATCTTTGAGCGGGACATTGTAATCTACGCGAACTAAAATGTTTTTATCTTTTAAATCTAAATCTTTGATGGTTTTCATATCTCAATTATAGCATATTTTATCTTTACAAAATATTCACCTGGTGATATAATTGGGGAATGAAAAAAGCGAAGTCATATCAGGAAGTAATTGGCGAAACTATTGAACAGATGCGCCTAGAAAAAGGCTGGACTCAAGGTGAATTAGCCGAGGCTACCGGCACTTCTCAGTCTGCAATTCACAGAATTGAAAAAGGTGGTCAGAATATTTCTCTTGAAATGGTGAAGAAACTTTCTGAGGCCCTTGGTAATCAAATTCTCTCTATTAACGACTCCGTTTCTCAGAGTTTTAGGATTCGTGGCGGCAAGGAACTTAGTGGTGAAATCACCATTAATACTTCCAAAAATGCAGCCGTAGCACTTCTGATGGCGGCACTTTTAAACTCTGGCAGAACGGTGCTTCACAAAGTGGCTAGAATTGAAGAGGTGTTTAGAATTATTGAAGTTCTTGAATCTATCGGTGTAAAATGCCATTGGCAAAATCGCCATCGGGACTTAGAAATTATATCACCACGCGAATTGAAATTAGAAAATATGGACGTTGAAGCAGCGAGGAAAACACGCTCGGTAATTATGATGTTGGGGCCACTGCTTCATCGCTACAAGAAATTTACGCTTCCTTATGCTGGTGGTTGTTCTTTGGGCGTTCGCACGATTGAACCACACTTAAAAGCTCTAGAATCTTTTGGTGTAAAAGTAGACGCCGAAACTAACAGTGGTTTTTATGAGGTAGAAGTAAATCAACATACACTCAAAAAATACGAAGATCGGTATATCGTATTGGTGGAACGTGGTGATACGGTGACCGAAAATGTTTTGATGGCGGCGGCACTTTCGCCTGGCAAGACCACAATTGTAGGTGCATCACCAAATTATATGGTGCAAGACATGTGCTTCTTCCTTGAAAAATTGGGTGTAAAAATTAGTGGTATTGGCACAACGACTTTGGTGGTGAGAGGGCGTAATAAAATTGATTTGGACGTGGAATATAATCTTTCCGAAGACCCGATTGAAGCAATGAGCTTTATTGCGGCAGCTTATGCGACACATTCAAAAATTACTCTAAGGCGCGCGCCAATTGAGTTTTTGGAAATTGAGCTTGAGATTCTTAAATCTATGAATGCGAAATTTAAAAAGTCTGAAGAGTATTTGTCTAATAACGGTAGAACGCGTTTGGTAGATTTGACGATTTTGAAGTCTGATCTAGTGGCGCCGGTAGATAAAATTCACCCAATGCCATTTCCAGGGCTTAATATTGATAATCTTCCGTTTTTCTCAGTAATTGCAGCGGTGGCAGAAGGTCGAACGATGATCCATGACTGGGTATTTGAAAATCGCGCGATTTATACTACGGAACTTGCGAATTTGAATGTAAAGGTAGAGCTTCTTGATGCGCACCGTTTGTATGTAGAAGGGCCAACTAACTGGCGCCCGGCTGAGCTCGTAGCGCCACAAGCTCTTAGACCTGCGGTGGTGGTTTTGATTGGTATGCTTGCTGCACCTGGCACTTCAATTCTCCGTAATGTTTATTCGATTAACCGCGGTTATCAAGATTTTGCCGTACGGCTTCGTCATCTTGGCGCAGATATCACTCCACTTACGGGTATCTAGTTACGCTTGGCTTTTTGTGAAAAATTGTTGAGGTTATGTTTTTTGTGATATAATGGAAGTGCGATATTCTAATTATGTTACGATGGTAGTTCCTATTTGTTATATAGGTTCTTCCACAACGAAAACGGTACCACAAGGCACTTTGGTTGTGGAAGCTACTATGTAACCCAATTAGAGTATCGCAGCCTTGCGGTACCGTTTTTAAGTACCGCACATAAAAAATAAGTGAGGTACCATGCAAAAAGCCAAATATATATTATATATAGTAGCAATTTTAAGTATTTTTCTAATGTTTTCTGGTGATTCTACTTTTGCCGAAAATGTAGACTACAACGTCACCATCGCCCCAGCTCTTACTCTCACTACTACCACTAATTCTTTGGTTCTTAATCTAGATCCATCGAGTAGGACTTTTGAATCTAAAACTCTCACAGTATCTGCTGGGACTAATAATAAGACTGGTTATACATTAATTCTATCTACGCCAAATGATAATACGGACCTAGATAGAAATAGTAGTGCAGACAGTATAACAGCTACTATACCTACACTAGCTTCTGGTACCTATACAGAATCTACCTTTACTGCAGATAGATGGGGCTATAAGATAAATTCTAATACATCGCTGCCTAGTATTATTACTACAGACTATATACCATTTGTTTCTGGTAATACCTTAATGGAAAGCTCTACCGCTATTAACCACGATGAAACAGAACTGGCCTTTGCTGCCAAAATAGACTATTTACAGCCTGCTGGAGCTTATAATACCACACTTCAGTTTAGTATGGTGGCGAACCCGGACATACAAAATATACAGAATTTAGACCCCAGCTTTTGCACCGCTGTGCCAATAACGGTGATAGATGAACGTGACAATGAAGAGTACCTCGTACAGCGATTAGCCGATGGCAATTGTTGGTTACTTGATAATCTCCGCTTGGACATCAGCGACCCAGCTATTCAAACAAAACTCGACTCTACTACTACCAATGCTACAGATGCAACGCTTAATTATCTTATTAACGGCGGAGGCACATCGCCATACGCGACAACGTCGGTATCTTCAACTTATGGAGACTCGTATATAGCGCCAAAGATTGTGCTAGACTATAAAGATACTGTAGTTTCTGGGACTGGTCTTGGCTCTAAAAAAGCCGGTGTCTATTATAATTATTGTGCTGTATCAGCAGGATCCTATTGTTATGCTGCTGCTGCCGGTAGTGGCCCTGCCCTATACGATATATGTCCAAGAGGGTGGCATCTCCCTACTAGCGCTGAATATACGGCATTATTTTCTAGCTATCCAGATCGATCTGCATTTAAGGAGGCTTTTAGCGTTCAACTCTCTGGAGCGATCGGCAATAAAGGTGCTACTATGTGGCAGGAATCTTACGGGATGTTTTGGTCAAAAACGTTTGCTAATAGCTACTATATGTATTATCTTTGGATAAATGATGAAACAGTAGCGATGATGTATTATTTGCAAGGTTATGCTACATACCGCAACTGGGGGATGCCAATTCGCTGCGTTGCTAGCTAATTTAATTACTATAATCGTAATCTCAAAATTCGCAATTTTTATCCCGCTTAGGCTTACCTTTACCAGAAGCGTTAAAGTAATTTTTACAGAGATAAAAACACTTATGCTAGGGTAGGGGGTTGATTTTTAGAATTAGATATGCTAGTCTGAATAGCGCGGGGTTGACGCTTTAAAAACTTGCGGGGAGAAAGGAGGAGGTTTATGGGATTCGAACTGGACCTTTTATTTGGACTTGTCCATATAAAATTTATCCGCTCTAGAAAGAACGGATAAACACAAACTACAATTCTATTCTACCGTACACTAATTAATAAGTCAACCCCGTGAAAGGAGTGGTATAATTAAATAATGGATGCAATTTTGGAAGGGCTGAACCCGAAGCAAAGAGAGGCGGTGGAGTATTTAGAGGGCCCGCTGTTGATTTTGGCAGGGGCGGGGTCTGGTAAAACTCGCACGCTTACTCATAGAATTGCAAATTTGATTTCTCACGGGGTGAAGCCTTCTAAGATTTTGGCGGTGACTTTTACAAATAAAGCTGCCAATGAAATGAAAGAACGTTTGGCAAGGCTTCTTGGAGCGCCGATTAATTTTATGCCGTATATGGGGACGTTTCACGGAATTTCAGTAAAGATTTTGCGTCAAGAATATGCAGCAGCAGGAATTGATAGAGATTTTTTAATTTATGATACGGATGATCAGATTGCGCTAATTAAACGGATTTTAAAAAATCTAGATTTTTCGGGTGAGAAAAATTTGAAGCCAAAAATGATCCAGGCAGTGATTTCGGGCGAAAAAAATAAGGGAAACGGACCAGAAGAATATGCGGCGAGCGCGTATTACCCGAATCAACAAAAAATTGCGAAAGTTTTTGAAGAATACGAAATACAAAAAATTCAAAACGGGGCGTTGGACTTTGATGATCTACTCTTAAAAACTTTGGAGCTTTTTGCAAATAACCCGGAAGTTCGCAAAAAATGGCAAGATAAATTTGAGCATATTTTGATTGACGAGTATCAGGATACGAATGTGATTCAGTATCAATTGGTGAAATTACTTGTAAATGAAAAACGAAACATTGCGGTAGTGGGGGATGATTGGCAATCGATTTATTCGTGGCGGGGAGCAGATTTTACGAATATTCTCAATTTTGAACGTGATTTTCCGGGTGCGAAGGTGATTAAGTTGGAGCAAAATTACCGCTCTACTGGAAATATTTTGGAAGCTTCGCAGAAGGTAATTAATAATAACAAAACTAGAACTTCGAAAGTGTTATTTACGGAAGCCGAGCAGGGCGCGCCGGTAGAAATTGAGGCTCTTGCTGACGAAAAAAAGGAAGCAAACTATGTGGCACTCAAAATCTTAAATTTGCAAAATGATTTTCCAGATTTATCGAGTTTTGCAGTTTTGTATCGGACGAATGCGCAGTCGTATGCGTTTGAAAAAGCGTTTATTGATATGAATATTCCGTATAAAATTGTGGGTGGTGTGAGATTTTATGACCGCAAAGAAATTAAAGATATGCTGGCGATTTTGCATCTCGTTGTGAATGAGCGAGATACGGTGTCTTTGGAACGCGTTCTTAAAAATGTGCTTAGTGGAGTGGGGGAAGTGTCAGTTGCGAAAATTTTGGCAGCGGGGCCGTTGATGGAAATAGACGTAGATAAAGTTTTGAGCGCAGCTAAGGCTCGGGCATCAGTGAAGAAATTGATAGATTTTATCAGGGATGTGAAGTCAGGAGAGTCGCCTTCACAGATTGTGAAGTCGGCTGTGAAAAAGTTTGACTTTGAGACATTCCTAAATGACGGGACGCCGAGTTTTGAAGATAGAATGGCAAACTTGGAAGTTCTTGCTAATACCGCGGGCGAATATGAAAATCTGGAAGATTTTTTGGCGGATGCGGCGTTGATGTCATCTAGTGATGAGGCTTCGCGCAAAAATTCGGTGACGTTGATGACACTTCACGCGGCTAAAGGTTTGGAGTTTCCAGTGGTATTTATTGTAGGAATGGAAGAGGGGCTTTTCCCTTCGGCGCGTGGTGCTGAAACCGAGGCAGAGCTTGAAGAAGAAAGGCGGTTAGCATATGTAGGGATGACTAGGGCGATGGATCGGCTGTTTTTGACTTTTGCAAGAGCTAGGCGAACTTATGGAATGATGAACTTTTCGATGCCGTCGAGATTTTTGATGGAATTAGGATATAAAGACAAAAATGGAGACGGGTTTTTGAACCCGTCTCTTGATGATTTTGACCCTTTTCCGGAAGAATTACCGGACTTCAACGCGAATTCTTGGTAAAGATTTGCCAGAGAAGTGAGTCTTTTTGGTTTTGACAAAAGTAACTACACCATCTTTAGCAGCGTGAATAGTGAAATTACGAGACATATAAGTGCCAGGACCAGCGATCTTGGTAGCGCCGGTTTGGCGAACAATAACTTCACCGTTTTTAACTTTTTGACCACCAAAACGCTTAACACCAAGTCTTTGACCAGGGTTATTATGGATATTCTTGGAGGTTCCTCCAGCTTTTACGTGTGACATTTAAACTTTCCTTAATATTATTATATCTCTCGCTACGATTTGACCTTCTCTGTGATAAAAAAGACCCTCGCGCGATTTATTCTCTACATTATACCCCATATTCTCTATTTGGTCAAGTATTTCTAGCCTGGAATATTCGCCATTTTCGCGAAGCCAAGCTGGGGCAGCGATGACGATAGGAGTGTTTTTTACGATTTGGGGTGCTAGGTTCTTAAGAAAACCTAGAATAATGCTAGAACATTCCTGTTTTTGCTCTTTTAGTTCGATATCTGAAGGAATTTTGCTCATAGGTTTACCAAGATAGCCTTCGCAAGCCACGGCATCGAGTTTAGACCATTTATGATCTGTAGCGTTACCTTGAGATAACAGAAAAGTACTTTCTCGACGCGCTTGCGCCGGCCCGTCGTTACGGGCGGCGCTGCGCTCTTCTTGCTCGCGTCTTCGCAAGACGGTCTCGAAAGCACTTTTTCTGTTATCTTGGAGTAACCATTTCAGGTTTCTTTCAGAGTATTCGATCATTCTTTCGCTGATGTCGGTGCCGTAGGCAAAATAACCCATCAAAAGGGCTTCTTGGAGTAAAACGCCGGTGCCACAGAATGGGTCTAGGATAATAGAGCCAGGCTTTAGAGCCCCGCAGAGATTGATTAAGATTTGGGCGAGTTTTGGTGGGAGCATACCGACTTTAGCGTCTCTTGCTGGGCGACCTTGATCGCGGCGAGAGTAAGCATCGATATCTTGCACACCAATAACTTTGTAATAATCATTGTCTACTTTGATGAGTTCTATTTTTTTAGGGTTTTTGCCAGATAGGCCATTATGAAGGGAAGTAGCAGTAGAAAGTACAGCATCGTCGCCTAAAACTACTCGGACACTTCGGCCGTGGCGAGTGAGAATCTTTTTTAGTTTCATCGCTTCAAGCGTGGCAGATTTTTTGGAAGCGCCTTTAGAATAATCTGAAATACCGATGGTGATTTTGCCATCTTCGATTTTACTTAAGAATTCTAGAGGTTTTTCGGATAATTTTTCGGCAAGTTTGAGGGAACCACCAAGACGATTGATATCTGGCGTAGTTTTGCTATCAAACAGAGATAAATTATTGGTAAGATGGGTGATTTTACCAAAAAGTGATTCTAGTTCTGCGTTTGATAATTCTGGTTCGCGCCCGAGCACTGCTAAATACATAACTAAATTATATCATATGGTATAATATAAATATGAAATTATCAGAGGAACTAATCTATCGTGGCTTCACAGCCGAAACTACCATTAAAAACCCAGAAGATTTAGACACTCGGGAATCTAAGAAATTTTATTGGGGTGCAGACCCTTCGGCAGATTCTTTGACGATTGGAAACTTGGCAGCTCTTATGATGTGCGCCTGTTTTGTACGGCACGGGTACGAACCATATCTTTTGGTTGGTGGTGCCACTGGGCAGATTGGTGACCCAAAAGAGAATGGTGAGAGAGATCTTAAATCGCTTGAAGAAGTAGAGCATAATAAAAAATGCATTAAGCAACAGGTTGAACAAGTGATTGTAAAAGCAACCGAAATGGCTTCTCTCGGGCCGCGTCCGGCCGGCCCATCGCCATGGGTGGCCGGCGCTAGTCCTCGCGCTGCCGCGCTCCGGATTCCCTCGAGTAAGCCATCTTCGGTTGCTCTTACGATGGTGGATAATTACGATTGGTTTAAAGATATCAATTACCTTTCGTTCCTTCGGGAAATCGGGAAGAATTTTTCAATGACACAGCTTCTTGATCGGCAATTTGTGCAAAATCGGATTGGCGCGGGAGGTTCGGGTATCTCTTATGCTGAGTTTTCTTATACTCTCATTCAGGGCTATGATTTTCTACATCTTTATCGTGAATATGGAGTAGCTTTGCAGCTTTGTGGGGCAGATCAATATGGCAACTGCACGAGTGGTATTCATTTAATTTCTAAATTAGAAAATGCTACAGCAGATGTATGGAGTACGCCGCTTGTAATAGATCCAGTAACAGGCAAGAAATTTGGCAAGTCCGAAGGAAATGCTATTTGGCTAGCTGCTTCTGATAATGGCTCTGGAAATTACACTTCAATTTATGATTTTTATCAATTTTGGATGAATCAATCTGACGCGGCAGTAGAAAACTTGCTAAAGATTTATACTTTGCTCGAGCCTGCAGAGATTGATGAAATTTTGGCTTGTCATAAAGAACAGCCTGAGCTCAGAATCGCTCAAAAAGCTTTGGCTCGTGGCGTAACTACTGTGGTTCACGGTGCTGGTGCAGCTGAAGCAGTAGAAAATTTGTCGGAAACATTGTTTTCTCGCGAAACTGATTTTTCGGAATTTTCCGAAGATGAATTAACAGAATTTTCGGCGTATCTTCCAGTAATTGCTAAGGGTGCGATGCTAGTAGATGCTTTGGCAGAGACTGGTCTTGCTGAGTCTAAGAAAAAGGCGCGTGAATTTATCGCCCAGGGTGCAATTTCGATTAACGGTACTAAAGTTTCTGACGATTTAGCAGTAAATCAAACAGCTATCATCAAAAAAGGCAAAAATAAGTTTGCAATAGTGAAATAGGCTTTTTGGTGGTATAATTTTGTTATGGCTAAAAAGCGAAAGTTCAAGTTTCCTTGGCGAACGATTATTTCTATCGCGACTATTGGCTTGGTGGGTTATGTAGTTTACCAAAACTGGGATGGTTTTGTAGAAACTTTTGATAATTTGAATCGGACCAACATCTTTGTACTGCTACTTCTCGTGCCAGAGCAGTTATTCATGTATTATGCTTGTGGGCAGATATTTTTCTCGTATCTAGAAAATAAATACCGAATGGTGTTTGGACGAAAGGAAAAATTAAAAATTTCTACCGAGCTAAATTTTGTAAACCGAGCAGTGCCGGCTGGGGCGCTTGGTGGTTTGGCGTATCTTACCTATAGAATGCGACCGTTTGGGGTAACAGCAGGGCAAGCGAGTTTTCTTTATATTTTTAGATTTGGGATTACTACGGTAGTAAATTATGTACAGGCTCTTATAGCAGTGTTGGTGCTTCTTGCGCTTGGTTCAATTCCGGAGGAAGCCACGTGGATTATTTGGGTGTCGCTTCTGATGAATATGGGCGTATTTACGATTTTGGGTTTAATTATTTATGTCGCGAGTTCTAAAAAACGAATTGAATGGTTTGCGATGTTAGTGGGGAGATTAATTGCATTTGTAGTGCGAGTAGTAACCTTTGGGCATAAAAAGAGTTTGTTTAGAAGAGAAAAAGTGCAAGATTATTTTCTTAGTATTCATGACTGTGTAGTAATTGTAAAAAAGGATAAGAAATCTCTATATAGACCTACAATGTGGGGCTTTATTTATAGCCTTTGCGAAATTGGGGTATATTGGATTGTAGCGTGTGCGATGGGGCGACCAGAAATTTTGCCGGTGATTATGGTGGGTGAAGCGATTGGTTCAGTGTTTGATGGAATTGTGCCATATGGGCCGTATGAGCTTGGTATGGCAGGGGTGATGGGAATACTCTTAGGTGGAACGGAAGAAGCAATTGCAGTTTCTCTAATTGTAACGGTAATGGCAAGGGCACTGTCCCTTATCTTTACAATTCTCACGGGTTATTGGCCATACCAACAAGCAATTAGAGGCAAAGAAGATGGAAAATCTAACTCCTAGCGAATTTTTAGCAGTAGTAAATCAGACGCTGGAATATACGTATTCGTCGGTGACGATTGTGGGGGAGGTGAGCGAATTTAAAATAAACCAAGGGAAATGGGTGTTTTTTAACGTTAAAGACGAAGAATCGTCGGTGCCTTGTTTTATGACTTTGTGGGGACTGACGCAGCCAATAGAAGATGGAATGAAAGTAGTAATTCGTGGTGTTCCAAAAGTTACTAAGTGGGGAAAGTTTTCTTTTACAGTTTCTAAAATCGCGCCAGTGGGTGAAGGCTCGCTGAAAAAAGCTTTTGAGATGCTCAAGAAAAAATTAAAAGACGAAGGGCTGTTTGATATTTCTAAAAAACGCCCTTTGCCAGAAGAAATCTCTAAAATTGGCGTAATTTCTTCTACTCAGGCTGCTGGGTATCACGATTTTGTAAAAATTATTAATGCCAGATGGGGTGGAATGAGGGTTTTGGTGGCGCACACTCAGGTGCAAGGTTTGGACGCGTCAGAGCAAATGATAAAAGCTCTTAAATATTTTAATGAGCGAACAGATGTAGATGTAATTGCTCTGATTCGTGGTGGTGGTTCGAAGGATGATCTTGCTTGTTTTAATGATGAGGCGTTGGTCCGTGCAGTGGCAGCATCGAAAATTCCAGTGATTACGGGTATTGGCCACGAGGTAGATGAGAGCTTATGTGATCTCGCAGCTGATGTGAGAGCGTCGACGCCATCTAATGTGGCAGAACTTTTAACTCGTGATAGAAAAACCGAAAAAATTACCGAAAAAGTGGAAGCGATTTATCAGAAAATTATTTCGGAAATTAGAATTTTAGAATCGGAAGTTTCGCAGAAAAAACGTATTATTGAAACGCTTAACCCAGAGAATATTTTAAAGCAAGGCTATGCGATTTTATCTGGTGATATTAAGATTGGCAGTGTTGTAAAAATTACAACATTAGAGCAGGAAATTGAAGCAGAAATTTTAAAATTAAAGAAAGGTAAAAAATGAGTGAGAAAACTTTGAACCAAAAATTAAAAGATTTAGATAAGCAGGTGGAATGGTTCTATTCAGATGATTTTAAGCTGGAAAAAGCTTCCGAAAAATATAAAGAAGCTTTGAAATTATCCGAAGAAATTGAAAAAGATTTAAAAAATCTTAAAAATGAAATTGAAGTATTAAACGAAGATTTTACCAAATAATTTTTTGTGATATAATAAACTTATGGATAATAAACAGCCATTTGGTTCTGGGCCTAATTCTGGGCAGCCATATACGGCAGCTTTTACGCAGCCGATTACTTCGCCACAAGGTGCAGATATGAGCCAACCGATGCAGCCAGCACAGATGGCACAGCCAATGCAACCAGGCCAGCCACAAGGTGCGATTACTAGCAACCCAATTACGGGTCAGCCAATGATTTCGCAGGCGCCAGTCCAGGAAGTCCCACAAATAAGAAAAGATACAAAATCTTTGATTAAAACTATTGTGATTATTGCACTTTCTCTTGTTTCGGTAACATTTATTGGTTTGTTTATTTGGATGTGGACACAGTATGATTCTGCTAAAACTGATGTAGATGGGCAAATTGCTGATGCAGTGGTAAAAGCAGTAGATGAGAATACTACTAAACTAGAAAATGAATTTACTATTCGTGAAAAATACCCATATAAGACTTTTGCTGGGCCGGCAGACTATGGTGAGCTTACCTTTGAATATCCAAAGACTTGGAGTGTGTATGTAGCAAAAGACGCCACCCAGCGTGGAGATTTTGAAGCATACTTAAACCCAGTAGAAGTTTATGAAGTTTCTGATGAAACGGTGAATGCTCTAAGAGTAGCAGTAAAAGACGAAGGTTTTGATGAAGTAGCTGAAGAATATCAAAGAGAGCTAGAAGGCGATCAGGCAACACTTAAAGTAGAATCGGTGACGATTGGTAAAGACGGTAACATTACAGCTAACCGTTATACTGGCATTATCCCTGGCACTGAGCTAAATGGTATCGTAGTGATATTTAAGATTCGTGATAAAACTGCAGTGCTTCAAACCGATTCAGTGTTGTTCCAAAGTGATTTTGATACACTTCTTTCAACTGTTCGTTTTAACGCGTGATATAATATATATATAATGTTGGAGGTTGATGGAGCGACGGTGGTGGCGCGCGAGTTGAAGCGGCCACTTTTGGAATTAAGGCAACTTGCTTTTGGTTTTGATGGAAATGGCGCAGGCGATGAAAAGATTCGCTCAAGAATGATTAGTGTAGCAGATAAAGCAATTCGTCAAGTGAATGATCTTGCTAAACTTGAGAAATTAGCAAACGGTGGCTTTGAAATGGGGCCGGTGGCAGTGAGGGCACTTTGCGACGATGTAATTTCAGAAGTTTCCGAACTTTTTGATGGTAAAAAAGGCAAAATGACAGTGCGATATTCTAATCGTTCTAGACTAGTAGTGGCAAACCCAGAACTTTTATCTTCTGTGGTATATAATTTTCTTCTTGATGCAGAAAATTATACTGATGAAGAAATGAAAACCGAGCTTCGTGTGCGTGAAGCTAATGGAATGGTGGAGATTAATGTTAGAGATTTTGGACCGGCGCTACCTTTTGATGTGTGGCAAGAAGTAAAAGGAAATCTAATGACTCCTCGTGATATTGCGATGCGCCCAGGCTCTTCGGCGCTCGGGCTTTATATTGTGTCTAAATTTTCTAAATATATGAATGCAGAAGTAGGTGCAGTGAGACATCGTGATGGTGCGAGCTTCTTTGTAAAAATTCCAGTGCCTCATCAAGTAAATTTGTGGGGGCTTTGATGATTCTTGTTGTTGATTCGGATGAAGTGTTTGGCGAATGCGTAGTTTCTAATTTAGAAAAAAATAAGTTTGATGCGCATCTTTCTAAAAATGCAATTGAAGCGATTAATTATATTGCCGATGTAGTGCCGAGTTTGGTGTTTTTGGACCCGATTTTGACGGGACCAGACGGCTTTACATTTTTAAATGAAATGGCGTCTTATGCAGATACAATGAAAGTTCCGATTGTGTTGATATCGGAAAAAGATTTTTCTAATTTTGATCTTTCTGAATATAATGTAGTGGAAGTTCTGGATAAAAACAAAGTAAAGCCGAAGGAGATTTTGGACTGTGCTCGAAAATATGCCTAAAGATTTGAAAACCAAAGCGTATGTGCTTCGGCGCACTAATTATGGCGAGGCGGATAGAATTATCAATTTAATTACGCCGGTGGGGAAAATTTCGGCGATGGCGAAGGGCGTTCGTAAACCAAAATCAAAATTGGCTGGTGGAATTGAAATGTTTTCGCTGGTTCAAGTAAATTTACATTTTGGTAAAAGTGATATGGCAGTTTTGACTGGCACTAAAATGATTTCGTTTTATGGTGAGATTTTGAAAGATTTGGGGCGAATGGAGCTAGCCTCAGAAATTTTGAAAAAAGTTAGCAAAGCGTCTGACTCGGTAGATTCGCCAGAACTTTTTGAAATAGTGGATCAGAGTTTAAGTTCTCTTAATGTTGGTTTTGATACTAATTTGGTGGAAGCGTGGTTTTTGTTAAATCTAGCGCGAGTGATGGGCGAAGAAATTAATTTATATAGAGATGCTGACGGCAATAAATTAGATGCAAATTTAAAATATAGTTGGAACAGTTATGAAACGGTTTTCTATGTAGATGAAAAAGGCGAGATTGATGCGAATGTAATTAAAATTTTAAGACTTTTGGTATCATCTAAACTTGACGTGGTGGTGAGAATTAAAGATATTGGTGCTTATTTTTCTTTAATTTTAGAAATTGCTAAAGCTTTTTAATTTTTATTTTAAAAATAGTGGTAAAATAAAATAAAGGAGAATAAAATGGCTTCCAAAGTTCGCAAAAAAATCGTGCACAAAAAAGTTGAAAAAACTAAAAGAGTTAAAAAACCATTTGATTATAAAACTACAATTTGGGTAGGTTTGGCGCTGGTGGCTTTAATCATTGTAGTGATGATGATTTTGAGGTTTAGCCAGAATGAGAGTTTTGATAGTAGTTATTTTCATGATGCAGACGGCAAAATAGTGCTTACGATGAGTCGTGAGATGTCGGCGCTCGATGACAGTGAATGGGAAGCGGACGTAACACACGTGGTCTATTATTATGAAGGCAATAAGATTATTGCTGCTAGAGCATTTTATGAATATGCGACTGAGGCCGAGGCGGAAGAAGCTTTTAAACATTTGGAACTTGGGGCTTATTCTACCAATAAAAAAATTAATGGTAAATTTGTAGTATTTGATATTAATAAATCGCAATACGAAAATATGACGGTGGAAGATTTGAAGGAAAGCCGGGAACTTTTGAAACAAATTGATGCGTTGATTTTGGACTATGGCGAAGGTTATGTAAAGCCTCGAACTGTGTTAGAAGAAACAGAGTAGTTTTGTGATATAATATTGGTATGAGCAAATTAGATGAAATCGTGAGTTTATGTAAGCGCCGCGGATTTATATTTCCGGGTTCGGAAGTTTATGGTGGTTTTGCCGGAACTTGGGACTTTGGGCCACTTGGCGTGATTTTGAAGAAAAAAATTATGGACGAGTGGTGGAAGTTTTTTGTAGAAAATCGTGATGATATGTATGGGGTGGATGCAGCGATTTTGATGAACCCTTTGGTTTGGAAAGCCTCTGGGCATACGGCGACTTTTGCTGACCCTTTGGTAGAATGTAAAGAATGTAAATCGCGTTTTCGCGCAGATAAAATTGCTGATGGCATAAATGAGAGCGTATCTTCTGAAGAATTTTGGAATTTGCACGTAAAATGTCCAGTTTGTGGCAAAGAAAATTGGGGCCCGATCCGGAAGTTTAATATGATGTTTTCTACGCACGTGGGTGCGGTGCTTCCCGATGATGATGCAGAATTGTCTGAAAAATCGGTTGCCTATCTTCGCCCAGAAACGGCGCAAGGTATTTTTGTGAACTACAAAAATGTAGTAGATACTTTTTACCCTACTATTCCGTTTGGGTTGGCTCAACAAGGGAAGGCATTTAGGAACGAAATTTCGCCACGCGATTTTATTTTGAGAGATCGGGAATGCTCGCAAATGGAAATTGAGTATTTTGTAAAACCGTCTGAGTGGGAAGTAAGTTTTGAAATGTTAAGGGGGCTTCAACACGAATTTTTGGAAAATGTGATGGGACTTAATGCTTCTTCTATTCATGAGTTTGAAGTGGCGCCAGAAGATCGAGCGCATTATAGTGAGCGGACGATTGATTTTATGTTTGATTATCCAAACGGTTCAGAAGAATTAATGGGACTAGCTTACCGGACTGATTTTGACCTTGCTAACATTGCTAGAGAATCTGGTAAATCGATGGAATATCGCGATAAAAATACTGGTGAAACTTATGTGCCACACGTAATTGAACCATCGATTGGTGTGGAAAGACTATTTTTGGCAGTTCTTACTAATGCCTATTTTGAAGATGAAGTTGATGGTGCTTCGCGCGTGGTTTTGAAACTTCCAGAAAATTTGGCACCGTACAGATTTTGTGTTTCGCCACTTCTTAAAAACAAACCAGAATTGGTGGAAAAAGCCCAGGAAGTTTATCAGATTCTACGTTCTAGATACGGAAACGTAACTTGGGATGATTCTGGCAATATTGGCAAGCGCTATCGCAAACAAGATGAGATTGGTACGCCAAAATGTGTAGTGATAGATTTTGATACTTTGAATGACAATTCGGTGACAGTGCGTGATCGCGATGACACCTCGCAAGTCAGAGTTTTAATTTCTGAATTATAGTGATATAATTAAGGGGTAAAAAGGAGATATTTTTATGGCAGACTTTAATAAAGTTTTGACTCCGGGGGACTACGAAAAAGGTGAGCTCAATGTGGTGATTGAAATCCCAACTGGCTCCAATCATAAAATTGAATGGGACAGAGAAAGAGCCTGTTTTATGCTCGATCGGGTAGAGCCAATTTGTTTTGCGAAACCTTGTAATTATGGTTTTATTCCGCAAACTCTTGATGAAGACGGTGATGAACTTGACGTGTTGATGATTACAGACCAGCCTCTGACTACTGGTATTTGGATGAAAGGTCGGATTCTTGGTGTAATGAAATTTGTGGACGACGGCGAAGTAGATGATAAAATCATTTGTGTGCCGGAAGATGATAGAAACAATGGCGACTGCTACAAAACTTTGGAAGATTTGCCAAAGCGTGTGTTGGAGCAAATTGAATTTCACTTTAACCACTACAAAGATCTCAAAAAGCCAGGCACTACCGTGGTGAAATCATTTGAAGGTATCGATGTAGCTAAAAAAGTGATTGCAGACTCGATTGCACGCTACGATGAAAAGCATCCAGATGCAAAATTTGCAAAAGATGCCAAGAAATTCGCTGAAGATGTAAAAGGGAAAATTGACGAAGCTCTAAATGGTGCTTCTGAAAAATAACAACTCAGCTTCTAAAAATAGTGTTGTAAAAATCACAACACTATTTTTATGTTGATTTTGTGATTCTTATGATATAATAAGCTTATGCATATATTGGTAGTGGGCAATGTCTTGAAGGACGTTTACCTAAATCTAGATTCTCGGACTGAGAATTTTGAGCGCGATGGCGATGGTAAAGAGTGGCTTGATTTTAGTTTTGATTCTTCTGAGCATCATTATTTTAGTCGCACCAGCAGTTTTGGTGGGGCAGCAATTACGCTTGAAGTTCTTCAAAAAATGGGGCTATCTGCCGATATTACCGATACGAGTTTCCATTTTGATGAAACTGGTCCGGTGATTAGTGGCCCAACGGGGACTTATAGATATATTCTGACTTCTGATAATGGCACGTCTTATATGGTGCCTTCAAGCCCACAAAAGACTTCCTTTACTACGCCAACCGAATCGGTAGACTATCTTTATGTAGATAGATCTGCATATCTTACCCCTGCGATAGTGGATAAAATTGCAGCATATCTTGATTATTACAAAAAAACTAAATTGGTGCTTTATGTCAAAACTTCTTCTGCTGACGAAGTAGCAGGTTTGGTTCGCCACGCTAGTTTGATTTTCCTTGAAGAAGATGCGCCACTTTATACTGCAAAAGAGGCTTTGGAAGGCTACCCGCAAGAGAAAATTATTAGAGTTTCTGAGAAATCTTTGGGTTATATGGACTTTAAAGAAAATATCGCAGTTTCTAGAATTGATCGGCTGACGCATCTTTCGGCTTATTCGATTATGTCGGCGACGGTGCTCGGTGGTTTTATCATTGGCAAAACTGTAGAATATGCTCTCAAAATGGCAAGAATTAACGTAGAAAATGCCACGCTTGATGCTACTCTTAGCTTAGAAGAACTTGAAAATATCGCTACTTCTACATCGGAAAGTAATCTAGAAATGATTGCAGCAACTTTGATGGCGCCAGGTAAAGGAATCTTGGCTGCAGATGAATCTGGTGGCTCGATTAAGAAGAAATTTGAGGCTCTTGGAATTGCTGATACAGCCGAAAATCGCCACGACTATAGAGAGATTTTACTATCTACACCAGGTATGGAAGAATTCCTTAGTGGTGTGATTTTGTTTGACGAAACAGCTAAAGATGCGACTTCTGACGGGCAGGGGATCCCAGATTATTTGATTTCTAGAGGTTTAGTGCCAGGTATTAAGGTAGATAAAGGTCTTGAAAAGATTAGAGATATTCCAGAGACAAATGCTGATGAAACTTATACTAAAGGTTTGGAAGATTTACCAGCGAGACTGCGCGAATATTATCAAATGGGGCTTCGCTTCTCTAAGTGGCGTGCAGCCTTTGAGATTCGTGTGGGGCGCGATGGCGAAGTAATCACCCCTACTACTGCAGCGATTGTAGAAAATTGCCGAATTTTGGTTGAATATGCCGCAGCTTCGCAATCTGCTGGGCTAGTGCCAATTGTAGAACCAGAGGTGGTTTATGATGGAAATTATGATATTGACACCTGTTCTAGAATTACCGCTAAAGTGTTAGATGAGCTATTTAAAGCGCTAGAAAGACACGGTGTAAATTTGAAGGCCTGCATCTTAAAATGCAATATGGTGATGAACGGTAAGCAATTTGTAAATGGATCTACCCCTGATGAGGTAGCAAGTGCTACGATGAGAGTGCTGCGTTCTAATGTGCCACTAGACCTCGCTGGAATTGTGTTCCTCTCTGGTGGGCAAACTCCAGAACAGGCTACAGCCAATCTTGCTGCAATTATGAAGCATCAACCATTTGCCTGGCCAGTTTCATTCTCATTTTCAAGAGCTTTACAGGGGCCAGCATTAGAGGCTTGGGCTGGCGATAATGCCAACAAAGAAGCCGCTCAAAATGCTTTATTTGATAGATTAACAGAGAATACAAAAGCTTTATATAACGCCGAGAATGCCGCGTAAGGCGTAGGCAGTATCTTCGTGAGATCTTACAGTAATGGTATCGATACCCATTTTGACGACTGGGTAATCGTTGCCGCCAGGTTGAGTCATATCGCCAAAATAGAGAATATCTGCTTTTTCGACTTTTAATTCTTCTAGAAGATGAGTCATGCCAAACTCTTTGTTCATACCAGGGGTGATGGCGTTAATAGAGGTGGTGCCACCGATTTCGTAATCAAATTCTGGGGCGTATTCTTTACATTTTGCCACAATTTGTTCGCGTTTTTTGCAATCTGGGTCCCAAGCGTATTTTTCTTCGGTGCCAGCTTTTTGGCCGAGTGCCGAGAAGGTCACCTGAGAGAGGCGGTTTTCGATGATTTCGTCGCCAGGCTGGAGCTTATCTTCTTCCCAGTAGCCCAGCTCTTTGGCTGATTTTTCGATAGTCTCGGAAATTTTTGCAACCTGTTCATCTGTTAGAGGGTAGTTATAAACCAGTTCCCAGTCGTTTTTTTCTACATTAAAACGGTAATATTGCGTTCCTTGGGCCACAAATAGGTGTAGGTGGCTTAGTTGTTCTGGAGTAGGGTCTTTGAGCCTACTTACGATTTGAATCAAAAATTGGTCGAATTTTTGGCCCGAAATGGGGCAAATTTCAAAATAATCGAGACATTTAACCAACAAATCAGCGATATCATCGGTGATAGGGGTTTTTGCTACGTTTAATGTTTGATCTATATCGAATGCTAATACTTTTTTCATAATTTCAGTATAGCACAGAAGTGTAAAACTTGGGAGTTTCGCGTCGTGATAATCTTCGATTATATCACGACGCTACACCTCTGCGCGCAAAAAATCATAGATTTTTTGCTTGATGCCCCAAGTTTTACACTTCTGTGCTATAATAAAACCATGAAAACTTACGTTATGGGCAACTGGAAGCTAAACTTTAATGTAGGCGAGGCTTCGATTTATCTTCACAAATTACAGAAAAAAATCGCAAATTACAGAGATATAGAGGTGGTGGTGGCGCCGACTTCTTTGTGTCTTCAACCTTTATCTTTGCAGCTTGAAAGATCTAAAATTAAATTGGGTGCGCAAAATGCGTTTTATCAAGATTTTGGGGCTTATACAGGGGAGATTTCCTTTGCTGAACTTAGAGGTTTGGTAGATTATTGTATCATTGGACATTCAGAGAGACGCTATATTTTTCACGAAGACGATAAGATGATTGCAAAAAAGGTCGCTGCTTGTATTAGAAACAAAATTACCCCTGTTCTTTGTATTGGTGAAACTGAGAGCGAACGCTCTTTTGGCGAAACTGCCGACGTGATAAAAGACCAGCTTCTTGGTGGTCTATCAGAGATAGGTGTAGAAGATGTGCCTAAGGTAATTGTAGCCTATGAGCCAGTTTGGGCGATTTCTTCTACCAAAGATGCTAAAATTGCCACCCCTGACGAAATTGCTGAGGTTGTTGAGATAATTCGGGCGAATTTGAAAGAAGTCTATGGCGCTGATATTTCCGAAAATGTGCCAATTTTGTTTGGCGGGAGCGTAAAGCCGACTAATGCTGGCGCTTACCTCACTACCCCTGGTATAAACGGGCTTCTCATCGGTGGCGCAAGCTTGATATTAGAACAATTTACTGATATAATTGAGATAGCTAAGAGAGTAAAATAATGAACAAACGTTACATAGATTTTGTGCCAGCGAAGAATACTATTCCAAAGGGTGGTATTGCTAAGCCTAAATCTATTAAGGTGTCTGCTGAAAAACCAGCGAAAAAGCCGGTGAAAAAGGTGGTGCGGAAGATTCCGGCGGCGAATCCGCTACTTGATGAAGAAGTCGTAGTGGAGGAGATTTTTGCTGAGAGAGAAGAACCTGCGAAAAAAGCCGTAAAAAAGGCGCCAAAAGCGAGTAATCAGCCGAAATTTGTGAAAACTGATGTAAAAAAACGCCCTCTGGGTGCAGAGAAGGCCGCTAAGACAGCAGTTAAGGCTAAACCGGTAACTAAGCCAGCTGCCACAAAACCAGCTGTTAAACCGGCTACTGTTAAGCCAGCTGCCGTAGCAAAAAGGCCAGCACCTCTGGGGCAGAGAGCCAAATTTATCAATACGAATAAGATAGAAAAGCGACCTTTATCAGCGGTGGCAGCACGCAAAACTCCTCTGATTGTGCCAAAAGTAGAGTCAGAGAAGCCGAAAAAACCAGCTGCACCAGAGAAGATTATTTCAAAACCAGAGAAAGATTCTAAGGCTGGGCTAATTATCGCGATTATTCTCACAATTATTCTAGGGGCGGCAGCCGGGACAGTAGCATTCTTATTATTGCCAAAATAAGGGGTTTTGATGATTTCTAAAAACCCATTTCTAAAATATGTAATGAAAGACCAAAAAGAGGATGTTTTTCATTCTTCGGCGTATGCAAAGGCGCAAAATGGGGCTGCCATAGGGGCTTCGTCATCAGAGAGCTATCAGGTGAGAGTGAATATTGATAAAAATCGCACTAAGGTGCGTGGATATGGTGATTCGGAGCTGATGACAGGGGTGCGAAGCAATGGGCCGAAGGCTAAGGCTTATACGGCACCGACCTCTGAGGCTTCTAGTAGAGCGGCGATGCCGGTAAAAAACCCTGGTATTTCTCTGAAAAAATGATATAATAATAGCGGGAGTGTTTTATGGTGGGATTAGCTCAGATGGTTAGAGCGTCTGATTGTGGTCCAGAAGGTCGTCGGTTCGATCCCGATATCCCACCCCAGTAAACTATACGGCTAGGACCGTCGGTTCGAATGGAGCGAAGCGACATCCCTTCCCGATATCCCACCCCATATTTCAAACCATTGCGGGTATAGTACAGTGGTTAGTATGCAAGTTTTCCAAACTTGAGATGAGAGTTCGATTCTCTCTACCCGCACCAAGAGGCGATTTATCGCCTTTTTTGATTATTATGTTATAACCATTGACTTTTTGGGTAAAGTGTGATATAATGAAGGCATTAGTAGTTTAACAGGTGCCATTTTTTCAAGAACAAATTCTTAAGGAGGGTGAATATTATGGCAAAGAAAAAAGATGCTTTAGAGATTAAGGAGTTAAGAAGATCCAAGAAGGCTACTGAAAAGGAGTTGAAGAAACAACAGGAAGAGCGAGCTGAAGATGTGAAGAATATCATGTCTGAGCACGAAGACTCTACAGAGGAAGAAGATTTTACTGTTGAGGATCTGACTCCGGAAGAGAGAGCTAAGGAGGCTGAGAAGATTCGCCAGGCTATTGCCGATGTTGATAGCGACATTGAGGCAGAAAAGAAACGGGAAATCCAGGTAATGGCAATCAATGGCCGGAACAAGGCTCAATCTGATGATCGGGCTGAAGCGAATGCTAAGGTTAAGGCTAAGGAGCTTTCTTCTGTTGAACTGGACGCTCAGGCGGACCAGATTGAAAAAGAGATAGCTGATGCCAAGAAGAAGATCGAGGTTGCTCTTACAAGAAAGCATGAGGAAATCAAGAAACTCAGGCAGCTTTCTAAGGAGAAGGCGGCAGCTGAAGAGCAGGCTCGGAAGGAACAGGAAGCTCGTGAAGCTGAGGAAGCTAAGAAGGCTGAAGAAGAAGCTGTAAAGAAGGCGAAAGCCGAAAAGGCTCGAAGAATCTTGAAGGCTTACAGGGTATCTGATGGTATTTACTATTACGATGCCGCTGCAGCTGAGCAGGATTCACCTGGTGAGTGGATTACATGTTACGTTTTCAAAGAGGACAGTGGTCCGCGTGAACTTACCAAGGAAGAGCTTAGAGAATTCTTATCGTACACGCCTGTGTAAACTACTAGCACCTTGAAAGGTCCCCCTATAAATAGGGGGATTTTTCTTGTTTGCCATAAGCGTTAAAATATGGTAAATATATTGACAAAAAAGCTTATGTGTGATATAATGAAAGTAGTCTGAGTTTTGGTGTGTTTTTTCAAAACGAGAAGACCATTAACAACCGAATCATCTCAGGTTTCAAACACAATGAAACCTGTTGCCTATATATCGCACCCCTGTGGTGCAAACGTCCCAATTTTGTAACACGAAAACGGGGCGAATTGCCCCACACTCAATAAAGGAGGTGTGCTTATGTTTAGCACAATCAGTGGTTTTATCGTAGCAATTATAGTATTTTGTTTGATGTGGAGTGCATCGAGAAGGTTTGGCGAAACGCTGAGGTTCCGGCTGTTTGAGTCAGGAGCTTTTGGAGTTCTCGCTGGACTGTTTACAGCTCTTTCGCCGAAGGTACCCGGATGGGTAGCGATGGTGTTTTTACTGACAGAGCTTTTATTGATGGCTTACATTGTAGTTTGGTGGAAGATCAATGGAAGCACAATACCGGAGCTGATCAACATAGCATTAATAGATTTATTGTTGATGTTAGTAGGACAGAGTTCGGCAGCGCGCATCTTGGCGATCACAGAAAACAGATATGTAGTAGGGACGATCAGAGCTTTACCGGTAATAGCTTTCATAATTTCGCTCGGAATTTTTATCGTTGATATGATAATTTGGAGTGAAAAGAAAGAATCGGAAGACTTTGAACCTGATGACTATCTGATAGGTGATGAAAAGATCTCAGATTTTAAGGGATCAGCAGTCAAGAAATACTTCGACAAAGTAAGGAGGTGGGTAAGCTATGAAGACGAAGCTAATAATATCATTAATTTCCGGTCTGCTCGCAACAGCAGTGCTGATTGCTAGTATTGCAACAGCAGGACCGAAGGTAGTAGAAGCTACGGAAGAACCGGCAGCGGTAGTAGAAGAAGAAGTGAAGGCACCTGAGGTAGAGACAAAACCCGCCCCTATGGAGCCTAAGTGGCACTACTTCAATCTGGATTTACAGGGAGATGGTATCGAAGGTAACGAATACAACTTTGGATGTATGCCGGATTGTTCGGTAACACCCGAGGCGATGGACGTTGCTTTTAGAAACCGACTCAATCAGGATCCGGCGCTTGGAGCTGCGGATATGGCTTGGTTTGATGCGCTGCTTGGTACTCGTTATCTTGGCGTGTTCTATGATGAATGCGACGAGGAATGGGATAGAGCGATCAACAAGGCTAAGACGGATTGGATTGCAAATCCTGATGATTACTTTGAGACACTTGATGCATTCTTTGAGCATCTGGATTCGGCAGTTTCGGTAGAAATACGGGAACAGAAGGATTTAGAAGATCAGATGTATATGAACCCGTTTACGCGGGATCATATTCCGGACGTCATCGTAATGGAGACGGACGAGCACGAGGGAAATTTCCTGGTGTATACATTTGTGATCAAAGAAACCAAGAAGATCGAAGTAGCCTATCGCTTGGAGTGCGGATTCCAGCCGACCAACGTAGCGGAGATAATGAAAATTACTCCGAAGAAACGTTCTGGTGGCGGCGGCGGCGGTGGTTCTATCACCGGTGGCGGTGCTAAACCGACTTTGACTGGTGGTGGACCTAAGCCTGGGCCGAATCCTACACCTACGCCGAAGCCGACGCCTACACCTAAGCCAACACCGACTCCTAAGCCGACTCCGACTCCGACTCCGAAGAAAGACCCGACGCAGGGAACATCGGTACTATCTAACGATGATCCTGGGCCTGATTCGAATACGAATAATCCGTCTGATCCGAATCATTCAACGAAGGATCAGCCGACGAATTCAACGGAGCTTACTCCACAGGAGTACAAGGATGCAATCGATGAGATTAAGGAGGCGAATGAGAGTGCCGGGGGAGGCGATACTCCTTCTACACCTCCGCCAACTTCGGATACTCATGTAGATTCAGGCGCTTCAGAGGCGGACAAACCGACAGAAAAGTCGGAATCTTCGGTATCAGACGAGCCAGCTGGTGAATCGTGGGACGGACCACCAGACTGATCGTATGGTATATAGGCACAATTGAAAGTGGTGGGACTTTAGCACATTATTATCTGCCCGGCGGTTAAGCACACCGCCGGGTCTCACCCGAAATTAAGTTTTGAAATTTGAGATGATTCGGTTGATAAACTAGATGGAATTTAACAATTCGGCTAGCAAAAAGTAGTTTTCAAGTTTTGAATTAAAAACTCTAATCTATTATTAAGAAAGGAAATTTATGAATAAATTTGCTAAATCTATTCTTAGCGTTTCTGCTGCTGCTATTGTGGCAACTGCTACGCTAATTCCTGCTGGTCTTGTTAACGCTTATGGCGATAACACTGGTACCCAGGAAGGTCGTCCAGTTTATAGCCTTGATGATATCAATGCTGGTAAACTTGGTGACAAAATCACCTTTAACTCCATCACTAAAGATGGTAAAATTGGTGACGAAAGAAATTTCGTAGGTGCTAGACTTACCTCTGGTAATGCTAGTGTTTACAATGCTAATGAAATTAATGTTGAGGATGGTCAGACTTATACTATTCGTCTTTATGTCCACAACAACAGCCCTAAGGGTGAAGATGCAATTGCTAAAGGTGTTGGTGTAAGTTTCTCTTTGCCTACTACTGTAGCTTCTGAGCAAACCATTATCGGTTACCTTGATGCTGATGCACCTGTAACCCCAACTCGTTACTGGGATGAAGTAACTTTGAAATCTTCTGATGATTTTTACATCGAATACGTTCAAGGTTCTGCTCAGTATCGTAACGAAAACGGTACCTTCAAATTAGCTGATACCGTGATCAATGGTAAAACCTTAATTGGTTATACCTCTATGAATGGTGAAATCCCTGGTTGTTTCAAATACGACGGTGAAGCTACTATTCAGGTGAAAGTTCACAAATCTGTAAATGCGAAAGTTGCTAAAACTGTACGCATCAAAAACTCTGGCGCTAAATTTGGTGAATCTGTTGAAGCCAAAGTTGGTGACGAAGTTGAATTCCAGATTGAATATGTGAACCTTCTTTCCGACGAAGTGAAGGACGTGATGATTCGTGACGTACTTCCAAATAACTTGGAATATGTGGAGAACTCTACTTATCTTTATAATTCAAACCATAAAGAAGGTATTCTTCTTCCAGAAAATACTTTGACTACTACCGGTCTTAACATTGGTAGCTACAAAGCTAAAGGTAATGCTTACATTCGCTTTACTGCGAAAGTAGTTGACAACTCTATGGCTTGTGGTTCTAACCAACTTGTTAACTGGGCTGCCTCTACGGTTCTTGGCAAAGTTGTAAAAGACGATGCTTCCGTAATGGTTGCTAAGACCTGTAATGATACTCCAGTAGTACCAAACACTCCTGCCCCAACCACTGGCAAGATTGTTGCAACTGGTGCTTCTGATACTGTACTTATCAGCGCTCTTGGTGCTGGTGGTCTTGTATCTGTAGTTAGCTATGCTATTGTTAGCCGGAGAAAATTCTAAGTTCCCTCTAGGTGGGTTTTAGACCGCTTCAGGTAAGAACTCAGATGAAAACGAACCCTGCTTCTTAGTGGGGTTCGTTTTTTGTAGTTTTTTGTGGTTGATTTTTGAGGTTTTTGCCTTGATTTTTGCCTTGTTTTTTGCCTTGTTTTTTTGTCTTGATTTTTGCCGCTTATGGTATAATAGAAATATGAATCCGTCATACAGTAGTGGGTCTAGTGATTCTAGTGTTAATACGCCTGGCGTAAAACCAGGTGTAATCGCGAGTGGGCCAGATCCGGCTGATGTGCCAGCGCCACAGCCTTTATCTACGCCTTCGCCTACAATGACACCGCGTAAGAAACTTAGACTACCTACTGGTGGGCGGAGTGGTTCTATTCCTACTATTGGTGGTTCTTCTCGTGGTGGCTCTAAAAAAGGTTTGATTATTGGTGCGCTTGTCGCAATTGTGATTTTGATTGTGGTTCTCGTGGTGGTGCTTTTGATGGGGGGTGGGAAAGGTGGAAATAATAAAACTAGAACAGACATTTCGTTTAATGATTTGATAAATTATATAACAAGTGGCAAAGAATCTAAGTCGGATGTTAATGATGAATACAGTATAACTGGCAGCTACTATTTTGTGAATGGTTGGAGTACAGAAGAAGAAAAATCTACAATTTATGCCAAAACCAAAGAATTGATGGATGGTTTTACAGCTAGCTACAAAGACGGCGATAATCAGATTTTGAATAATCTCGTAAAATCTACTAAAGATTTGTTTGATTTTATTTATGCGATGAATTCAAAAGAGAAAATTTATGGCATAGAAGCGACTATGACGATTGTAAAAGAAGGCGACGAAAAGGGCAAGCAGAAATTAGTAAATCATTTTGCATTTTCTGGGCTTGATGATAATAGCTATGCAAAAAGTTTTTCGGAATTATATAACGATTATATTGACGCTTTGGTAAACAAAGTGAAAGTATATAAAGACAATGGTTGTATATCTGGTAACTATATTGACGATGAGTGTATAAAAGGCAAAACTTCTGAAACATTTGAAGATGTTAATAAGTATTATTTAGACACCGTGCATTATTATAATTTGTCAGAAAATTTTGTTGGGAATGTTTATAACATTAATAATTTGATGCACGGAAAAACTTTAATGGGTGAAGAAAACAATGAAGAATAAAAGAAAAAGTATTTTAGCGATTGTATTTCTGGGGCTTTCTTTAGGGCTTTCTTTAGTTTTAACAACCGGGGCTTCTGCGATCAACAATTCCGCGATTGTTTCAAAGGCAGTTTTCGAGGGTGTCTATGGATGTTTTAATGGCGGGGCTTATAGGAAAAGTTTTTATGCGTCTAATCCGCCATTATTCATTCTGAATGATGGAGCGACTGATGCCGTAAAATTACCATATGGAATGACGAATGTTGGCGATAACAACCTTAACTGTAAAGAAGTAATGCTAGGTTACAATAATGATTCTGGTATAAAAGGTGGTTTGATTCCAACTAATGTAAGAACTGCTGGTGCTTTGATTCCAACTAATGTAAGAACTGCTGGTGCCGATATAACTACAGTTAAAAATTACTTTGCTGGGCAAACCGTTGGTAGCAATGGGCTTCCAGTTGCGGGTGGGGCGACAGTTACTACTAATACTACTACTAGTGGTGGGATTGGTTATACGGCCGAAGCAATAACTGAGGGTACCGGTGGTGTTTCCAAAACATTATCTTACTCGATTGGCGAGCATAATTGTACAAGTGGTGAATCTAATCCTAGTTTTAACGGCAAGACAAGTATTACATTTCCAACCGTGGTGTCGACTGATAGTGGTTTGAAGATCATGAGCAACAATGATATTTCTTCTAACGGTGCTAGCTTCACCATCAACAACTGTGGTAATTTGAAGTTTACTGTAGGCATTCCGGTGGCAGATAGTAGCAGCGTTACCTTTGACGTGACTTTGAACGATGTTGGATACCAAACAATTACCTACACAAGAAATGGCAACGATATATCTATTACTGAACGTGGTCTTACAATTGGCGATGATACTGGAAACTATGTTAATTTAGATCCAAAAACTACTCAAGCTTCTGCTGGCAGTAGTATCGTTTCTGATTATAAATTATCTTGGGGTGGTGGTAACTGGACGGCGCTCTTGAAGGGCTTAAATTCTAATAACAGAGCCGGTATTAGCGTCAATCAAGTTTATGCTGGTTATAACTATTTGGCTTTAACTCGTCAAGAGTTGTTTGATTTGTATGTGCATTATATTGAAAACAGCAATATAATGAATGCAAAATTGGTAGCAGAAGGGCAGAACGATTTTAGCGGGGTAGATGTTAATTTATGTACCGATAAAAAATATAAAGTCAACAAAACTAATGCTACTGGACGTACGGTATATGGTGTAGATTCTAATCTTCACTTTAATGCTGGACCACTTTCACTTGATGATATAATTAGTACTCTGAATGCAAATGGTCCTTATGATGATATTGACAATGGTGGCAGATGTGCAGTTAGCAAAAAAGATCCTTCTAACCCGTCTACTGGGACTACTAGTAGTACACCGGATGGCATGTGTGACGACCTCGTAGATGAATATGCTGGTGGTGGTATTGGTGCAATGCAATGGATACTTTGCCCAACAATGGATAACACTTCATATACGGCAGACTGGGTAGACAATATTACTCAAGATATGCTTGAAGTAAAAGCAGATACCTACAAAGGTTTAGATACTACGTGGGGGGAAGTAAGAAATATTGCCAATATAACAATTATAATATTCTTGTTAGTGGTGATATTCTCACAATTAACAGGTCGTGGCATCGACAATTATGGTATCAAGAAAATGTTGCCTAGGATTATTATGATGGCGATAGTAGTGAATTTGAGTCTTTATATTTGTCAAATTGCGGTAGACCTTTCAAATATCTTTGGTTCGGGGCTGAGAGATATGTTTGGTGGTATGGGTGGTTCTCCTAGTGGCGGGGCTAGCTATGTTACTGGCGCAATAACTGGTATATTCGCAGCGGCAGCTGGCGGTGGTGGAGCGGCAGCTGGTGCCGCTAGCACAGCACTTGCTGTAGGTGCAGCTGGTTGGGTAGCGGTGGTGATTGCAATTATCGTATTGGTGCTTGTAATCATTGTGGCTGTAGTAGTTTTGTGGTTTATGGTGGCAGCAAGACAAGTAATTATTATATTCTGTATTCTAATTTCACCACTAGCGTTTGCGGCGTTTATTTTGCCAAATACGCAAGGGCTCTTTAAGAAATGGTGGGATCTGTTTAAAGCTGCACTTATCATCTTCCCAATTTGTGGGGCAGTAAGTGGTATTAGCGCAATGATTAGAAACTTGGTAAATAATGGTTCGCTTGAGCTTGGTGTAGCAGGGAATTTGATATTAATGGTATTACCGTTCTTGGTATTCTTCTTGCTACCTACTTTGCTCAAACAAGCAATTTCGGCACTTGGCAAAGTTGGTGGTGCACTCACCACGCTTGGTACTTCTGTGCGTAGTGGTGCAAGAAACATTGGCCAGGCTGCAATAAGTGGCGCAAAGAATACCGAAGCATTTAAGAATAGACAAGTGGAAGCAGCTAGGAATCGCCAGTCCGAAAGCTCACAGAGAACTATCGAGAGGCTAGAAGCTCTTAAGAAACAACGTGAGGCTGAGGGTGGCGCACTTAGTGATACTGAGACAAGAAGACTCGCTCGTGCACACGAAACACAGAGAAAGCTTGGGCTTGAAGATCAGGCTGCTAGAACGATTCTTACCGAGAAAGATTATGCTGGTAAATCTCTAGATGATCTTATGTCCGACTGGAATACGGCATTTGATAGTGGCGATACGGCTAGAATGGATGCACTCACTAATGTGATTGTGTCTAGACATGGCCCTGGTGGTGTAAGCCAAATCGCTTCAAGTTTGGCTAATAGAGAAGGAGACAATGGTATCTTTGCGGCGAATGGTGAATTTAGAAACGGTAATATGGAGAAATCATTTACAGCGCTCCAGGCTAATATGATGCAAAATTCGGCTCTGGCTACTGCGATGCAAAACAAAGCTTCGGATGTATTTCAGATGGTCTCTGGTGGTGGGTATGTAAATGGTACACGCCAAAATGTTTCGGCCCATGCTGCCAATAACGGTATAGCAACTCAGATGAAAGACTGGGCGACGCAAAGCAATGGTACAATTCAACGTGCAGCAACAAACGGTGGGTTTGACGCCAAGATGGCAAGAGACCTTCTCAATAGCACAGATCCAGCGATTCAGTCTGGTATCCAGTCTGATAAAGATAAAAGAGCTACACTTGAAGCAATTGCTGGCGGATATAAAGGCGATTGGTCAAATAAAGCTGACGTGGATAGAGCAAAAATAAATTATGCTCATGAACAAGCTTTGACTGAAAATGCTGAATTTGATAGAAGGACATTAGAACGTCAACAGGTCGCTAGTCAAACAGAAAATTTAAGAAGGGCTGCAGAGGGCCTAGAAAATCTCAATAGAAATCAGGGTGGCGATAATAATAGCGGCCAGGGGTTTGACCAAGGCGCTGGAATCTAATAACTATTTACTAGCTTGAATTAGATGATCAAATAAACAGGTGATGGTAAGGGGGCCGACGCCGCCGGTTGATGGGGTAATAGCGGTGAGATCTTGGCGAGCTCTAACCTCTGGGCTTAAATCACCCTTTAATACGCCGTCTTCTGATGCAGTGCCGGCATCTACAATCACACTACCCGGTTTTATATAAGAATCAAGAATTAAGCCGGGTTTTCCGGTTGCAGTAATTATTATATCATAGTCTTGTAGATTTGTCAAGTCTGAACCGTGGTGAAAGAGTTCGACATTGTATCCAGAATTAGCAAACATTTGATAAAGAGGAGCGCCGACAAGTTTGCCGCGGCCGACGATAGCGATATTTTTGGTTTTTAGATCTATATCATAGCCAGAAAGTAGCCACAAAATAGCAGTAGCAGTAGCAGAATCGAAACCTGGGTTTTCGCCGAGGCCATCAACGTCTTTTGATGGGGCAATTAAATTGGTGAGCTCGTCGGTCCTACCTTTTTCTAAAATCGGAAGTTGGAGGATGATACCGTTTATTTCGGGATTTTCATTGGCTTCTTTGATTTTGGCGGCGATGTCTTCGGAGCTGGTAGCTTTGTAATCTATAACTTTGGCACCAATGTCTTCGCCATAGGCAATTTTGAGATTAACATATTTGGTGATGACAGGGTTGTCGGAATCGCGAATGATGAGAAGGGTTGGTTTTTTGGACATTCCGGCGACTTCATGGGCTTGGCGTTCCTTAATAAAACCGGCAAGTTCCCGCCCGTCTAAAATTTTTGGACCCTTAATCATAATCTGGCTCCGCGATTTTTGGTGTTAATGATTTCGACTGGTTCTTGTTCGAGCCAGTAGCCAAATTTGTCGTAAACGGTGCTAGTAATCATACCGCGAGCGCGTGCGAGATTGGCGTAAGTGCCGGCGGATTCGTTAATCAAAACGAGTGGAGCTTTTGGGTTGACGCGCATACCGTAAAGTAGTTGGCCTTTAAACCCACATTGTTCGATAAACCAGGCGGAATTGATTTTGTTGCCATCTTGACCACGGCGAACTGGGTAGCCTTTTTCTTCGGCTTTTTCGGCTTCGAGTGGATCTAGGTAAACATTTTTGAAGAATGAGCCAGAGCTGGCTTTTTCCTTTGGATCGGGAAGTTTGTCGGCGCGAATGGCGGTGACGATTTCGCGGATGCCTTTTGGCGAAAAATCTCTACAGCCATTGTCTTCGATGTATTTTTCCATAGAATTGTAAAATGGGCGCTGCATCTGACCTTTTTTTAGCTCTAAAACAACGGAAGTGATGAAAAAGCGACCTTGCATTGTGGTGTTCATAATGCTTTTTCGGTAGGCAAATTGCATATCTTTTTTCTCTAAGGTGACAAATTTATTAGTGGCAGTATCAAAAGCGGTGGCAGATTTGAAAACGCCAGAAAGATCTTGACCATAGGCGCCGATATTTTGAGCGGGCGCTGCGCCAATTAAACCTGGGATACGGGAAAGGGCTTCGATGCCGGTATAACCTTTTTCGCAAGCGTAATCTACGATGTTGTCCCAATTTTCGCCAGCAGCAACCGTGAGAGTGCCGTTGTCATCATTAAAGCCACGCAGGCGATTTAAAAGAATTACGCCATCTAGACCTTCATCTCTACCGATAGTGTTGGCGCCACCACTAATAATATAAGTAGGGTACCAATAAGCGCTGGCAAAAGCGTAAGCTTCTGGGATATCTTTGTCATTTTCAATTTCTAAAACGTGACGTGCGATACCACCAATACGCATAGTAGTTAAGCTAGAAATAAAAATGTTTTCGTAAGATTTCATAGCCTAATTATACCATAAATTACTTGTGGGCGTTTTTGGCGATTTGGTGCATTAAGGCGATTTCGTGAGTGGTGAAGTTTTGGTCGGACCAAGTTTTAGGAGTGTTGTCAAAACCGCGTTCTTTTAGGGCTTCTTTGACGTCTTTTTGGTGTTCGCCATTTGCAAAGTTTTTGAGTTCGTTATAGTCATATTCGCGTTCTTTGGCAAAATCGGAAATCTCGAGTTTAGTTGGCTCGGAAACTTCATATAAAGCGATAACGGGGCTTTTTTCTTGATGGTCGATATCGAGCCCAAATCTCTTAAGCTTGACTTTTGTATTTTCATCTACTTCTTGCAAATTTTGGAAAGGCTCAAGCAGTTTGTTGTATTCTTCGGCTTCGTGGTTTAAAATCTCGGAGGCTTTTTCAAAATTTTTTTCTTTTTCAGCAGTTTCACTGGAAAATTCTTGATTTGATAAACTATCCCACGCAGTGTTGATTTTTTCTGAATTTATCTGTTCTTTGGCATTTAGTCGTTCCATTTTACCTCACTTTGTTAATTTAATTATAGCACATTTTAGCATAAGCGGGGGGTGGGGGGGGTTGAATTTATTTTTTGAGTGTGGTAAAAGAGATGTGCTATAATAATATTAACTAGAAAGCGAGGAAAAATGGCAAAAAAGGAATTAAACAAGGGTGCAGAAAAAACTGCTGCGGCAGATAAAAATAATGATGGCAAAAACGAGGCTTTGAAGCTAGCGATTGCGCAGATTACCAAGCAATTTGGTGATGGCTCGATTATGAAACTTGGTGAGACGCCAAAAATGGACGTGCAACTTTTGCCGTCTGGGTCTTTATCGCTTGACTTGGCACTTGGGGGCGGTTGGCCAAAAGGTAGAATTATTGAAATTTACGGGCCAGAATCATCTGGCAAAACCACTTTGGCACTTCATGCGATCGCAGAAATCCAGAAGCAAGGTGGGCAAGCGGCGTTTATCGATGCAGAGCACGCTTTAGATCCAGCTTATGCTAAGAAAATTGGGGTAGATACGGGGAATTTACTGATTTCTCAGCCAGATAATGGTGAGCAGGCGCTTGAAATTTGTGAAACTTTGGTTCGCTCTAATGCAGTAGATTTAATTGTGGTAGATTCCGTAGCAGCGCTTGTGCCACAGGCCGAAATTGACGGTGATATGGGAGATGCGCAGATGGGGCTTCAGGCACGTTTGATGTCTCAGGCAATGAGAAAATTAACTGGTATTATTTCTAAGTCTAAAGCTACAGTGATTTTCATTAACCAGATTAGAATGAAGATTGGTGTGATGTTTGGAAATCCTGAGACCACTACCGGTGGCAACGCACTCAAATTTTATGCTTCGGTACGTGTAGATATTCGTAGAATTGGCCAAATCAAAGATGGCGACAGCGTTTCTGGTAACCGCACCAAGATTAAAGTAGTAAAAAACAAAATTGCAGCGCCATTTAGAACAGCCGAGTTTGATATTATGTATAACGAAGGTATTTCTAAAACTGGCGATGTACTGGATCTTGCAATTGAGCACGGAATTTTGGAAAAGGCTGGCGCGTTTGTGAAATATAATGGTGAAACTATTGGTCAGGGGCGTGAAGCAGTGAAGAAACTCTTTGCCGAGAAGCCAGAGCTAATGGCAGAAATTGAAGCTAAAGTTCGTGAAAAATTAGGTATTTAGTGGAGTTTTAAAGAGTCTATGCATACAGACGAGATGTGGCAACTTTATTATGGCAATGGCGAGCCGATAGAGGGCGCCGGGTGGGAATCGGCGCGCGATAATCCAGAGGGTGACGATACTGAAATTGTTGGTGCAGCCGTGGTGTTTTTGTTTCGGGTGTCCTCTGATGGCGTGTTGGAACTTTTGTGGCAAAAACGTGGCGCGGGAGTTTCTAGATTTCCAGGGTATTATGACATTTCGGCAGGTGGGCACGTTAATTTAGGTGAATCTTTGGTGGAAGCGGCAGTAAGAGAAGCGCATGAGGAAATTGGGGCAGAAATTTCTCCGTCGGAGCTGAATTTTGTCTCTATGCGAGAACAGAATAAAAATAGATTTGCGTGGATTTATGCAGTAGATTGGACTTTAAAGCAAGAAGATTTTAAGTTTAATGATAAAGAAGTAGAAGAAGTTAGGTGGGTGCCGTTTGACTTGACAGCGGATTTCGTGGAAAAATATGTTAAACCGAGTCTTAAAAAAGATAAACTGACTTTTGAAGCGCTTGAAGTGTGGTTTAAGAATCATGGCTATCTATAAAATTACCGATTTGAAACAGGGTCTGAAAAACCCGGATCGGGTGAATGTTTTTGTAGATGAAAAATTCGCGTTTTCTCTAGATATTTCGCAGGTAGTGGATTTTGGGATTAAAGTAGGAATGGAAATTTCGGCGGAAGATGTCGCGGAATTTAAGAAAGCTTCTGAATTTGAAAAGTTATACCAGAGAACTTTGGAATGGGTGTTGGTAAGGCCTAGAAGCATAAGAGAGACAAACGATTATCTGTATAAGAAAATTTTTGAGAAAAAATTAGATAAAAATTATATAGATAGAATTATCGAAAAATTAAAAGACAAAAAGTATTTAGACGATTATAAGTTTGCGGAGTATTATGTAGAAAATCGGTTTGTCAAAAAAGGAGTATCTTTAAAGCGGCTGAGGATGGAGCTTTTGAAAAAAGGAATTTCAAAAGAAATTATAGAGGAAGTTTTGGCGGATAGCGATAGAAATGATGAGGAAGAACTCAAAAAAATGATCGCCAAAAAACGGGCGAAATATGACGATGAAAAACTTACTGCTTATCTTGTTCGGCAGGGGTTTCAATATGATTTGGTGCGGGAGCTTGTTGCTCAGACTTCCGAAATGGATTGACGAAATTAGGTACAAAATCTTCTTTTAAGGCGCGCTCTTTGATAACTTTTTCTTCGTCTCTTACGATAATTTTGTAATCGGTGATTTCGACGATTTCGGCGCGAGGGATAATTAGTTCGGAATCAAAGAAACTTTTGACGGTTGGGCGTTTGACGACAATCTGGGCTACAGAGAAATTATCATCGGTGACAGTAAAATCTAGAACTTTACCTAGTTTTGAGCCTTTTTTGGTTTCGACTTTGAGGCCAATCAGGCTAAAATTGAGCTCTAAAACTTTGGCGATTTTGACGATATCGTCGTCTTTTACGAGCTCTTCGGTGGAATCGATAACTAAGCCGAATTCGGAATATTCGCGAACAGAGTTAACATCCAGGATATTGCCGCCGTCACTACCGATGGCGCCGTGAACCCTAAGAGCAATAATCTTAAGAGTGTCTGGATCTACAATCGTATTAGAAATAGTGCCGATTTTACCAGAGTCTTGGACGCTTAAAACAGGCATATTTAGTAATCTCGAATTATAGATTAACATACTCTAATTATATCACGCTTGGCCTTTCTTTTCGGAAAAGAAAGGCCATAAAAGAAAACCAGTGTGAAAAGAAAAACAGGCACATGTCCTGATTTTTCTTTTTGAATATTGACAAAATTAACAATGTATGCTATAATAAGAGATGGAACTAAAAATTCGGTACCTTAAGAACAGGGGGTAAGAAAATTGAGCGAAGTATTATCGGAACAAGAGGTTCAGGGTCTTATGGATGCGCTTTGCAATGGAGAAATAAGCGATATAGCTGATCAGGGTATTGAGAGACTGGAAGAATTGGAAAATATGAGATTTGTCAATGAAAACCAGGCTCTTGAGTATGAGTTTGATCAGTATGCCATGGAGTGTCAGTCGGCGCTTGATCTTGCAATGGTTCGTATCGAAAATGCTCGCAGAATGATTGCGGCAGATCCTATGAGAAATGATCCGTTTGATCGTATTGAAGGTCGTATTAAGGCTTTTGATAGTACGATTAAAAAGTGCAGGCGCAAAGATTACAATCTTGATATTGATAGTATTAAGAAGAGTGTAAGAGATATAGCCGGCATAAGGATTATCACGATTTTCCGTGATGAAATCGAACAGGTCGCTGACTTGATTTCAAAGATTCCGGGGCTTAATGTAGTGTCCAGAGAAGATTATATTCATACTCCAAAGGAGAATGGATATTCGAGCTTACATCTTGAAGTGCAGGTGGAGATTTATTCTCCTGATGGAGGAAGTAAGCTTGTCCCGATCGAAATACAGATTAGGGATAAATCTATGAACTTGTGGGCATCGGTTGAACACAAGATCAAATATAAAAAGAAGGACCACGACCCTAAGGCTGAGGAATATTTTATCAAGTTGGCTGAGATTTTGTCAGAGTTTGATGAGGTCGCGATGCAGTTTCGTGACTATGACAAAAGTGGCAACTAGCTCAAAGTACATTATTAAAAAACCCGGCTTTTTAAGCCGGGCTTTTTATTGGCTTATTTTCTGAGGCCAAGTTTTTTAACAGTTTCTTTATAAAGCTCAAAATCGGTGTCTTCGAGGTATTTAAGCAATTTTTTGCGCTTGCCTACCATTTGAATTAAACCTCTTTTGGCCATAAAGTCATGTTTGTTATTCTTAACGTGCTCAGTCACCTCTTTGATGCGAGCAGTGAGAATAGCCACTTGAACTTCAGGAGAACCAACGTCTTTTTTGCTTCTAGCGACGCTGGCAATAGCCTTGTCCTTATTCTCTTTTGTTATCATGCTCCCTATTATAGCACAAAAATGTGGTATAATCAAGGGGTGGAAGATAGAATTATTTTGATTGATAAACCAGCGGGAATGTCGAGCTTTGGGGTGGTGGCCAGGGTAAGGCGTGGGCTTAGGGATGAATTTGGGCACAAGGTAAAAGTAGGGCATACTGGGACTTTGGACCCGTTTGCGACGGGGCTTTTGATTTTACTCTCTGGACGCTATACCAAGAAATCGGGGGAATTTTTGAAATTAGATAAGGTTTATGAAGCGACGATTAAGTTGGGGTTTGTATCGTCTACTGGGGATATTGAAGGGGAGATTTCACCATACTCGGTTGAGAGCTGTCCGGAGGAGGGGATTCGAGAATGTTTAGTTGAGGGGATTCCGGAGGCTGCTGCCGAGGATAAGCGCCCGAGCCCCGTGAAGACGGGCGCGAGGGACGCGGCCCCGAAACTAAATATTCTTGAATCTACACTTCAAACCTTCATCGGGGAGATTTTGCAAAAACCACCGAAGTTTTCTGCGATTAAAATCAATGGGCAGCGGGCGTATAAATTGGCACGTGCTGGCAAAGATTTTGAAGTGCCTACTCGGAAGGTTACTATATATAATATAGAGATTTTGGAATATAATTATCCGATTCTTAAAATTCGCTGTCATGTGTCGAGTGGAACTTATATTCGGACTTTGGCTGAGGATATTGGCGAGAAACTGGGGACGGGGGCGTATTGTGAGGCTCTGAGGCGGCTTAAAATTGGCGAGTATGATGTAAAAGACGCCGAAAAATTGCCCAAAATGTGATATAATAGAGATAGAATATTAATAATGAGGAAGACGGCAGAGATAGGAGTATCGAGTACAACGTGGGCTTTTGCCATTGTTGGGTCCAGGTTGCGGCACTTCTATCTCTGATGTTTTCCTCTTAATAGAAAGGATTTTTTATGGAAATAATTAACCCTAATGGTAAGAAGACTACTCATGTGTCTTGTGATTGGCTTGGGCGCAAGCTCACCATTGAGGTAAACAGAGTAGGTTTTAGAACCACTTCGTCTGTTTTGGTAACCTATGGCGACACTGTAGTGCTAGGCAGCGTAGTAGTAGGTACTAAGCCAGTGGTGCAAGATTTCTTCCCACTATCAATCGATTACGAAGAAAAATTTTATGCTGCAGGCAAGATTTCGGCTTCTAGATTTATTAAAAGAGAAGGTAAGCCGGCTGATGAGGCAGTGTTAGTCGGTCGTCTCATTGATCGTCCAATTCGCCCACTGTTTCCTAAAGGCTATCGCCAGGAAATTCAGGTGGTTTGTACAGTTTTGTCGATGGATCCTTCATTTAGACCAGACTGTGTGGCGATGATTGCAGCTTCTTCGGCTCTGATGAATGCTGGTGTGCCATTTGATGGCCCAGTTGCCGGTATTAGAATCGGTAGAATCGGTGGGAAATTTAAAGGTTTTCTCTCCCCAGAAGAAAGAGATGAGTCTCCACTTGATCTTGTAGTGGCTTGTAAAGACGGTAAAGTAGTGATGGTAGAAGCTGGTGCGAAAGAAGTTCCAGAAGATACGATTATTGAGGCGATGCATTGGGCAGTAAAAGAAGTTCAGCCGGTCTTGGATCTTCAAAGACAACTCGCTAAGCAAGTAGCTGCGCCAGAACAAGAATATGAATTGGTTTTGCCATCTGACGAAGTAGTAGAAGAAGTGGCTAAATGGACTGATGGTAAATTTGGTTCAAAGATTCGTGGTAATGTGATGGAAAGAGCTCATCTTCTCGACGATATGAAATATGCGATGCACGATGAATTTGCTTTATCAAAAGGTGAGGGCGAAACTGATAATGAAAAGGTGCGTTGGTATGATGAAAACTTGCGTGATGTGTATGATCAGGCATTTGAGCTTGCTGTTCATAAGGAAGTGCGTCGTGGTATTTTGGAAGAAGGGGTAAGGCCAGATGGTCGTAAACTTACCGAAGTTCGCCCACTTTCATCCCAAGTTGGGATTTTGCCGAGAGTTCATGGTTCTTCACTATTTACCCGTGGCGTAACTCAGGCGATGAATATTGTGACTTTGGCACCTTTATCTTATTCTCAAGATGTAGATACGATGGAAGTAACTGATGGCAAGCGTCGCTATATGCATCATTACAATGCTCCATCTTATACTGTAGGTGAGCCAGGTCGTTTGGGTTCTCCTGGACGTCGTGAAATCGGCCACGGTTATTTGGCTGAAAGAGCACTTCTTCCGGTGCTTCCTTCTGAAGAAGATTTCCCATATGCAATTAGAAGCGTGACCGAGATTATGTCTCAAAACGGTTCTACTTCTATGGCTGCAACTTGTTCTTCTTGTATGGCATTGATGGATGCTGGCGTGCCATTAAAACGCCCAGTTTCTGGCGTGGCAATGGGGCTAATGGTAGATGTTCCTAAGGGGCAACCAATTGAAGCTTCTGATATTGACAAGGCATATGTTCTTACCGATTTGATGGATGCAGAAGATTTTGCTGGCGATATGGACTTTAAGGTTACTGGTACTACCGAAGGTATCACGGCTCTTCAAATGGATATGAAAGTACACGGGCTTCCGGTAGAAATTCTTGAAAAGGCAATTAAGCAAAGTCACGAAGGTAGAATGTTTATTCTTAACCATATTTTGGAAGTAATTAAAGAGCCTCGCGCTAAGATTTCTGATTTTGCACCACGTATTGAAAAGGTAAAAATTTCTAAAGACAAAATCGGTGCAGTGATTGGTAAAGGTGGGGAAATGATTAACAAAATCACGAGCGAGACTGGCGCTGGGATTGATATTGCTGAGGATGGTCTTGTGACGATTTCTGGTACCGATGCCAAGTCTATTGAGATGGCAGTGAAGTGGGTAAAGGACTTAACCGAGGAGCCAGAAGTTGGTAAAATTTATGAAGGTACCGTGGTTTCTATCAAAGACTTTGGTGCGTTTGTGAATATTCTTCCTGGCATCGATGGTATGCTCCATATTTCGCAAATTGTGGAAGGCAAGCGACTTAAGTCTGTGGAAGAAGTTTTGCATGTGGGTGACAAAGTTCGCGTGAGACTTGTTGCAATTGAACGTGGCAAACTCAGCCTTTCTATGATTGGTGTTGATAAGTAAAACACTTATGTTTGTATTAGTGGGGGTGGGGGGCTGAAATTCTTCCCTCTATGTGGTAGTTTTGTCCGTAATATAATAAAAGGAGTTTTATGTCTTTTAATATTACGGACAAAATTTATATGGTGCGTGGGCAGAAGGTGATGCTGGATGCAGATTTGGCGGAGATATATGGGTATGAAACTAGATATCTGAATCGGCAGGTAAAAAATAATAAAGAAAAATTTGAGGGGGAAGAGTTTATGTTTCAACTAACGGGGGAGGAATTGGAAAGAATCTTGAAGTGCAATTTTTGCACATCAAGTTTGCGGTCACAAATTGTGACCGCAAACATTGATGGTAATGATTTGCGGTGCCAAAATGGCACCGCAAACATCAATGGCTCCTTGAAGTCACAAATTGTGACTTCAAGTTGGGGTGGGGTTAGGAAGTTGCCTTATGCTTTTACTGAGCAGGGCATCTATATGCTAATGACGGTTTTAAAAGGTGAGCTGGCGGTGAGGCAAAGCCGCAATTTGGTGATGGCGTTTAAGGCGATGAAAGATTATATCGTAGAAAACAAAATGCTTCTTGACCGGCGTGAAAATGAAAATGCCGAAAAAATTAAAAAAATCGATGCGAAAGTTTCTAAGCTTGCCAATGAAATGAATGAAGTAGTGAAAAGAACCGAAATCTCTCCGGTATTTTTAGATTTTAACAAAACTGTGGAACATAAAGAATTTTTGCTGCTTGATGGTGAACCCATTCAAGCTAAAGAAGCTTATATGGAAATTTATAAACACGCTAAAAGGAAAATCTACATCATAGATAATTATATAAATCTTAAAACTTTGCATCTTTTGCAAATAGCAAAAAAGAATTTGGAAATTATATTTTTTACGGACAATGTAAAAAATTATTTAAGAAAAAGTGATCTTGTTGATTTTAATAAAGAGCGCCCAGATCTTAAAATTAGTTTTATTAAAAATGGTGGGAGAATACACGATAGATTTATTATTTTAGACGAAAAGAAAGTCTATTCGTCTGGTGGTTCTTCCAAAGATGCTGGTTTAAAAATGATTTCAATTCACGAAATTACCGAAAAGTTTATAAAAGATAGTTTGCTTTTTGAAATTGAGAAATTAAAAAGAAATGGGTTTTTGAAATTAAAATAATCTTTGAGACAATGTTGTAAAATTTACAATAATACTTTATTATTATATAATATATATATGGAAAAGATTCGGAATTTCTGTATTATTGCGCATATTGATCACGGTAAATCTACCATTGCCGATAGAATGATGGAAATTACTGGCACGGTGTCTAAGCGCGAGATGAAATCTCAGCTTCTTGATTCGATGGATTTGGAACGAGAAAAAGGCATCACTATTAAACTTGCGCCAGTGACGATGAATTGGAAAGGCTACACTTTAAACTTGATTGATACGCCAGGGCACGTAGATTTTTCTTATGAAGTATCGCGTTCTCTTCAGGCGGTAGAAACGGCGGTTCTGGTGGTAGATGCTACGCAGGGAATTCAGGCGCAAACTCTGGCTAATGTGTATCTTGCTCTTGAGCAAGATCTGACAATTATTCCAGTAATTAACAAAGTTGATCTTCCGGCGGCAGACGTAGAAAAAGTGGCGGCGCAGATAATTTCGCTACTTGGATGTTCGCGCGAAGATATTATCGAAGTTTCGGGTAAGACCGGATTAAATATTGATAAAATTTTAGATAGGATTGTGGGCGAGTCAGAGATTGGTTCGGGACTCGGGTCGCTCGCGCCCGTCGTTACGGGGCTCGCGCCCTCTTCCTCGGCCGTTGCCTCCGGACGGTCCCGAACCAACTCCGACTCGCCCACTCGTGCACTAATCTTTGATTCATATTTTGACGATTATCGTGGGGTGGTTTTGTATGTGAGAGTGTTTGAGGGTGAGATTGATAAAAATTCGGAAATTTTGATGATGGCGGCAGAAACTAAAGGTTTGGCCCTAGAGGTTGGAATTTTGACACCCAAAATGACGCCAAAAGAATCTTTAAAGGCTGGTGAAATTGGCTACATCGTGACAAACTTAAAAACCACGCGCGAAGCCAAAGTGGGTGATACGCTGACGCTTGTCAAAAACCCAGCCGAAAAACCTTTGCCGGGTTATAAAAATGTTTTGCCATTTGTGTATGCGGGGTTTTTCCCGGTGTCTAACGATCAATACAAAGATTTGAAAGAAGCAATTGAAAAATTGTCGCTTTCTGATTCAGCTTTGCAATATGCGCCAGAAAATTCGCCGGTTCTGGGCTTTGGTCTTAGAATTGGATTTTTGGGACTTCTTCATATGGATATTATCAAAGAACGTGTGGAGCGAGAATTTAATCTAGATTTAATTATAACGAACCCATCTACTAATTATGAAGTGTTGCTCAATAATGGTGAGTTGATTGAAATTAAATCGGCGTCGGAACTTCCTGATATGACAGAAATTGCTGAAATCCGCGAGCCGTGGGTGAAAGGCGAAATTATTGTACCACGCGAAATGATTGGAAATGTGCTAAATCTCATTAATGAAAAACGGGGATTACAAACAAATCTTTCATACATTGAAGAACGGGCGGTGATTGATTTTGAAGCGCCGATGGCAAATTTACTGACTGATTTTTATGATCAATTAAAATCAGCCACAAGCGGCTATGCTTCGTTTAATTACGAACTTAATGGTTACAAAGCTGAAGATTTGGTGAGAATTGATTTTCTGGTGGCGGGGGAAAGAATGGATGCTTTGTCTGTGATGGCGCATAAGACGGAGGCCGAGGCAATTGGTCGGGAAGTAACGAAAAAATTAAAAGAAGTGATTCCTCGCCAAAACTTTGAAGTGGCTTTACAGGCAGCAATTGGCGCTCGCATCATAGCTCGGGAAACTATTGGTGCATATAGAAAAGATGTGTTGGTAAAAATTCATACGGGTGATCGTGACAGAAAAGCAAAGCTTCTAGAAAAACAAAAACGTGGTAAAGCGAGAATGAAGAGATTTGGCAAAATTGACATTCCACCAGAAGCATTTACGGTGATGCTAAAACGAAATTAGTATTGTTTTTATGGTTTTTGTGTTATAATTGAATAAACATAAGGGAGATTTTAATGCGTAGAAGACGTCGCGAACGTGTGAGACCGATGCCGACTGAAGAAGACAAAAGAAAAGCGCAGATTAAAGCATCTGGTGCTGATCCTTTGGTGTGGGCAATGAAGTCTGTAGATGATAAATTCCCTGATGAACGCGAAAAAGATGTTGAAACTATTGAAGCAGAAGCCGAAGTAGAGATGACGATGGGCCCGACCGATGACGATATGCTTGATGATATTGATGAAGAGCCAGAAGTACCGATGAAAGCTCCAACCGAAATTAAGGCTGAGGGCAAAACTGCTATGCCAGTAGATGAAGGCGTGCTTACCGTAGATGTAGAACCGATGCGCCAAAATGTAGATAATGTTACTGCAAAAGAAGTTAATAAAATTGAAGGCAGAAAATCTGAGATTGAAAAACAAGAAAAAGCTGAGAGAGCTAAAAAGGCTGAGAACGAATTTAAAGAAGCTAAAAAAGTAGTAAAGGCAGAACCAAAAGTCGTCGATCACAAAACTCAAGTAAAACTAACCGCACTAGAATCTAAGCAAAAGAAAATGATGTTTGCTTTGGCTTCGCTTGTGGTTGTAGCGCTCGGTGGTGTAGTGTTTGGCGCAGTAGCGATGGTAAATCAAAACAAAGCCACTATTGAACTTGCTAACCAAATCGTGGCATCATCTGACCACGAGAACCAAGTAGACGGTGAATATATTTATCTCAAAGATTGGAATATGAAAATTAAAATCGCGAGTGGTCTAGAACATATGTCGTTTGATTATGATGAGAATGAGGATGGCTTTTCTAAAGTTTTGGTTTGGGGTGCGAGAAAAGAAGACGGCGCAAATTACACGCCAGATTTTGCTAAGCAGTCTAAGAATGGCAATGCGATGGGAATTATTACCAGAATTCCACGTTATGAACGGGCAGCGGCTGGTCGGTTGATTTGGTATGACGATTATTATAATTATTATTACCAAGGTCCAACTTCTGAGCCGGAAGCTAGTGAAACTGAAATGAGTTGGTGGGTGGAAAGTTATCTTTTGATTAAAGATATGCTAACAAACGCAGACAACTATATCAAATTCGACGATACTACAATTAGCCAACAATAATCGTGCTATAATAATATATATGAAGAAACTGAAAGTTTTAGTTTTGATGGTGATGACTTTGTTTCTGATTTTTTCTTCTGTAAAAGTTTTTGCTGAGGGTGAAGAAGATTTACAAATTACTGATGCTCAAAGAACTACAATTATTGATCATTGTGATGCAATGAAAGATAGTTTGAAAAATTTGCAGCGAACAGATTCTAGAACTAGAGTTTATCTTGGGCGTTATTTTGAAACAATTTTGACTAATTTTATTACGCCACTTAATTTGAGGCTCGTTGAAAATAATATTTCTGATTCTGCGCTTCTTGAAAACCAGACAAACTTTGCCGAAAGAAGAACGCGATTTGTAAATGATTTTATTACTTATCAGCAGGGGCTAGAAGAATTGGTGCACGTAGACTGTAAAAGTGAGCCAGATAGATTTTATGAAAAATTGCAGGCAACGAAAGATAAACGTAAAATTGTAAATCGAGATGTAATGAAGCTAAAAGGCTATACGAACGAGCAAGTAAAATTGGTGGAGGCGCTTAAAAATGGACAATAGTGAAGATAATAAAAAAGGCGGACGAAAATTAATTTTGCTTTGTGTAATTTCGATTTTTATCACACTTTGCCTTACTACAGTGTCGCTTGCGATTTATCATTATTCTGGTGATATTTATCTAGATAGATCTAGGCCGGGCTATCTTCCAGACGATGAGGAAGTAGAAGATGATGAGGAAGATGAAGAAGGTGATTATAATTTTGAAAAAACCGGACCAATTAATAAAGAAGTTTTGGAAGAATATTTGAAAAAATTACAAATTGAAGTTGACGCTTTAGACGAATATCAAGATCCGTTTGGCGCCGATGCGCTATCAGATGAACAATTTGGTTTATAATTTGGTTGATAATTTGGTTTTAGGGTTGACATAAGCGGTTTTGCCCTATATAATGGTGAGTAAGAAAGGTCATATATATGATGAAAGAGAAGGGGATTTTTACGAAATTGTTGGCTGTGTTTGGCGCAGTTCTTGTAATTTCTGGTGTTTTTGTATTTCAGATGGGTTCTAGAGCAGAAGATACTACTACTCCAGCAGACCCAGGAATTGGATTAACTACTAGTGGCGATCCAGCTGAACCAACAAATCCGGCCGAGTCAGCAGACCCAGTGGATCCGGCTGATCAAACAACCGATCCAGACCCAGAGCAAAATACTTTTACGGTAGAGTATTATACCGAGGCAGAGAGGTTAAATTCAGAAACTGGTGAAGTAGAAATTGTTAGAACCCCATTTGATATAGTCACTTATACCGGTGTGGAGACCGAAAAAGCTTTTTCTTTGATTGATATAATTCCAGTTGGCGAAGGCGAATTTGTAGATTGGTATGATGTAAAGAACAATAAAGTTTATTTGCCAGGCTCTACGGAAGCAATTATTGCAAATCTTGAAAACCCTACGGTGGAACTCGTAGCAGAGTTTGATGTTGAGAGAACTTTTGCGGTAGAATATGACCTTAATGGTGGCGAAGGTACAATGACTACCGGCATTTGTAAATCTCATATTAAGACTTGTGATTACACAATTGTTTCTGAAGTGCCAACAAGGGAAGGTTTTGAATTTAAAGGTTGGCAAAAAGACAACGATACTTCTATGACTTATGCGCCAGGCGCATCGGTTAGGACTCGTTCTTATCTTTTGACTTTGAAGCTTAAAGCTGTATGGGCAGAAATTAGAACTTATACGTTGGTGTTTGAAGGTAATGGTGGCAATGGCGCGCCAGCTGCTCAAGAATGTAAGAGTGCTGATGGTTTTTGTAAATTTGTGATTCCTGAAACTATGCCAACCAGAGCTTCGTTTGAATTTATGAACTGGCAAAAAGGTGCAGAAGTAGTGATGCCAAATACTGAAATTACCGTAACCGAAACTTCTACAATTTTGATTGCAAATTGGAACCCAATTACGGTGTTTACTCTAGAATATATCGCAGAAGATGTAAAAGATATTCCAGAACCAGCAAGATGCGAAACCTTTATGGGGACTTGTACATTTGTAATTACGGACAAGGTGCCAGAGAAGGAAGGTTATATCTTTAAGGGTTGGAGACTCGAAGGCAAGGAAGATATGTTGGCTAAAGCTGGTGACCAACTAGAAGTTGGTGTAGATGGTCCACTTGATCTTAAAATCTTTGCAGTATGGTCTAAGATTTATCCAGTACTTAACTCTGGTGAAGTATTTGGTGTAGGCGAAAGAATTATGATTAGGACTGCAGCAAATTATGCTAACTTCAAGGAACTTACCATTGATGAAGAACTCGTGCCAGAAGATTACTTTAAAATTTCGGAAGGTGGTGCTACGACGCTCATTCTTTCTAATGCATTCTCGCAGGCGCTATCTGCTGGTGAGCATACAATCAAGCTCACTTGGGAAGATGGCGAAGCTAACGGTATCATTTCGGTAAATCAAAATGAAGATGGCACTAAGAGATTTATCATTATTGATGCTGCCGGTACTACTGATGGCATGAGCTTGATGCTTAGACCAAAAGCGGGTGCAGTTTCTAAGGAATCTACTAGCGCAATTAAAGATACTGCAAAAGACAATAAAGATTCTGACTTTGACGCTGTAAAAACTCTGATTATTGCCTCTGTGGCAGTGTTTGTAATGGTCTATCTAGTTAATAAATTCTATATCCGTCGCAAGATGGAATTTATTGAAAACTTTGACTAGTTTTATGCTATAATATTGGTATTATGGAAATTAAGAAAGCTATTATTCCGGTGGCTGGTTGGGGAACGCGTCGGCTTCCGATTACTAAAATTATTGAAAAATCAATGCTTCCAGTGGGGAATCGGCCTTTGGTTGACTATTCTGTACAGGAATTAATCAAGGCAGGTGTGAAGGATATATATATGGTGGTTTCCAACGTGGAACCTTGCCAGGTGAGAGAATTTTATCATGATAATCTAGCGCTCAATTTGTATTTGCGCGAAAGGGGTAAGGAAGATAAACTAGAAAAAGCCAAAACGCTTCCTGACGATGTGACGATTCATTATGTGGCGCAAGATCCGTCGGCTAAATATGGCACTGCTGTGCCAGTAGCACTTGTAGTAGAAGAATATGATATCAATGAGCCAGTTCTTGTATTTATGGGTGATGATTTTATTTGGAATCCTAATGGCAAATCTTCGGCAGAACTTTTGCTTGAGTCTGTAAAAGGTGAAGATGAGTCGGCACTTTGTGCAATTGATCACCCTTATGAGGCACTTTTAAATGGTGGCGCCCTTACTATTGAGGATGATAAAATTGTAAAGATTACTGAAAAACCAGCACCAGAACAGGTAACCGGGCTTGCTTCGGTTTCTAAATATATTTTGTCTCCATCACTTTTAAAAGAAATCGTAAAATATGTGCACGAAAATGATTTTGGCCCGACTGACCAGGAATATTTAATTACTGACCCATTTGCAACTTACATTGAAAAAGGTGGTGTGATGCGCGCTGCTCGTGTAGAAGGCGAATATCTTGATGGTGGCACCGTAGAAGGTTGGGTGCACGCGAACGATGTGGTTTGTGGGTCGAAAGACTAGCACTCTTGACTAGCGAGTGCTAATTTGCTATAATGGGGGTATCATGCAAGCTGAATTTAGTGAAATAATGAATCGTTTATCTGAAAACGCTAAGTTTGCGCTTCAGAAAGCTGATTTTTATAGTAAAAGATATAACAATGGGTATATGGGGACTGAGCACCTTTTGATGGGGATTTTGGCTCAAGATACTTCTACTGGTGCGGAGATAATTCGGCATGAAGGTATCACTTTAGATGACGTAGAAAAGTTATTAAATAAGGTAGCGGTAGAAGTGCCGGGTTCTGATATGGCAATGATGTCTCTTTCGGAGGCAGTAGTTTTGACGCTTAGAATGGCGCAGAACTTTGTAAATGAAGAAGGTCTTTCCGTGATTGGGACTGAGCATATATTATATGCAATCTTGACTCAGCCAAATTCTAGAGCGGCTTTGATATTGATCGAACTTAAAGCTGATATTGAGAAAATGTTAGCCGAAATTGAAGATTTGGTAGAAAAACAAACTGAAGATGAAAAAACAAAGGCTAAAAAAGCGGAATTTGCCAAAACTTCGAATCTTAAATTTTTGAAAAAATACGGTAAAGATTTGACGGAAGAAGCTAGAAACGGACATCTTGATACCGTGATTGGTCGTGAAAAAGAGATTGAACGGGTGGTGACAGTTTTATCACGTAGGACTAAATCTAACCCGGTTCTGATTGGCGAAGCTGGAGTTGGCAAAACCGCAATCGTGGAAGGACTGGCTTCTAGAATTGCTGAGCAAAATGTGCCGGGAAATTTGATTGGTAAACACATTTATCAAGTAGATTTGTCGAGCGTGGTGGCTGGCACAAAATTCCGTGGTGAATTTGAAGAAAGAATCAAGGGAATTATTGATGAGGCGGTGGCAGATGAAAGCGTGCTTTTATTTATTGACGAGATTCATCTTCTTTGTGGGGCTGGAAATTCGGAAGGTTCAATGGATGCAGCAAATATTTTGAAACCAGAGCTTGCTAGAAATTCCTTACATCTTATCGGTGCAACTACTTTAGACGAATATAGAAAAACCGTAGAAAAAGACAAAGCACTTTCGAGACGTTTCCAAACGGTGATAGTAGAAGAACCCTCCGCTACTGTAACGTTTAGAATTTTGAAGGGAATTAAAAAACACTATGAAGATCATCACGGCGTTGTGATTCCGGATGAGATTATAGAAACAGCAATTGTGATGAGCCGGCGCTACATTAATGATAGATTTATGCCGGACAAAGTGATTGATGTGATTGATGAAGCTTCGGCAATTTGTAAAGTTTCTGCCGACAAAAAAGATGGTGGCAAGTATAAAAAAATGAAAATTCAAAAAGCGACTCTGGAAGAAAAAATGACGGAAGCTGCGGAAAATGAAGATTATGAAAAAGCGGCGAATTTAAAAACTGAACTTTTGAGGCTTGAAAAAGAAATTAAAAAACTTGAAAAAGCCGGTGTGAAAAAATTAGAAAAAGCGCCAGTTCTCTCGGAAGAAAATTTGGCAACGGCGATTTCTCTTAAAACTGGTATTCCGGTGTCTAAAGTGCACGGAAGCGAGATGAAAATGTTGCTTGATCTTGAATCGCATATTAAAGAATCAATTGTGGGGCAGGATGAAGCGGTGTCGGCGGTAGCAAAAGCGATCAGGCGTGGACGTTCGGGAATTGCTGATTCTAGAAGACCAATTGGCTCGTTTATATTTATGGGTCCGACTGGTGTAGGTAAGACTGAACTTGCGCGAGTGATTGCGCGTGAAGTGTTTGGCGGAGAGAATGCTTTGATTAAAATTGACATGAGTGAGTTTGGCGAAAAACATAATGTATCTAGACTCGTGGGTGCGCCAGCTGGTTATGTTGGCTATGAAGATGGCGGCAAATTAACCGAAGCAGTGCGCAGAAAACCTTATTCGGTGATTTTGTTTGATGAAATTGAAAAAGCGCACCCAGATGTATTTAATATGCTACTTCAAATTTTGGAAGATGGGGTTCTGACTGACGGGCAAGGTAATAAAGTTAAATTTAATAATACAATTGTGATTCTTACATCCAATCTAGGTTCGGCGGATATGTATAGAGAAAGTGAACTTGGATTTACGGCTAAGACTGCCAAAGATAAAAAAGCTCTCGCGGAAGAATATGAGGAAAATAAATCCTATGCTTTTAAGGCTCTTAAAAAGGCGATGCGGCCAGAGCTAATCAACCGGTTAGATTCTGTATTAGTATTCCACGCACTAACCCGCGAAAATGTAGAAAAGATTTTTGACAATTTGATCTCGGATCTTAAAAAGCGTTTGGCAGTGAAAGGCATCGGTCTGAAAATTTCTGAAGAGGCTAAAGATTATTTGATTTCTGAAGGTTATGATCCAAAAAATGGCGCAAGACCTTTGAGGCGTAAAATTGAGGACGAAGTAGAGTCACTGCTTTCGGAAGAAATTATTGCAGAAAAATTAGTGAAGGGTGATATCCCAACGTTAAAATTAGTAGGTAAAAAGTTAAAATTAGTAAAGGAGTAATATGAAAGATTATTTAGTACCAACTGTGGTGGAAGAAACTAATAAAGGCGAAAGAGCTTACGATATTTATTCTAGGCTTTTAAATGACCGAATCGTGTTTCTTGGTGAAGATGTAAACGCGCATACGGCAAACTTGGTGATTGCGCAGCTTCTTTATCTTGCGCATGAAGATAATAAAAAACCGATTAAACTTTATATTAATTCTCCTGGTGGAAGCGTTTATGATGGGCTCGCGATTATTGATACGATGAACTATATTGAACCAGATGTAGAAACGATTGGAATTGGGCTTCAAGCTTCGATGGGGGCAATGCTACTTTCTTCTGGTGCGAAAGGTAAAAGATATTGTCTTCCAAATTCTAGAATTATGATTCATCAGCCATCTTCTGGCACAGAAGGTAAAATTACCGACCAAGAAATTATGTTAAGGGAAGGCGTGTTTCTTAAAAAACGTCTTGCGGAAATTTTTGCTAAAAATACCGGAAAGTCTTTGTCGCAAGTTGAAAAAGATATGGACCGCGATAATTGGATGAGCGCAGAAGAAGCTAAAAAATACGGGATAATTGACGAAATAATCAAATAATAAGTAACTAGAATTTCTAAAGCGTGTCCTTCGGACACGCTCCGGGCCGCTCTGGCCAAGTCTTCAAGTCCGCAGGAACGTTTAGAAATTCTAGTTACTTCACCGGTTTGGTGATGTTGGCTGATTTGCCGTAGTTTGGAATAACTAGTGGCTGATTGAGATTTAGTTCGTGAATTAAAGTGTTTGCAATGCTGGCGCCGATTCTGAGACCGGTGAAAGAGCCAGGGCCTTCGTTAAATTCGATTTCTGTTATATCTTGCCAGGTTTTGCCGTTTTCTTCGAGTTTATCTTTAATGAAGCCTAGTAATTTTTCGGCCATATCGCGCCCAAAAGTTTCTTTGTAAACTTTGTCGTCTAATTTAAGAATTGCGGTATCGGTGGATGTATCTAGAGACATTTTCATGGTATAATATATTATATAATGAAAATCAATTCAGAACAAGAGATGCTAGGAGCTGGCGCTCAAATCCTTTCTCGGGTCGCGTCGCTCGCTCCCGTCGCCACGGGGCTCGCGCGCTCATCCTCGCGCTGCCGCGCTCCGGAAGCCCCTCAAAAGGACATTGAGCACCAGCAGGCAACCGTGATTGAACTTATTGGTGATGTTGGAGTTGGTAAAACAACTCTTGTACGGGGAATTGCAAAAGGTTTGGAGATAAAAGAACCGATTACGAGTCCTAGTTTTACGATTTCTAAAGCCTATGCTTGTCCGGATGGAAGAACTTTGATTCATTATGATTTTTATCGTTTGAACGACCCAGGTTTAATGGCGGAAGATTTAGAAGAAAATTTAAAAGATGAAAATAATATTGTGATTATTGAATGGTCCGATTCAGTAAAAGATATTTTGCCAAAAAATCATACTATAATAAATATAAAATATAATGACGATGGTAGTCGTGAATTAGAGGAGATAAAATGAAAATATATATTTCGGGAATATCTGGGACAGGTATGGGGCCGTTGGCGTTGATGGCACGGCAAGCTGGTATTGAAGTCTTTGGTTCGGATTTGCACGAAGGTGCGATTTATCAAGAACTCGTGGATGCTGGAATTGAAATTTTTATTGGTGAGCAAGATGGGGAATTTTTGCGGGAGAAAATTTCTGATGGCGTGGAATGGTTTGTGCATACTTCAGCACTTCCTTCCGATGCACCAGAAATGATGGTAGCGCGCGAGGCTGGAATTAGAATTTCTAAACGTGATAATTTAACAGAATTTTTGGTGCAAAAATTGGGACTTAAAATGGTGGCTGTAGCTGGGACGCACGGCAAAACTACTACAACCTCAATGACTATTTGGGCGTCTTTGAAATTGGGGCTTCCGGTTTCGTATGTTGTAGGCTCGACACTTGGTTTTGCGCCTTCGGGTTCCTACAAAGATGGCGATAAGTATTTTATTTATGAAGCAGATGAATATGATAGGAACTTTTTGAAATTTCATCCGTGGCTTTCGGTGATTACTTCAGTTAGTTATGACCACCCAGATATTTATAAAACGCCGGAGGAATATGTGGAGGCGTTTGAACAATTTAAATCACAAAGTGAAAATGTGATTTTAAATACTGATTTTTGTGATTTTAAATTGGCAGGTGAAGCTAGAAGAACTGATGCTGGTTTGGCAATGCAGGCGATTTTAGAAATGGCGCCAGATGTAGAAAAAGAAAAAGTGATTGAAATTTTGAATGATTTTCCGGGTGTGGGGCGAAGATTTGAAAAACTTGCCGATGGAATTTACACAGATTATGCACATCACCCAGAAGAAATTAAAGCAACTATGGACGTGGCGCTTGACCAGATGGATATTGACGGCAAGAAAGGTGTGGTGGTGGTTTATCAGCCACATCAAAATACTAGGCAGCACGAAGTGCAAGATTTGTATTATGATGCGTTTGTGGGGGCTTCGAAGATTTTTTGGTTGCCGACTTATCTTACGCGGGAGGACGAGAGCCTGCCGATTTTAAAACCGATTGATTTTATCAATCAGCTAAATAATGCGGAAGTAGCAGAAGAAGCAGAACTTAATGATGAACTTTTTGAACAGATTTTAAAATATCGTGATGATGGGTATTTGGTGATTTTGATGAGTGCTGGGCCGGCGGATGAGTGGCTGAGAAGCCATATATATAATATATAGTGAAAAAATGTGAAACAAATTCGGTGAAATATTGCAAAAATGTTTCACATTTGATATAATATACTTATGGATAACTATGAAAAAATTCAAGAATTATTGGCTAAAGAGCATCGCTTGGAACAAGAACTTAGCGGGCTGATTTATGGTGCGCCAGAAGTTCGTGATAAAAAATATATATATGTTCATTTGCGAGATTCTGGGCAACTTAGGACTCGGTATGCTGGAGAATATTCTGATGCACTATATAATCTTATATTAAAAAATACTACTAGGGCAAAGGTGATTAAAAAGGAATTAAAGGAGATTGCACGTCAGTTGCACGAGCTTGGATATATGAGGCATGTCTTAAGTGAACAAGTTAAACGTAATATTGATTTTGCGAAGAAGAATTTGGCTGTAACTATTCATTCTCAAGCTATTTTGGAAGGTGTGGCAACTACTTTTGCAGAGACTGAATCTATTATTGACGGCGCGCGAGTGCAGGGGATGACCGAGAAAGACATTCGCAAGATCGTGAATATGAAGCATGCCTGGGAATTTATTTTGGATGATGATGTTATTATTGCGGAAGATGATTTTGCATTACTTTCTAGAATTAATCAGCTAGTGGAAGAAGGTTTTTATTTTAATGCTGGGAAGCTTCGGGACGTACCAGTGAATATCGGTGGAACAAATTGGCAGCCAGAAATGCCGATAGAAAGTAAAATTGTCGAGAGCCTCAGTGAGACTATAAATAAAAAAGTTTCGGATATTGATAAAGCTGTAGATTTGGTTTTGTTTGTAATGAAATCACAAATTTTTATTGACGGGAATAAACGTACTGCGGTGATTTTTGCTAACCATTTTTTGGTCAAAAATGGGCTTGGGCTTCTCTATATTCCAGAAGATAAGGTGGAAGAATTTAAGAAACTTTTGGTGGAATTTTATGAGACTAATAAGAAGTCTGCAATCTCCGGTTTTCTGAAAAAACATTGTTTGCTGAAAATTTAATTTTGATGCAGTGGACAAATTGCATTCAAGAAGGTGCTTTTTACGGTTGAGCGGACAATTTGCTCGGAGCGTTTTTTGTGCTTGCAAAATCGATTGTGGTTGTGGTAAAATGGGGGTATGAATGTGGAGAGTGTGGGCGAGAGGCCGATTAATAAGAAAAAATGGATTATTTTGTTTTCGGTGCTCGGCGCTCTTATCGTTGGGTTGATTATCGCGATTGTGGTGGTTTTGGCTATCAGGAATAATAAACCTCAGGAAGTAACACAGAGTATAAGTCAAGAATATAACGAAGCTTTGACTGTGTATTTTGATGATAATGAAAATATTGCTGATGCAATCGTTGAACAAAATCTAGACAGTGAAGGTATGTTGAAATTGATAAAAGAAAAAATTGATGTTGCAGAGAATGAAATGGTAAAAGCGATGCTCGAAGAAGATTACTATATGACGCTATTTTCGATTTACGGGGCTGATGAATCCAAAAAAGATGAAATTTTGAATGGCTTAATAAAAGTAGAAGAAGTGCTTAAAACTGCTGAGGCTTCTGAAGCAGTAGCTAATATAGCCTTTGCTTATTATGATTTTGATATGTATCAAAAATATGTAGATATCACAAAAGAGAGAAATCCAGCCTTTAAAAGTATTTATGACGTAATAGAGGAAACGGAAGAATGAAAAGACTAAAGATTTTTTCAGGATTATCTTTAGGAATCGTGCTTTGTCTTCTGGGTGTAGTTTTTGTGTTAAGTAATACGGCTTATGCTGGGCAATTTTATCCAAACGGCGAGCAGCGATGTCTTGCAAATAGTGGTGGTAGGCAAGATTTTAGATCTATTAAGTATGCCTGTAGAAAAGCTGTAGAAAAAAGTCAGAATGCTTGTGCTTCTTGGTTGGGGCCATCTGGGGATTCTACTTCTTTAACGGTTTATCTTTATGCTCCAAAAGGGACGGGTACTGTAGCGATGAGTCTTTATGGTATGTGTACAGATAAACCAGATACATCTTCTACCATGACGATTGGCCATGATGGTGGTTCTATTTCGGGTTACGATAACTTTACTCGTGGTGCACCTTGGGGCAATGTGACTACTAGAACAGTATTTATTGATGTGGCAAAATTTAAAGCGGGTGCATCCGTAATTACTCGTGGTACTACCAAAATTTATTTAAGAGTAGTATATGTCCTTCGTGGTCACAGTGATGCCGGAAGCTATGATTATGATCTTACGACTATTTGGTTGTATGAAAGTGAACCAGAGAAACCGGTGACAAATCTTTGTCAGGCGTGGATGCCAAGTTCTTATCCTGCTTCTAACGCTAATTCTGGTACGACTACGATTGTGGTAAAAGCAAGAAATACTGCCGGTAGATTTGGCAATACGATGTCTGGCGCTTGGCACCATGACAATCCTGAAGGGAATTCACCGGCTGGAGAGATCGGGCCGATTTATGCAATGCCGACGGACGTGATTCAGTGGCATAGCTGTTACTATCCAGGTGTTCAGGCGACGGCGTTTACGGAGGTATCGGATATTAATGGGGTTATAGTAAATGGTGGGGCAAATGGGTCTTGGTCGTATGAACCGCATGAATCTTTGGTCTACCGAGACCATGTTGATGGATGTATGCATTATTATCCAACAGTAGGATATAAACAATTATATGTGGGTTATAGAGAGAGAATTGGTGAATGGCAAAATAAATACCAAGTAGGGAGTGCGCTCGGTTCGGCCTCGGGTGGTGATTATGGCCCTGGGCAATATGCTTGGAGGAGTGATTTTGAGAGAGATGGTAACCGTGGGATGGGGACCGGCAAACGAAGTGATGTGGGGAATATCTTGACTCAGATTGGTGTGACTGGCGCACCAAAAGCGGCAAGTATTTCTAGTAGAACACCACAACATACGGTGTATGAATGGCAAGACCGGTATGATTATACTTGCGATCCTTATGGTGTCAACAAACTAATTAACCCTATGTATGTTGACCCGCATAACTGTTTTAATCCGAATGGCCCATTCTGGGATCCTTATGATTGTCCTGGCGATAACCATTTTGCAAATGCGATTAAACCAGCATCGGTGAATACTGGCAAGGCCACGGATAAAGCCAGAGTAATTATTCCGTATAACTTTAAACTTGATACTGGTGTAGAAGTTAGTAATGATGATATTTATGCTGGTGAATATGGTATGACTTTAAATAACGCTTGGGTAAGAGTTGGTACTAAATATAATAATTTGACGATAGCAGATTATGCTACAGTGGTGCCAGATGCAGAAGTAAGGTTATTTGCCTATGTCTCCGACCGAAGCGATGGTGGTGGAGGAGGTTCGATTTCTGGTGATGCCAATTGTGATATGATTGATGCTAAACAATGTATCCAGATCAAGAGTGTCAAAATGAAAGATTTAAATGCTGGAGGAAGTTTGTCTGGTTCTACAGACGATGTTCCGGGGATGTCTGGGACTTATAACGTATTTGATGCGGCAGCTGGAGATTATATGTGTTACGTAACAGCGGTTAGCCCGTATACTAGCGGTGCTGATGACGCAACTGGTGATACTGCTGGTGATGGGATGTGGAAGTTTGGTTATCCTGGCTGTCAAATTATCGCTAAGAGACCGTCGTTCCAAGTTTGGGGTGATAGTATGTATACGGTAGGGAGTATTAAAACAAATATTGCTGCAAAGCGCAATATATATAATAGTTACTTTACTAGCAAGTCTAACCTTTCTAGATTAACTAATTATAGGCTGACTGGTGGCGCATCTGCTTCAATTTACTTTGGCTCTTGGGTGGAAGAAAGTTTGATACTTCGAGATGGTGTAACATCTACGATGTCTTCTGGCGCAGCGATGGGGTTAAATAGTAACTATGCTGGGGCTGGTACGACGGGTGAATTCTGTAAGGCTAGGTCACCGCTTTCGTTTGCTAATAACTGCTCTGCCACTAATGAAGTAGGTAACTCTAAAATCAATAGTCTAGTTGGTAACCGGCAAGAATTAATTGATTATTGGATTGGATCTGGGACGGATGTGGGATCTTGTGGCTCGGTTTGGGGTGGGACTTGTAGAAGGCTTGAAAGCGCAAATAATAAAAATATTCGTTATGTATCTGGTGGAAATTTGTCGGTAAGCGGGACGATTCCACAAAATACCACTTATCTCGTGAAGGCTAGTGGTACAGTGACGGTAGGCAATCTTAGGTATAATACTGGTTCTTATGATCATATTGGTGCAATTCCGAAGGTAATTATCTATGCACCGAACATCAATATCGCTTGTGGTACTTCTGAAGTAGATGCGATTTTGATTACTGCACCAGGTGGACATGTGGATACTTGCGCTGGTGGTGGCGATGAGAATGACCCGGCGAGAAGCGTGCAACTTAAAATCTTTGGTACAGTGATGACCGATTCGATTACGCTTGGTAGAACCTATGGTGATGCAGCGAATGAAACTGGCTCTAGGACGGATCCATATGGTACGCCTTCGGATGGTGCAGCAGCAGAAATCTTTGATTACGATTCGACAATTTTGATGTGGAGTGAGTTTATGAGTGGCTCTGGGGAAAGTGATACTTTGAATACTACGTATCAGCATGAGCTAGCCCCAAGGTATTAGATTAGAAAAGGGCTTTTAAGTTAGCGCTCCGGGCCGCTAGGCCAAGTCTTACTAACTTAAAAGCCCATTTTCTAATCTATGATATAATGTAGGTATGAAAAGTGGAAGTGTGTTTGTTTGTCAACAGTGTGGCAACACTTATAAGAAGTGGGTGGGGCAATGCTCTAATTGTGGGGAGTGGAATTCTCTAGTAGAACAAGCTGTAGAAGACCCAGCCGAGAAAAAACTCACAATTGATAAAGCTAAAAGTTCGGGTAAAAAACTTGATTTTGTAAAAATAGATTCAATTGTGCCTTCAGACGCTAAGGCTAGACTTTCTACTTCGTTTTCGGATCTTGACACAGTGCTTGGTGGCGGAATTTTAAAAGGTTCAGTGATGCTACTTGCTGGGCAGCCGGGCATTGGTAAGTCTACGCTCCTCATGCAAGTTTGTGCCAATGTAGCAAAAAAATATAATGTGCTTTATATTTCGGGTGAGGAATCAGCTGGGCAAGTGAAACTTCGGGCTTCTAGACTTGGTGCTAAATCTGATAAACTAAATTTTGCAGCTTCTACTTCGGGTAATGATATTGCTAAAACAATTGAATCGGGAGAATTTGATTTAGTAATAGTAGATTCTATCCAGACTTTGGCAATTTCTGAAATTTCCTCAGCGCCAGGAACGGTGTCGCAGGTAACGAACTGTGGGAATTTGATTATTCGGGCAGCTAAAGCTACTGATACCGCAGTGGTAATAGTGGGGCACGTAACCAAAGAGGGGACTTTAGCTGGGCCAAAAGTTTTGGAGCACCTCGTTGACGTAGTTTTGAATTTTGAGGGTGATAGATATGGTGGCTTTAAAACGGTTCGCGCAGTAAAAAACCGGTTTGGCTCTACCAATGAAGTAGCGATTTTTGAAATGCTAGATTCGGGTCTTTCTGAAGTAGAAAATCCTTCGGCAGCGCTTCTTTCTGAAAGAATGAATACCGATGGTTCGGTGATCCTTGCAACTTTGAATGGTAATCGGCCGATTTTAGTAGAAATCCAAGCTCTGGTTAATACTTCTAATTATGGCTATCCTAAAAGGACGGCTTCGGGGTTTGACCTTAACCGTTTAAATCTTTTGATTGCGGTTTTAGAAAAACGTACTAAATTAAAATTATCAGACAAAGATGTGTTTATTAATGTGGTGGGTGGGATGAAGCTAAATGATTCGGCGGCAGACCTTGCTGTAGCGATTGCAATTGCTTCGGCTTCGGCAGGAAGAAAACTCGGTGAAGATTATGTAGTGTTTGGCGAAGTAGGTTTAGGTGGTGAAATTCGTTCGGCATTTAGGGCCGATCAAAGAATTGCCGAGGCCAAGAAGCTTGGTTTTAAACACGCGATTGGGCCAGCTACGGTTAAAGATAAATTTGTAGTACCAATGAAAGATCTCCGGGAAACTTTAATTAGGTTTGTGAAATGATTGGAGTTTTATGAAAATTTTAGGAATTGACCCGGGAATTGGAATTTGTGGGTTTGGGCTGATTGATTATGTAGCTGGTAAAAATATGAAAGCGTTAGATTTTGGTGCAGTAACTACCAAAGTAGATGCGCCACTTCCGTCCAGACTTTTAGAACTTTATGAATCTTTGACGGAAGTTTTTGAGCAGACAAAACCAGAAGTGGTAGCAGTAGAAAAATTGTTTTTTTCCAAAAATATCACGACGGGAATTGCGGTGGCAGAAGCGCGAGGAATTGTGCTTCTTGTAGCAGAACAAAACAGATTGCCAGTTTATGAATATACACCAAATGAAATCAAAAAAGCTTTGACTGGGTATGGGGCAGCAACAAAATCGCAGATGCAAGAAATGGTAAAAATGGAACTAGGGCTTAATGTTAAACCGAAACCAGATGATGCAGCAGATGCGCTCGCGGCAGCGGTTACTTGCGCATTTTTGTACCGCACAGGTAAAAATGATGAATATAAATTTTCTAATACGAAAGGTGATAAAATAAAACTATGATTTCACATATCAAAGGTGTAATTGACGAAAAGTTTGGAAACTCCGTAGTGGTGGATGTGAATGGAGTGGGGTATGAAGTGATGGTACCGTTGGGTGATTTTGAGGATGCTAGGCTTGGTGAGGAACGGAAGTTCTTTACTTATCACGCGGTGAGGGAAAATGCTGAAGAATTATACGGTTTTTCTTCTTTAACTGCTAAGAGACTATTTGAACTTTTGATTTCGGTGCAGGGCGTAGGTCCAAAAGTAGGGATTGCAATTTTGTCGCTGGCTGACGCAGAAGAAGTGAGAAATGCGATTGCCAATGCTGACTCTGCGTTTATTTCTAAGGCTTCTGGTGTTGGCAAAAAGTCAGCGGAACGGGTGATTGTGGACCTTCGTGATAAAGTGGGAGCGCCGAGTAGATATGGGGCGAGTGAGGCTAAGAATGTTTCAGCTTCTAATGAGCCAGACGAGGCGCTTGATGCACTGATGGCGCTTGGATTTTCGTTAAAAGAAGCATCGCTCGCGCTTGAGGGGGTTGATAAAACGCTTTCCACAGAAGAAAGAATTAAACTCGCCCTGAAAAAGTAGTTGCGTTTTTTACTAAACTGTGGTAAAATTATGTGTAATTGTATAAAATAAAGGTAAATTATGAGTTTTTCTATTTTAAAACAAATTGGTGACGCTCAGAAAAAGAAGAAAGTTGTTGATGTGCGTTCTGGTGATACCGTAAGAGTAACCCAGAAGATTAAAGAAGGTGGCAAGTTCCGCTTGCAGGTGTTTGAAGGTGTAGTAATTCGTGTTGATCGCAAAGAATCTCACACCGCTAGAATCGTAGTTAGAAAAGTTACTTCTGGTGTAGGTGTAGAAAAATCTTTCCTTCTACATTCGCCTTTGGTAGAGAAAATTGAGATTACTAAGCGCTCTAAAGTACGTCGCAATAATCTTTCGTATCTTCGCGAACGTTCTGGTAAGTCTGCTAGACTTGCAGGTAAAGATTTTGATAGAACTGCAGTAAACGATGTGAAGGTGGAGGAAGAGGAAGCACCAGTTGAAGCTCCAGCTGAGGAAGCACCGGTGGAGAAAGAAGAAAAAGTTGAAGAAACTCCAAAGACTGAAGAGAAACCAGCTGATACTGAGAAACCAGCTGAAGAAACTCCGGTTGAGGCCTAATGATTTTAGGGATTGATGAAGTAGGACGCGGACCGCTTGCCGGTCCGCTTGTTGTTGGAGCGGTAATTTTACCAGAGGCTTTGCCATACCCTAGATTTGAATGGATGCTGGGACTGAAAGACTCTAAGAAATTATCGGTAGCAAAACGTGAAGACTTATCAGGAAAAATTCTAAGACGTGCAAGAGCTACCGGATTAGGCTGGGTTTCAGCTGCCGAAATTGATGAGATTGGCATGAGTGAGGCTTTGAGGCTTGCAACTCGGCGGGCCGTGAAGTCGGTTCAAGAACTTCACGAACCTTTTTCCCAGATTATAATTGACGGAAAAGTGAATTTTTTGAAAGGTACTAAGCTTTCTAAATATGTTTCAACGATGCCAAAGGCAGATGATTTGATTAGAGAAGTGTCGGCGGCGTCGATCATTGCGAAGGTGGCAAGAGACCATTATATGTATGAAATCGCGGAAAAGTATCCTGGATATGGGTTTGAAAGAAATGTGGGATATGGAACCTCTGAGCATTTGAAGGCAATTTCTAAATTGGGAATTTGTGAGGAGCACCGCAAGTGTTTTGAGCCGATTAAATCAATGGTTGGATTTGAAAAACCAGGTTGTGAAATTGTTGTAAAAAATACAACAGCTATAGGGAAAAAGGCTGAACGGGCGGTGGTAAAATATTTGGAAAAGCGTGGGCAGATGGTGATTGGGCAGAATGTGAAAACTAAATTCTACGAGATAGATATAGTTTCGGTGGATATTGAAAAAATGCAGATTTTTTTCACGGAAGTAAAATACCGGAAAAATGCTTCTTTTGGTGGAGGTTTTGCCGCGATTGATACTAAAAAAGTGGAAAAAATGAAATTTGCGGCAGAGTGTTTTTTGAAAGCAAATAAAAAGTTTATGGAATATAGTCCACTACTTACTGCGGCGAGCGTGAGCGGCGATGATTTTAAAGTGGACGATTGGGTTGCGATTTAGACGTTATTCTCTATTTAGACGTTGAATTTGAATTCGACGACGTCGCCATCTTGCATAACGTAGGTTTTGCCCTCAGTTTTAAGCTTTCCAGCAGCTTTGACGGCTTGTTCGGAGCCTAATTCCTTGAGGTCTGCAAAGTTACAGATATTGGCGGCGATGAAACCACGTTCAAAATCGGTGTGAATGGTGCCGGCGGCCTCTGGAGCGGTAGCGCCTTTTTTGATGGTCCAGGCACGACATTCTTTTTTGCCAGCAGTGAGGAAACTTTGAAGACCGAGAGTTTCGTAGGCGGCCTTGATAAGCTCGCCCAATGCGTCATCTTTTACGCCGTAGCTCTCTAAGAATTCTTTTCTCTCGTTTCGGTCCATACCGGACATTTCTTCTTCGAGCTTAGCATTGACAAAAATGGCTTTTGATGGTGCTACTAGATTTTTTAATTTTTCTTGTAAATCTTGGTCGGTGAGGCCATTTTCGTCTACGTTGAACATGTAAATCACTGGTTTGTCGGTGAGATAAGGGATATTTTCGTCGGCAGGGTCCTTTTTTCTTTTGGCTTCGACTTTGGCTTTGGTTTCTTCGTCGGCAAGCTGTAATTCTAGGTTAATGATATCGATATCATCTTTGGCTTGTTTTATAATGTCGTCTTCGGGTTTTTCATCTGCCCTCATGATATCGTCATTTTTAAAGGCTCTTACCACATGACAAATTGCCTGGCATTCGCGGATATGAGCGAGAAATTTGTTGCCAAGCCCTTCGCCTTTTGAAGCACCTTGCACTAACCCAGCGATATCAACGAATTCTACTGTGGCGGGGACAATTTTTTCAGTTTCATACATTTTGGCGAGAACATCTAAGCGCTCATCTGGAACCGGAACGATGCCGACGTTTGGCTCAATAGTCGCAAAAGGATAGTTGGCGGCAAGGGCACCAGCGTTCGTTAGGGCATTAAATAGTGTAGATTTCCCAACATTTGGGAGACCGACGATTCCTATCTTTAAATTCATATCTGTAATTATACTACTAATTGACTTTTTGAGCAAAGTGTGATATAATTAAAAGAGTTGATTTTTGGTACCTTAAGATACGCATCTTGAAAAAGCTAAAAAAGGGGGTGTAAAGATGTTTTTTACTATGGAATCAGATCCGTTGGATTTGGCTAATTCTTATGCCAAAATGAGTTGTACTAAGTGGAATCGTTCGGTTTGGGAACCGAAGACAAGCTTGGGAAAAGCTTACAAAAAAGCCGTGGTGGACAAGTTTTATCGCCTGTCCAGAAAGCATTATCGGAAAAAATATCAGGCGATGGCGCAAACGGCAGCGGAAACCAAGAACTGGATGAAGTTTTGGACACCTACGATGGAGAGTGGTGCTCTAACACCTTTGCCAAATACTTATCCTTGGCCATATAGCGATCGTCAGTTTGCGGATTGGGAAGAGAGCGACGAAGCGGATAATTACACACTAATTTCTGATCCGAGCGGCTGCGTGATAAAGTATGCCACTTCCTACTGTGCCTGGAAAATCTATGAGCTGACGGGCCAGTGGCCAAAGCGAAAAACCAGAATCCGGATGGACGCTAAAAACTGGGTAACCTTCCTGGCTGAGGCTGGGTATAGCGTGATAGATGATATTCCGGTGCCCGGGCATCATTATGTGGGTGTAAATCCCAGAGAAGGCCAGTGGGGTTTAGTAGTATGGTACGAGAAAACCCTGGAGCCTAAGGCGAAAATATCGGTATCTAGTTATATCGAAAAGAAGTATCGGGTTTGGGGTATTGATCTGGCAGAAATGTTGGATAAGTATATCTGGATAAGAATCGACTAAGCTAACTCCCCCTTTGGGGGAGTTTTTTATGCTATAATGTAGATATGAAAAAGACTTGGTCGCTCGTGATTTTTGTGATTTCGTCACTGCTTTTGATGGCATTTGTGGCGTTTTTTGCGCTGAATTTTGCGACGATTAAAGACATTATCGTGGGGCTTTCGTATCATCCGACCTCTGAGATGACGGAAATTAGAGATAGTTTGGGGCTGACTGCTAAGGGCGCTAGAATTTTTAATGCGACTCTTCCTGAGCTTAAAGAAAAGGAGGAATTTAACCAGATTTGTCGGGATGTCGAGAGCGCGAACGCGATTTTGGGATGCTACGGGGGTGACAGGGTGTATGTTTATAATATTTCATCTGATGAGTTGGTTGGGGTAAGGGAAGCGACTGCGGCGCACGAGCTACTCCATGCAGTGTATCATCGAATGAGCGCAGATGAAAAACGGGAAATTAGGGATGCTTTGATTTCGGTTTACCAGAAAAATCAGGAAACTTTAGGTGAAGAGATTAATATTTATGAGGATGACAAGAAGGAAGAGGAGCTTTATGTGCGGGCGGGGACGGAAATTGCAGAGTTGCCAGAGATTTTAGAAGGGCATTATGGGGCGATTTTTGAAAATCAGGATTTGATTGCAGAATATTATCAGGGGTATATTAAGGTCTTTCGGGAAATTGAACAAAAGCTCGAAGACTTGCTTTTGAAGGCTCAAAATTTGGAGGCAAATATAACGGCTAAAACTGCCCAATATGAGAGTGATGTGGCGGCGCTTAATGCCGAGGTGGATGAGTATAATAATTGCGCGGTGACCAAGAATTGTTTTTCTTCGGTGGCGGCGGCTACAGCTCGGCGAAATGAATTGACTGCTAAGAGCGATACAGTTTCGGCGATGTATGATGAACTTTCTTCTTTGGTTTCCTCTTATAACGATTTGGTGAGGGAATATAATGAGAACCTGCTACACGGGCAGGCTCTCAATATGGTGATAAATTCGGCTTCGACTTCGGTTAGCCAGCCCGAGTAATATTGGCTTTTCTAACTTCGTGAGATTTTTTGAGGGCGTCTTTGTAGATTTTTTCGCATTTGGCGACCTGATAAACTTTGCGAAGAGCCCAAGTGATGATACCCATAAAAATGAAGACAATGCCAATGAGAATGGCGATAATCTTAGATTTGATTGATTCTTCAGACTCTTTGGCGGTTTCTGGGATTTGTGGAATTTCTTCTTGTGGAGTTTCTTCTGGTTGGGTTTCTTCTGGTTGTTCGGTTGGGGTTTCTTCCTGTGGAGCTTCTTCAACGGGGGTTTCTTCTGTTGGGGTTTCTACTGTTGGAGTTTCTGCCACAGGGGTGGCTACGGTTTTGGGGGTAGCTTTTGTGGCTTTTGGCGTTTCTACAGGGGTATGGACAGGGGTTGGCTCTGGAGCAGGTGCTACAGGTTGTGGGGTAGGGGTTGGTTCTGGGTCTTTGATTTCGCCACTCCATTCACTACCAGAGATGTCGCCTGGTTCTTCAATAGTTTCCTCAGCGTAAACAGGGGTAGAGACAAAAGTAAGCGCAAAAATGAGCACTAATAAAACCTTGCCCAAATTACTCTTAAATTCACGCATTATTACTTATATTATATCACAGATTTGCAAAAAACGCAAGTATTTTGCGAAATTTTGGTGGTGTGGTATAATAGGGGTAATGAAGATATTGAAGTGGAGGAGAATAGGGGTGGTTTTGGCGGCACTCGTCTCTACGATTTTGTGGCTGATTTTTAATCCGGCCAGCTACGAGCAAATTTTTACCAAAACAGAGGAAACTAAGGCTGAATCTAGCGGAGAAACTAGGCTTGCGATTGATGTTTTGGAGCTTTTAGAGGTAAAGGGGCGGGCGCCAAAAACGGGGTATTCTAGAGAGGAATTTTATAAAAATTGGCCGAATGTAGATGGGTGCTCTCTGAGACAGAGAATTATTAAGAGAGAGTTTGGCGACAGTGCGGTTTTAGATGGTTGCGATGTGGTGGCTGGGGAGTTTGAAGAGCCGTATACAGGGGAATATTTGAAGTTTAGCTCTAAGGCGGAAATTTCTAAGAAAATACAGATAGATCACGTGGTGGCGCTTTCTGATGCGTGGCAAAAGGGGGCGCAGTATATGGACAAGTCGGTAAGGTATGAGATGGCGACGGACCCTTTGAATCTTTTGGCGGTAGATGGGCCGGCTAATCAGGGGAAATCTGATGGTGATGCGGCGACGTGGTTGCCGCCAAATAAGAAATTCCGGTGCCAATATGTGGCAAGGCAAGTGTCGGTGAAATATAAGTATAAATTGTGGGTAACAGAGGCGGAAAAAATTGCGATTCATGATATTTTGGCGACTTGTCCGGACGAACGTGCTATAATAGAGTAAAGTGGAGGTAATATGAAAAAATATATTTGGTTGGTTGTTTCTGGCGCGATTATCTTGGTAATTGGCGCATTTTTGTTGGGAAGATATGCTTTGCCAAATACGGGGCTTGCTAGTTTGCCAAAGCCCGAGCTTTCTAGTGGGCAAAGGGGCGAATTGGGAATTGATAAAAATGTGAATGAGTCTACGATAGATCAGTATTTGGGGCGGGCTGATGCGGTTTATCGCGATATGCGGATGCTAAAAGACCCGGCCGAGTATGAGGCGATTGGGGGGGATTCATATTTGTCTGGATTTGTTAATGGTTTTGAGGTGGTACCGCTACCTTATATTGTGAATGTAACGGGGCTGCCTGAGCCGGTGGGCGATACCTATATAGGAAAGACCTTGTTTACCAATACTAACGGGGTTTATACGCCAAATTACAAGGAATCTATGGAAGTTTTGGAGGCACTATTTCCGAAAGATAAGGTGATTTTCTTGATGTGTGGTGGGGGTGGATATGCGGGAATGATGCGCCAGATGTTGATTGCTCTTGGTTGGGACGCTGATAAGATTTACGATGTGGGTGGCTATTGGTATTATGAGGGGCCGAATAAGGTGGAGGTGAAGCGAGTTAGCGCTGATGGTAAAACGGTGTATGATTTCTATAAAGTGCCGTATCACGATATCAATCTCTATACTTTGACGGAGAATAAATGAAATCGTTGAAGGTTTGGCAGCTAGTGGTGGGGCTGGTTTTGGTGGTGGGCGGCTCGGTTTTGTTTATATTAGCGATTGCCGGGGTGTTTAATGCACCGAGAGCAGAAATTGATGCGGAATATATCTGTGGGGAGAGCTGTGACGGGGAATATATGGAAATTGATACTGATGAATATGAATCCTTGGTGGCGGATGGCAAGTCTTTTGTAGTGATGATAGACCAGGGTGGTTGCACGACAGCTGACAGGCTAAGGGAGTTTGTGCAGGATTTTGCCGTTTCTAAAGGTTTTAGGGTGTATAAGATGATGTTTGGCGACATGAAAAGGTCGTCGCTTTATGAGTTTGTGAAATACTATCCGTCGGTGGCGGTGATTTCTAAGGGGAAAGTGATTGGGTATTTGAGGGCGGACGCCGATGAAGATGCCGGGGCGTATAATGATTATGGGGCGTTTTCGGGGTGGCTACAAAAATACCTACGGTAGTAGGTATTTTTGTTTTGTGGTAGTTTAGGCGGTTTGGGTGGATTTTTTGCGGTTTCTGGCTTTTACGATGAGCCAGGTGATAATTGCAATGATTACAAAGACGATGATAAAGAATAGCCAGAGAGGGCACTTAATCACGAGCTTGGTCACCTCTGTAGTTACACCCTCAAATTCTACGGTGTATTTGACGTTGAAGATGCCTACCATTGGAGTCTGGTCCCAAGTGGATTTATAAGTAAGAGTGCGATCTGGTAAAATTAATTTTGTCTCTGGGTTTTCTTCGTTAGTGTAGATTTCTTCACTAGAAAATAGCGGAAATACCTGCAATTTATAGGTAGCTTTGCTGTGCACGTTACCAGTATTTTTGAGAGTAGATTCTGCAGTGATATTGCCATCAAAGATGAAACTTGGCACATTGGTCCCAATTGTTTCTCCGCTACGTTCAGTAGTACCTGCAATTTCGGCATAAATTATATAGGCAGTTCCAAAGCTCACTTTAATATTGGTGCCGTTTTCTTCATTATTGTTTTCAGGTACATGGATTGCCTTAATTGCAGCATATTGACCTCCAGATGGAGCATTTTCTGGAACATTAATTGTATATTTTATCTCTTTATTAGAGTTTGGAATTAAGACCCCAGTATTATTGTCTTCCAAAGTTATCCAATCTACTATTTGGTTATAGTCACCATTATTAGTGTAATAGATGTCATAATTTTCATCTACATAAAATGGTTCAACACTAATTTTGTAATGTATATCTTCTGTATTTTTTGCTTGATTTGATATTTTAAAAGAACCTGTATATGTCTTGCCCGGTACAAGGACCATAGTTTGGTTTAAAGGCGACAATGTAATGCCAGTATCAGCAAATGTTGGCGATACTATACTAATTAAACTAATAAATATGCTGGTTGTTATTGCGATAATTTTCTTTTTCATATTACCTCCTTCTAATTATCTTTCTCGCATTTAAAACCTTGATTTTTATAATTTCTAGCATACCTACCAATAGATGAATCTACCGGAATATCATTTATTAGAAAGAATTTGCCAGAATCTTCGTTTAAATTGGCCATCGTAGCATGCAAAGTCAAAATCATTTCACTATTCGTTCTAGTATAATTCGCATTTAGAGCGTCTGCTTCTAGCCCCACTTTTGCAAAATTGATGTTCATTGCTGCATGGTTATGTGCTTCGCTAGTTGTAACAGCTCTTTCATTATCATATTTTAATGAGTAAATGAAAGATATACTATTCAGCTTCTTATCTTTAAATAACATATTTATAGTGGCTTCTTTGCTACTAGACTCATCATATATAAAGAAAGGATACTCTATTTTAGCAGCTGTACAAGTTAGGGAGGAATCTTTGACATCATCTGGGTATTCACCAGTAGTTTTAACATCTCCTTTCATTAGGAGCCAAAAAACAAAGACAATGAGAAGTATTACGCCTACTGCGAGTATAATAATCCACCAATTTTTATTGGATTTATTGGACTTTTTAGATTTTTCTGTATTTTCCTCCATCTTTTCCTTTCTTTAGTGTTATTAATTATTATTTCATCTTCGTATTAAAAATACGGTCCCACCCCAAGACCGTATTTTTAATTCTGCTAAATTACTTATGGTAATTGTGTAAGGGTATATTCAATAGTGCCCTCGTAAGTCTGTGCAGACAATAAGTGGTCTACGGATACGCCATATTGTACTTTAAAGTCGCGACCTGCAGTTGGCGTAGTCACAGCGCTCTGTGCTACGATGTTAGATGCAGTAGTAAAAGTACCAGTATTGGTGATATTGGAATCGTTACTAGAAGATGTATATTGCCAGGCTGCGGTATCGCTAGCGATAGCGCCTACTGGGATACTTTCAGTATTGGTAGTCAAACCTGTAAGAGGGTTAGCGGCTGCAGTAACCTTCCAACCACCAGCATTATTACATACTACATTAAAATTAGAAGCACCGTAGTCATTGTCGATCTCGCCTGGAGCCATGGATCCGGATAGAGTGTCAGCAGTCCCAGCGGCAGCAGTACCCCAAGTCCCTCTAGCCGTAGCACTGGAAGCAACTACATCACCATCTACGTGCGGAGTGGTTGAATTCCTAGTAAGCGTGCAAGCAGGCGCAATAGTCACGCGAATCGTATCTGTGAAGTCCGCTGCCATTGCACCTACAATCGGCATAGCAGCAAGAGCAACAGAAGCCGCACCAGCTGCAATTATTGATTTTTTCATTTTGTTTTTCTCCTCCTGCTACTTTTAAAGCAGAATTAATTTATATTTTGTGTTAAATGTATAACGCAGATGCCTGACAGTGCAGAAAGCTTGTCTTTTACGAAAAAAGGTGTATAATCATGTATAAGGAGTATTATCTATAGTAAGATACTCACTAGAGTCGTCCTTTATTATCAATGATAATATTGGCTCCGATTCGCCTTAAGCGAACGCGAATGCGTTGCCAAAATAGCGATCTTTATGGTCGCTATTTTTGTTCAAAACGATGGTTCTTCAAGTCTCGTTTTATCTTGTCTATAGTTTTGTAATTAAAAAAGCTGATTTCCGTTTTCGAGAATTTTAACTTATTGCTGTATTTATAGACAAGTTTGTCTACGTAGGTCAGCATATCTGCCACTTGAAATAATTTCTTTTCGGTGTGGTCAAAATCAGGTTTTTTCTCGTACCCATTTAATTCTCCAAAAACTTTGTCAATAATTTTGCTCAATTGCCTCTGGCCACCATCATAATATACTTTTATTTCATCAAAATTTTGAAAATATTTTAGATTACTAAGGATTAATTCTTGCAAGGCCTTTTCTATTCGTCCTTCTAGAGCGTGATTAGTGTTAAAATCTTTTTTATCAATAAAAAATGAATAGTAGTTTGCTGGTATAGTAGACGCAAATTTATGTAATTGTATATAGATTTTTCGTCTTTCTTTGATGTTCATTCCTATAAAATCCCCATGCCCAGAGACTAAATCTCCCATATGAATCATCGAATGAAAATTGAGATGTTCTAGTCTTTCATTTAGGGTATTTAACTCATTCGAGATGCTTGCAGACTGTTCATGAAATACTAAAGAAACGCCATAAAATCTAGCGGCACCCCTAACAAAACCAAACTCGCCAGTTTCATCAATAAATATGTTTAAACGTTTATTCAGTGTAATTTTTGTCATTTTCTCCACTCTTTTGGCTTTGTTGCGATTATAATATCACAAATATACCCTTTCCCCAAGCATGAGCGTCTTGATATGACAGAGGCATGGGGTAATTTCATTAATTATATTAATATCATAATCATGGAGTTTACATGAAAATTGACAATCAAATTATCAAATATTTAAATTACTGTAAAAGTATTCGCCAAATGTCGCTGAATACTTTAAATAATAAACGAGCAATTTTAAATCAGTTTGTTAAAAATACTGAGATTACTTCTGCAACAGAGCTGGATAATCAAATTTATAATAAATGGCTGGAATTAAAGCTGAGGCACCATCTATCGCCAGCTTCTGTTAATATATACAACTCTACGATTGTAAGTTTTTTGAAATTTCACCAAAATGCTGGGTTAGAAATTACTTTTGATTTTAATTTGGTGCCATATTTTAGAGCCGCAAAAACCTCTCGTAAATTTTATACGGATTCGGAGATTTCTCAAGTCTTAAAATACGCAGACGAAAGTGAAGGGTTAATGATTACGATTATGTTTGAAACCGGTATGCGAATTGCCGAAATCGCAAATTTGAAAGTAGAAAATCTTAATGGCACTAAAATAAGTTTTGTTGGCAAAGGTGGAAAAATGCGCGTGGTTTATCTTAGTATAAATACTTCCAAAAATCTACGTGCTTATCTTAAAAAATATCATATTAAAGATGGGTATATTTGGTGTGTGTTAAACGGAGTGAAAACTCTTAATGCTATACCGCCGACCATAAACACTATTAGAAAAAACCTACAAAATGTTTTTCAGAAAGCTGGTTTTGGAGGGTTTTACCCGCACGCCCTTAGACATTCTTTTGCTACGAATCTGCAGAAAAAAGGTGCCAGCGTGATGGAAATTAAAGAAATGATGGGGCACAGCAGCATCGCTACTACAGAGAGATATTTGCACGGGTTTGATGGAAAATTAGAGGAGTTATTTAAAAAATATCAATAAAACTTGACATTTTCTTGACTTTTTGATACAATAGATACATCACCATTACCGGGCTAGCCTAAGGTTCTTGTACCGAACGCAAATCCCGGTTATTTTTTTACTCGTTTTTGATAAATAGTGGCCAGAGGCAAAATTAGCTTATTGTATGGTTTTAATAATTTTGAATATCTCAATGTGGGAGTAATTATTTTTGCAAGTTTATTATTATCTACCAAATATCTCATTAAACAAGTAAAATCTCCATCGCTAGATACGATAATTGCCTTATCGTAGTTGTTGAATTCAATTGCGGAAGAGTATAGTACGAGCTCTGCGTCCACATTACCTTTCATTGTGCGTTCACCAGTAGTTTCATCTGTGTAGGGGATTGTGGGTTTAAAGATCAAGATATAGCCGTGGCTCTGAAGATAATTATAGAGTGGGGTATTATGAACATCATATCCGATAAATAGAAAAGCCTTATTAACATTCATCTTAGATCTAAGATATTTACGAAATTCACCGTAATTTAAATCTATATTTTGAGATTTTGCACCAAGATATAAATTGTTGCCGTCTATAAAAGCATAATTTTTGATGATATTTTGCTTTTTCATAAGACCATTATACCATTATATTGACTTGTGAAAAAGTCTATTAAAAAAGTGTTGACAAAGCGCTTTTGCTTGGCTATAATTGGAAATGTTAAAGGTTATACATTTAACACAAAATATAAAATAATTCTGCTTTAAAAGTAGCAGGAGGAGAAAAACAAAATGAAAAAATCAATAATTGCAGCTGGTGCGGCTTCTGTTGCTCTTGCTGCTATGCCTGTGGTTGGTGCGTTTGCAGCCTTCACTGGTGGTCCATTCACGGATGTGATCCAGACTACGATTGACGAAACTTGTACTTTCGCTCGTGGCGCTACTGCCCACGGTGCAGGTGAAACCTGGACTACTGATACTACGGTAACTACTAAAGATACTTTGAGCGCTGTTACTATTACTCCAGCAGCCGCTGAAGCAACTCTTGGTACTTCTAACTTTAGAGTAGTTTGCAACGATACCGATGGTTATAAAGTAACTGTAGGCACTAATCCGCTAGCTCTGCCTACTGGTACTACTCAAGTACACACTTGGGCGTATAATGCTGGTGCGGCACCATCATCGCCAACTGCTTCCTATTGGAGAATTGGTTCTACTGGTGATGGCGTAGATCTTTCCAACAACATCGTAAGCACTAAGGCTTCTGCTGAAGATGGTAAAGATTTTACAGTTACTTATTATGCATACGCTATTACTGGTCAAGATGCTGGTACTTATAGCGCAGAAGTAACTTATACTGCTGCACAATTGCCGTAATTCTAGCGGTAGAAATTTTAAAAATACGGTCTTGGGGTGGGACCGTATTTTTAATACGAAGACGAAATAATAATTAATACATAAGAAAGGAAAAGATGGAGGAAAATACAGAAAAATCTAAAAAGTCCAATAAATCCAATAAAAATTGGTGGATTATTATACTCGCAGTAGGCGTAATACTTCTCATTGTCTTTGTTTTTTGGCTTCTAATGAAAGGAGATGTTAAAACTACTGGTGAATACCCAGATGATGTTTCTCCACAGTCCTTAGAATGTGTTAAAAAAGATGTAGCTTACAAATTCTTTACCCATGATAACCCAGAAAATGCAGAGATTAAGATCACTGCTATCTTTGCTAAAAGTAGAATAGATTCAGTCTCTTTAATACATAGAACTACTTATGATAGCAAAGAATATACCAAAACTATGTCAGACGCTCATGAAGGTGATATGAATATTAGCTTCCAAACTGGTGGTATGAAACCATATTCTCTTGGCGCTACTTATTCTCAAGATGACGAAACCGCTCAAATGGCACTCTATGCTAAAGCATCTGAGTTAAACGACCAAACTATTAAATACTTTATGTTAGACAGCGTTCCAGAGAATTTAACAGGCTATAAGAGAGGTTATCTCGCCCAAGGCTTTACCTGCGAGATTAAAAGATAACAATAACAAGATAATTAAAAACTAGTCCAAAGGAGGAAAAAATGAGACTAAAACTAAATAAAATTAAAAAGTGGGTGGCAGCATCTTTTGCAATTATTCTTAGCTTACTGCCTGTTTCTGGGATGGCCTTTGCTGAAGGATATAGTATTACAATGTCCCCGATGAACCAGGTTATTATACTGACCCCAGGTGAGAAATATGCTGGAACTTTTACTGTTTCTAATGATTTAACTAATACAAGCGAACTCCGCTATAATGTTACTGTACAACCATTTTTTGTAGATGATAATTATAATATAAAATACGAAGAGACCGAGGGGCTAAACCAGATCGTAAATTGGACTACTACTGATATTAAATCTGGTACTTTAGCTGTGGGTGGCGCACAAAAGATTAATTTTACGATTGATGTGCCAGAAGATGCGCCGGCTGGTGGGCAGTATGAAGCGATTATAGTGAATTCTGTATCCGATAAGAATGATGATAAAGCTGATGGTGATACGACTGTAGCTATGAATGAAAATATTGCCATGGCCCATATTATTTATGCTGAAATCGCCGGCACTACTAGACATAGTGGTGAAGTTTTGAGTACCAATGTGCCGAGCTTCATCTTTGATGGGAATATTTCTGCAGAATCTACCATTAAAAATACCGGTAATACCCACGGTGTAGCCACTTATACAATACAAGTATTTCCACTATTTTCTTCCGAAGAAGTATTTACTAACGAAGAAGATCCAGAAGATAAGACAATTTTGCCTAATCGTACACTCACTAACAAAACTGTTTGGGATAAAACCCCTATGGTAGGCATCTTCAACGTCAAATACACTATAGAATTTGAAGGTGTGACCACAGAGGTGACTAAACTCGTGATTAAATGTCCTCTCTGGTTATTCTTCATTATCATCTTTGTGATTATTGCAATTATCACCTGGTTGGTGGTGCGAGCGAAAAATCGCAAAAAAGCCGAAAATTAGGCGAAAAAAGTCTTGTTTGCCCCTTGGGACGCTGCAAGACTTTTTTGCAAAAAAAGTCTTGACTTTTGGTATGAGGTTTGCTATAATAAGGGAAGTTTTAAGTAAGTTGCCTATTTGCAACCTCTACCAAAAGTGAAGAAAGCGAGGAATATTTGAGGTTGTTTTAAACGGCCGAAAAATCTTTCTCAAATTTCAGATTAACAAGTTGATATTAACGATGAAAAGATTTTAGACGTAGCATTTGCAATTGAATTGAACTTCGATTGCTGGTTATGTCAATGCATAAAAAGGTAATTAAGGGCACTGATAGTGGATGCCTTGACAATCAACACCGAAGAAGGACGTAGGAGTCTGCGATAAGCCTCGGGGATCTGACAACGAGAATTGATCCGGGGATTGCCGAATGGGGAAACCT
>JAFRBI010000005.1 GCA_017404935.1 Candidatus Saccharimonadota bacterium
AATCACTTCTTCATCCATGCAGATCTGCCACGGCAATTGCTCATGCGTGAAATTCACTATGTCAACCGTCGGCTTCCCCTTCCACGCCTTACCAATTTTTTTCACCATTTTTATTTCATCTTCGGTCAATTTTCCAGTCGGCGCTTGTTCCTCTGTCAAAGACAACATTATCGCTTGACCTTTCGGCTCGCGCAAAATCACGCCTTCTTCTTCCATTTCATCCAAAGCCCGAAAATATTCATACGCCACTGGTCCCTGCGCCATCTTCCGATATTTCACACCCGTCATCGGTCGCGAATTCTCATAAAACCAAATAAAATCCGCCAAATAAACCAGTTTCGCTAGTTTAGTCTTTGTAATTCTTCCGTCACTATCGTCCGCGCCATACTTAATCGCATTTAGAACTATTTGCTTAAACTTTTCAAAAGAATTCTTTGAGTCCGCAAAAGCAACCACTCCATCCGCAGAATCAAGCAAATCTTCTACACTCACGCGTAAAACCGCTGCTAGCATTTCCGCCTGACTCACCGTGAGCTCTCTTTTTCCATTTTCAATATTAATATATGTCGGCCGGCTCACGCCAATCGCCTTCGCCACCTGCTCTTGCGTTAGCCCCCTCGCAAGCCTTGCTTTTTCTATATTACTTGTATCTTGCCCACGCATAACCCTAACCTTTCGTTTATCTCTATCTCTATTATACCATAAATGTCAAAATTTCAAACATTCTTTATCAAAAATCTTGACAACTAATTGCCCCCTTGCTATAATCATAATCGTAACAGGAGGTACACGAAAGCGCAACGTTGAGTGTCGCTTCCGCGTTATGTACATAAGTATACCATCACATCTGATGGTGGCCCCTTGAGTACATTCTAGATAAGTACAACTTTTGTACGTTATCAATTAATGCGCATCGACAAGGGTGATGCCAAGAAAGGACAAATTATTAAAAGATGTACGAACCGTTCATCTTAAATAATCAGTCCCAGCCCAATGGGGATTTCGAAGTACACCGACTAAATCGGTGCAACCACCTACCACTCGAAAAGGACCGGCTACCTCTAGGCAATTTCACAAACTGTCAGGATGCCATCAACGCTGCTCGAGCGAAATACCCAAAAGTGGCTGAGCGAATTGATGGGTGCTATTACTGTTGTAATACCTGTCATACTCGCTAAATGAAAAGGAGTGGCCGTAGACCACTCCTTTTCATTCCTGCCAAATTTCCATTATTTCTTTGGAAAAATTCTAAGTATAAAACCACCGCTATCTATTTCCTCCACTACATAGTGAAATGCCAACGCCCCTTCATCTGTGTATACCATGCCATAATCATGTGCGCCAAGTTGTAATTTATAACTAAAACTCGACGAATTAATAGCATTACCTAGTCCGTATCTTTCTGCGATTTTGTGCTCCAGCCTCCGAACAACTTAAACTGCTTAATTTAATTACTTCTTTCTTCATATCCTCTTTTCTCCTCTCTCTTTTACCCAATCTCTTTCATGATTTTATCCGTCTCTTCCAAAATCGCAATTATTTTTTCATAGTGCAAAATATCATCAGTATTTAATTCTCTACTTTTACGATCCTTCAGCCATTTTTGCGCTGGTTGATAGCCACCAATATAGAAATTCCAAGCTAGTCCAGAAACATTATCAAAATGTTGAGTTTTGTTAATATAAACCTTGCCATCATTATAACTAATCTTCTCTACCACATTATCACCATCAATCGGAAAAGTAACTTTTGATTTTGGCACTTCGCACATCAAATGCAACTCGCGCAATTTGTTTCCCAACTCTACTAATCGCCAAAACTCTTTCCAACTCTTTGGTCGTGGCACGCGTGGGAAATCAATCTTCAAAAACTCTTTATATTTTTCGCGGTAGCTAAGTGAATGAAGCGATGCATAAATATAATCCATAATATCTTCCGGATAAACCTTGCGAGATTTTTTATTTGGCTGTTCAACATCTGAAAACAATTCCTGCAATTTATTCATGTCAAAATTCGCGTACTTGAAGCTTTCTTCATCTAAAATCCATAACGGAGCAAATTGCCCAGCAAAACCAGCAGTCCCCAAGACAGCATGCTCTGGCATACTGTCGACCACCAATGTATCATCTGTCACAGAACGCTCAAATACCACGCCCATCTGCTTTTTTGACTTATCATACACATATAGTGGCACAACATAATCCGTACCTTCCGCATTTGCTCTAGAAAACGCACGGTGTTCAGAAACGCAGTCCACGATAAAGATTGGCGCAGAATTATCTTCGTTCGGACCGCGGCTAAAGATCATCGCGTAATTCCCCTGCCTGCCTGCCTGCCTGCATGACTGCCTGCCTAAACAATTTTCTCATTCATCAAACCCGAAATCAAGCATATTTTTCATTATTTTTTCACGACCCCAATCAACCATATCTTGCGAATAGTAAATATTCCTAATATCAAACGGCCTATAAGAAATTTTTTGTATAAAATCATCGTGATTGTTATTCGCGATATTTTTACGAGCTTCGCTCAGTTTCCATCCGCGAGTATCCCCCGCCTTATACTTCCCGTCTTTTTTATTTGGGAACAACCATCGCCTTATTTCATTGTCTGAGTAACTCTGGTCACAAATTTTTTCAATGCGCTTTAATAATACATCTCTATCGTCATCAATCACTATATTATCTCTAGCCGTTACAATTCCAGCAGTGTTAACTGGCATCAGTTCGTTTAGCAAAACACCGCGCTCATATTCGTCTTTGCCTTCTACATTTTTAGGAACAAAATAACACATCTTTTCATCAAACTTTACAGATTTAAATTTCACACCATCATTATTGAGTACGTCAAACTTATGCTTTCTTGAACCATAAATTTCTGAATGGTATATTTTAGCCATTTTTTCATTATTAGAAGCCTTTACGGCAATCATTATCCCTACTCCCTGCATAATGTCAAACACGTTCTGATCGGGAGAACTATCCGGAGAAACTTCCTTTTTCTTAGCATTACCATGTAAATCTAAAACATAAATTTTATCAAAGGTTTTCATTAGATGCCATCGCATTCCACGGAAAGTTGGATTATCTAGATAACCATTATTCGTAATCATCGCAACAATACCTTTACTATTTTTCTCTATCATGTCTTCCGCAAATGCAATAAATTTCACATAATCATCATTAAGCCAATGTTTACGCTCCTGAAGTTTCACCTGTCCACCTGGTTCAACTTTGTATTTTTCAATTAGACTATTCGCAAATTTTGTCTCATTCGACGAGACGCCACTATACGGCGGATTCCCCATCACCACCATCACCGGCAAATCATTTTTCACTTCCGCCGCCAAACTAGATTCTTCCGCTACGACCTTCGTCAATCCGAGTAAAGTAAATAACGGCAAATCATTCTCAACCCCTTCCGTCAAAGTATTCGTTAAAAACACGCGAAGACGCGACCGTAGATCTCTCGCTCCAAGTTCCGTTAGCGTCATTCCCAATTTCAAATGCGCAATCGTATATGGCGTCATCATCAATTCAAACCCATTAAACCTCGGCAAAATATTATTATTTACATACGAATTCCAAAGCCCTTTTTGATTTTCAAACTTTTCCTCATAAATATATTTAATTGCCTCATTCAAGAATGTCGCCGTCCCCACCGCTGGATCCAAAATCTGCACCGCTGGAATATTATCCGTTCGCTCCGTCAAGACCTTAGAACGCGTAGTTTTACCAGATTGGTACGGATCCACCCTATGTGTATATTTTATTTTCTCGTTACTCGCTATCCCGTCAGAAAATCCAAAATCTTCTTTCAAAACCTTATCTACCATTCGCACAATATATCGCACCACCGGCGTTGGTGTATAATAAGCTCCCATTTTCTTACGAAGCTCTGCATCATAATTTGCCAAAAAATCTTCATAGAAATGAATAATCGGGTCTTTTTCGCTCGCCTCATCTTGCCCAAGCCTCAAGTGCTTATGTACTATAGTTTTAATATCGGACACCGAAAAAATTTCGCATAGCTCATCCACAATATAACTAAGTGATTTATTAAAATTCGCACCCGCAATATGATCGAAAAACTCACGTAAAAACGGGTTAGTCGCTGGCACTAAGTCGCGCGCCTCACTTCTAGTAAAATTATCTGGCGTTTCATCGTTGTATCTCGCCGTAAATAAACCATAGACCAAAGTCTGTGCATACATATCAGCAAATTGGTCTTTTGTTAAATCAGTCACCAGAAGTTCTTTCATCATATCGTAAATTTTTTCAATCTCTGGATCTTTATGTTCTTCAAAAATCACTTTAATATTATCACGAATCCGTCTTGCCTTACCGCCCATAATCTCAGCTAACCGCTTACCACTTGTAATAGATTCCGGAGTTTGCTCAAAAAACGCCATTAGTTCATTAGTCAACCTGCTATAATTATCCTGATAGAGCTCTGTTATAGTCCCACTTTTCTTGTCATACTTACCAATTTTAATCTCAAAATATTTCACCCCATTTCTAAAAAAACGAAAATCTAAATTATTAGTCAAGAAAATATTTTTATAACCACGATACCGATCCATTTGACCAGATTTTTCAATCTCGTCAAGATTCTTATCAATATCTTTCATCTCAGCATATCCAAGAATCAAATCTTTATTTTGATTACCCAGAAAAACAAAATCTGGCGCGCCATACTCACTTTGTTTCGGCTCATTTACGGATTTTACTTTATCAACACTAGAAAAAAGTTTTTTGAACGCAGGCCGATAAGAATGTTCAGTCGTCCTCCCAGTCGCAAGCTCATCCATTACGGAATGTACAAACTCCTCAACACTACTAGTAGCAATAGCCATATTTCTCCTTTACCTAATTATATCACATCTTTATCCATGGTGATACTTTTAGCAACCACAAAAAATTACGCAACAAATTGCGCAATTTATCAATGGTGAGCGGCGACCAGACATACTTATTCGGCTTTATGCGGTTGTGGACTGGTGTATTGACCACCCCGAATACACGGCTAAGATCAAGGTTATACCTAAGAAAGATTATCCGGTACTGATGCCGTGCGAGTTCTGAGGTATACATATACAGGCAAAGAGATTCGAACTTTTAAGAAAATACGGCTCAATTGGAGCCGCAGAGGCTTAAAACAATGTCAATGAAGAAAATAAAAGAATTACAATGTCAATGCGAACGTAATAACTCAATACCTTTGCAACAAATATTGCATCAAAAAAGGTAGTCCTCTAAACTGTAGATATAAAAGCAAATAACCTATAGAAAGGAGGGACTACCTATGTCCTATATTAA